>NZ_JAHHIT010000051.1:0-13135 GCF_024539675.1 Streptomyces hilarionis | reverse complement strand
GCGCGTGAGTACGCGTACTCACGCGCGGCGGGGTGATCGCTCGGACACGGCGCGGACTTCGGCGAGACGTGGACGGCCGCGGCGCGGGAACCACGACGTCGGCACCCGTCGGACGCGGCCCGGGGTCAGGTGGGAGCGCGTACCTCCGGCTGTGGCAAAGGAATTGACGCTCCGTCAGTCACCGGCGCCCGTCATCAGGGCCGGCAGGCCGTACGGCGCCCGGTCGTCGATCACGAGCCCGTGGAAGCCGTCGTCGTTCGCCTCCACCTCGGCGGCGCGGGCGACCATGGCGTGTTCGTGCTCGGCGAGGGCGGCCGAGCGACGCGGGGTTCAGTCGCGGTAGGAGGCGAGGTGCCAGACGCGGGCCCGGTCCAGTCTCACCGAGCCGTTCTCGGCGAAGACCTGCACGCCTTCGCTGTCGGGGCCGGGGAAGACCTGGTCGGTGATCACCGCTTCGCCGCTGCCGCCGAAGACCTCCACGGACGACCAGTCGACGAGGATCCGCAGCGTCACCTTGCCGTCCTCGGCCTGTAGTGGCGCGCGCTGCACGCCGGGGAAGGAGCCGTCGAAGTCCACGGCGCCGGAGCGGGTGCGGTCGACGTACAGCTCGCGTGTCGTGGTGTCGTAGCCGATGACGGTCTCCTCGCCCGCGGCGCCGGTGCGCACCTTCAGGCCGAAGCGTTCGGCGTCCTCGAGCGAGAAGGTCGCCTCGATGTCGAGTGCCTTGCCGTCGGCCGCGGGACCGATCAGGGGCTTCGCGGTGCTCTCGACGGTGACGCCGTCCGCCGTCGCCGGGCGTCCCTGGCGGAGGGACTCCAGGCCCTTCACCGGCTTGCCGGTCAGGCGGACGCGGCCGTCGACGGTGCGCAGGGCCAGCTCCCGGGGGGCGCTCTGCGCTCCGCGCCAGGGGGAGGTGGGGACGGCGCCGCCGTAGTCCCAGTTGTTCATCCAGCCGATCATGTAGCGCTTGCCGCCCGGCGCGTTCTCCCAGGAGACGGCCGCGTAGTAGTCCTTGCCGTAGTCGGCCCAGCCGGCGCGCTGCACGACGGACTCGGCGGGTTCGTCGGCGGCGGTGAACCGGTCGGCGAGGATGTGGCCCCAGCCCGCGGTGTTCCGGTCGACGACCTGGATCTGGGCCTTCTTCCCGGCGTAGGGGCGCAGGTCGAAGGAGGCCCAGTCGAGGGTCTCGCTGTCGGAGCCGGTGGCGCTGCGGACGATGCGGCCGTCGACGAGCAGGTTGACGGACGTCTCCTGTGAGACCGGCAGGGCCCGGGTGTCGGAGAGCACGATGTGGTCGACGTCGAGGTGCCCCCAGCCTCCGGTGTTGTCGTCGACGATCCTGATCCGGGCCGTCTTGCCGACGAGGTCGCCGACGTCCCAGGAAGCCCTGGTGAGGGCTTCGGCGTTCCTCCCGGTGGCGCTGCGCACGACACGGCCGTCCACGAGGAGTTCCAGGGCCGTGGGGTCGGCGGAGCCGGAGGGGTGGTCGCCGCCGCCGATGAGGAAGTCGACGTACCTCTCGTCGATGGTGAATTCGGGTGAGGTGAGGGTGCCGGTGGCGCCGTCGCCGTTCCGGTAGGTGTTGACCAGGCCGTCGCCCAGCCAGCCGGACACCTCCTGCTGGTCGGGGAGGGTGCCGGTGGCCGGTGCGGCGCCGAAGGCCTCCCCGGTCGTCGTCCAGTCGCCGTAGGCGCCGCCTTCGAAGTCGGCGAGGATCCTGCCCGCGGGCAGGGGGCCGGGCTCCGGGACGGTTGCGGCCTCGTGCGGGTGCCGCCCGCCGCCGATCCTGAAGTTCAGGTAGGGGCTGTCGACGGTGAACGCGGGTGAGGTGAGGGTGCCGGTGGCGCCGTCGCCGCCGTGGAAGCTGTTGGCCAGGCCCTTGCCGTCGAAGCCGCCGACGGGCCCCTGGCCGGGGAGTGTCCCGGCCGCCGGTCCGTCGCCGAACGCCGTGCCGGTCCTGGCCCAGGCGCCGAAGTCGGCGTCCTCGAAGTCCTGTACGACCGTTCCCGCGGGCGGAGTGTAGGGGCCCTCGTCCTCGGCGGTGAACCGCTGTCCGTCGAAGTCGCCGATGAAGTACTGGGCGGCCGAACCGCCCGCGATGCCACCGGGGTTGATGTTGACGACCAGGACCCACTTGATGTGGTCCGCATCCCCGTCGACCGCGAGCGGGAACAGGTCGGGGCACTCCCACACGCCGCCGGTCGCGCCGGCCGGCCCGAACTCGCTCAGCAGGGTCCAGTCCTTGAGGTTCTTCGACGAGTAGAACCGCACCTTGTGCTCGGTGGACAGCGACACCGTCATCAGCCAGCTCTTGGTCGGCGCGTACCACTGGACCTTGGGGTCACGGAATTCCCTGGAGCCGATGTCCAGTACGGGATTGCCCCGGTACTTGGTCCAGGTGCGGCCGCGGTCGGTGCTGTAGGCGAGCGACTGGGCCTGTCTGCCGCCGTCGTTGTAGGCGCTGGTGTAGATCGCCACCATGGGCGGGTTCTTCCCCGTGCCGAACCCGGTGGTGTCGTCCCGGTCCACGACCGCGCTGCCGGAGAACACCATCTCCTCGTCGTCGTGCGACAGGGCGAGCGGCAATTCCTTCCAGTGCACGAGGTCCGGACTCACGGCATGCCCCCAGGACATGGCGCCCCACGCGTTGCCCTGCGGGTTGTACTGGTAGAAAAGGTGGTACTCCCCCTTGTAGTACACCAGGCCGTTCGGGTCGTTCATCCAGTTCTTCTCCGGGGTGAAGTGGAACTGGGGCCGGTAGGCCTCGGAGTACGGCGGTGTGTCGGCGGCCACGGCCTGCGGGACCAGCGGGGCCGCGGACAGCGCCCAGACGGTCGCCACCGCCGCGAGCATCCGTGTGCGGGCATGCCGGGGTGCACGTCCCGAGCTCATGGCGCCTCCTGTACTGCGGCTGTTCGCGCGACAAATCCCTGCTGCCCGGCGCGAAGCGGGCAGCAGTCGACGTCCTGTCGGGCGCCGTCGTCCCCGACGTCCGACAGGGATGTCATCGTTGACTTATGTCAGCGATGACATCGGGTGGCCCCGATGATGGGGGCAATCCGGCAAGGCCGTCAACCGTTCTGGCGCGGCGTCACCACCGCACGCAGGCAACGGAGATGGGGCGCGCCGCGCAGAGGCCTGACCCGCAGGGCGGCCCGGGCGCCGAGCGGACCCGCGCGCACGCGCCGACGCCGGGCTCGCGGCGTTTCCCCGTGGCGACCGCGCGAGTGACGTCTGACCCCGCCGCGGCTCACGCGGTTCGCGCGGCTTGGCCCAGGCGCCCTGCGGCCGGTTCTGGGCCCGCCAGGCGCAGGTGACGAACACCGATGATCATCAGCCCGCGCGGGGCAGGCGATCAAGAGGTGTCCGCGGGTCGCAGCGTAGCCCCGGCCAGCCCACCTGCGGCCGGCCTCGCGGGCCGGGCGGTGACGTGAGCTCGGGCCGGGCGGTGACGTGAGCTCGGGCTGGCCGGTGACGCGTCCGCGGTATACCTGGCCGCGATGGTCCTGCGCACGCTCCGCGCGCCCAGGCGAACGCTCACGAGGTCGCCAGGCGCCCCTTTCCGTCACACCCGTGACCTACGACCGCGCCGTTCGGTCGGTTCCCCGGGCGCGGCCGGCGCAGCCGACGCTCAGGAGCCGGGCCGGATCACTGCCCGTCGTGCAGCTTCGCCTGCTCGCGAAGGGCGTGCACCAGCGTCGTTACGTCGGGCCGGTCCCGGCCGCCGATCGCGGCGACGCCGATGTGCCGGACGGGGGCCGGCGACGTGATCGGCACACTGCTCAGGCCCGGGATCCCGGGGGCGAGCGCGATGGAGGGGATCAGGGAGATGCCCAGGCCCGCGGCGACCAGGGAACGGGCGAAGAAGTAGTCCGTGGTCGTCCCGCGGATCTCCGGGTCGAAGCCGGCGCGCTCCGCGAAGCGGCGCAGATACGCCTCGGTCTTCAGGCAGCCGAGCACCCAGGGTTCGGCTGCCACGTCGGCGAGGTCGAGTGCGTTACGGCCGGCGAGTCGGTGCCCCTGAGGGAGGACGACGTGCAGGGGGTCTTCCAGGAGCGGCGTCCACTCCAGGGTGGAGCCGGGGCCCCGTCCGCCGGGGAGCGGGCCGTCGAAGTGGTAGGCGAGGGCGAGGTCCACGGCGCCCTGACGGACGAGCGGCAGGGTGTCCTCGGGTTCGCCCTCCCTGACGTGGAGCACGGTGCGGGGGTGGGCGGCCATGAGCCGGGTGAGCGCGGCGGGCAGCAGCAGCCTGCCGCCGCTGGTGAACGTGGCGACGGTGAGCTGGGTGACGCCGGTGTCGAGCGAGGCGACCCGCTGTCGGGCGAGTTCGAGTTCCGCGGCGACGGACTCGGCGGCGCCGACCATGATCCGGCCGGCCGGTGTGAGAGTGACGCCCCGCGTGCTGCGCGCGACCACCTGGGCGCCGAGGGTGCGTTCCAGGGACGCCACCTGCTGGGAGACGGCCGAGGGAGTGAGGCGGAGCGCCGCGGCCGCGCGGTTGAAGCTGCCGTGCTCCGCCACCGCCCGCAGGACGCGGAGCCGCTGCACATCGATCAACAGTTTTCCTAACCGTGTAGCCAGCAAGTCACGACTTCTGCTGACGACGATAGGTCTCCAGGATGGGCGCATGCAAAGGATCTGCGTCATCGGCGGAAGCCGGTACTTCGGAAGGCTCCTGGTGGAGCGGTTGCAGGCCGCGGGCCACCAGGTCACCGTGATCAACCGCGGTTCCGTGCGGCCGCCCGCCGGCGTCGAGCACCTCGTCGCCGACCGCGACGACGAGGGCGCCCTGACCGCCGCGCTCGGCTCCCGCACCTTCGACGTCGTGGTGGACCAGGTCTGCTACACGCCGGTTCAGGCCGCTGTCGCCGCCCGCGTCTTCGCCGGCCGCACCCGGCGCTACGTCATGACCTCCACGATCGAGGTCTACGACCCCGCGACCGCCGCCCTGCCGGCCGTGCCGTCGGGCGTCCCCGTGCCGGAGGAGAGCGTGGACCCGGCCGTCTGGCGGGTGGCGACGGACCTGCCCTGGCACGACGACGCCTACCTGGAGGCGCACTACGCCGAGGGCAAGCGGCAGGCCGAGGCCGTCCTCGCGCAGGCCGGCGGCTTCGCCTTCGTCTCGGTGCGCAGCGCCCATGTGCTCGGCGGCGGCGCGCGGGAGTTCACCGGCCGGCTCGCGCACCACGCCGGGCGCGTCAGCCGGGGCGAGGAGATCGCCGTGCACGAGAAGGCGCTGCCGACGGTCTTCATCCCCTACGAGGAGTTGGCGGACCTGCTGCTGTGGGCGGCGACCGCGGCCGACTTCACCGGCCCGGTCAACGCCTGCTCGGACGGCCCGCTCGATGTGTACGACCTCGTCGAGCTCGTCGCCGCGCAGGCCGGCCGCAAGGCCCTCCACCGGATCGTCCCGGCGGGCGAGGAGGCGTCGCCGTTCTCCGTCGACCGCCACTACGCCATGAGCAACGCCCGTGCGAAGGCGCTGGGTTTCGCCTTCTCCCACACCTCCGACTGGCTGCGCGACGCCGTCGCCGAGGCCCTCGCCCTGTCCGCCGCCCCCACCGCTTGAGGAAGTCCCCGACACCTCCCGGGCACCCGCTTCCGCCGCTCAAGGAACGAGGAACGTCACCACCATGCAGTACCGCACCCTCGCCCACACCACCGTCGGCGCCGTCGGCCTGGGCGCCATGCCGCTGTCCATCGAGCACCGACCGGACGAGGCGCGGGCCGTCGCCACCGTCCACGCCGCCCTCGACGCCGGCGTCACCCTCATCGACACCGCCGACAGCTACCACTGGCACGCCGACGAAGCAGGCCACAACGAGTCGCTGATCGCCCGAGCCCTGGCCCGCTACGGCGGCGACACCTCCCATGTCCTGGTGGCCACCAAGGGCGGCCGCGGCCGGCCCGGGGACGGCAGCTGGACCGTGACCGCCACGCCCGCCCACCTGAAGCGGGCCGCCGAGGCGTCCGCCCAGCGCCTGGGCGTGGAGGCCATCGGGCTCTACCAGCTGCACAAGCCGGACCCGGCCGTGCCCTGGGCGGAGTCCGTCGGCGCACTGCGCGAGCTTCTCGACGCCGGCACCATCCGCGCCGCCGGCGTCTCCAATGTCACCACCGACCAGATCCGTCAGGCGCATCGGATCCTCGGCGACGGACTCGTCTCCGTGCAGAACCGGTACTCGCCCGCCGTCCGCGACAGCGAGCCCGAGCTGCGACTGAGCGAACGGCTGGGGCTGGCCTTCCTGCCCTGGAGCCCGCTGGGCGGAATCTCCCGCAGTTCCCTCGACGGTCCCCTCGGCGCCGCAACCGGTCCCACCAGCGCCGATCCCACCGCCGGTGCCACCACCAGCGGCACGGCCTTCCACCGCATCGCCGCCGAACGCGGCGTCAGCCCTCAGCAGGTCGCCCTGGCCTGGCTGCTCGCCCGCTCCCCGGCGGTGATCCCGGTGCCGGGCGCCAGCCGCCCGGCCTCCATCACCGACTCCGCCGCAGCAGTGGAGCTCGAGCTGAACGCGCGGGAAATGGAGGAACTCGAAGACGTTCTGCCGAACTGAGTCGGGCGTTCGCCTCCGGCGGGAGTGCGCGGGCGACGGTCACCACGACAGGCTCGCGATGAGCTCTTCGCGACTGTTGACGCCCGTTTTCCGGTACACCGACCTCAGGTGGTCATTGACGGTGTGCAAAGAGATGTTCAGACTGCGCGCGATCTGCTTGACAGCCGCCCCGTCCAGAGCGTGTTCGATGACCGTCCG
This sequence comes from Streptomyces hilarionis, assembly GCF_024539675.1. Lineage (GTDB taxonomy): Bacteria > Actinomycetota > Actinomycetes > Streptomycetales > Streptomycetaceae > Streptomyces > Streptomyces hilarionis. The sequence continues at coordinate 6,380 of NZ_JAHHIT010000051.1, read as the reverse complement.
CTCTCTGGCCGTTATTCCGTACAGGACGGCTGCCGCGGGCAACAGCACGTCGGAGGTGGCGGGTTGAATGGTCACGGCGATGTCGCCGGAATGCGTTCCGTCGAGCGGCTGGGCCTGGAGGACGAGCCAGCCGTCGGGGCCGGGTACGCGACTCAGCGCCTGTTTCCCCGGGTGGCGCGCGGCGAGGGCGATATTCCAGACGTGCGCGAACAACTCGTCGTCGTCGGCCGTCGCGTTGTTCGGTGCGAGCCTGCTCACCCACTCGCGCCCGGTCGCGGTCGCCGCGCTCACGGTGTCACGACGGTCGACCAGCACGACACCCGGGGCGGGCGCGTTGCGCACGGGACGCAGGAATCGACTCGCCACATGCCGTCGCACCGCGGCGGCCAGAATTCCGGAGAGCTGCGCGGCCCGCAGGGATTCGGCCGTGGAGAAGGGTCTGACGCCTCTTCCCCTCAGCAGAACCAGAACTCCCCATGCCCTGCCGCCGAGGGTGAGGGCGATCCGCATTTCACTGCCGACATCGGTCGCTCTCATGATGTCGTCGTGTTCCGGACTGACGCCGCGTGAACTCGCGGCGGTGCGCGACGCGAGGACGGAAACGGGGCGGGAACCGCGCATCATGCCGGTCACCGTGTGCCGCTCCCGGCCCAGGATCTCCTCGGTCTCCAGTGCGCGGTAGAACGCTGCACCGTAGCCGTGCTCCTTGGTCAGGAAGCATGCCGCGCCCGTCAGCGGGTCGACGCCTCTCAACATGTAGCCGTCGTGCGGCAGAAGCCGGTCGACCCACTGGGAGACGACCACCCCGAACTCCGCGATGGTGGTCGTCTCCGCTGTGGCCGCCGAAAGGGAGAAGGGGATCGTCTCCGGATGAGTCTCCACGCGGACAGCGTGGTTCGGCACGTCGCGCCGATCCAGCGATATGCGCGTTCTGACCGACACCGAAGCTCATCTTGGCGGAATTCTGACCCCTTTCCCGGAAAGCGGAAGTGGAGGCGTCAGGTTCCGGGCCCACCGCCGGGGAACCGGTTATGGGAAACCCTTCGGGACCGGGCGGAACGACTCACGCCGTCAGCATTCCGGAATGGTCCCCTCGTGGAATGCCTGGTTCCCGTCAATGTACGCGCCGTACGTCCATCCCTCGACGAACGACTCCTGCCCGGTGGTGGCGGTGTAACGCTCCGACAGCGTGTGGTACCACACGTTTCCACGGTTGTCGATGTTGTCGCCGCGGTCCCAGCAGTCGGCGATGATGGAGTCCCCGGCGCGAAGATCCAGCACTCCCACCTTGCCGTCGCGGGTATGCGTCTTCTTGTAGACGCTCGGCCCGAATCCCGTGGTGACCGGAATGTCGGCCGCGGCGCCGGCGCTGCCCGTCGCCAGCGCCAGCGCGCCGGCGCTGAATGCCGCCACCACGGCGGTACGAGCCCAGCTGGCAGATCTCATCGTCGTCTCTCCCTCTTCCCGGACCATGCGGCTGTGGTGCGCTGCTGTGCTGCTTTTCGGAACTCGCCTCTGAGGATGCCCGGCTGCGGACGGCGCGGGCATCCTCAGAACTCGGGGGTGCCGGAGCCGCGGTCGGGGTGGACGAAAGAGGCTCCCCGTGCGGGCCGGGGACCGGCCGGGCCGACGTCACGGGCGACGCGACCGGACCTCCTCGGCGTCGTTCCCGCGCGCCGCCCCGACCGCGGGGACGCGGCGGGCCCGGCCGCGCTCGTGCAGGGCGAGCGCCAGCGGTGCGGCGGTGAACATCGAGGAGTAGGTGCCCACCACGAGCCCGATGAGGAGAGCGAGAGCGAAGTCGGTCAGGGTGTCGCCGCCGAGGACGGCCAGCGCGGTGAGGATGAGGGCGGCGCCCATCCCGGTGTTGAGGGTGCGGGGCAGGGTTTGCAGCAGTGCCCGGTTGGCGGTGCGGGCGAAGGATTCCCCGTGGCCGCCGCGCCCCAGTTCCCTGATCCGGTCGAAGACGACGACGGAGTCGTTGACGGAGTAGCCGATGACGGTCAGCAGCGCGGCCAGGAACACGCCGTCGACCGGCTTGCCGAGCCAGGCGAAGACGCCGACGAGGATCACGACGTCATGGGCGAGCGCGGCGACGGCGGAGGTTCCCAGCAGCCAGCGGAACCGTGCCGCCAGGTACAGCAGCTGCGCGCCGAGGGCGACGGCGAGCGCGATGAGGGCGCCGCGGCGCAGCTCCTCGCCGAGGCTGGGTCCGATGGTCTCGTCACGGACCTTGTCGGCATGGCGTGCCAGGTCGGTGACGGTGTCGGTCAGCGTCGCCGCCCGGGCTTCGCTCAAGTGGTGCGTGCGGACGGTGAAGCCGTGCTCGCCGGCGGTCTGGACGACGGCCCGGGGGAACCCGGCGTCGGCGAGCGCCGAGCGGACCCGATCGACGTCGACGGGGGCGGCCGTGGTGTATTCGACGAGGCGGCCGCCGGTGAACTCGACGCCGAAGTCGAGGCCGCGCACGACGATCCCGGCGCCGGCCAGCACGAGGGCGGCGGCGGAGGCGGCCAGCCATCGGCGCGGGTGGCGCAGCAGGTCCGGCTTGCGCCGGTCGAGGCGGTCGCGGACCGCGCCGGTGTGGGCGATGCCGGTGAAACGCAGCCGGCGGCGCAGGAGAGGACGGGCGAGGGCGAGGTCGGCGAGGGCGCGGGTGACGACGAGAGCGCTGATCATCGAGGCGAGGACGCCGATGCCGAGCGTGACGCCGAACCCGCGCACGGGCCCGGAGGCGAGGAAGAACAGCAGACCGGCGGCGATGAGGGTGGTGACGTTAGAGTCGGCGATCGCGCTGAAGGCCCTGCGGAATCCCGCGGTCAGGGACGACCGTGGGGTGGGTCGGTGGCGGGCGGCGTACTCCTCGCGGGCGCGTTCGAAGACGAGCACGTTGGCGTCGACCGCCATGCCGATGGCCAGGACGAATCCCGCGAGTCCCGGCAGGGTGAGGGTCGCGCCGAGGGCGGCGAGGGCCGCGTAGGAGAGCAGGCCGTAGCAGGCCAGGGCCACGGTCGCCAGGATCCCCATGAGGCGGTAGACGGCGATGATGAACAACGACGTCAGGACCGTGCCGATGACGGCGGCCCGGGCACTGGCCGTGATGGCCTGCGCGCCCAGGGAAGGGCCTACGGTGCGCTGTTCGACGGTCTCGACCGGTACCGGGAGGGCGCCCCCGTTGACGAGCAGCGCCAGCTCCTTCGCCTCGGCGTCGTCGAAGGCGCCGGTGATCCGGGTGGAGCCGCCGTTGATGCCGGACCGGCAGGCGACCGACGGATCGACCTGCGGCGAGGAGATGATCCTGTCGTCCAGGACGATGGCGACCCGGCGGCCCGGATCTCCGGCCGCGTGGCAGGCGGCCTCGCCGGTCAGGCGGGCCCACCCCTGCTGGCCCGCTCCCCGGAAGTCGACGGTGACGTGCCATCCGGCGCCGGTCTGCTGGTCGAAGCGCGCCTCCGCCTTCTTGACGTCCTTGCCGGTCAGGGAAGCCGCCCGAAGTCGCAGGTGTCGGCCGGACTCGTCGGCCAGCACCTGCTCACCGGGCCGTCCGGGCAGGTCTCCGGCGCCCGCAGCCGTGCCGATCACCTGGTGGAAGGTGAGCCGGGCGGTGCGGCCGAGGACGTCGGCCGCCTGCCGGGGATCCTGCACCCCGGGCAGTTCGACGACGATCCGGTCGTCGCCGGAGCGGGCGATGGTGGGTTCGGCGACGCCGAGCGCGTCGATGCGGCCGCGGAGCACCTCCACGGTGCGGTCCGTGGCGTCGCCGCCGGCGTCGGCGGCGCCGGTGGGGCGGGTTTCCAGCGTGATCTGGGTGCCGCCTCGCAGGTCCAGTCCGAGGTGGACGGGCACGGTGAGCGCGACGTACAGGGACAGGGCGACGAGGGCGAGGGCGATCAGCCCTCTGAGGTGAGCAGATCGGTTCACGGCGAGGCCTCCGGCAGGGCACACCGCGGCCAGGACGCGCGGCCGCGGTCAGGAAGGGGGAAGGGGTGAGGGGTCGGTTGCCGGAGAGCGCGGGGGCGCCCGGACCCCGTGACGGTGTGCCGGTCGCCCCGTGTCGGGGTGGTCTGCCGCCGGGGCCCGGGGCGGCGCGGGCCGGGTGGAGGGGGCCGAAGCGTCGGGTGACGCGCCCGGGGTGGAGCCCGGCGGGGCGTGCCGCTCGCCGGCGCCGTCCCGGTGGCTTCGAACGGAAGCGGTGGGGACCGCGGGGCCGGCCCGGTCCGGGTCCGACGCTCCGTACGACGACGACGCCTCGGCGGCGGCGGCCGCCGTCCCGGTCGACGCACGTTGGTGCTCACTGCCCGGGGCGGACACCCCGAGCACGAGGGCGAGGACGGCGAGGAGGACGGCCCCCACCGCTGCCGAACCGCGCCCGCGCGTGCGCGCGACGGGGTGCGCGAAGCAGGACATCCCCCCTCTCCCTCCCTCATGGATCGCGCCCCGCCGCCTCGGTCCGGTCCCCGGGGAGCCGGCGGGCTCAGGCTTCGATGAGGCCGGCGCGGATCGCGTAGCGGGTGAGTTCCAGCCGGTCGCGCAGGCCGAGCTTGTGCAGCAGGTTCTCCCGGTGCCGGTGGACGGTCTTGATGCTGATGAAGAGGATCTCGGCGATCTCCTTGGAGGAGTGGCCCTCGGCCACGAGCTTGAGCACCTCCTCCTCGCGTGCGGTCAGCACCTGCTCGGGCGGCTCCTCGCCGTTGCGGACCCGGTCGAGGTAGTTGCGGATGAGCGCGGTCACCGCGCCCGGGTACAGGAAGGGCTCGTCCCGCATGGCGGCCCTGCACGCGGCCACCAGGTCGCGGTCGGCCACCGACTTCAGCACGTATCCGCCGGCGCCTGCCTTGAGGGCCTGGAAGAAGTACTGCTCGTTGTCGTGCATCGTCAGCATCAGCACCCGCACCCCGGGCTTCAGCGCGAGGAGTTCGCGGGTGGCCTGCAAGCCGGTCATCCGGGGCATGGCGATGTCCATCACCGCCAGATCGACCTCGTGGGTGCGGGCCAGCTCGACGGCCTCCGCGCCGTCCCCGGCCTCGGCGACGACCTCGAGGTCCGGCTCCCGTTCCAGGATGAGCCGCACACCGCGGCGGACCAGAGCGTGGTCGTCGGCGAGGAGGATACGGATCACGGGCGTGTGGGACATGCTCATGGCTGCTTCCTGAGGAGGGGCACGGTCAGCCGGACCGTGGTACCGGCCTGCGGTGGGGAGACGACGTCCAGGGTGGCCCCGATCAGCAGGGCCCGCTCCCGCATGCCGCGCAGTCCGGCCCCTTCGCGGGCGGCCCCGGTGCCGCGGCCGTCGTCGGCCACGGCCAGCACCACCGCGTCGTCGGTGTGGCGCAGGCTCACCTCGACCCGACCGGCCTCGGCATGGCGAGCGGCGTTGGTCAGGGCTTCCTGGACGACGCGGTACAGCACCAGCTCCGTCTGCTGGTCCAGCGCGGGCAGGCCCGGCTCGAAGCGGCGCACGACGCGCAGCCCGACATGGGTCGCGAACTCACCCGTCAGCGAGGTCAGCGCGCTGACCAGGCCGAGGTCCTCCAGCACACCCGGCCGCAGCCGGCGCACCAGACGTCTCACCTCGTCCAGGGTCCCCCGGGTGATCTCCTGCACCTGCCGCAGTTCACCGCGCAGGGGCTCGTCCGTCTCGTCGACGGCCCGTTCCAGCGACAGCAGGACCGCCGTCATGCTCTGGCCGACCTCGTCATGCAGCTCCTGAGCGATACGGCGCCGCTCCGCCTCCTGCGCGAACAGGGCGCGGGCACTGCTGGAGGCCCGCTCGTGCTCCAGACGCTCGAGCATCGCGTTGAACGTGCGGATCAGTTCCGTGGTCTCACCACGGCCCCCCTCCGGCAGGCGTTGCCCGGGCCGCAGCAGGTCGACGGTGGCCATCAGGCGCGTGAGCCGGTCGAGCGGGGACAGCCCGATCCGCAGCAGCGCGGCATTGGCGACCAGCATCACCGCCAGGCCGCCCAGGAGGATGACCGCCTCGGTCAGCACCACCGGCACGGAGACGGTCACCGGAGCCCACAGCAGCAGAGCGGTGGCGCTGCCCAGCACGACCGCGTTCAGCGCGAAGATCCGCCAGAACAGGGACACCTCGTTGACGCCTCTCTGTGTTCGACACGGCTTGTCCTCACCGTCGGTCACCCGGCACGCCGGACGTGCGCCGCGTCCGCGGGGCGTGACCGGCCTGCTGTCCAGGCTGCCCGCTGCCGGTTGCGCCGTCGATGGGGTCCGCTGCCCATTTCGGCGCTGCCGGCCTCCCCACCCGGTGATGGGCCGCGCGTCCTGCCACAGATGGGTATCGCGCCCGATGGGTTTCGTGCGGCCGCTCGGCCACGGTGGAGGCATGACCCCGCCCCCGTGACACTCCCCCGGCCCTCGCC
>NZ_JAHHIT010000050.1 GCF_024539675.1 Streptomyces hilarionis | reverse complement strand
TCCCCCGACACGACACCCCTGCATCCCCCTCGAAGTGCACACCGTCTGCGAAGACGCGAACAGACCCGAAAGGCGGTGGGAGCTGTGCGGCTCTCACGAAGAGGCCTGCTGCGCGCGGGCCTGGCCGGCACGGCCGCCACGGCGCTCGGCGGCCTGGCGACCGGCTGCGCCGTACCGGCCGGCTCCACCGGCCGGAACATGGTGCTGTGGTACTGGGACGGCGGCCTCGGCGACACCGTCGTCAAGAACGCCAGGGCCCGCTACACCGGCGCGGTCGACCTGCGGGCCGTCAAGATCGGCGGCTACTACCGGTCCAAGCTCATCACCACCATGGCGGGCCGCGCGCATGTGCCCGACATCGCGGGGCTCAAGGGCGAGGACATGGCGTCCTACCTCCCCAACGCCGACCAGTTCGTGGACCTGCGCACCCTGGGCGCGGACCGCTACCGAAGCGGCTACCTGCCCTGGAAGTGGGACCAGGGCATCGCCGACGACGGCACGATGATCGGCTTCCCCATCGACTGCGGCCCCGTGGCGCACTACTACCAGTACCCCGTCTTCCAGAAGGCCGGCCTGCCCTACGAGCCCGAGGACGTCTCCAGGGAGCTCGACACCTGGGAGAAGTTCTTCGCCGCGGGCGAGCGGCTCAGGCAGCGGATCCCGGGCGCCTCGCTGCTGACGGACATCAACAGCGTCTTCGAGAACGTGGTGCAGCAGGGCGGCAAGCGCTACGTCGACAAGGACCGCCACTTCATCGGCGACCAGGAGCACGTGCGCCGCGCCTGGGCGCTCGCCGTCGAGGCCAAGCGGCGCAAGATCGTCTCGAACCTGGTCAGCGGAACCCCCGACCAGCTCTCGGCCGTCGAGGACGGCAGGCTCCCCAGCCAGCTCAACGCCTCCTGGGCCACCAGCGACATCAAGAACGGCGTGCCGAAGACCAAGGGCCGGTGGCGGGTGGCCGACATGCCGGTGCGGCCCGCCAACAACGGCGGCTCGTTCCTGTCGATCACCAAGGAGTGCCGCGAACCCGAGCAGGCCTTCCGGATCATCACCTGGATGCTCGACGCGGACAACCAGGCGCAGGGCTTCGTCGACGCGGGGCTCTTCCCCTCCACCCCCGCCTCCTACGGCCTCAAGCAGGTCCGTGAACCCGACCCCTTCTTCGGCGGGCAGGTGACCATGGACGTCTTCGGGCCCGCCGCGCGCAAGATCGTGGTCGCCTACAACAGCCCGTTCGACGTGGCGCTGGGGCAGCCCCTCAAGGACGAGATCAAGAACGTCGGCGTCCTCGGCAAGGACCCGCAGCACGCCTGGAGAGACGCCATGAGGACCTGCCGCCGCATCGCGAAGCACCTGGGGGTGAGCTACTGATGGCCACCCTCCCCGCACTGGAGAAGCCCCCGGCGGCCCTGGCGGAGACACCCGTCGCCCGGCCCCAAAGCGGCTGGCGCAAGCACTGGCACCTGTACGCCGCGATCTCCCCCTTCTACCTGCTCTTCCTCTGTTTCGGGCTGATCCCCGTCGGCTTCTCGCTCTACCTCTCCTTCCACCGCTGGGACGGCCTCGGGCCGATGGAGTGGGCGGGCCTGTCGCAGTACCAGTACCTGCTCGGCGACTCCGACTTCTGGACCTCGATCGGGACGACGATCGTCATCTGGGCGCTGGCCACCTTCCCCATGATCTTCCTGGCGATGGTGACGGCCGTGATGCTCAACTCGGCGGTCCGGTTCAAGAACTTCTACCGGTTCGCCTACTTCCTGCCCAACGTCACCTCGATCGTGGCGATCGCGATCATCTTCGGCTCGGTCTTCTCGACCAACTTCGGTCTCGTGAACGCCTTCCTCCAGGCGATCGGCTTCGACCAGATCGCCTGGCTGAACACGCCCTGGGGCATCAAGATCGCCATCGCGACCCTGATGACCTGGCAGTGGACCGGCTACAACGCGATCATCTTCCTCGCGGGGCTGCAGACCGTGCCCGGCGAACTGTACGAGGCGGCGCGGATGGACGGCGCGGGCCCGGTGCAGACCTTCTTCCGGGTGACCCTGCCGATGCTGCGCCCGGTGGTGCTGTTCGTGCTCGTCGTGTCGACGATCACCGGACTCCAGAGCTTCTCCGAGCCCCAGGTGCTCCTCCAGAACACCTCCAACGACTCGACGTTCTCGGGCGGTCCGGGCCACGCCGGCCGGACGATGGTCCTCTACTTCTTCCAGCAGACCTTCGACAACAACGACTTCGGCTACGGCGCCGCCGTGGCGTGGGGCATCTTCCTCGTCGTCGTCCTCTTCTCGATCATCAACTGGCGGCTGGTGCAGCGCCGGGGCGAAGACTAGGGAGGCCCGCCCACCATGGCATCCATCCAAGGAACACGGCTCCGGCGCACCCGCGGGATCGACGGCTCGCGCCGCAGGGGGATCGCGCTGCACGCCGTCCTCGTGCTCGGCGTCCTGCTCTCGGCCTTCCCGTTCTACTGGGCCGTCATCATGTCGACGCACACCACGTCGGAGATCTTCTCCTACCCGCCCAAGCTGCTGCCGGGAACGCACTTCCTGGAGAACGTGCGCAGCCTCTTCGACACCGTCGACTTCTTCGGCTCGATGCTCAACTCGCTGCTCGTCGCGGGGTCGGTGACCTTCCTGGTCCTGTTCTTCGACTCGCTGGCGGCGTTCGTCTTCGCCAAGTTCGCGTTCCCGGGCAAGCGCGTGCTGTTCGTGCTGCTCATGTTCATCTTCATGGTCCCGGCGCAGCTCCAGGCGATCCCCCAGTTCGTCATCATGGCCAAGCTCGGCTGGATCGGCTCCATGACGGCGCTGATCGTGCCGGCGGCCGCCAACGCGTTCGGCATCTTCTGGATGCGCCAGTACATGAAGGGCGCGATCCACGACGAACTGCTGGACGCCTCGCGCATCGACGGCGCGCACTTCCTGCGCCAGTACTGGCACGTGGCCCTGCCCGTCGTCCGGCCGGGCCTGGCCTTCCTCGGCATCTTCACCTTCATGGGCCAGTGGAACGACTACGCCTGGCCCCTGATCGCCCTCACCGACCCGGACAACGTGACCCTCCAGGTCGCCCTGTCCCAGCTCAACGGAACCCACGGCACCACCGACTACGGAATGGTCATGACCGGCGCACTGCTCGCCCTCGTCCCCCTGCTGATCGTGTTCGCGATCGGCGCCCGCCAGATCATCGGCGACCTCGCCAAGGGAGCGATCAAGTGAGCGACCCGCTGCTGGCGCTGCGCCCCTGGACCTCGCCCGAGGTGACCTCCTGGGGACGGCTGCCCATGAACGCCGTCGACCGGCGCACCGGAGCACACTCCCTGGACGGCGACTGGCGTTTCCAGTTGCTGCCCGCTCCGGACGCGCCGGTCGGCGGTGCCTGGTCCTCGACGGTCGTGCCCGGCGTGTGGACCATGCAGTCGGTGCGGACCGCCGAGGGCGCCGCCGACCTGCCGCAGTACCTGAACATCCGGATGCCGTTCCCGCAGATCCCGCCGCTGTCGCCCGAGGCGAATCCCACGGGTGTGTACGAGCGGGAGATCGACGTCCCCGCCGACTGGGCCGGGCGCCGGATCGTGCTCCAGGTCGGCGCCGCGGAGAGCGTGCTGCTGGTGCACGTCGACGGGCGGCCCGTCGGCGTCTCCAAGGACTCCCATCTGGCGGCCGAGTTCGACCTCTCCGACGTGGTGCGCCCGGGGCGGAGCTCCGTCGTGCGGCTGACGGTCGTCAAGTGGTCGGACGCCTCGCACATCGAGGACCAGGACCACTGGTGGCACGGCGGGATCACCCGCTCGGTGCTGCTGTACGCCACCGACCCGCTGCACCTGGCCGACGTGAGCGTGCGGGCGTCGGCCCAGGGCGACCTGCGGGTCGACTGCCGGGTGCGGGACGCGCGCGGAGCCCTGCCCGAGGGGTGGTACGTCACCGGGGAACTGGACGAGCCGGACGTCCCGGCGCTCGCGCAGGACGCCGCGTTCGACCTGGCCAACGCGCAGGACGAACGCGTCTCCGCCTTTCTGGGCGAGGCCCGCCTGCACGCGCGCCTTCCCGAGGTGCGCCCCTGGACGGCGGAGACGCCGGAGCTGTACGGGCTGACGGTGCGCCTGCACCGGGCCGACGGCTCGGTCGCCGACGTCTCGCGCCACCGCGTCGGCTTCCGCGACGTGACGATCGTCGGCCGGGACCTGCTGGTCAACGGCGAGCGGATCTTCATCCGGGGAGTCAACCGGCACGACTTCCACCCCCTCACCGGCCGGACCGTGACGCCCGAGGACATGCGCGCCGACCTGGTGCTGCTGAAGCGATTCGGGTTCAACGCGATCCGCACCGCCCACTACCCCAACGACCCGGCGCTGTACGACCTCGCCGACGAGCTCGGCCTCTACGTCGTCGACGAGGCGGACATCGAGTCCCACGACCACGCCCACGAGATCGCCGACGACCCGCGCTATCTCCACGCCTTCGTCGACCGGGTCTCGCGGATGGTGCTGCGGGACAAGAACCACCCGTCGGTCATCGTCTGGTCGCTGGGCAACGAGTCCGACTACGGCGCCCACCACGACGCGGCCGCGGGCTGGGTGCGCCGGCACGACCCGACCCGGCCGCTGCAGTACGAGGGGGCGGCCAAGCGCGGCTGGGCGGACCCGCACGTCGCCTCCGACATCGCCTGCCCCATGTACGCGCCGCTGGAGGACTGCGTGGCGCACGCCCTGTCCGGGGAGCAGACCAAGCCGCTCATCCAGTGCGAGTACTCCCACGCGATGGGCAACAGCAACGGCACGCTGGCCGACCACTGGGCCGCCATCGAGGCCACCCCGGGTCTTCAGGGCGGGTTCATCTGGGAGTTCTGGGACCACGGAATCCTTCAGTCCGTGAACGACGCAAGACCGGTCGGGCGTGGGGGCGCCGGGCTCTACGACAACGGTGTCACCGCACCCGGCTACCGCTGGGCCTACGGCGGCGACTTCGGCGAGAAGGACCACGACGGCGCGTTCATCGCGGACGGCGTGGTCCTGCCGGACCGCACCGTGAAGCCGGTGATGCACGAGCACCGCGAACTCGCCGCGCCGCTGCGCCTACAGGGCTTCCGGCACGAGGGGCTGGTCCTCTCCAACCACCAGCACTTCCGCGGCCTGGAGTGGCTCGCGGGCGAGTGGGAGCTGTCGCTCGCCCACGGCGGGACGCTCACCGCGGCGGCCGACCTGCCCGACCTGAGGCCGGGCGAGACGGCCGTGGTGCCGCTGCCGTTCGAGCTGCCCGCGGACGGCGGCGAGGCCTGGCTGACGCTACGGGTGACGACGGCGCAGGACCTGCCGTGGGCGCCGCGCGGAACGCAGATCTGCGCGCCGCAGGTGCGTCTGCGGGCGGCCGAACCGGTCGCGGCCCCGGCGGTCGGCGGCCGCGTCGAGGTCGACGCGGAGGGGCTCCTCGTCCATCCGCTGCTGACCGCCTCGCCCACGCTGTCGCTGTGGCGGGCGCCCACCGACAACGACGAGCTGGGCGGCATGGCGCTGCGCTGGCGGACGTGGGGCCTGGACGCCCTCGTGCGCAAGCTGCTCTCGGTCCGCCAGGAGGGCGACGGGGTCACCGTGCTCTCCGAGTACGCCGGCGCCGCGGGCGTCGTCCGCCACCGGCAGGTGTTCACCCCGGTCGAGGGCGGGGTGCGCGTCGACGAACAGGCGGAGCTGCCGGAGGAGTTCGACGACGTCGCACGCGTCGGCACGGTCTTCGAGACGGTCGCGGGCCTCGACCTGCTGGAGTGGTTCGGCCAGGGCCCCTGGGAGTCCTACCCGGACCGCAGCGGCGGCGCGCCGGTGGGCCACCACCGGCTGCCCGTCGACGAGTTGTTCACCCCGTACCTGCGTCCCCAGGAGAGCGGCGGCCGGCACGGCGTGCGGCGCTTCACGCTCTCGGCGCCGGACGCCACGGGGCTGACCGTCACACTGGACGAGCCGCGCCAGGTCTGCGTCACGCGCTTCCGCGCCGAGGACCTGACCGCGGTCGCCCACCACGACGAGCTGGTCCCCCGCGCCGGCTGCGTCGTGCACCTGGACGCGGCGCACCGCGGCCTCGGCACGGCGTCGTGCGGCCCCGACACCTTCCCCTCCTATCTCGTCGCACCGGGCGTCCACCGCTGGAGCTGGACCCTGCGCGTGCTGTGAACCTCTCCCTCCGGCAACGGACTTCGCAACGGAGCAACACGTGTGTACTTCGCATGCCCACGATCAGGGCGAGGCCGCCCGGGCCGGCGCCGCAAGACGCGGCTTCCTGCGGGCGACCGCCCTGCTCGGGGCCGCCGCCACGACCGGCCTGGCGCTGCCCGGCGGCGCCGAGGCCGCCGCCGGGTCCGCGGCCCACGCCCCCTGGCGTCCCGACCCCGACAGCCGCCGCTTCACGCTCGCCGTCATGCCCGACACGCAGTACCTCTTCGACGGGCCGAGCATCGACGCGGCGCCCGTCGAGGCGTCCCTGCGCTACCTGCTGCAACACGGCCGGGACGAGAACATCGTCTTCCTGTCCCACCTGGGCGACCTCACCCAGAACGGCGAGAAGGACGAAGTGGACGCCGTCGGCGAGGCGTTCGAGCTCCTCGACCGGCGCGGGGTCGGCTACAGCGTCCTGGCCGGCAACCACGACGTGAGATCCTCGACGACCGACCAGCGGGGCCCGACCCCCTACCTGGACGTGTTCGGCCCGCGGCGCTTCCACGGCAGGTCCACGTTCGGCGGGGCCTCCCCCGACGGCTACAACACCTTCCACCTGTTCCGGGCGGCCGGGCGGGAGTGGATGGTGCTGGCGCTGGACTGGCGGCTGTCGGACCAGGGGTACGCGTGGGCCGCCGACGTCCTGGCCCGGCACCCGAGGACCCCCGTGGTCCTGACCACCCACGAGCTGGTCGCCGAGGACGACTCCCTCTCGGCGTACGGACAGCAGCTGTGGGACCGGCTGATCGCGGACCACGACCAGATCTTCCTCACCCTCAACGGCCACTACTGGCCCGCGGGCCGGGCGACGCGCAGGAACGCGGCCGGGCACGACGTCCACCTGCACCTGACGAACTACCAGAACCGCTACTTCGGCGGCGCCGCGATGATCCGGCTGTACCGCTTCGACCTCGACCGCGGCGTCATCGACGTCGAGACGGTCTCCCCGTGGATCCTCGGCCGGGCCGCCGAGGGACTCAACGAGCTGGAGCGCCAGGAGAGCGAACTGAGCGGCGACGCGGACCGGTTCAGCGTCGAGGTGGACTTCGCCGCCCGCTTCGCCGGCTTCGACCCGGTGCCCGCGCGTCCTGCGCGCCCCGCCGCGAAGGTCCTGGTGCGCGACACGGCCGCCTACTGGCGCTTCGACGGCCACGGCGACGGCGCGGCGGTCACGGGCACCGTGCGGGACCTGTCCGGGCACGGCAACGACCTCACCGTCGTCGCCGTGGGCGGCGGGACGCTGACCTGGTCGTCCGACCATCACCCCGACCAGCCCGGGCACGGCAGCCTGGAGTTCCGGGGCTCCAGGCCGCCGCTGAGAGGCGCCTACCTGCGCACGGTCGACAAGGCTCCGCTGAACTCCGCCACCTTCAGGAACGGTTACACGATCGAGGCGTTCTTCCGCCTCCCGGCCGACTGGGATCCCGCACACCACGCCTGGTCGGGGCTGGTCGGCCGCACCGGCACGGGCGGGGCCGCGGGCAGGACCGGCGGCGACCCGGACGAACCGCTCGCCACGCTCTCCCTGTCCGACGACCGCGAACCCCAGTGGGCGATGCGGCCGCTGAACCAGCAGGGCATCGCCACCAACTGGGGCCAGGAGACGCCCCTGGAGACCTGGCGGCACCTCGCGGTCGTCAACGACGGCCGGCACACCACGCTCTACGTCGAGGGCTGCCCGGTCGTGCGCAACCCGCGGGCGGCGGCCGTGGGCATCGCCTCCGTCGGGCTGCCGTGGCTGCTCGGCGGCTACGAGTACGGCGGCCGGATCGACCAGATCCTGCACGGCCGTCTCGGCGACGTGCGCATCGTCGAACGGGCGCTGCCCGTGTCGTCCTTCATGAACCACCGACCCACGCCACGGAGATCCTCATGACCGAGCAGCAGCTGCCCGTCTGGGCCGATCCGGCGGTGTCCCCCGCCGACCTCGACGCCCAGGGCGTCTCGAGGCGTCACCTCATGCGACGCGCGGGCCTGTTCGGGGCGGCGTTCGCGCTGGGCGGTGCGGCCGCCCCGGCCGCCGCGGCCGCCGGCGGAGGTCACGGCGGCGAGGACCCGCGTCTGGCCTATCTCGTCGGCGACCACCACGTGCACTCGGTGTACAGCCACGACGCGAAGTACACGTTCTCCCAGCAGGCCCGGGCCGCCGCCCGGTACGGACTGGACTGGATGGTGTTCAACGAGCACTCCAACTTCGGGCACGCCTCCTTCGGCGCCGCACTGGAGCACCAGGAGATCCTCAGGGCCCGGGCCGACAACCCGCGTCAGCTGATCTTCCAGGGCCTGGAGTGGTACATCCCGGCCGCCGAGCACTGCACGGTGTTCGCCGCGCCCGGCCCGCACGAGGTCGACCTGCTCACCAGGTTCGAACTCGCCTACGACGGCAAGCTGCTCGGCTACACGGAGGGCGCCGCGGGCGCCGCGGACACCGCCCGCAACGAGGCGCACGCCGTCAAGGCCATCAGGTGGCTGGCCGAGCAGCGTCGCACCGGCTACGTCGACGACGTCCTCGTCCTGGCCAACCACCCGCTGCGCCTGGGCATCGACTCGCCGCACGAGATGCGCGCCTGGCGCGACGCGGCCCCCGAGATCATGATCGGCATGGAGGGCGCGCCCGGCGCCCAGGGCGCGGCCCTCCCCGGACTGCGGGGGACCACGTCCATCCGCGGCGAGTACGAGAACAAACCGTCGGCCCAGTCCTGGGCGGGCTACCCGGCGGACGCCTACCTCACCTACGGGGGTTTCGACTGGGCGACCGCGACCGTAGGCGGTCTGTGGGACGCGATGCTGGCCGAGGGCCGGCTGTTCTCGATCACCACCAACTCCGACAACCACCGGACCGTCCTCGACACCTGGAAGAACGGCGACTGGCCGGCCGGGCGGAACTTCGACAACACCGGAAAGCTGCCGGACCCGGTGAACACCGACACCCCGCAGCCGGGCAGCGACTTCTGGCCGGGCCAGTTCAGCCGCACCCACGTGGGCGTGACCCGCTACGGCTACCGTGCGGTGATGACGGGGCTGCGCGAGGGGCGGGTGTGGCTGGACCACGGGCATCTGCTGGACGGTCTGGAGGTCCGGCTGCGGCGCGAGCACGGCGGCGGGCGCGGGGTCACCCTCGGCGGCCGGTTGCGGGTGCGAAGGGGCGAGAGGCTCACCCTCGACATCACCGTGACGACCGCCTCGCGCCCCAACCCCCAGGGAATCCTGCCCGAGCTGGCGCACGTGGACGTCGTCCGGGGCGCGGTGCGCGGCCCGGTGGCCGACCGGGACGCCTGGCGGGCCCCCGACACGCGCGTCGTGCGCTCGACCGACGTGAGCGGCCGCAGGGGGACGTACACCCTGCGCGTCCCGCTCGCCGTCGGCGACGAGTCGTTCTACGTCCGGCTGCGCGGCAGCGACGGCAACCGCAACGGGACCGGATACCTCGGCGCGTCCGTCGACCCGCACGGGCCGATCCCGCACGAGCCGGGCGACGGCGACCCGTGGGCCGACACCTGGTTCTACTCCAACCCGGTCTTCGTGGACGTCGTCGGCTGACGGCCCCCTCACGAGGGCGAGGGGGCCGCGCGACCGCTCACGAAGGCCGCGCGGCCCCCGTCGTCGGTCGCGGCCGCGACGGGGGCCGGGCACGTGGCGCCCGGCGCCCGGGGGCGGCTCACGCGGAGAAGCGCGACAGGCTCTGAAGCACGGCCGCGGGCTTCGCGCCGCCCTCGATCTCGATCGTCCCGTCGACGGTGATCTGCACCCCGCCCGGCACGTCCTCGGCCTCGGTCAGCCGGGCGACCAGACGGATCCGGGAGCCGACCCTGACCGGAGCGGGGAAACGGACCTTGTTCAGGCCGTAGTTGACCTTCGTGGTGACGCCCTGGACGTCCAGCAGCTCGGTGAACAGCGGGATGAACAGGGACAGCGTCAGGTAGCCGTGGGCGATCGGCGCGCCGAAGGGGCCCTCCGCCGCCTTCCGCGGGTCCACGTGGATCCACTGGTGGTCCCCGGTCGCGTCGGCGAACGTGTCGATGCGTTCCTGGGTGACCTCGATCCACTCGCTCGTGCCGAGGTCGCCGCCCGCGAGCTTCTTCAGCTCGTCGAGGCCGTTGACGGTGATGCTCATATGCCGTTCCTCACGGGAGAGTCGTTCAGGAGTCGGAGCCGAACCGGGAGCGCACCCGGGACTTCAGCAGCTTTCCGGAGGCGGTGCGCGGAAGTGAGTCCGCCACCACCACCGACTTGGGGATCTTGTACTTGGCGAGGCGTCCGGCCAGCGAGGCCAGGACGGCGTCCGGATCGAGCGTGGCCCCCTCGCGGGGCACGACCACCGCGCGCGGCACCTCGCCCCACGTGCCGTCGGCCACGCCGATGACCGCGCACTCCGCGATGTCGGGGTGGGTGAGCAGCAGGTCCTCGATCTCGGCGGGGTAGACGTTCTCCCCACCGGAGATGATCATGTCCTTGATCCGGTCGACGATGTGCACGTACCCGTCCTCGTCGACCCGGGCCGCGTCGCCGCTGCGGAACCAGCCGTCGACGAAGGACGCGGCCGTCTCCTCGGGCAGCCCCCAGTAGCCGGGCATGACGTGCGGTCCGCGCACGACGACCTCGCCGGTCTCGCCCACGTCCACCGGGGTGAGGTCGGGCCGCAGCACGCGCACGTCGCTGAAGAAGTGCGGGACGCCGGCCGAGCCCGCCTTGGCGACGGCGTGCTCGGCGTCCAGGAACAGCGTGCCGGGCGAGGCCTCGGTCATGCCGTAGCCCTGGAGGAAGGTCAGACCGCGTTGCTGGTAGGCGGCGATCAGCGGGGTCGGGACCGGGGAGCCGCCGCAGGTCAGGATCCGCAGCGACGACAGGTCGGCGTCCGGCCAGCGCGGGTGGCGGGCCACCTGCTCGAACATCGTCGGCACGCCGAACATGAAGGTGATCCGGTGCCGCTCGATCAGGTCGAGGGTCGCCGCCGGGTCGAAGGCCTCGACCAGGACGCAGCAGCCGCCCTTGAGGAGCACCGGCAGCGTCAGCATGTTCAGGCCGGCCGTGTGGAACAACGGGGCGGAGACCAGGGCGCGTTCGTCGGCGATCAGGTCGGTGTCGACGAGTACGTTGACCGCGTTCCAGGTCAGGTTGCCGTGGGTGAGCATGGCGCCCTTGGGGCGGCCGGTCGTTCCCGAGGTGTACATGATGACGCAGGTGTCGTCGGGGCCGACCGGGGTGTCGACGGGCTCGTCGGAGGCCGCGTCGAGCGCCTCCTCGTACTCGGCGCCGACCTCGACATACGTCCGGACGTCCGTGTTCCCGGGGAGTCCGGCGACCAGGCCCGCGTGGGAGGGTCCGTAGACGAGGGCCTTGGCTCCGGAGTCGGCGAGCTGGTAGGCGATCTCGGGGCCGGCGAGGCGGGTGTTGAGCGGGACGAACACCGCGCCGAGCGTGCCGGCGGCGAACAGGGTCTCCAGGTAGGCGGGATGGTTGGGGCCGAGGTAGGCGATGCGGTCGCCGCGCCGGACGCCCCGCTCGCGCAGGGCGTGCGCGAGACGCGTGGTGCGGGCGTACAGCGTGCGGTAGTCCGTCGCCTGTTCACCGTGGACCAGGGCCGTGCGGTGCGGGGTCTTGCGGGCCCGGCGCGCGGGCCAGGACCCCAGTCCCTCGTTGCGCATCTTCCACGCCCCTTACGGTGTGGTCAGCCCGAGCAGCCGGGCGGCGTTCTCCTTGAGGATCTTCGGCCTGACCTCGTCCTTGATCGTCAGCTTGTCGAAGTCGGCGAGCCAGCGGTCGGGGGTGAGGACGGGGAAGTCGGAGCCGAACAGGACCTTGTCCTTGAGCAGCGTGTTCGCGTACTGCACGAGCTGCGGCGGGAAGTACTTCGGCGACCAGCCGGACAGGTCGATGTGCACGCCCGGCTTGTGCGTGGCGACGGCGAGGGCCTCGTCCTGCCAGGGGAACGAGGGATGCGCCAGGATGATCTTGAGGTGCGGGAAGTCGGCGGCGACGTCGTCCACGTGCAGCGGGTTGGAGTACTTGAGCCTGATGCCGCCGCCGCCCGGGACGCCCGCGCCGATGCCTGTCTGGCCGGTGTGGAACAGGGCGACGGCGCCCGCCTCCTCGATCACCTCGTACAGGCAGTACGCGACCGAGCGGTCGTCGGGGAAGAAGCCCTGGATGCTGGGGTGGAACTTGAAGCCCTTGACCCCGTACTCCTCGATCAGACGGCGGGCCTGCCGGACACCGGCCCTGCCCCGGAAGGGGTCGATGGAGGCGAAGGGGATGAGGACGTCGGCGTTGGCGGCCGCCGCCTCGGCGACCTCCTCGTTGGGCACCGGCGCGGTGCCGGTCGCGGACTCGGCGTCCACCGTGAAGATCACGGCGGCCATCCGGCGTTCCCGGTAGTACCGGGCCGTCTCCTCGATGGTGGGCTTCCGCTTCCCCTCGACCTTGAAATAGGCGGCGGAGGCGGCGTGCAGGTCGTCGTCCAGCGAGGAGTGCCCCCGGGAGGACACCTCCGCGTGGGTGTGCACGTCGATGGCGACCAGTTCGGCGACGTTCATCGGCGAGGCCGGGGAAGGGGCGCCGGCGGGGGGCGTGGCAGGGGTCGTGGCGGGGTCCATCACGCCTCCGGGAACGAGGGGGCCGGGATGCCGACCGTCTGGAGCTCGGCGCCGACCGAGGCGGGGAAGACGTCGGCCAGGGTCTCCGGCGTCCAGCCGCCGTCGGCGTAGGCCGCGCGGATCTCCTGCGGATGCGACCAGAGTGCCACCTTGTCGCCGCCGATGCCGATGGCCTGGCCGGTGACGCCCCGGGCCGCCTCGGAGGCCAGGAAGGGCACCAGGGCCGCGCAGTCCTCGGGCGTGCCGAAGCCCTCGCCCTTGCGCAGGAAGTCCGGGAACGGCACGCCGTCCCTCAGCGCCTCGACGTACGGGGCGAAGGCGGGGATCGTCTCGGTCATCGCGGTGGCGGCCACCGGGACGATCGCGTTGACGGTGATGCCCGCGCGCCCCAGCTCCATCGACCAGGTGCGGGCGAAGGCGGCGATGCCCGCCTTGGCGGCCGCGTAGTTCGTCTGTCCGAAGTTGCCTCGCTGGCCGGCGGGCGAGCCGACGAGGATCAGCGTGCCGCCCTCGCCCTGCTCGCGCATCCGCACGGCGGCGGCGCGGGCGCAGGTGAAGGTTCCCCTGAGGTGGGTGGCGATCACCGCGTCGAAGTCGTCGTCGGTCATCTTCCACAGCACCTTGTCCCGCAGGATGCCCGCGTTGGCGACCAGGACGTCGAGCCGGCCGAACTCGCGCACGGCCCGGTCCACCAGCCGCTCGGCCGCCTCGGCCGTGCCGACCGGGACCACCTCGGCGACGGCCCGGCCGCCGGCCTCGACGAGGGACTTCACGGCCTGCTCGGCCACGCTCTCGTCGACGTCGTTGACGACCACGGCGGCGCCGTGGGCGGCCAGGGCATGGGCGTAGGCGAGGCCGAGGCCCCGGCCGCTGCCGGTGACGACGGCCACCTTGCCGGTGAGATCGATGCTGGGCACGTCGGTGTCCCTTCACATGGGTGTCACGGGAGGTCTCACGGGAGGTGCCCCGTGGGGTGCCACGGGAGCTGTGCCGTGGCGGGAGCTGTGCCGTGGCACCTCTCGTGAGGCGTCACGGGGGTGCGACGCCGCGGCGCCGGAGGAGCGGCGTCGAGATCGAAGCTAAGAGCAATAATTGTTGTCGTCAATAGTTGTGGTCCACCTTCGGGTGCGCGATGCTGCACCCTGTACGAGAACCGCCCCCACCCGGGGACCCGGCCCAGGGAGCCCGCCATCGCCCGACAGGACAACGCCGTGAACGCCGCCCCGATCGACGCCGACGAGCCGTGGATGCGCGAACTGCACGCGGACACGGGCTACCTGCTCTACCGCCTGGGGCTGCGCTCGGGGCAGTTGTTCAACACCTTCCTCCAGGAGTCGGGGCTGCGGCTGCGCCACTACGCGGTGCTGCGCTTTCTCGCCACCTGCGAGGGGGCGCTCCAGCGCGAGCTCAGCGCCCGGCTCGGCTACGACCCCAGCGCGATCGTCGGCCTGGTCGACGACCTGGAGAAGCAGGGCTTCGCCGAACGACGGCCCGCGCCGGACGACCGGCGCAGCCGGATCGTCGTCCTCACGGAGCGGGGCCGCGCGTTCCTGCGCGGCACCGACCAGGCGGGGCTGCGGGTGACCAACGAGCTGCTCGACCCCCTGGACCCCGCCGAGCGCGAGACGCTGCACGCGTTGCTGCTGCGGATCGCCGGGGACGGACTGGCCTGACGCCGTGCCGGGGACGGACCGGCCCGGCGGACGGGCCCGAGGCCACGAGGGGAGCGCGACGGACCGGGGCGTCCTCGCCGCGCACTCCCGTTCGGCGCCCGAGCGGCTGCTGTCGGTGCTCGCCGCGTTCGACCACGCGCACACCGCCCTGTCCCTGAGCGACATCAGCCGCCGCGCCAGGCTGACGCTCACCACCGCGCACCGGCTGGTGGGCGCGCTGACCGAGTGGGGCGCCCTGGAGCGGGACCCCTGCGGCGTCTACCACGTGGGACTGCGGCTGTGGGAGGTCGCGGCGCTGGCGCCGCGCGGCCTGGCGCTGCGGCAGGTGGCGCTGCCCTTCCTGGAGGACCTGTACGAAGCGACCCACGAGAACGTCCAGTTGGCGGTGCGGGACGGGTCCGAAGTCGTCTACACCGAGTGGCTGTCGGGGCGTTCGGCCGTCGGGGTGCACATCCGGGTGGGCGCCCGCTGGCCCCTGCACGTCACCGGCGTGGGGCTGGCCCTGCTCGCGCACTGCGGGTCCGGGTTCCAGGAGGCCTACTGCGCGGGGCCGTTGACCGCGTACACCTCCCACACCCTCACCGACCCGGCGCTTCTGCGCCGGGCGCTCGCCGAGGTGCGGCACAGCGGGGTGGCGGTGAGCAGCCGTCAGGTCACGGACGACGCCCTCTCGGTGGCCGCTCCGGTACGCGGGCCGGACGGCGCGGTGACGGCCGCCGTGTCGGTCGTCGTCCCGTACGCCGACGCCCAGGTGCCGGTGCTCGCACCGGCGGTGCGGCTCGCGGCCCGCGGCATCTCCCGGGCCCTGGGCTGGCGGCCGCCGAGCGGGGGCGAGTGAGGCGGGGCGGGACGTCCCGGCCCTCGCCGTTGCGCACCACAGCCGTTCGCTTGTGCGGCTTTGGGCGGTTCAAGCCATGAACTTCCGCGCCCCGAAAGCACTTTCCTTGGTTTTAAGTCTTGACGGCCTCAGTGACGGGGAGCACATTGGGCCCACTTTGAGAGCGCTCTCAGGCCGTTCCCGGAGCGCCCGCGAAGCCACTCCCGCACCCCACCCCGTACCCGAGAGGCCCCCCCATGAGCGCACCCTCCGGCGTCCCCAGAAGGCGACGCGCCCTGATCGCCGTCCTCAGCACGCTCGGGCTGGCCGCCGCCGCGGCGGCGACCGTCACGCTCCCCGCGAACGCCTCCGCGCCCACCCCGCCGACCGGGTGGTCGCAGGTCTTCGTCGACGACTTCACCGGTCCGGCCGGCACCGGCGTCAGCACCACGAACTGGCAGTACAGCACCGGGACCTCGTATCCGGGCGGGCCGGCCAACTGGGGCACCGGCGAGGTCGAGACGATGACGAACAGCACCGCCAACGTCTCGCTCGACGGCAACGGCAACCTGCGCATCACCCCGCTGCGCGACTCGGCCGGCCGCTGGACCTCGGGGCGCATCGAGACCCGGCGCACCGACTTCCAGCCCCCGGCCGGCGGCAAGCTGCGGATAGAGGCGCGGCTGCAGATGCCGAACGTGACCGGCACCGCCGCCGAGGGCTACTGGCCCGCGTTCTGGGCGCTCGGGGCGCCCTACCGGGGCAACTACCAGAACTGGCCCGGCGTGGGCGAGCTGGACATCATGGAGAACGTCCAAGGCCTGAACAAGGTGTGGGCCACGATGCACTGCGGCACCAGTCCGGGCGGCCCGTGCAACGAGACCAGCGGCATCGGCAACTCCGTCGCCTGTCCGAACAGCACCTGCCAGTCCGGCTTCCACACCTACGCGACGGAGTGGGACCGCTCGGTGTCGCCGGAGGCGGTCCGCTTCTACGTCGACGGCGTCAACTACCACACCGTCACCGCCAACCAGGTCGACGCGACGACGTGGAACAACGCGACGAACCACGGCTACTTCGTCATCCTGAACGTCGCGATGGGCGGCGGCTTCCCGGACGCCTTCGGCGGCGGCCTGGACGGCGACACCCAGCCGGGCCACCCGATGGTCGTCGACTACGTGCAGGTCCTCCAGGCCGCGGGCGGTGGGAGCGGTACCACGCCGCCGCCGACGGGCAACCGCGACGCCTACGGCACGATCCAGGCGGAGTCCTACGACAGCCAGTCGGGGACGATCACCGAGACGACGAGCGACACCGGGGGCGGACAGAACATCGGCGCTCTGGCGAACGGCGACTGGGCGCTGTACAAGGGCGTGAACTTCGGCTCCTCGGCGGCCACCCAGTTCACCGCGCGGGTCGCCGGCGGCGCGGCCGGCGGCGTCAGCGGACTGGTCGAGGTACGCCTCGACAGCCGCGGCGCCGCGCCGATCGGCAGCTTCGCCGTGGGCAACACCGGCGGCTGGCAGTCCTGGCGGACGATCCCGGCGAACATCGGGGCCGTCACCGGAACCCACGACGTGTACTTGACGTTCACCAGCGGACAGCCGGCGGACTTCGTCAACGTCAACTGGTTCTCCTTCGGCCACTGATCACCCCCCTTCTCCGACGAGGGGCGCCGCGCGGACGCGGGCCGCACCGGCCTGACGGACGCGCACGGGCCCGGGCGGGCACGCGGACGTCCACGCCCGGGCGCCCGGGACGCACCCCGGCCGGCTTCAGCGCAGTTCCGCGCGGAAGGCCACCGGGGTGTGTCCCGTGTGCAGTTGGAAGAACTTGGAGAAGTTCGCCGCGTCGGGGAAGCCGACCGCGGCGCCCACCCGGCCGATCGGCAGGTCCGTGTGGGCCAGCAGCCGCTTCGCCTCCAGGACGACCCGCTTGTCGATGAACCCCTTCGGCGTCTCGCCGGTGGCCGCGCGCACCGCGCGCACGAGGGTGCGACGGGAGTAGCCGAGCGCGTCGGCGTAGGCGCTGACGCTGTGGTTGGCGGCGAAGTCCCGCTCCACGGCGTCCCGGAAGAGCGTGAACGTGGTGTCGGCCTGCCGGCGCGCCGCCTCCTCGCCGCTGGCCGCGAGGTGCGCCAGCCGCAGCAGGAACGCGCTCAGGGCGTGCCGCAGCACCGCCGTGTGCAGGGCCGGGGGCAGCGCCGCGTCGTCGTACTCCTCGCGCAGATGCGTCAGTGCCGCACGCAGCCCCGCGAGTTGCGCCGCGTCGGGACGCAGGCGCGGGGGCAGGTCGTAGCGGTACAGGCCGGCGGCCTCGACCGTGGCCCGGGGGAGGAATCCGGGCTGCATGGTCAGGACGGTTCCGCGGTACTCGCTCGACGGGGAGAAGCGGTGGACCTGGCCCGGGCGGATCCACAGCAGGTCCCCGGCCGCCGCCTCGTGCTCGGCGAAATCGATCATGTGCCGGACCGGACCGTCGTCGAACAGCATCACCACGTGGAAGTCGATGCGGTGGACCCGCTCCAGCGGGGCATCCGTGTGCCAGGTGCGTCCGGCGCCCATCGGCCCGATCTGCATGCCGACGCCGCCGACGCTGTGCTCGACGGGGAAAGGAAAGGTCCTGATGCCCTCACCGGCGCCGTCTTGGGTACGTGTGTCCACCATGTCCTTCTCGTGCCGCCCACTTGCCGCCCGGCGTCGCTCACATGATGCGCGCCGGTGTCCCACATTCACCACAGGCTGACACAGGGAGACCTTCCCCCGTAAAAGTCAGACTTTTAAGTTTGAACACGCCAGAGCAGCTGACCCGCTCCGATCGAGGATTTCTTGAAGATGAGCACGCAGACCCCGAACAGCTTCGCGTGGACCGACATCGACCGGCGTGCCGTCGACACGGCGCGTCTGCTGGCCGCGGATGCCGTGCAGCAGGTGGGCAACGGTCACCCCGGAACCGCGATGAGCCTGGCCCCCGTCGCCTACACGATCTTTCAGAAGGTGATGCGGCACGACCCCGCCGACCCGGAGTGGACCGGGCGCGACCGCTTCGTCCTGTCCCCCGGCCACACCTCGCTGACGCTCTACACCCAGCTGTACCTCGCCGGCTACGAGCTGGAGCTCGACGACCTCAGGCGTTTTCGCACCCACGGCTCGAAGACCCCCGGACACCCCGAGTACGGGCACACCGCGGGCGTGGAGACGACCACCGGCCCGCTGGGGCAGGGCGTCGCCAACGCCGTGGGCATGGCGATGGCGGCCCGCTACGAGCGCGGCCTGTTCGACCCGGACTCCCCCGCGGGCGAGTCGCCGTTCGACCACACCGTCTGGGGGATCGTCTCGGACGGCGACCTCCAGGAGGGCGTCTCGGCCGAGGCCTCCTCGCTGGCCGGTCATCAAAAGCTCGGCAACCTCGTCCTCGTCTACGACGACAACCGCATCTCCATCGAGGGCGACACCGCCACCGCGTTCTCCGAGGACGTGCTCGGGCGCTACGCCGCCTACGGCTGGCACACCCAGCGCGTCGAGCCGGCCGAGGACGGCGACGTCGACGTCCCGGCCCTGTACGCGGCCCTGACGGCGGCGCGGGCCGAGACCGGGCGGCCCTCGATCATCTCGCTGCGCACGATCATCGCCTGGCCCGCGCCGAACGCGCAGGGCACCGGCGCCGCGCACGGCGCGGCCCTCGGCGCGGACGAGGTCGCCGCCACCAAGCGCGTCCTCGGCTTCGACCCGGAGCGCGCCTTCCAGGTCGGCGACGACGTCCTCGCCCACACCCGCGCGGCCCTCGACCGGGGCGCCGAGGCGCACGCCGCCTGGGACAAGCAGCTCGACGCCTGGCGCGGCACGGACCCCGGGCGCGCCGAGCTCTTCGACCGGGTGGTGGCCGGTCAGCTCCCCGAGGGCTGGCAGGACGAGCTCCCCGTGTTCGAGCCGGGCAAGTCCGTCGCCACGCGTGCCGCGTCCGGCAAGGTGCTCCAGGCGCTCGGCCCGGTCATCCCCGAGCTGTGGGGCGGCTCCGCCGACCTCGCCGGGTCCAACAACACGACGATCGACAAGACGTCGTCGTTCCTGCCCGAGGGCAACCCGCTGCCCGAGGCGAGCCCGTACGGCCGCACCGTGCACTTCGGCATCCGCGAGTTCTCGATGGCCGCGGAGATGAACGGCATCGCCCTGCACGGCAACACCCGCGTCTACGGCGGCACGTTCCTGGTGTTCTCCGACTACATGCGCAACGCCGTGCGCATGTCGGCGCTGATGCAGCTGCCGGTGACGTACGTGTGGACGCACGACTCCATCGGCCTGGGCGAGGACGGCCCCACCCACCAGCCGGTCGAGCACCTCGCGTCGCTGCGCGCCATCCCGGGCCTGAACGTGGTCCGCCCCGCCGACGCCAACGAGACCGCGATCGTGTGGCGCGAGATCCTCGAGCGGCACGCGACCCGGCCGGCCCCGCACGGACTGGCCCTCTCCCGGCAGGGCGTACCCACCTACGAGCCCGACCCCGACGCGGCGAAGGGCGGTTACGTCCTGCGCGACTCCTCGTCCGCGACGCCCGACGTCCTCATCGTCGCCACCGGCTCGGAGGTCCAGCTCGCCGTGGCCGCGCGGGAGGCGCTGGAGGCCGAGGGAATCGGCACGCGCGTGGTGTCCATGCCGTCCGTGGAGTGGTTCGAGGAGCAGCCCCGCGAGTACCGCGAGAGCGTGCTGCCGCCCTCGGTGAAGGCCCGGGTGGCGGTCGAGGCGGGCATCGGCCTGACCTGGCACCGCTTCGTGGGCGACGCGGGACGCATCGTCTCCCTGGAGCACTTCGGGGCCTCCGCCGACGCCGGGACCCTGTTCGCCGCCTACGGCTTCACCGCCGAGAACGTCGCCGCCGCCGCCAGGGAATCGCTGGCCGCCGCGCGCGGTTGATCCGACCGCACGAAAGAAGATGATCGAAGTGACCGAAGCGACCGCCACGGCGGGAGCCCTCGAGCGCCTGTCCGACGAAGGTGTCTCCATCTGGCTGGACGACCTCTCACGCGAGCGCATCCGCTCGGGCGACCTCGCCCGGCTCGTCGAGACGCGCAACGTCGTCGGCGTGACCACCAACCCGTCCATCTTCCAGGCCGCCATCGGCTCCGGCACGGGCTACGAGGAGCAGCTCGCCGACCTGGCGGTGCGGGGCGTCACGGTCGACGAGGCCGTGCGGATGCTGACGACCGCCGACGTGCGGGCCGCGGCCGACGTGCTGCGTCCCGTGTTCACGGCGACGGACGGGCTCGACGGCCGGGTCTCCATCGAGGTGGACCCCCGGCTGGCCCACGACACGGCGGCCACCGTCGCCGAGGCCAAGCAGCTCGCCTGGCTGGTGGACCGCCCCAACGTCATGATCAAGATCCCGGCGACGAAGGCGGGGCTGCCGGCGATCACCGAGGTCGTGGGCCTGGGGATCAGCGTCAACGTCACGCTGATCTTCTCCCTGGAGCGCTACCGCGAGGTCATGGACGCCTATCTGGCGGGCCTGGAGAAGGCGCGGGCCAGGGGCCTGGACCTGACGCTGATCCGGTCCGTGGCCTCCTTCTTCGTCTCCCGGGTCGACGCCGAGATCGACAAGCGGCTGACGGCCCTCGGCACCGACGCCGCCCTCGCGCTGAAGGGCCGGGCGGCGCTCGCCAACGCACGGTTGGCCTACCGGGCGTACGAGGAGGTCTTCGGCCCGGCGAACGCCCGCTGGACGGCGCTGGCCGGGGCGGGGGCGAACCGGCAGCGTCCGCTGTGGGCGTCCACCGGTGTGAAGGATCCTGCCTACAAGGACACGCTGTACGTGGACGGGCTGGTCGCCCCGGACACGGTCAACACCATGCCCGAGGCCACGCTGGACGCGGCCGCCGACCACGGTGACATCACCGGCGACACGGTCACCGGCGGCTACGCCGCGGCGCGCGCCGACCTGGCCGCGGTGGAGGCGCTGGGCGTCTCCTACGACGAGGTCGTCACCCGGTTGGAGGACGAGGGTGTCGCCAAGTTCGCGGCGGCGTGGCAGGACCTTCTGGACGCGGTCACGAAGTCGCTGACGAGCAAGGGAGTTGACGCCACATGAGCACGAGCAGTCTCGGCGCGGCCTGGGAGAACCCCCTGCGGGACCCGCGCGACCGGCGCCTGCCCCGCATCGCGGGCCCCTCGGGCCTCGTGATCTTCGGGGTGACGGGCGACCTCTCCCGCAAGAAGCTGATGCCGGCGGTCTACGACCTCGCCAACCGCGGTCTGCTCCCGCCGGGCTTCTCGCTCGTCGGGTTCGCCCGCCGCGACTGGGAGGACCAGGACTTCGCGCAGGTCGTCCACGACGCGGTGCGCGAGCACTCCCGGACCCCGTTCCGCGAGGAGGTCTGGCAGCAGCTGGCCGAGGGCATGCGGTTCGTCCCCGGCGACTTCGACGACGACACCGCGTTCAAGCAGCTCAAGAGCGCCGTCGAGGAGCTGGACTCCTCCCGCGGCACGGGCGGCAACTTCGCCTTCTACCTCTCCGTGCCCCCGAAGTTCTTCCCCAAGGTGGTCGAGCAGCTCAAGAAGCACGGCCTGGCCAAGGCGCGCAAGGGTTCCTGGCGGCGGGCGGTCATCGAGAAGCCGTTCGGGCACGACCTGGCCAGCGCTCAGGAGCTGAACGCCGTCGTGCACGACGTGTTCGAACCGGACCAGGTCTTCCGCATCGACCACTACCTGGGCAAGGAGACCGTCCAGAACATCCTGGCGCTGCGTTTCGCCAACACCATGTTCGAGCCGATCTGGAACCGGTCCTTCGTGGACCACGTGCAGATCACGATGGCCGAGGACATCGGCATCGGCGGCCGGGCCGGCTACTACGACGGCATCGGCTCGGCACGTGACGTCATCCAGAACCACCTGCTCCAGCTCATGGCCCTGACGGCCATGGAGGAGCCGGCCTCCTTCGACGCGTCCTCGCTGCTCACCGAGAAGCTCAAGGTGCTCAGGGCGGTGAAGCTGCCGGAGGACCTGGGCCGGCACACCGTGCGGGCGCAGTACGCGGGCGCCTGGCAGGGCGGCGAGAAGGTGAGCGGCTACCTCGAAGAGGACGGCATCGACCCGGCCTCCACGACGGACACCTTCGCCGCCGTCAAGCTGGGGGTGGACAACCGCCGCTGGGCGGGCGTCCCGTTCTACCTGCGCACCGGCAAGCGGCTGGGCCGCCGGGTCACCGAGATCGCGGTGGTCTTCCAGCGGGCGCCGCACTCGCCCTTCGACTCCACCGCCACCGAGGAGCTCGGCGCCAACGCGATCGTCATCCGCGTCCAGCCGGACGAGGGCATCACGGTCCGCTTCGGCTCCAAGGTCCCCGGCACCTCCATGGAGATCCGCGACGTGACGATGGACTTCGCCTACGGCGAGTCCTTCACCGAGTCCAGCCCCGAGGCCTACGAGCGGCTCATCCTGGACGTGCTGCTCGGCGACGCCAACCTGTTCCCGCGCCATCAGGAAGTGGAAGAGTCCTGGAGGATCCTCGACCCGATCGAGGAGTACTGGGCCCGGCACGGCAGGCCCGCGCAGTACGCCTCGGGCAGCTGGGGGCCCGAGGAAGCCGACGAGATGCTCGCACGAGACGGACGGAGCTGGCGCAGGCCATGAAGATCGACCTGACCGACACCACTGCAAGCAAGATCAACAAGGCGCTGGTGAAGGGTCGCCGCGCGATCGGCACACCGGCCGTGGGCATGGTCCTGACGATGGTCATCGTCACGGACGAGGAGAACGCCTACGACTCGATCAAGGCGGCCGAGGAGGCCTCGCACGAGCACCCCTCGCGCACCCTGGTCGTCATCAAGCGGCACGCCCGCACGCCCCGTGAGCGCACCGGGTCCCGCCTCGACGCCGAGGTCCGCGTCGGCTCCGAGGCCGGCACCGGCGAGACGGTCGTCCTGCGGACCTACGGCGAGGTGTCCGACCACGCCGACTCCGTCGTCCTGCCGCTGCTGCTCCCCGACGCGCCCGTCGTCGTGTGGTGGCCGGTGGACGCGCCGGACAACCCCGCCAAGGACCCGCTGGGCGCGCTCGCCCAGCGCAGGATCACCGACCTGTACGCCGTGGAGAACCCGCTCAGGGCGCTGGAGACCCGGGTCCGCTCCTACGCGCCCGGCGACACCGACCTCGCCTGGACCCGGCTGACCCCGTGGCGCTCGATGCTGGCGGCGGCCCTGGACCAGGCCCGGGTGCCGATCCTGTCGGGCGCCGTGGAGGCCGAGGCCGACAACCCCGCCGCGGAGCTGCTCGCGCGCTGGCTGGAGGCACGGCTCCAGGTCACGATCGACCGCGTCGTCACCGACGGGCCGGTCGTCACCGCCGTCCGCCTGGGCACCGCGGACGGCGAGATCGTCATCGACCGTCCCGAGGGCCCGCTGGCCACGCTCTCGCTGCCGGGCCAGCCCTCGCGCACCCTCGCGCTGAAGGTCCGCACCACCTCCGAACTCATCGCCGAGGAGCTCAGGCGCCTCGACGCGGACGAGATGTACGCCATCGCCCTGCGGGGCGAGGCCACCAAGGAGACCCCCTCTCATGTCTGACACCCCCAAGCTCACCCACCGGCCCGAGTGGGCGGCCCTGGAAGAGCACCGCAGCACCCCGCCCCTGCAACGCCCGCGGCTGCGCGAGCTGTTCGCCGACGACCCCGCGCGCGCCGAGCGGTACGTCGTGCGCGTCGGCGACCTGCGCATCGACTACTCCAAGCACCTGATCACCGACGAGACCCTCGCCCTGCTGCGCGAGCTCGCCGCCGCCACGGACGTGGCCGGGCAGCGCGACGCCATGTTCCGCGGCGAGAAGATCAACGTCACCGAGGACCGGGCCGTGCTGCACACCGCCCTGCGCGCCCCGCGCGACGCCGTGATCGAGGTCGACGGCGAGAACGTGGTGCCCGAGGTGCACGCGGTGCTGGACCGGATGAGCGACTTCGCGGAGCGGGTCCGCTCCGGCGAGTGGACCGGCCACACCGGCAGGCGCATCCGCAATGTCGTCAACATCGGCATCGGCGGCTCCGACCTCGGCCCGGCCATGGCGTACGAGGCCCTGCGCACCTTCGCGACGCGCGAGCTGACACTGCGCTTCGTGTCGAACGTGGACGGCGCCGACCTGCACGAGGCCCTGCGCGACCTGGACCCCGCGGAGACGCTGTTCATCGTCGCGTCCAAGACCTTCACCACGATCGAGACCATCACCAACGCGACCTCCGCGCGCTCCTGGCTGCTGGCCGGCCTCGGCGGCGAGACGAAGGCGGTCGCCCGGCACTTCGTGGCGCTGTCCACGAACGCCGGCAAGGTGGAGGAGTTCGGCATCGACCCGGACAACATGTTCGGGTTCTGGGACTGGGTCGGCGGCCGCTACTCCTTCGACTCGGCCATCGGCCTCTCCCTGATGATCGCCATCGGCCCGGACCGCTTCCGGGAACTGCTCGACGGGTTCCGCGTCGTCGACGAGCACTTCCGCACCGCTCCGGCCGAGGACAACGCCCCGCTGATCCTGGGCCTGCTGGGCATCTGGTACAGCAACTTCCTCGGCGCCGAGACGCACGCGGTGCTGCCGTACAGCCACTACCTGTCCAAGTTCACCGCCTACCTTCAGCAGTTGGACATGGAGTCCAACGGCAAGTCGGTGGACCGCGACGGCGACCGGGTCCAGTGGTCGACCGGTCCGGTGGTGTGGGGCACGCCCGGCACCAACGGTCAGCACGCCTACTACCAGTTGATCCACCAGGGCACCCGGCTGATCCCGGCCGACCTGATCGGGTTCGCGCGCCCGGCGGCCGAACTCGGCGGGGAACTGGCCGCCCAGCACGACCTGCTGATGGCCAACCTGTTCGCGCAGGGCCAGGCGCTCGCCTTCGGCAAGACCGCCGACGAGGTGCGCGCGGAGGGCGTGGCCGAGGAACAGGTGCCGCACCGCACCTTCCTGGGCAACCACCCCACCACCACGATCCTGGCCCGCGAACTGACCCCGTCGGTCCTCGGCCAGCTCATCGCCCTCTACGAGCACAAGGTGTTCGTCCAGGGCGCGGTGTGGAACATCGACTCCTTCGACCAGTGGGGCGTGGAGCTCGGCAAGGTCCTCGCCAAGCGCGTCGAGCCCGCGCTCACCGAGGGCGCCGAGGTGCCCGGCCTCGATCCCTCCACCTCCGCTCTCGTCGCCGCCTACCGCGAACTCAGGAAGTAGTGAACTGACATGACATCGATGCAGCTGGGTCTGATCGGGCTGGGCAAGATGGGCGGCAACATGCGCGAGCGGATCCGCCGCGCCGGCCACACCGTCGTCGGCTACGACCGCAACCCCGAACTCTCCGACGTCAAGGACCTCGCCGAACTGGTCGGGCAGCTCCAGGCGCCCCGCACGGTCTGGGTGATGGTGCCGGCGGGCGCCCCGACGCAGTCCGTCGTCGACGAGCTCGGCGAGCTGCTGGAGGCCGGGGACACGGTGGTCGACGGCGGCAACTCGCGCTGGACGGACGACGAGAAGCACGCCGAGGAACTCGGCGCCAAGGGCATCGGCTTCGTCGACGCGGGCGTCTCCGGCGGCGTGTGGGGACTCAAGAACGGCTACGCGCTGATGGTCGGCGGCGAGAAGGAGCACGTCGACCGGTTGCAGCCGATCTTCGACGCGCTCAAGCCCGAGGGCCCCTACGGCTACGTCCACGCCGGCAAGGTCGGCGCCGGGCACTTCTCGAAGATGGTCCACAACGGCATCGAGTACGCCATGATGCAGGCCTACGCCGAGGGCTGGGAGCTGCTGGAGAAGGTCGACTCCGTGGAGAACGTCCGCGAGGTCTTCCGCTCCTGGCAGGAGGGCACGGTCATCCGTTCCTGGCTGCTGGACCTGGCCGTCAACGCCCTCGACGAGGACACCCACCTGGACAAGCTGCGCGGCTACGCCGAGGACTCCGGCGAGGGCCGCTGGACGGTCGAGGCCGCCATCGACAACGCCGTGCCGCTGCCCGCGATCACGGCCTCGCTGTTCGCGCGGTTCGCCTCCCGGCAGGACGACTCGCCGCAGATGAAGATGATCGCGGCGCTGCGCAACCAGTTCGGCGGCCACGCCGTCGAGTCGGCGAAGAAGTAGGCGCGGGCCGTGGGGGATCTTCTGCTGGTCCGCCACGGGGAGACGGAATGGAGCAGGTCGGGACAGCACACGAGCTTCACCGACCTGCCCCTGACCGCACACGGCGAGGAACAGGCCAAGTCCCTCGCCGCGCTCCTCTCGGGCCGGACCTTCGCACTCGCCCTGACCAGCCCGCTGCAACGGGCGATACGCACCGCCGACCTCGCCGGCGTCGCCGGCGTGCGCGTCGAACCCGACCTGCACGAGTGGGACTACGGCGCCTACGAGGGCGTCACCACCGTCGACATCCACCGCGACCGCCCCGACTGGGACCTGTGGACCCACGGCGTGCCGCCGGGCCCGCAGGGCCGTCCCGGCGAGTCGCCCGAGCAGATCGGCCGGCGCGCCGACCGGGTGCTGGCCCGCGTGGCCCCGGCGCTCGACGACGGTGACGTCGTCCTCGTCGCCCACTCGCACTTCCTGCGGGTGCTGACGGCCCGTCGCCTCGGACTGCCGCCCGCCGAGGGCCGGTTGTTCCAGCTGGCCACGGGCACGGTGAGCCGGCTGTCGACGGAGCACGAGCGGCCCGTGATCGCCGGGTGGAACATCCGGGCCTGAAGGGTGTTGACACCGTTCGGACAGGCCCGCCAGAGTCGCGGCTGATGGAGATCGACGATCTGACACCGGCCGAACAGCGAGTCTGGCGGGCCTTCGCCACGGGAGCGACCGCGGACTTCCGCGAAGGCGCCCCGGGCGCGCCGGGACCCGACCGCGGGCCCGAACCGGCCGTGCGCGCGGTCGTGTTGCGCGCACTGCTCCTCAACGGCCCGCGCGAACCCGGCGAGGTGGCGGCGCTCAAGGTCTTGGGCGTGCGGATCACCGGGCAGTTGGACCTGCGGTACGCGGTCGTGGACAGCGTCGTACGCCTCAACCACTGCCGCTTCGACGCCACGCCGCGCCTGGCCGGCGCCCAGCTGAACTACGTGAACCTGCGCGACTGCGTGCTGCCCGGTCTGGCGGCGGCACGCAGCCGGATCGACGGCAGTCTGCGGCTGACGCGCTGCCGCATCGACGGCCCCGTGCAGCTCGGCGGGGCGCAGATCTCCGGTGCGCTCTTCGTGGACGGGGCCGAGATCACCGCCGAGGACCCCGCACAGCCGGTGCTCGCGCTCCACCAGCTCTCCGTCGACGACGACCTGTGCGCGCGAGGACTGCGCACGCGCGGGCCGATACGGCTCGACGGCGCCACCGTGGCCGGCTCGATCGATCTGGAGGACGCCGAGCTGAGCAATCCCGGCGGTTTCGTCCTGCGGGCGGAGGCCCTCGAGGTCGGCGCCAACGTGCTGGCCCGGCGGATGCGCGCCGACGGCCGCATCGACCTGCGCGGCTCGCGGGTCCCCGGCCGGGTGGACCTGCTGCACACCTCCCTGTCCAACCCGGGCGGCACCGCGCTGCGGGTGAGCAGCTGCGTCATGGGCGAGCTCTGGCTGCGCGAGGGGCCGCCGATCGTGGGCCGGCTCAATCTGCGGCGCGCCGAGGTCGGCCAGCTCCTCCTGGCGCCGGAGAAGCTGCCCGGCCAGGTGCGGCTGCTGGATCTCCGGTACACCTTCCTCACCCCGCACGAGCCCCCCGAGCGGCGGCTGCCGATGCTGGAGCGCGACGACGGCGCCTTCGACGCGCACGCCTACGAACAGCTCACCGCCGCGTACCGCACCACCGGCGACGACCGGGCCGCCCGACGGGTCCAGCTCGCCAAGCAGCGCCGCCACCGGGACACGCTCCCCTGGTACGGGCGGGTGTGGGGCCACCTCCAGGACGCGGCCGTGGGCTACGGGTTCCGCCCGCTGCGCGCGGCCGGCTGGCTGCTGTCCCTGCTGGCCGTGGGCTCGGTCGTGTACGCCGGGCACCACCCGCCGCCGCTGAAGGCGGGCGAGGCGCCTCCGTTCAGCCCGGTCTTCTACACCCTCGACCTCCTGCTGCCGGTGATCTCATTCGGCCAGGAGAGCGCGTTCGCGCCGGCCGGCTGGTACCAGGCCCTCTCGTACGTCCTGATCGTCACCGGCTGGGTCCTGGCCTCGACGGTCGTCGCCGGCGTGACCCGGACCGTCACCCGCCAGTGAGCCGGTGCACGGCGTGCTGGGCCGCCAGCCGCACCGGCGCGTTGGCGGCGCCGTAGCCGCGGTATCCGCCGTCGCGCTGGACCAGTTCGAAGAACACGCGGCCCACGGTGCGCGTGTAGCAGTGCCGGAAGACGCCGTGCGCGTCCCGGTCGTAGAGGATGCCGAGGTCGCGGTAGGTCTCCAGCTCGCCGTCGGCGAACTCGAAGCGGGCGGCCAGGTCGTCGTAGTAGTTCACGGGGATCGGCAGCGGCCGGCAGCCGGCCTCGACGAGACGACGGGCGGCGGCGACCACGTCGCCGGTGCCCAGGGCTATGTGCCGGGCGTGCGCGGTGTCGTCGCCGGGGGCCGCGGCGACGGTGAGCGGGAACCGGACGCCGCCGCCGGCGTCGGTGACGGCGCGGCTGCGCAGCAGCCCGTAGGGATCGGCCACGTCGACGCTCTCCTCGGCGTCGAGGCCGAGGACGCCTCGGTGGAACAGGACGGCCTCGTCGAAGCGGTGCCAGGGCTGGGTCAGGGCGACGTGATCGATGCGGACGTCGTCGGCCGCGGCGGGCGCGTGCGGCACGTCCTCGAAGTCGGCGCGCCAGTCGGGCAGTCCGGGCCGCCGCGTCGCGCACAGGAAGAGTTCGGTGCCGTCGGGGGCGGCGACGGCGTCGAGCGGGGCGTCCCCTTCGGCGCGGCGGCGCGGCAGGACCGGGGCGAGCAGGGCCTCCGCGCGGCGGGCGGCGGCGGCCGGGTCCGCGCTCTCCAGGCCGATCGCGGCGACGGCGGTGCCGTCCGCGGGGCTTTTGCCACGCGAGCGGTGCCGGGAGCGCGCGAGGGCGGCCCCGCCGGTGTTGACCAGGATCCGGGCCTCGCCCTGCTCCCACAGGTCGACCGGCTTGCCCCGGTGGCGGGCGGTGCGGGTGAAGCCGAGGCCGCCGAGCAGGGCGGCGACCGGGTCGGCGTCCTGGGTGACCAGTTCCGCGAAGGCCACCGCGGACGGGGGCGCCGGCGCGGGCAGGACCTCGACGCCGAGCTCCTCCTGGAGGAGCAGCAGGGAGCGGCGGGCGTCCACGGCGGTCGGGCCGGCCTCGGCCTGCCGGAAGACGTCGTTGAAGACCTCCAGGGAGAGCGGGCCGTCGTACCCGGCGCGCAGGACGCGTGCGACCAGTCCGGCCACGTCGAACCCGCCCTGGCCGGGGAAGCAGCGGTGGTGACGGCTCCACTGCAACACGTCCATGCCGAGCAGCGGGGCGTCGGCCAGCTGGAGGAAGAAGATCTTCTCGCCGGGGATGTCCTCGATGGCGTCGAGGTCTTTCGGACCGGAGCTGCGGGACAGGATGTGGAAGCTGTCCAGGCAGGTGCCGAGCGCGGGGTGCGCGGCGGTCTCGACGATGCGCCAGGCGTGGTCCCAGGTGCTGACGTGCCGTCCCCAGGCGAGCGCCTCGTAGGCGACGCGGATGCCGAAGTCCTGTGCCAGGTCGGCCAGTTCGCTCAGCTGTGCGGCGGCGAGCGCGTCGTCGTCGCGGGCGAGCGGGGAGACGCTGGAGCAGACCAGGACGGTGTCCGCGCCGAGTCTCTCCATCAGCTGGAACTTGTGCCGGGCGCGGCGCAGGTTGCGGGCGAACTCGTCGGCCGGGACGGCCTCGACGTCGCGCACGGGCTGGTAGAGGTCGACGGTGAGACCGAGGTCGGCGCAGCGGGCGCGGATCTCGTCCGGCGCGAGGGGGCCGGCCAGGAGGTCGTTCTCGAAGATCTCGACGCCGTCGAACCCGGCCCGGGCGGCGGCGGTGAGCTTCTCGGTGAGGGTTCCGCTCAGTGAGACGGTGGCGATGGACGTTCGCACGGTCGAGCTCCTTCGGGGGCGGTGCCGCGTCCCGTGCGGGGCGCGGGGCGTGGCGTCCTGCGGCGGCGCGAGCGGTCCGCGGCCGGCCGCGGCCGGCCCGCGCCGCTCATCCGGCGTGGCCCGCCGGATGCTCCGTGCCACGGGCCATCCGCGCGAAGTCGGCCAGCATGCGGGCGCTGTCCGGCTCGCGTCCGGTGAACAGCCGGAAGGCGTCCGCGGCCTGGAAGACGGCCATGCCCCCGCCGTCCACGGTGGCGCAGCCCCTCGCGCGGGCGGTGCGCACCAGTTCGGTCTCCAGGGGGCGGTACACGACCTCGGCGACCCACAGGGAGGGGCGCAGCAGCTCGCCGGGGAAGGGCAGGCCGGGGTGGGCGGCCATCCCGGTGGGGGTGGCGTGGACCACGCCGTCCGCCGACGCGAGCAGGGCGGCCAGCCGGTCCGGGGCGGCGGCCGCGGCCCTGCCCGGCCCGAAACCGCGGTCGAGGGAGGCGGCGAGCTCCGCGGCCCGCCCGGGCAGCGCGTCCACGACGGTGACCCGTCCCGCGCCCAGCGTGAGCATGGCGTGGGCGACGGCCGCGCCCGCGCCGCCCGCGCCCACCTGCACGACCCGCTCCAGCGGGACGTCGGGCAGGCCGCGGGCGAAGGACGCGGCGAACCCGGTGACGTCCGTGTTGTGGCCGACGGCCCGGCCGTCCTCGAAGACCACGGTGTTGACCGCGCCGAGCGCCTCGGCCTGCGCGGAGAGCGCGTCGAGGTGCTCGACGACCAGCTGTTTGCACGGGTGCGTGATGTTGAGCCCGGCGAAGCCGAGGTCGCGGGCGGCGCGCACCAGGTCGCCCACCGCCTCCGGGCCGACGCCGAGCGCGTCGATGTCGATGAGGCGGTACAGACAGCGCAGCCCCTGGCGGTCCGCCTCCCGCTCGTGCAGTGCCGGGCTGAGCGAGGGGCCGATGGCCGAACCGATGAGCCCGACGAGATACGAGTCCTGGGGGACGACGGCCACGGTGGACCTCCTCTGGGCTGGCTAATGTACGAACTGGTGAGTTAGTAATACACCGAGTCCGGGTTCGGGGGAAGCCCCCGCCCCTCTCACCCCGCGGACGGCCGGCGGGCTTCTAGAATCTCGGCACTGCACCCACGCCGCCCGAAGGAACCCGATGACCAGCGTCGACGAACCGGCACGCCCCCACGGCAACGGGCGCACCCGCGATGCCGCCCGGACCCGGGCCGAGATCCTCGACGTGGCGACCGCGGAGTTCGCCCGGGTCGGCTACGCCGGGGCCCGGGTGGACGACATCGCCGCCCGCACGAGCACCACGAAGCGGATGATCTACTACTACTTCGGCGGCAAGGACCAGCTGTTCACCGCCGTGCTGGAACGGGCCTACGGCGTGATCCGCGAGGCCGAGCAGCGGCTCGACGTCGAACACCTCGACCCGGTCGCGGCCATCCGCCGGCTGGCGGAGCTGACCTTCGACCACCA
Organism: Streptomyces hilarionis; assembly: GCF_024539675.1. Classification (GTDB taxonomy): domain Bacteria; phylum Actinomycetota; class Actinomycetes; order Streptomycetales; family Streptomycetaceae; genus Streptomyces; species Streptomyces hilarionis. The sequence continues at coordinate 50,098 of NZ_JAHHIT010000050.1, read as the reverse complement.
CGAGCGACACCCCGACTTCATCCGCCTGGTGAGCATCGAGAACATCCACGAGGCCGAGCACATCGCCGCCTCCGAGAAACTCGGGCGGATCGGGTCCCCCGCGCTCGACGTGATCCGCCGCATCCTGGCCGCCGGTCGGGAGTCCGGCCTGTTCACGGCGGAGGTGGACGCCGTGGACCTGCACGCGATGATCAGCTCGTTCTGCTTCTTCCGGGTGGCCAACCGGCACACGTTCGGCGCCCTGTTCGGCCGCGACCTGGTCGACCCCGCGCAGCGCGAGCACTACCGCGCCATGCTCGGCGACATGGTGATCGCCTACCTCACGGCGGAACGCACGGCGGACTGATCAGGGGCCCGGAACCCGTCGGGCACGGCCGCGGCACGGCCGCCCGCGGGCTCGTGGCGGAAGCCGCGGGGGGCCGGGGCCGGGGCGCCCTCCGGCTTGTGGGCGGCCGGCGCGGCCGGGCGCGGCTCCCGCCGCCGGGATCCGCGCGACCTATTGACAGCCCGGAAACATCGGCGCAGCATCCCTAGCCATCCGCTACTAACTACCCAGTGGGTTAATTAGCCGGGCACGCACCCGGCGCAGCCGCCCCGCACCCCAGGGAACCGGCCCTTCTCCCCTTGCCCCGCTCCGCCTACCGTGGAGCCCCCTCGAAGGAGCACGCCGTGTCCGTCCCCGCCGCACCCCCCGGTCAGCCGAAGAAAGCCGCCACGGCGGCCTGGATCGGCAGCGCCCTCGAGTACTACGACTTCTTCATCTACGGCAGCGCGGCTGCACTGATCTTCCCGAAGGTCTTCTTCGACGAGTCCGACCCCGCCACCGCCACGCTGCTCTCCCTGGCCACGTTCGGCGTCGCCTACGCCGCCCGTCCGGTCGGCGCGCTCTTCCTGGGCCACTTCGGCGACCGCGCGGGCCGCAAGAAGGTCATGGTCTTCACGCTGGTCCTGATGGGCCTGTCGACGTTCCTCATCGGCTGCCTGCCCACCCGCGCCCAGGTCGGCTCGCTCGCGCCCGTGCTGCTCGTCCTGTGCCGTGTCCTGCAAGGCGTCTCGGCGGCCGGCGAGCAGGCCAGCGCCAACTCCATGACCCTCGAACACGCGCCGTCCGACCGGCGCGCGTTCTTCAGCAGTTTCACGCTCAGCGGCACCCAGGGCGGCCAGCTCCTCGCCACGCTCGTCTTCATCCCGATCGCGGCCCTCCCCGAGGAACAGCTGCTGTCCTGGGGCTGGCGGGTGCCCTTCTGGCTGAGCATCGCGGTCGCCGTCGCCGGCTACGTCATCCGCCGCAACCTGGAGGAGACCCCCGCCTTCACGGCCCAGAAGGCGACCGGCGAGGCCGTCGGGCTGCCCCTGGCGGTGCTGCTGCGGGAGCACTGGGCGGACGTCCTGCGGGTGATCGCGGGCGCGCTCGTCGCGTCGGTCAGCACCATCTTCACGGTGTGGGCGCTGGCCTACGCCACCAGCGACTCGGTCGGGATGAGCCGCTCCTCCATGCTGTGGGTGGGGGCGTCGGCCAACCTGGTCGCGCTGGCGGCCATCCCGGCGTGGGCCGCTCTCTCCGACCGCGTCGGCCGCCGCCCGGTGTACCTGATCGGCGCCGCCGGCAGCGCGGTGGCGATGTTCGCCTACCTGTGGGCGATCTCCACCGGCTCCTACCCGCTGATCATGCTCCTGGGCGTCCTGGCCTTCGGAGTCGTCTACAGCGCCGCGAACGGGGTCTGGCCCTCCTTCTACGGGGAGATGTTCTCCACCCGCGTCCGGCTGTCCGGCATGGCCGTCGGCACGCAGATCGGCTTCGCGGTGGCGGGCTTCGCGGTCACCTTCGCCGCACGGCTCGCGGGCCCGGACGGCGACGACTGGTCCACGGTGGCCTTCTTCACGGCGGCGCTGTGCGTGCCTCCCGTGATCGCGGCCCTGTCGGCCCGGGAGACGGCGGGGATCCCGACGGAGCGACTCGGCGAGCGCGACCGCCGGGAGGCCGCCCGGCCGGAGAAGGTGACGGTCTGACCCCGCCGCCGGGGCTCCCCGCACCGAGCCCCGGCGGCCGGCCGGCCCGAGCGTGACCCCGGGTCGGGCGGGCCTCCGGGAAGCCGCCGCGCCGGGGGCTCCCAGCGCGGCGCGGCGCGGCTCGGAGGTCCCGAGCGTCGTCCAGGCCCGCCCGGTCGGCCGTGCGGGCGGCCGCGGCCCGCGCCGGACCGCTCGGGCCGCGGGGCGTCAGGCGTTCGACCAGCCGCGCCGGCACAGCACCAGCCGGTATCCGTCCGGGTCCTCGACGGTCACGCCCCACTCGTTCCAGTACGGGTTGGGCGACTGCGTCCGCCGGCCCCCGTTCCGCTCCAGCCGGGCCACCAGGTCGTCCGGCACGGGACCGTCGACGTAGACCACGAGCAGGTCCTCCTCGGTCGGGCGCGGCTCGACCGGGCGGCCCGGCTCGTGGACGAGCTCCAGATGCCAGCCGGCGTCCGGCCAGCCGAGCATGAGCAGGTCGTGCTCGCCGGGCTCCCCGCCGCCCTCGGCCCGCCACAGCACGCTCAGCCCGAGCCCCTCCCCCCAGAACCGTTCCGCGGCGGCCAGGTCGCGCGAGGGCCGGGCGAAGCGGATGTGGCTACGGCCGTTGACGGGCATGACGACTTCTCCTCACAGGGGTGGCGTCCGCGCAGGGGCGGCGGTCCGCTCCCGCAGCCTAGGCAGCGGGCCGCGTCGCGGCATCGGCCGTCGGCCCTACGTCCGCGGACCGATGCCGCGCGGTCCCCCCGAGGCCTCTCGGCCGTCGTCCCCGCCGGCAGGGGGCCGGGAAAGAGTAGACAGTGTCTACTCCTCGCTGGTAGACACTGTCCATGACCGAACCAGCATCCGATCCGGAACGGACCGCGACGCCCTCGAGCGGCACCGGCTCCGACGCCGGCCTGCGCACCCGTCTCGTCGACGTCGGCGTGGACCTCGTCCGTCAGAAGGGCGTCGGCGCGCTGACCCTGCGCGAGATCGCGCGGCGGGCCGGTGTCTCGCACGGGGCGCCCCGCCGCCACTTCCCCACGCACCTGGAACTGCTGTCGGCCATCGCGCACCGCGGATTCACCGACCTCGCCACGCGCGTGAGCGCGGCCCGCGGCGACGACGGCGCGGAGCCCCGCGGGCAGCTCACCGCGCTCGGCGGCGTCTATCTGCGGTTCGCCCTGGAGAACTCCGGGATGTACGAGCTGATGTTCCGTCATGATCTGCTGGAGAGCGGCCACCTGCGACTGCGCGACACCAGCCTGCCGTTGTTCGGGGTGCTGGTGGAGCTCGTCGGCCGGGTGCGACCGGACGCCGACGCCCGTGCCGTCGCGGCCGCGCTGTGGGCGAACCTGCACGGCATCGCCCAGCTGTGGCGCTGGGGCAGTCTGCAACTCGCCACCGGCGCCGACGACTTCGGGCCGCTGCTGCGCACGGCGCTGGACGCGCACCTGGGGCCCGAGGGCGCGCGGTGAACCGCTCCCTCACGCTGGCGAGCAGCGTGGCGGGCGCGGTGATCGTCGCCCTGGACGGCACCGTGCTCACCGTGGCGCGGCCCGCTCTGCAACACGACCTGCACGCCTCCCTGGCCGGGGCCCAGTGGACCGGCACCGGCTATCTGGTCGCGGTGGCGAGTCTGCTCGTGTTCGCCGGGCGGCTCGGCGACCGCCACGGACACCGCCGCGTCTTCGCCGTGGGCATGCTGGGCTTCGGGGCCGTCTCGGCGGCCCTGGCCGTGGCGCCGGGGGTGGGCTGGGTGATCGGGCTGCGGATCGTGCAGGGCGTGTTCGGGGCGCTGCTGCAACCGGCCACGCTGGGCATGCTGCGGGCGTCGTTCCCACCGGAGCGGCTGCGCACGCCGATCGCGGTGCGCACGGCCGCCATCGGGGTGGCGGCGGCCGCCGGGCCCGTGGTCGGCGGGGCGCTGACCAGCGAGTTCGGCTGGCGGTCGGTGTTCCTCGTCAACGTCGTGCCCGCGCTGCTCTTCGGCGCGCTCGCTCTCGCCTCCCGGGAGGAGCGACAGCCGTCGGCCGGCACATCGCTCGACCTGCCCGGCGCCCTGCTCCTCGCGCTCGCGCTGGCCTGTCTGGTGCACACCCTGGTCGCCCTCCCCGGCGTGACCTGGTCGGCGCCGGTCGCCCTGCTCGCCGCCGTCGCCTTCGTGCGGCACGAGCGACGCGCCCCGGACCCCCTGCTGCCGTCGTCGGCTTTCGGGCGAACCGGCGGGGACGGCCGCGGCCCGCGCCCGGTCTGCGCCGCGCTCGGTCTGCTCGTCGTCGCGTCGGCGGCGCTGAACGGCGCGGTGTTCGCCTGCGTCTACCTCCTCCAGGACGGCCTGGGTCTCACCCCGCTGCACAGCGCCCTGCTCAGCCTTCCGCTGGCCGTGTCGCTGGTGGCCGCCGCCCCCGTCGCCGCGGTCCTGCTGCGCCGGGCCGGTGCGCGCGCCACGCTCACGGGAGCGACGGCCGTGCTCGCCCTCGGCCTCCTCGTCCTCGCCGCCGCCGCGGCTCCCGCCGTCTTCTGCGCCGGATTCGCGCTGGTGGGCGCGGGGTTCGGCGCGACGATGGTGGCGGCGACCCATGTCGTCGTCCGGCTGGCGCCCGCCGAGTCGGCCGGGGTGGCGGGCGGGTTGCAGCAGACGGCGATGAACGTCGGACCGGCGCTCGGCGTCGCGACGGCGACCGTGCTCATGGACCTGGGCGCGCCGCGCTCGCCCCTGTGGGCGCTGGCGTGCGCGGCCGCGGCCGCCCCGGCGCTGTGCCGGACGCTGCCGGGCCGTGCGCGCCCCGCCGCCACCGCCCTCCCGGCCGGCTTCCCCGCTGGTCACCCGGCGGACGGAAGCGACGCAACGCACAGGGATCACCGGGCCGAAAGGGGTCCGTACGCGCGTTCCCTGCGCGACGATGAGGTCGGAGGCCGTCCCGGCGGGTAGGCCGGGACCGCGCCTTGAACGAACGCACCGGAGGACAAGATGGCACTGCTGCGACAAGAGGTCGATCCGAGCGAGGCCGGGCTGGACGGGAAGGCGCTGGACCGCCTCGACCAGCATCTCGCCCACCTGGTCGGCGAAGGGCGTCTGCCCGGGTACCTCTTGGCCGTCTCACGCGGCGGCCGCGTCGCGCACCTCACCGCCCACGGGCGCCGCGACGTCGCCGCCGGGCTGCCCGTCGAGGCCGACACCCTCTACCGGATCTACTCCATGACCAAGCCGGTGACCTCGGTCGCCGCGCTGATACTGATGGAGGAAGGCCGGCTGGGGCTCGACGACCCGGTCGCCGACCATCTGCCGGCCTTCGCCGACCAGCGCGTGTACACCGGCGGTTCGGGCGCGGACCTGTCCACCCGGCCGGTCGAGCAGCCGCTGCTGGTGCGGCATCTGATGACCCACACCGCGGGCCTGACCTTCGCGTTCTACCACTGTCACCCGGTGGACGCCCTGTACCGCGAGGCGGGACTGGACTCGGCGGTGCTGCCGGGCTCCGACCTCGCGGGCACCGTGGAGGCGTACGCGCGGCTGCCGCTTCAGTTCGAGCCCGGCACCCAGTGGAACTACTCGGTGGCCACGAACGTGCTGGGCCGGGTCGTCGAAGTGGTCTCGGGACGCCCGCTGGACGAGTTCCTCGCCGAGCGGATCTTCCGTCCGCTCGGCATGCCCGACGCCGGGTTCCAGGTGAACGACGAACAGGCCGGCCGGCTGGCGGAGTTGTACGGGGACGCCGACGGCGGCGGCATCGAGCCCATCGCGGGCCTGCCCCTGTTCGGCCGCCCCCGCTTCCTGTCGGGCAGCGGCGGCATGGTCGCGACCGCCTACGACGTCCACCGGTTCAGCGAGCTGCTGCGGCGGCGCGGCGAGCTCGACGGGGTGCGTCTGCTCGCGCCCGGGACGGTCGACCTGATGACCCGCAACCACCTCCCCGGCGGCGCCGACCTGCGCGCCTTCGGCAGCCGTCCCGCCCACGACGAGCCGGGAAACGACGGGGTCGGCTTTGGACTCGGGGTGTCCGTGGTCGTCGACCCGAGCCGCACCCAGGCCCCCTGCGGGCTGGGCACGTACGGCTGGAGCGGCGTCGCCACCACCACCTTCTGGGTCGACCCCGCCCACGACGTCTCCGTGCAGTTCCTGACCCAGCTGCGCCCGCGGAAGTCGCTGAAGCTCTATCCCGACCTCAAACGGCTGGTCCACGAGGCGATCACCGGCTGACCGCGGCCGGACCGCCGCCCGCACGGGCGCTCGCACACCCGCGCGGCCCCGCGCCCCCGCGCTCCCCCGCACCCGGCGGTGGCCGCACGCACGCCATCGGCCTCCACGGGGTCCGGTTACGCGGGTGCGTACACCGGAGCCCGTGCGTCGCGCCCGATGGGTCCGCCGGATCCGGCGGACTCCGCCGTCAGTTCGTGACGCGCAGCGTGAAGTCGAGTCCGTCGGCACGCAGTTCGTCCAGCCACTGCTCGGAGCGCTCGGCCGTCCCGGCCGCCCTGCCCAGCCCCGGCGGCAGCGACCCGTCGAGGACGTGCCGCACGCCGAGCGCCAGCGGGCGGGAGACGCAGCGGGCCATCGCGCTCTCGTCGGCGTCGCCCTCCAGGTCCAGGAGGTACTCGCCGGACCAGGAGCCGGCGTCCCCGGCGCGGGAGTCCGGGTCCGCGGTCACCTCCAGCGCCACGGACAGGACGACACGGTCGCGGTCGGCGGCCGTGGTCGGGTGGGCGGCCGCCAGTTCCCGGGCGAGCGCGGCGATCCGCGCGTCGTCCCCCGTCCTCAGCTCCTCGAACACCGCGTCCCAGGCCCGCAGCCAGCCGTCCAGGCGCAGCGTCCCGCGCACGAAGACGAGCGGCCGCCAGGCCGGGGGCAGCGCGTACTGCCCGATGAACGGGAGGCTGTCGCGGTTGGGGTAGGCCTCGAACCGCTCGCCGCCGACGAGGTGGCCGCGGGTGGCCTCCCACGGCCGGTCGACGACGGTCTCGACACCGTCGTCGAGGTAACGCGCGCGCGTGCGCAGGGCGTTGAGGACGCCGAGCGGGGCCCAGCTGAACCGGTACCTGAAGTCGTCGGGGACCGCGGGGACGCCTCCGCAGTAGGAGGTGAGACGGTACGCGGCGGGCGTGCGCTCCCCGATCGCCCGCCGGGCCCGGGCGACGAGGCTGTGCGCGAAGAGATGGTCCACGCCCGGGTCCAGTCCGGCCTCGGTGAGGACGACGACCCCGGCCGCGGCCGCCGCCGGCGCCTGCGCGCACACGGCGTCCGCCGCGTAGCTGGAGCACGCGAAGTGGGCCCGGGCGGCCACGCACACCTCGAGCAGCGGGCCGTGGTCGGGCGCGGGCAGCATCGACACCACGACGTCCCCCGGGGACAGCTCGGCGGCGAGCGCGTCCAGGGTGTAGGCGCGCGGCTCGGCGCGTCCGGTCAGGCCCAGCCCGTCCAGGGCCGCGGCCGCGCGTCGCACGGTGCGGTGCCACAGGCGGACGCGGTCGGCGTGCTCGCACAGGGCGGCCAGGCCGCTGCCCGTGGAGAGGCCGGCGCCGATCCAGTGGACCGTGCCGGTGGCGGGCACGGCGTCAGCCACGGCCGTCCTCCCCCGGCGCGCCGAACCGCCCCGCGTCCGGGCCGGGTTCGCGGCTCGCCTCGTGGAAGCGGTCCAGACAGCGACCCCAGGCCCCGCCGGTCCCGAAGTCGGCGAGCAGCGGGGTGAGCGCCGCCGAGAAGTCGACGCTGGACTCGCGCGGCAGCAGGGACGGCAGGTTGTCGATGGCGATCAGGTCCAGCGGGGGGTCCTTGCGCAGCCGCCGCACCGGGTCGGCCCACTCGGTCGTGCGGTCGTACACCGGCAGGACGTTGAGCGGCGAGCCCACGTCGCAGGTGACGTCGGACAGGGTGCGCAGCCGGCGGACGGGGTCGTCCAGGTCCTGCTCGCGGACGAACGGCGGGACGGGGGTGGTGGCGAGGACGCAGTTGACCATCACGTCGTGCGCGAGCAGTGCGGGCCGGTCCAGGTCGCGGGTCTGCGCCAGGTCCCAGCAGGTGGGGTCGACGCCGGCCGTGGCGAAGGCGGCCCGCGCGCCCCGGCCGCTGCGGCCCAGGGCGCCGACGACGAGGGCCGTGAACTCCCCGCGCGCGTGCTCCGTTTGACGCAGGGCCGCGTCCAACTCGTCCTTGTCGGTGGGAACGAGCGGAGCGGTCAGCCCGCCGCGGTGCTGGAGGACCGCGAGGGCGGCGCCGAGGTAGCCCGCCCAGAACCCGAAGGCGGCGAGCCGCCGGCCGTCGTCGTCGACCAGGTACTCCAGATCGAGGAGCGCCCCGCCGCCGGCGTCGAACCGGCGGAGCAACGCCGCCGCTCCCGGCTGGCGCTTGTAGGCGTGCCCGAAAAAAACATGACGGTGCCTCAGCTCGCCCGGCTCGTCGGGGAGTTCCTTGAGACCGAGGACGACGGCGTCGTCCGGCGCGGAGGTCCACGAGCCGGCCGGGACGATCCGCGCGCCGACGGCCTCGTAGTCCCGGGTCGGGAAGACGCGCTGCGGGCAGTCCTCGACGCTCAGGCGCACGCCCGCCTCGATGAGGCGGCGGGCGTCGTCGGGGACGACGGGGGTGCGCCGTTCGGTGGCGCGGACCTCGTGGCGCAGCCACAGGTGGAGTGCCGTCATACGCGGTTGACCTCCGGACGCGGGGCGCCGGACGCGAAGCGGTCGGCGCTCAGGGGGGCGACGTCCACGAAGGGTACGCGGCCCAGATACAGGTCGCGGACGACCTCGCCGACGGCCGGGCCCTGGAGGAAGCCGTGACCGGAGAAGCCGGTCGCGTACAGGAAGCGCGAGACCGTCGTGGCCTCGCCGATCAGGGCGTTGTGGTCGGGGGTCACCTCGTACAGGCCCGCCCAGCCGCCCGTGCGGCGCAGGTCGAGGAGGGCGGGGGCGCGGCGCTCCATGGCCGCGGTGAGGCGGGGGATCCACCGGTCGTGGGTGTCGGTGGCGAAGCCGGGCCGCTCGTCCGGGTCGGACATGCCGACGAGGAGGCCGGGGCCCTCGGCGTGGAAGTAGAGGCTGCTGGAGAAGTCGATCGTCATGGGGAGGTCCGGCGGGAGGCCCGGGACCGGTTCGGTGACGGCGATCTGGCGGCGCAGCGGCCGCACGGGCAGGTCCACGCCGGCCATCGCGCCGACGGACCGGGACCAGGCGCCGGCCGCGCAGATCACCGTGTTCGTGGCGATCGGGCCGAGCGTGGTGCGCACCGCGGTGATCATGTCGCCCTGCCGGTCGATGCCGGTGACGGCGGTGTGGCGCAGGATGCGCGCCCCGCACCGGCGGGCCGCGGCCGCGTACCCGTGGACGACGGCTTCGGGGGTGCAGTGACCGTCGTCCGGCGAGAACGCGGCCGCGAGTAACCCCTCGGTGCGCACCAGCGGGGACAGACGGCGCGCCTCGGCCGGGTCGATCATCCGGCTGGGCACGCCGAGCGCGTTCTGGAGCCGCACGCCCGCCTCGAAGGAGGCGACCTCCTGCGGGGTCGACAGCAGGAAGAGGTAGCCGACGCGGCGCAGCCCGATGTCGTGGCCGATCTCCTCCCCGAACCGCGCGAACGCCTCCAGGCTGCGCGCCCCGAGCCGGACGTTCAGCTCGTCGGAGAACTGGGCGCGGACTCCTCCGGCGGCCTTCGAGGTGGATCCGGCCGCGAGCTCGTCCCGTTCCAGCAGCAGGACGTCGCGGACGCCGGCGGCGGCGAGGTGGTAGGCGATGGCCGTGCCCATCACCCCGCCGCCGATGACGACGACCGAGGCATGCGGGTTCACGCGGGCGGCTCCTTTCGGCGGAAGCCCCGGCCCGTCGCCGGGGCCGGGGCTCTGTCATGCGCCGGGGCTGTCGTGGGCCGGGCGGTGCTGCGCCGGGCCGCCGTGGTCCCCGCCCGTCGGGGCGGCGGCGCGCCGCGCGCTCAGGACCAGTGCGCCACCGCGTCCAGGTGGGGCAGCCGGTGGTCCATGCGCTCCCGCTTCGTGCGCAGGTAGGTGATGTTGTTCTCGCACGGTTCGATCAGCAGCGGCACCTCTTCGGCGACCCTGATGCCGTTGTCCGTCAGCGCCTCGCGCTTGCGCGGGTTGTTCGACATCAGGCGGACCGACCGCACGCCGAGGTCGCGCAGGATGTCGGCGGCCGCCTTGTAGTCGCGGGCGTCCACCGGGAAGCCGAGGGCCACGTTGGCCTCGACGGTGTCCAGGCCCTCCGCCTGAAGCGCCATGGCGCGCAGCTTGCCGAGCAGGCCTATGCCGCGGCCCTCGTGCCCGCGCAGGTAGACGACCACGCCACGGCCCTCCGCGACCACCGCCCGCAGCGCGGACTCCAGCTGGTCGCCGCACTCGCAGTGCTGGGAGCCGAACGCGTCGCCGGTCAGGCATTCCGAGTGCAGCCGGGTCAGCACGTCCTCCGCGCCGATCTCGCCGTAGACCAGGGCGACTTGTTCGTCACCGCGGTCGTGGTCCATATAACCGATCGCCTGGAATTTCCCGTACACGGTGGGCAGGGGGGCATTCACCACGCGTTCCACACCGGTGCGCTGCGGGGTCTTCGTGCCGAGTACGCCAATGTTTTCTGTCATGATCTGGTTCCTAAGCAGAGACGAAGGGCCGGGAAGAAATGAGTGGTTCGGACATACGGTCGGCGGCGTACGGAGTGATGCCGACGGACACTACCGAAGACGTGCGGGCCCGGGGAGCCGGAGTCGCGACGCGGGTGGCGGTCCTGCCCGTCGGCAGCTTCGAACAGCACGGCGCGTACCTGCCGCTGGCCACCGACACGCTGGTCGCCTGCGCCATCGCGCGGGAGATCGCCGAGGCGTACCCGGTGCACCTCCTCCCGCCGGTGACCATCGCCTGCTCGCACGAGCACGCGGCCTGGCCGGGAACCGTCAGCATCTCCTCCGTGACCCTTCACGCGGTGGTACGGGACATCGCGGCGTCGTTGCGCCGCTCGGGCGTCGAAGCCCTGGTGCTGGTCAACGGACACGGCGGGAACTACGTCCTGGGCAACGTCGTCCAGGAGTCGTCCGCCGCGGGCGAGCGGATGGCGCTCTTCCCGGCCCCGGAGGACTGGGAGGCGGCGCTGGAGCGGTCCGGGGTGTCGACCTCGCTCCTCACCGACATGCACGCCGGGGAGATCGAGACGTCGATCCTGCTGCACGCCCACCCCGACGTCGTCCGGCCCGGTTACGAGTCGGCCGATTTCGTCGCGGACGACCGCCGTCATCTGCTCACACTGGGAATGTCCGCCTATACCGATTCGGGCGTCATCGGCCGTCCTTCCCTGGGTTCGGCGGAAAAGGGAAAGGAACTCCTGGCGAGCCTCGCGGATTCCTTCGGCGCGTATTTCTCGCTGCTGACCGCGGCGGCTTCGCCGGATTCGGCGACCGGGACCGGCGACGGCCCGGCGGCCGCCGGTGACGCGGCCTCCGCGTAGCGCGGCTCGTCCTCGCCGAGCCGCTTCTCGGGGCCCGGGCCGGCCGGAGCGGCGGCCCGGGCGCGCAGGCCCGCGGACCAGCGCACCACCAGCACGACGGCTCCGGGAAGCGCCGCCACGAAGCTGAGCACGCCGTAGACGACGGCGACGGAGAGGCCGGTGCTCGCGCCCAGCCCGGCGGCGCCGAACGCCCAGGCGGTGACGCCCTCGCGCGGGCCCCAGCCCCCGACGTTCAGGGGAAGTCCCATGGCGAGCAGCGCGAGGACGGCGATCGGCAGCAGCGTGAGCACGGAGGCGCCGGAACCGGCGACCCGCGCGGCCACGACGAACATGGCGAGATGTCCCGCCAGCACGATCGCCGAGGACAGGGCGACGCCCGGCCCGTTGCGCCGCGACAGCAGGCTCTCGCGGGCCTCCGCCAGCGTCGCGCGCAGCCGTCCGGCGCGGCGCGGGGCCGAGGAGCTCATCCGCACGGCGAGGACGACGGCGCAGGCGCCGACGCCGGCCAGCAGGACCAGCGGGGTGACGTGCCGGACGTCCTGCATGACCGGCGAGGGCAGGGTCAGCAGGATCGTCACGCCCGCCACGGTCAGCGCGAGCTGTCCCGCGGTGCGCTCCAGGACCACGGCCCGCACACCGCGCCCGACGTCGCCCTCGCTCTGTCCGTGCCGCACCGCGCGGTGCACGTCGCCCAGGATGCCGCCGGGCAGCGCCGCGTTGAGGAACAGGGCGCGGTAGTAGTCGGCGACGGCCGCGCCGAGCGGCAGCCGGATCCGCAGTCCGCGGGCCACCAGCGCCCACCGCCAGGCGCTGAACACGGTGGTGAGCGCGCCGATCGCGAGCCCGGCGAGCAGGGTCGGCGCGTCCACGCGCCGCAGCCCGTCCAGGAAGACGCCGGTGCCCAGCCGCCACAGCAGCACCGCGAGGATGGTGACTCCGGCGACGGTCCCGAAGTGGGTGCGCAGGGCACGGCTGCCGAGCACGGCGCGCAGCCGGGACGGCCGCTTCGCGTGCGGCGCGTTCACGATGACGCCGATGCGGGCCGCCGAGACGGCGCTGCCGCCGCGCTGCGCCGGCAACGCCCGCGCGGGCCGCCGCACGACGGGCGCGGCCGTCTCCGCCCACAGCACGGGCGGCGCGCTCACCCGGGGGCCGACCGCCTCCGCGCTCATCCGGCTCCGCCCGTGGGCCGGGCCAGCGCCAGCAGGTCGCTGTGGTGCACGGTGGCGCGCAGTTCGCCGGCGGCGCAGGCCGCGAGCCGTGCGGCCAGATAGGCCTCGGCCCGCTCGGCCAGCTCGGGACGCTCCTCCACGGCCGCGCCGACCCAGCCGCGCAGCCACTGGGCGGTCAGGCCCACGTTCTCGGGACCGAGCTGCCAGACGCTCGGGTGCACCTTCACGGTCGCGCCCTGGTCGGCGAACGCCTCACCGGCGACCGCGACGGCGTCGGGGCCGAGGAGGCCGCCGCGCCGCTGGTGGTCGTTGAAGGCGGCGGCGATCTCGTCGTCCAGCGGGTCGGGGTCGCTGAGTTCGACGCGGCCGGCGACCGACAGGGTCAGCAGTGCCGGGCAGCCCGCCCCGGCGCAGGCCGCGGCGAGCGTCTCGACCTCCTCGCGGGTGAGGACGTCGAGCAGGGCGGAGGCGGTGACCAGCGAGGCCCCGAGCAGGGCGTCCGGGGTGAGCCGGGCGACGTCGCCGCGCCGCGTCTCGACGGTGACCCGGCTGCCGTCGGCGGCCGCCCGCGGGGAGGCGACGGCGGCGAAGTGCAGCAGGTAGGGGTCGCGGTCGTGCAGGATCCAGTGCTGCGCGCCGTCCAGCCGGGGGGCCAGCCACCGGCCCATGGAGCCGGTGCCGCAGCCCAGGTCGTGGATGGCCAGGCCGCTGCGGCCGGGCAGGTTGGCGAGCCGGATCCGCAGCGGGTCCAGCAGCTCCATCGACCGGGCGGCGGCGTCGGCGGGCTCGCGCAGCTCCAGCCATTCCGGGGCGTAGCGGGGCTGCTCGTCCGGTCCGGCGTCGCGCAGCCGCACGGTCGGCCGCTCGCCGGACCGGCCGACCGGCCCGGCGCCCGCGATGACCTGCTCCGGATCGGCTTCGGCGCCGGAACCGGGGTGCGAGGGGGGCAGCGCGGCCTCCACCAGGGAGACGGACTCGCCGCGGCCGGGCTGGGCCGGGATGCCGCCCACGTGCCGGGCCATGTCGGCCGGGGTCGCCGTCGTCTTCCTCATGCCGCCCTCCGGGGCTCGCGGGGAAGCCTGCCCAGAACACCGGCCAGGCTCTGGGCGGTCGACGCCCAGCCGTTCAGGGCGGCCCGGCGGCCGCGCGCGGCCGCCTTCAGCCGCCGTCGCACGTCGGGCTCGCCGAACCAGCCGCGCAGTTCGGCGGCGAGGGCGGCCGGGTCCTCCGGCGGGACGAGGATGCCGGGGACACCGCCGTCGGGGGCGCGGCCGACCGCCTCGGGCAGTCCGCCGACGTCCGTCGCCAGGACCGGGATGCCACGGGCCAGCGCCTCGGTGACGGCCATGCCGTAGGTCTCCGCGTACGAGGTGAGGACCATCAGGTCGGCGGAGGCGTACGCGGCGTCCAGCTCGGCGCCGGCCTTCGGTCCGGCGAGCTCCAGCCGGTCCTGAAGACCGTGCCGGGCGATGAGCTCGCGCAGATGGGCGACGTACTGCGGGTCCTGCCCGAGCCCGCCCACGCACACGCAGCTCCACGGCAGGTCCTTGGCCGCGGCCAGCGCCTCGACCAGCCGGTGCTGGCCCTTGCGCGGGGTCACGGAGGCCACGCACAGCAGCCGGGACACGCCGTCGGTGCCGGAGGCCAGGGGGGCGATGTCGGCGCCGGGGGCGGCGACGTGCACCCGCTCGGGGGCGAGACCGTGGTGCGAGACGAGGCGGCGCACCGCCCAGTCGCTGGTGGCCACGACCGCCGGCACGGCCCGCAGCACCTCCCGCTCCTTGGCGTCGAGCTCGGCCGCCACCTCGGCGGCGATGCCGCGCTCGTCGCCCAGCGGCAGATGGACGAGCACGACGAGCCGCAGCCGCTGCGCCTCCGGGGCGATGATCTCCGGGACCCCGCAGGCGACCAGTCCGTCGAGCAGGACGATCGTGCCGTCGGGGAACTCGCGCAGCGTGCGCGCCAGGTCCGCGCGGGCGTCCGCCTCCGGGCGGGGCCACGACCCGGGCGCCAGGTGCTTGTGGACCTGCCAGCCGAAGCCGGGCAGGTCCAGGCACAGGCGCCGGTCATAGGCGTTGCCGCCGCTGGGGTTCGCCGTGTCGTCGACGCCGCCCGGCATCACGAAGTGCACGGAGCGCAGGGACATGGGGATGATCCCACCGATCTTGGGAAGCGGCGCCTGCACGGGCACGTACGCCAGCGGAGCCTGCTGCCCGGCCGGAGCGCTCTGCACGGCGGCCTTCTCCAGGGTCGTGTCGGTCACAGCGCACGCTCGTAACTCGCCCAGGCGACGTGCGACTCGTGCAGGGTCACGGCGATGGCGGCGATGCCTCGGGCGCCCTCGCCGAGCGCGCCCTTGTGGATGCGCTCCGCGAGCCGGTCCGCCACGACCTTCGCCAGGAACTCCGTCGAGGTGTTGATCCCCGCGAAGTCGGGCTCGTTGTCGAGGTTGCGGTAGTTCAGCTCGCTGACCACCGCTCCCAGCTCCTGCGTGGCCAGTCCGATGTCGACGACGATGTTGTCGTCGTCCAGCTGCTCGCGGCGGAAGGTGGCGTCCACGAGGAACGTCGCTCCGTGCAGGCGCTGCGCGGGTCCGAAGACCTCGCCGCTGAAGCTGTGGGCGATCATGATGTGATCGCGGACGGTGACACTGAACAACGGACGACCCTCCAGGTGCGGCGCCTCTGCTCCCCCGGCCGTTGACCGCCGGGGGATGCCGTGTAGTACGGCTCAACGGTTCCCCCTGTTCACCGTGATCTCACTCTTTTCTCAGGTCAGGCGCTCCTGGTCGTACCTGATGCCGTGGCACAGCGCCGGGATCTCGCCGGACGCGAGCTTCGGCATCACCTGCGGCAGCTCGTCGAAAGCGCTGTCTCCGGTGACGAGGGCGTCGAGCGCCGGCTCGGCCAGCAGCTCCAGCGCCAGGTCGAGCCGGTCGGCGTAGGAGCGACTGGAACGGCGTGCCGGGGAGACGGCGCCGACCTGGCTGCTGCGGACGACGAGGCGCCGGGAGTGGAAGTCCTCGCCGAGCGGGAGGGAGACCTTCCGGTCGCCGTACCAGCTCAGTTCGAGGACGGTCCCCTCGTCGGCGAGCAGTTCCAGTGAGCGGGTGAGCCCCTGCTCGGTGGCGCTGGCGTGCACGACGAGGTCGCAGCCGCCCAGTGCCCGGGCGGGCGCGGCGAATCCGACGCCGAGCGCCTCGGCGACCTTCTCGCGCGCCGGGTCGGCGTCCACCAACTGCACGCGGACGCCGGGGAAACGGGCCAGCAGCGCGGCCACCGAACAGCCGACCATGCCGCCGCCGACGACCGCGATCCGGTCCCCGACCAACGGCGCGGCGTCCCACAGCGCGTTGACGGCCGTCTCCACGGTGCCCGCGAGGACGGCCCGGCGGGCGGGCACGGAGTCCGGCACGACCGTCACCGCCGCCGCCGGAACCACGTACCGCGTCTGGTGCGGGTAGAGGCAGAAGACCGTGCGCCCGAGCAGCTCCGCCGGCCCGCGCTCCACCACGCCGACGTTGAGGTAGCCGTACTTCACGGGCGAGGGGAAGTCGCCCTCCTGGTACGGCGCCCGCATGACCGCGTGCTGGCTCTCGGGCACCCCGCCGCGGAAGACGAGGGTCTCCGTGCCGCGGCTGACGCCGGACCACAGCGAGCGCACCAGGACCTCGCCGTCGGCGGGATCCGGAACGACGACGTCACGGATCTCCCCCTCACCGGGCGAGGCGACCCAGAACGCACGAGCGGCGATCGACATCCACATCCTCCTGAACGATCGGGAACCTGTTCACGTACCGAGGTGTGCACAGTCCGCGCACAGTACGCGGCACTGATCATCTCTGTCATCTGGCCGGAGGAACGTGCGGTGGCCCTGAACAACACTTACGACGCGAGGCTGGTCCAGCAGGAGACCGCTGTGGGAGCGGGCGTTCAGATCCTGTTGCTGGCCCTGCTCGGCACGGCGATAGGCATGGGGCCGGCGGGCTGGGTGACCGGTCTCGTCTTCGCCATCGCCACCTGGGCGGTGCTCTCCCGGGCGCTGCACCGCTCCAGCCTGCGCACGTTCGGCCCGGCCAACCGGGTCACCCTCGGCCGCGCCACGCTGGTGGGCGGGGTGACCGCGCTGGTCGCGGACTCCTTCGAGAGCACGCCCCCGGTGACGCTGCTGGTCGGCCTGACGGCCGTGGCCCTGATCCTGGACGGCGTCGACGGCAAGGTCGCCCGCCGCACGAACACCTCGACGGCGCTGGGCGCGCGTTTCGACATGGAGGTCGACGCGTTCCTGATCCTGGTGCTCAGCGTGTACGTCGCGATGACGCTGGGCCCGTGGGTCCTGCTGATCGGCGGCATGCGCTACGCCTTCGTCGCCGCGGCCCGCGTCGCCCCCTGGCTCAACGCCCCGCTCCCGCCGAGCACCGCCCGCAAGACGGTCGCCGCGTTGCAGGGCGTCCTGCTGCTGCTGGCGGGGTCCGCCCTGCTGCCCTACGCCGCCACGTTCGCCGTGGTGCTGCTGGCGCTCGGCTCCCTGGTGTGGTCGTTCGGCCGGGACGTGCTGTGGCTGTGGCGGACGTCGCGCGCGGTGACCGAGCGCCCGGCGGAAGCGGTCCTGGAGCTCGTGTAGCCGCCGCGCTCGCGCGGCGTCTCCGGCCCGTCGGTGGTCGTCACGGCCGACGGGGAAGCAGCAGGACGGCCGCGGCCGGCACCGCGGCCAGCAGGAGCCAGGGCACGGCGGGCGGCAGCCCGGCGCCGAGGAGCGCGCCGGTGGCCGCGCTGCCCGACAGCACGATCAGGCCGGAGACCGAGGACAGCGCCCCGGTGTACAGACCGAGCCGGCCGTCCTCGGCGAAGTCGGGGGTCCACGCCCGGGCGACGGGCGCGACGAGCATCTGGCCGAAGGTGAGCAGCACCGTGAACCCGGTCGCGGGCAGCAACGCCGCCGTCCCGGTCGGTGCGGCGTACCGACCCACGGCCACGACGACGAATCCCGCGGCGATCGACGCGAGCCCGCCCGCCATCGCGCCCCGCGGGCCGAGCCGCTCCCCCGCCCACCGGGTGACCGGCAGCTGGGCGGCCACCACCAGCAGCGACGACAGCGCGAACAGCCAGGCCAGCGGCGTCTGTGAGCCGGTCGCACGCTCCACTTCGGCGGGCAGGGCGAGGTACAGCTGGTTGTAGGCGAGCAGGTAGGCGCCGTAGGCGCAGCACAGGGCGAGGAAGCGGCGGTTGCGGAGCAGCGGACCCGCGGCGCCCCGGAGCCGGAGGCCGACGCGGCCGGGGATGTGCTGGGGCAGCAGCCGGGCATGGCCGACGAGCACGAGGACGAAGATCGAGGCGCCGGTCAGACACACCGCGCGGAAGTCGACCTCCAGGAGCAGCGCGCCGAGCAGCGGCCCCACGAACGCGCCGGTCTGTCCGGCGACCGTGAACAGGGCCAGCACCCGGGTGCGTGAGCCGCCGTCCGCCCTCTCGTGCAGGACGGCCTGACGGGCCACCTCCGATTCGACGGCGGGCGAGAACAGCGCGGCCGCGAACCCGATCAGCAGCACCGCCGCGACGACCGTCCAAACCCGCTCCGCGTAGCCGAGCCAGGCGAACCCGGCGATCCGCAGGACGCATCCGGCGAGGACGACGGGCCGCACGCCGTACCGGTCGGCGAGCGCCCCGCCCACCACGAACAGTCCCTGCTGGCTGAAGGTCCGCAGCCCCAGCACGAAGCCGACCAGCCAGCCCGCCAGGCCGACGGATGCGCCCAGATGCTCGGCGAGGAACGGCAGAACGGCGAAGAACCCTATGTTGAACGCCAGCTGAGTCACCATCAACAGGCGCAGCAGCGGCGGCAGGGGCGGCGCGCCCGACGCCTTCCGGCGGGACACGAGGCCGGTCGTGCTCATCGCGCCCCCGTCAACCGCGTTGGTTCTGACCGCGGTTCACCGATCGTCGGCTCCTGACCGCGAGGCCGCGGAGGCCGGCCGCGCGGCCCGGGCGATCCGGACCGTTGCGCCCGCCCGGGTCGCGGGGACCCGCGCAGCAGGCCGGGCGCCGTCACGGCCAGGGCGGCGAGGACGGCGAGGACGGCGGCCGGGGCGAGGACGGCCCAGGGGGCGCGCTCGGCGTAGGGCTGGTTCTCCGCGAGGAGCAGACCCCATTCGGGGGACGGCGGCTGGGCCCCGAGGCCGAGGAAGCCGAGCGAGGCCAGCGCGAGGGCGACCCCGGGCAGCCGCAGCAGGGCGTGGCGGGCGACCGGCGGCAGGACGGCGGGCAGAAGGCCTCTCCTCAGCAGGTACCAGGGGCCGGCGCCGAGCGCCCGGGTGGCGGCCAGGTGGACGGTGGCCCGTTCCTGCCGCAGCAGCGCCGAGGTGTGCGCGGCGAGCGGCGCCCAGGCCACGACGGCCACGGCCAGTACGGGCGTCATGGGGCCGCTGCCCTGCACCGCGACCACGAGGAGCGCGGCCAGCACGGGCGGAACGGCGTTGACGGTGTCGACGAGCGGCCCGGACACCCGCGGCAGCAGCCCGAGCCCGATACCCACGGCCAGGGCGATCGCGCTGATGGCGAGAGCCAGGAGCAGGGTGTCGACGGCGCCGTGCCCGACCCGGGCGAGGACGTCGCGGCCGAGCGCGTCCGTGCCGAAGGGGTGGGTCGCGGAGGGGGGCCGGAGGCGGTCGCCGGTGTCGAGCGCGAGCGGATCGCGGGGCAGCCCGAGGCCGACGACGCACGCCAACAGCAGGCCGTGGACCAGCGGCGGCCCTCTGCGGCCGGCCGGCGCGCGCCGGTGCAGTGTCAGCAGGGCGCCGTCGCGCAGGGCGGGACCGACGAACAGCCGGGCGGCGACGCGGGCCCCTGCGGTGACGGCCGCGGCAAGGGCGACGAGCAGGAGGACGCCGGCCTGGAGGACGGGCAGGTCCTGGGCGATCGCCGCCTGCAACGTGGTCCGGCCGAGGCCGGGGATGTCGAAGATCTGCTCCACGGCGACCGACCCGCCGGTCAGGCCCACCACGAACAACCCCAGGTTGGGCAGCAGCGCGGGCACGCACCGGCGCAGCGCCTTGCGGGCGACGCTGCGTCCGGGCAGTCCGCGCGCGGTGGCCGCCGCCGCCCAGGGCTCGGCGAACGCGCCGGGCAGCTGATCGTCGAGGAGCCGGCCGAGGACCGCCCCGGCGGGCAGACCGAGGGCGAGCGCGGGCAGCACCGTCCACTGCGGGCCGTACCAGCCGAGGGCGGGCAGCCAGCCCCACTGCACGCCGACCACCGTCGCCAGCACGGACGCGGTGAGGAACTCCGGCAGCGCGGCGAGCACGGCGGAGCCGGAACCGCCGGCAGGCCGAACCGCCGTCCGCCGCCGTGCGCCGAGGTAGAGGGTGCGGGCGCACACCCCGGCCGCGACCATCACGGCGACGGTCAGCGCCACCGCCATCAGCAGCAACGACACGCCCAGCGCCTCCAGCACGCCGGGCAGGACGTCCGCGCCCGAGATCCAGGACCGTCCGGCGTCGCCGTGCGGCAGCCCGGCGAGCCACCGGCCGAGCAGGCGCACCGGGCCCTCGTCCAGGCCGAGTTGCGCGCGCACGTCGGCGAGCGCCTGCGGGGAGGGGTCGCGGTCGGCCGACCGCGCCTTCAGCACGGTGCGCGCCGGGTCGGTGTGCGAGAGCCAGGGCAGCAGCCCGATCCCGCACACCGTCGTCACGGCGAGCACGACGCGCCACAGCAGCGCGCCCATCCTGCTCCTCATGCCGTCAGCGCCGGGTCCCGGCGCGGACGAGGGTGCGCTCGTAGGGGTCCGCCGCCACACCGCGGACCTTCGCCGCGACTCCGGTGACGACGCGCTGATGGACCAGCGGGATGACGGCGTCGGTGCCGAGGATCACGGCCTCGGCTGCCATGGCGGCCTCCTGCCGCTTGTCGGCGTCCGTCGCCGCCTGCGCCCGTCCGACGGCCCGGTCGACGGCCGCGTCGCAGAGCCGGGCGAGGTTGTAGCCGCCGTCGCAGGTGAAGTCGCCGGCGAGGAGGGAGACGGGATCCCCGGTGTCCAGCAGACTGTTGCGGGCGCCGATGAAGGCGTCGAACTTCCCGGCGAGGGCGTCCCCTTCCAGTCGCGAGTACTCGCGCACCACCAGCTTCACCTTGAACCCGGCGTGCTCCAGCTGCTGTTTCACCACCTGTGCGGCTTCCGGGAGTTCGGGCCGGTTGTCGTAGGTCGCCAGGGTGAGGGAGGCGCCGCCCGGGGCGGTGGGCTTCGCCCGCCCGGTGGGCGGCACGCGCTTGGCCTGCGCCCAGGTGACGGCCGGGCCGTAGATCCCGGCCCCGGCGTCGGCATGTCCCTCGTACACACCGTCGGCGAGGGCGGCGGTGTCGACGGCCGCGCGGGCGGCTGCGCGCAGGGCGGGGTCCTCGAAGAGGCGGGACCTCGCGTTGAGTTGGAGGCTGGTGGTGCGGGTCGTGGCGGTCTCGCGACGGGTGCCGGCGTCGAGGGCGGCGGCCTGGGCGACGGGTATCGCCTCGGCGAGGTCCACCTGGCCGGTGCGCAGGGCGTTGGCGCGGGCGGCGCCGTCGGCCACGAAGCGCACGTCGATGCCCGGGGCCTGGGCCCGGCCGCCCCAGTAGTCGTCGAAGCGGTCGAGGTCGGCGGCGGTCGCCCCGGTCACCCGGGTGATCTCGAAGGGGCCGGTGGCGGTGCCGGCCGGGTCGACGGCGCCCCCCGCCCCGTACGCCCTCGGCGACAGCACGGCGAGGCTGGGGCTGGACAGACGCAAGGGCAGCACCGGGTCGGGGTCCTTGGTGGTGACGCGTACGCCGGCGGCGCCGGCCGCCCTCGCGGTGAGGGTGACGCCGGCCAGGGCGGCCGGGGCGGGCCTGGCCTCGCCGGCCCGGGCGAGCGCGGTGGCGACGGCGGCGGGCGTGACGTCCGTTCCGTCCTGGAAGACGGCCTCGCGCAGGGTGAACAGCCAGGTGCGGTCGTTCTCGCGTCGCCAGGAGGCGGCCAGCGCGGGAACGGCCGAGCCGTTGGCGTCGAGCGCGGTCAGCGACTCGGTGACGCCGAGGCGGCTGAGGATCGTGGCGTCCGCGCCGTGCGGGGAGAGGTTCTCGGCGGGCGGGAAGGCGAGCGCGACCCGCAGCCGGGGGCCGTCGCCCGCCGCGGAGGCCTTGCCGTCGCCGCCCCCGGGGGAGGCGAAGCAGCCGGCGAGGAGCGGCGCGAGGCAGAGGACGGCGGGAATCCGGGGACGACGCGGGCGACCGGGACGGCGGACACCGCGGCGCGCAGGGGGGTGGGCGGGGTCGCGGAGGCTGCGGGGATCGCGCATGGAGTCACCGGTCTGTGCGAGGCGGGTGGAGGAAAGGGTGGAGGAAGGGGACTGCGGTGCGCAGGCCCTGGGGGGGCAGGCCGGAGGATGCGCCGACCGGGGCGTCTGCGGGGGTGGCGGGGGTGGCGGCACGAGGGTCCAGAGCGACGTCGAAGTGGACGATGCCCTGGCCGCCGTCCGTCTCCCGCCGTTCGTCGTGGACGACGGTGCCGAGGGATCGCCAGAAGGCTTCGGCGCCCTCGACGGCCGGGTCGGTGTGCAGGTAGACGGAGCGGTAGCCGCCGTCCGCGGCCGCGAAGGCGAGCAGTTCGGCGACCAGGCGACGGGCGAGGCCGCGTCGCCGGTGTTCCCGCCGCACGTAGACGCGGCGCAACTGGGCGGTCGTTCCGCCCGGGTAGCGCTCTGCGACGTGACGCGGGTTCGGCGGGTGCGCCGGGCCGCGGGAGTCGAGGGCGGCGGTGGCGACGACCTCGCCGTTCCCGCCGTTCCCGCCGTCGAGCGCGACCAGCAGGGTGTGGCGTCGTGGGGCGAGGTAGGCGGCGTGGGGATCGATGATGTCCCCGTGCCAGCGGGGCACGTAGCCGCTGCCGAAATCCCGGTAGACGGTGTCGAGCATGACGGCGCGGGCGCCGTCCAGGTCTTCGGGGCCCGCAGGCCTGATGCAGTAGTGACGCACTTGCACATCATATGCAGCAAGCGCGAAAAGTTGATCACTGGACCACCACTCCCGGATTTGACAGAGATCGCGAACGACCCCTCAATCTAGTCACATGACATTCATTTTCAATAAGGCGGTACGGTGATACGCGTCGCATGCGTGGGCCAGGGCGGCAGCGGCAGCGGCAGCGGCAGCGGCAGCGGCAGCGGCAAGGCGACGCTGTCGGCTCTGTTCGCACGGCACTTGGCCCGCTCGGACGCCTCGGTGCTCGCCGTGGAGGGCGACGTCGACCAGCATCTTGCGCAGGCCCTGGACCCGGCCGACGCCACCCCCGGCTTCACCGCCCCGCCCCTGGCCGCCCATCCGGACGACATCAAGGATCTGCTGCGCGGCGACAGTCCGCGCCATGACGCTCTTGGTGGCCGAGCCCACCCGACGGGGCGTCTCCGTCTACTGCCAGTACCCGGACCACGCCCGTGAGTTCGGCATCCCCCTCGCCGTGGCCGGCAACAAGGTGACCGACGAGGACGGTCTCCTCTTCCTCGAGGCCACGCCCGTGCCTGGGCGAACGAGGCGACCGGACAGGACCTGGCCGCCCAGGTGGACCCCGCTTTCGTCCCGGGGCCGACCGCACCGGAGTGATCGGCGAGACGGCCACGCGCCCGGCCTCACCCTCGACCGGACCCCTCCCTCTCGTCCGCCCCCGATCCTGAAGAGCTGGCTAAATGAACACCCAGTTGCGATCCACCCGAGCCAGCTTGACGAACCGCCCCTGCTGCGTCACCCAGGGGTGGGGGGTCCGGAAACGCGTCAGGTCGCCCATCGACACCACAACCGCGTCCAGCTGCTGCGCCACGCTGAGCACCGACTGGGGCGACGTGGACGGAACGGTCACGATGCGGCCCTCCTCGATCGCTCTGTCGACGATGTCCTTGTCGTCGTACTCGACCGCGTCGACAATGTCCGTGCCCAGCACGGTCACGACACGGTGTTCGGGATAGCGGCGTTTGATGGCCGTCAGCGCCGATCCGAGCAGACGGACACTGGGAGCGCGGGGCGACGCTGCCGTGCGACCGGCACTCATGATGTCACGGCCGTCGACCACGACACTCGGCGTTGCGTCATGTTCCGCCTCGTCGGGTTGAAGCACCTCTTCCAGCGCGGCTTTGCCGGTGGCTTCGGGCGCCTGGCGCGGGCCCTGCGCAGCCGGGGCGACGGCCGGTTCGACGATCCGCGTGAGCAGGCGTTCGAGTTCACGGTCGAGTCCGTGCGCGATGGGGGTACCGTCCGGACCGAAGCAGTCCAGTTCCTCGTCGAGGATCACCGCCCCGGTGTGGCGGGCCCGCGCATGGACCTTGAGGATGCCGCTTCGGTCGTAGTGGTAGTCGACGTCGAAGAGGTTGTCCGAGGGCTCCGCGGAGGGTTGCGGCACCGGAAGTTCGAGCCGCGCGAGGGGGAACGTGCGCTCGTCGTCCGCGGCGCGCTTGCCGTCACCCTCGACGATCTCGAGGACGACCTTGGAAGCCCCGCGGACCGCCGGCATGGCACTGCGCGTCCCCCGTGCCGGAAGCGTCGAGTAACGGGGAACCACGGTGGCGAAACCACGCTGCCGCCCTCCCGCGTCGAAGGACAGTCCCAGGTCGTGGCTGGTGGCAACCGAGATGGTGGTCTCGGGGACGAGTCCGTCGATCTCGGCCGCGGTAATGGCCGCTCCCCGGGCGACCGCCGTCATCGGCTTGCACAGACGGGCGTCGACCACGGACTTGCCCAGGACGCGCTCCACCTCACGGCGAACCAGCGGAATCTGCGAGGTACCGCCGATCATCAGTACGGCGTCGAGGTCCTGCGCGGTGAGACCCACGTCCTGAAGACACTCGGCCAGTGGCACGAGCGCACGACGCACAAGCGGTTGAACCGCTTCCTCGAACTCACCCCGGTGGATGACGACGGGAGGCAGCCCGCCGAGCGGCTCGAAGAGCACCTGATCCGTGCCGGGTTGCGACAGCACGATCTTCGTCAGCTCGACGTGCCGCCTCCAGCGGCGTGCCTCCAGTCGGGTCAGTCTCTCCGGGTGGCTGCCGAGCTTGGTGAGAACCAGTTTGACGAGCGCTTCGTCGAACTCCAGGCCTCCGAGCGCGGTGATACCGCGTGACGCCATCTCGTCGAAGATCCCGTCATAGTGCTCGAGGACGGTGACGTCGATGGTGCCGCCACCCCAGTCGAACACGAGGAACCGGCCTTCCCCGGGGAAGTCGTGGGCGTAGCTGATCGCGGCGGCCGTCGGTTCGTTGATCAGAGCCTTGACCTTGATCTTCGCCAAGCGGGCCGCTGCTCTGGTGCGATAGCGGGCGGCACCGGTGGCGTTGGCCGGCACCGTCACCACCGCCTCGTCCATCTCGCGGAGGTTACGGCGCACGCCGGCCTTCATCTGATCGAAGAGCGCTGCCGCCACGGCTGTGCTCCGGTAGGGCTCGTCGCCCAGCCAGACCTCGTGTTCCTCGGGTACCGCTCCGGTGCGAGGGGTCTTCTCCTCGTCCATGGCCCTCGGTCGCGAAGCGAGCATGCGTTTGACCGCGTCACGGGGTTCTGCCGTCTCGCACTTGGCCGACCAGCCGAAGCACAGGGTTCGCTGGATGTCGCGCAGCGACACGACGGAGGGAAAGAGTTCGTCGAAGCCCGGCCTGTTCCACTCCGCCGGCAGAGCGGCGCTGTCCACCCGGATCACCTCGGTGCCGTTCCCGGTCCAGCGGGCGACGACCGAGTTGCTCGTCCCGAAGTCGATGCCGAAGGTCATCGGTCCTCGCCTCCCTCGGTGACGGGGTCGGCGTGCGACGGGACGCGTCGCATCTCGCCACGCTGGACCACGCGGCCCGTGCGACTGTCCGTGTAAGCCGGAGCGAGGACTTCGTAGGCCCGACTGTCCGCATGCTCGCCGGGATTCACCAGGTTGAACGACTCGGGGTCCGCTTCGGTGACTCGCGTGATCCCGGACCGCCGCATCTCCTCCTCGACGCGCAGTCGCACAGCGGTGATGTCCTGCGCCGTCTGTGCGGTGCGGTCGATCAGCGCCAGCTGCGCCAGGTGCTCTTCACGCACGCGGGTCGCGTTGAGCACCGCGGTGCGCAGAGCCTCGTCCACGGCCGACTGCACCGCCTGTTGCACGAGGGAGCCCATTTTGCCCGCCGTCGACTGTGCTCCGGCGATGGCCGCGTCCAGTTCCGCCGTGAGCCTCCGGCCGACTTCCTGGGCGGCGCTCGCTCCGGCCTTCATGGCCGCCCTGTCCACCTTCGCCGCGATCTTGTCGCTGAGGATGCGGAACATCACCTCGGGGTCCGCCCGGGGGTCGAGCAGCGCCACGCCTTCCGCGGGGGCGCCGGAGTCGTCGACGACCTTTCGCCGGGCTTCTTCGGCCGATCCCGGAACGGACCCGTCGCCGGACGACCGCGCCCCTGCGCCGCGGGGCTCGTGGTTCGCGGGATCACGCGGCGGAACGCTCCGCGCCGCCTTCCGCACCGGCTTGCTGCGCACCCCTTCGAACGCCTTGATGCGACGGGGCTCCGCTGCGGACTTGCGGGGTTCTTTCTTCGCGGGCATCAGTGATCGTTCCTCAGTCTCCCGGCACAACGGCCGATGATCTCCCGGGCCGCCTCTGCGGCGGTCCACGACTTCTCCTGCTCGGTACTGGGCCCGGTGCGGCGCGCAAGGGGGCGCGGCCGCGGCTGGAGCAGCTCGCTCCGATCGTCGGGAACCCAGAGGAACCGCTCGTGCAACGGGAGTTCGTACAGGGGCTCGGATTCCTCCCCCAGACGTCGTGCGGTCTCGATCCGCCGGATGCGGTCCTTCGCGCCGTTGATGTACTCGAGCTGCTCGGCGCCGACCTGCCGACGCAGATCGCGCCACCCCTGTCCCCATTCGGTGGAGTCGTGCTCGACGCACAACGCCAGGTAGGGGTTGAGGACGTCGCGCGGCCTGGACTTGAACCGCAGGGACTGCAGCAGTTCGCTCAGGTCGCTCATGCGTCGCCGCTGCACTCCGTCGACGCCGCCGCGCTGCCGGCCTCCCCGCTTCAGCACCTCCTCCAGCAGTCCCACGCCCTGGTCGAGCCGGTCACGGTCCCCCGGACGGGCGTGCAGGAAGATCAGGTAGGCCTGGACGACCCGTGCCTCGCGGTCGGCCGAACCGGCGGCCCCCTGCGTCTCCACGTCGCGCAACGCCGCGGCCTGTTGCAGGACGGCGCGCACCGCGTCCTCGGTCCGCTCCGGTTCACAGGCCATGGCCCAGTGCATGTCGTCCAGCAGGCGGTACATGCGCCGCGTCCCTGCCCAGAAGTGGAACGGGGTGCGGCCCGACAGGAGACGGCTTTCCGGGGCGCAGTCCTCCAGCAGCCCGAAGAGGGCCCGGTCCCTGCCCATGCGACCGTCCACCGGCGCGCCTTGCCTGATGCCCCGCAGGGCGATCACGAAGTGGACGAGTTCCGCGGGCAGGTCCTGGTTGCCGTAAGCCCGGACGTCGTCCAGTGCGGAGACGTCTCCGGCCAGGAGGGCCGAGCGAAGACTCCAGCCGTCGTGGCGCCCGTCGACCTGGTCCACCGTCTCGCCCGCCTCGAGCATCCGGCGGCGTGCCTCATCCCGCCAGTCCAGAGCCGTGACCTCGGCGTCGGTCAGCAGGTGCGGGGCCAGACGTGCCGTCACATAGCGGGTGCGGTCGCTCGGCTCCGGCCAGGTGTCGCCGACCACGGCCGGGGTGAGGGCTCCTTCGTCGATCAGGTCGTCGACGACGGACAGCGGCAGGCGTGCGACGAGTCGCTGCCACGTCGCGGTCGACTGAACCGCGCGCCCGTGTGCCTCGGCGGACTCCAGGTGCAGCTGCCATGCGTCGACCGTGCCCTGCTCGGCATCCGGGGCAGGCAGCCGCCCCGATCGGAGTTTTTCGGCGCGGGAGAGCTCTGCCTCCTCCAGGAGGGGGAGGCCACTGACCGTCAGGTCCACAAGCTGTCCCAGCGCGGGCAGTGGATCCGCCCGGATCAGCAGGTCGACCGCCTCGGCCGCCACTGCCCGCAACGGGTCGGCCGCCCGGGCCGCCAGTTCCTCCATGCGGTCGGTGACCGCGATGTCTTCTCCCATTTCGGCCATGGCCCGTCGCAGGGCATGTATCACACGTGTGGGCAGCGGTGTCGGCAGCAGACGGGGAGAGTCCGCCCCAGGCTCATCCGGTGACTCGGCCGGGAAGCCGTTCACGGCCGGGCGACGCCGCGCCCGCAGGGGAGCGCGGGCGCCACCCTCCCGGTCCCGGCGCACTTGCTCGCGTCTTTCCAGTTCCGCGCGCCTCAGCTGTTCCAGGTCGGCCGCGGCAGCCGGCTCGATCGTCATCGACGTAGTCCTCCCCCTCCCCGTGAACGCCCGATTTCCTCCCCGATCGGCCAGGACACGGCGATCGACCTGATGTTAAGGCAGGACGGCACCGCTCTCGTAGTCGACGTCGTACCCCACCAGCGACGATGCCGAGTGCGGGCGGTTCCGGGCAGCACTGCGGGCACCGTCACCCGACTCGCTTCCACTCCTGGCACCGGTTGGTCTTGAAGTACTCCCCCTTGCCGAGGGTCACCCGGCCCGGCCCCTGAAGGTTGTTGTTGGAGATGATCGAACCGAACTCGCCGCTGGCGTCCTTGGCCCGTTCCCAGTAGCAGCCCAACTCGTCCTCGGGGCCGGCAGTCCGGTACGTCCCGGGCTTGATGTCCTCGCCGACGAGGTACTCGCCCTCGCCCGAGAAGGCGGTCGCGGGACCGGCGGGCTCCGCCTTCTCGGGCTTGGCGGTGACCGTTTCGGTGACCGTGGGGGCGGGGGCCGCCTTGCTCTGCGCCGTCTTGGTCACGGTCACCGTAAGGCGGGGGGCAGCCTTGGCCTCGGCGGTGCCACCGGAGGCCGCCTCGCCACCGTTGGCGCCGATTCCTACGCCGACGAACAGGGCGACAGCAGCCGTGACGCCGTACTTGATCCGCTGTCCGCGACGGGACACGGGCTTGAGAGGTACGGGCGGGACCGGCGGCGTCGGCCCCCAACCGCTCTGCGGGCCCTGGCCGTACTGCGGGCCGTGGTCGTGCTGCGGGTCGGGGGTCGGGTTCGTCATGGCGTGCTCCGTTCGGTGATGCCCGACCCGTTCCGGCAAGCAAGGGGGCCGAGGCTGTTCGAGAGGTGGGCGCCGCGTGGCGCGGCCTGCGCGCCGGAACGTCGCTACGTGAGTGCTCGCACCCGGCAGGAAGATGTCCGGCGACCGCTTCCGATCGGAAGCATCGAAAGATAAGCATCTCACTGAAAGCACTGTCAATCACGTTGACAGATTCGACGGGTGCTGTAGGTTGTTGACGTCCGCTGCCGAGCGAGACAGAAGCCAGAGAGCCAGGACCCCCCTCATGTCTCAGCCATCCGCCCAGGTGACCGCCGCCGAGATCTCCCGCATCGCGGGGGTCACGCGCGCCACGGTCAGCAACTGGCGACGTCGGCACGACGACTTCCCGGCCCCGTCCGGCGGTACGGACAGCAGCCCCCTGTACGACTTGGAGTCGGTGCGTTCCTGGCTCGCCTCGCGTGGCCAGGTCGCCGCGGCGAGCCCTTCGGAGGAGTTGCGCACGATCCTGCGTCTGCACGCGCAGAGCGGCGCGGGCACGACCGACCTGCTCCTCCTGGTCCTCGCGGCGGCGCGCCGCTCACCAAAGGAGCTGACGGCAGCCGCGCTGCTCCCGGACGCGGAGCTCGTCGGCCGCGCCGAGCGGGAGGTGGCCGCCGTGGCCGACACCGTGCCGGGCGCGGACGCCGTCCGCTTCGAGGCGGTCGACGCGGCGGTTCTGCGGGCGCTGTACGGGTGTGTACGCGACGAGGGCGGCCAGGCCGCGCTGGGCGTGCTCGCCGAGCGGGAACTGGAGGACAGCGCCGCGTCCGGCGCGTATCGGACGCCCGAACCGCTCGCAGACCTGCTGGCAGGCCTGATCCCCGGATCACCGGTCGGCGTCCTCGACCCGGCCTGCGGCAGCGGCACCCTGCTGGCGGCCGCCGCCCGGCGGGGCGCGAGCGAGCTGTACGGCCAGGACACGCTTCCCGTGCAGGCCCGGCGCAGCGCCGTGAGCCTGATGCTGACCGCTCCGCGGGCCGAGGTCACCGTGCGCGCCGCCGACAGTCTGCGCGCGGACGCCTTCCCCGGCCTGGTCGTCGACGCGGTGCTGTGCAACCCGCCGTTCGGCGTCCGCGACTGGGGTCACGACGAGCTGGCGTACGACCCCCGCTGGGCGTACGGGGTGCCGCCCCGCGCCGAATCGGAACTGGCGTGGGTGCAGCACGCGCTCGCCCATCTGACCCCGGGCGGCCACGCGGTCCTGCTCCTGCCGCCCGCCATGGCAGGCCGTGCGTCGGGCCGCCGCGTACGGGCGGAGCTGGTACGCGGCGGAGCCCTGCGCGCGGTGATCGCCCTGCCGGTGGGCGCGTCGATCCCGCTGCACGTCGGTCTCCAGATCTGGGTGCTGCAACGGCCCGAACCGGGCGGCCCGGAGCGCAAGACGGTGCTGTTCGTGGACGCGGCGGAATCGTCGTCGCCGGCGGGTGCGGGGGGCGGCGGCGCGGCCGGGACCACCCGCACCCGAGGCGCGGGAAGCCGGTCCGTCGCCCCGGACTGGGCCGAGCTGACCGCGCGGGTCCTGGGGGTGTGGCGGGCGTTCACGGGGAACCCGGACGCGTTCGAGGGCGAACCCGGCGTCGCGTACGCGGCGGGCGTGGTCGACCTGCTGGACGACGTGGTGGACCTGACTCCGGCACGTCTCGTACGGGCGTCACGGACCGAGGTCGATCCGGCGGTGCTGTCGGCGCAGGTCGACGCCACGCGCGGCAACCTCGTCAAGGCCGCGAAGGCGCTCGCGCGGACGGCCGGTCACGAGGAGTGGGGCAGCGCGGGCCCCGCGGCACGCGAATGGCGGACGGCCACGGCGTCCGACCTCGCGCGCGGCGGAGCGC
Source organism: Streptomyces hilarionis (assembly GCF_024539675.1). Taxonomy (GTDB): domain Bacteria; phylum Actinomycetota; class Actinomycetes; order Streptomycetales; family Streptomycetaceae; genus Streptomyces; species Streptomyces hilarionis. The sequence continues at coordinate 19,540 of NZ_JAHHIT010000050.1, read as the reverse complement.
TCACCTTCCTGCGGACGGCACCGGAGGGTGCGCGGGGCCGCGCGGAAGAACCGGAGGGTGCGCGGGGCCGCGCGGAAGAGGCGGAGCGGACGGACCGGGCGGAAGCCGGGGAAGCGACCCAGGAGGCTTCCGCCGCGCGCGCCGTCCTCACCGGCGCGGACATCGCGCGCGGGTCGGGCCCCACGGGCGACCCGTCGGAACTGCGCGGCGCCGTGGCGCCCCTGGTCGCCGTCGGGGACGTCCTCGTACGGGCGGTCGCGAACGGGGACGGGCCGATGGCACGGGTCGCGGGCGAGGAGGACGCCGGCGCGCTGCTCGGCCCCCACGTCCACCTCTTCCGGCCGGACCCGGCACGTCTGGACGCCTGGTTCCTCGCCGGGTTCCTGGGCGCGGAGGAGAACATCGCGGGCGCGTCGACGGGCAGCACGGTCCTGACCGTCAGCCCCGGCCGGCTGCGCGTGCCGCTGCTGCCGCTGGAGGAGCAGCGCCGGTACGGAGAGGCGTTCCGGCACGTGCACGCCCTGCGGGCCGAGGCCCGGCGGGCGACGCGCCTGGCGGAGGAGACGGCACGGCTGCTGGCGGGCGGCCTGACCGGGGGGCAGCTGCTCCCGGGCCGGGACGGCGGCGGCTCACCCGCAAGGTGACGAATCACCCCATTGGGCATACGGACCTTCATCCACATGGACCACACTTGTCGGCACCCGAGCGGCCCGAGCGGCAGCGCGGTGGGGGCGGGACACGCAGGACATGCGAGACATCTCGGAAAGGGAATCGGGGATTCAGTTGAACAGCAGTAAGCACACGGAGTTGGCGAACCACGCGTGGTCCGTCGCCGACCTCCTGCGGGGGGACTACAAGCAGTCCGACTACGGCAAGGTCATCCTGCCGTTCACGGTGCTGCGGCGTCTGGAGTGTGTGCTGAAGCCGAAGCGCGAGAAGGTCGCGGAGCTGGCGGCGCAGTACAAGGACAGTGACATCGACCCGGACGGCTTCCTGCGCCGGGCCTCGGGCCACTCCTTCTACAACAAGTCGGCCCTCACGCTGAAGAAGATCGCGGCGGACCCGCAGAACGCGGCGAAGAACCTCCACGTGTACGTGGGCGCGTTCTCGGACAACGCGCGCGGCGTCCTGGAGCGGTTCGAGTTCGCGCAGCAGATCAAGCGGCTCGACAGCGCGGGCCTGCTCTACCAGGTCATCGGCAAGTTCACCGACCTGGACCTGCGCCCCGAGATCGTGCCCAACCACAACATGGGCTACATCTTCGAGGAGCTGATCCGCCGCTTCGCGGAGCAGTCGAACGAGACGGCCGGTGAGCACTTCACCCCGCGCGAGGTCATCAAGCTGATGGTGAACCTCCTCATCGCCCCGGACGGCGACGCGCTCCACGTCCCCGGTGTGATCCGCACCGTCATGGACCCGGCCTGCGGCACGGGCGGCATGCTCTCGGCGGTCGAGGACCACATCAAGGACCACAACCCCGACGCCACGGTCGAGGTGTACGGGCAGGAGCTGAACCCCGAGTCCTGGGCGATCTGCCGGTCCGACCTCATGATCAAGGGCCAGGACCCGGAGAACATCGCCTTCGGCAACTCCTTCTCCGACGACGGCCACGCCCGCAAGTCCTTCGACTACCTGCTGGCCAACCCGCCGTTCGGCGTGGAGTGGAAGAAGGTCAAGGAAGACGTCGAGTTCGAGCACAAGTCGCTCGGCGACTCCGGCCGGTTCGGCGCGGGGCTCCCCCGGATCAACGACGGCTCACTGCTATTCCTCCAGCACATGATCTCGAAGATGAAGCCGGTCGACGTGAACGGCGGGGGCGGCTCCCGCATCGCGATCGTCTTCAACGGCTCACCCCTGTTCACGGGCGCGGCGGGCTCGGGTGAGTCGGAGATCCGCCGCTGGATCCTGGAGAACGACTGGCTGGAGGCCATCGTCGCGCTCCCCGACCAGCTCTTCTACAACACCGGCATCTCCACGTACTTCTGGATCCTGACGAACCGCAAGAGCCCCGACCACAAGGGCAAGGTCGTCCTGCTGGACGCCCGCGACCAGTGGCAGAAGATGCGCAAGTCCCTCGGCGACAAGCGCAAGGAGCTCGGCAAGGACCACATCGCCACGGTGACCCGGCTCTACGGCGACGCCCTCACCGCCGCCGCCGACCCGGAACACCCGCTGCACGCCAAGGTGAAGGTCTTCGCCAACACCGACTTCGGCTACCAGCGGATCACCGTCGAACGCCCGCTGCAACTCCGCTTCGAGGTGACGGAGGAGACGCTTGCCGCGCTCGCTGCGTCCAAGCCGGTGCAGAAGCTGGAGCAGTCCGAGGACTTCGTCGGCGCGGTGCGGACGCTGCTGGGCTTGTCCTGGGGGACGAAGTCCGAGGCGCTGGTGGCGTTGAAGGACGCGGTGGTCGCGGCCGGGCTCCTGTGGCCGGCGGGCGCGCCGTTCGCAAAGGCGGTACGGGAATCGATCGGCGTCCGGCACCCGGAGGGCGAGGTCCAGCGCATCAAGGGCGAGGCCGAGCCGGACTCGGAACTGCGGGACTACGAGAACGTTCCGCTGGGCGAGGACGTCGAGGAGTACCTCAAGCGCGAGGTCCACCCCCATGTGCCGGACGCGTGGATCGACCACACGAAAACGAAGGTGGGCTACGAGATCCCGTTCACCCGGCACTTCTACGTCTACGAGCCGCCGAGGCCGCTGGCGGAGATCGACGCGGAACTGAAGGCGCTGGAAGCGGAGATTCAGTCACTGCTCGGTGAGGTGACCAACAAGTCATGAAGGCACCCTTGAGGGTCTTTGCGGTAGAAGCACAGACCGGGCCGTTTGGATCTCAGCTCCACGCAGATGAGTACATTGAAGATGGCGTACCGGTCATCAATCCCTCCAATATTAAAGATGGAAGGTTGATCCCTAACCGGCATGTCACGGTAAGCAAATCAACCTCAGAACGACTCGCTGCGCACCGTCTCCGACAAGGGGATCTAGTTTTTGCCCGTCGCGGAGAATTGGGCCGGTCCGCGATTGTGCCCAACGATGCTACTGGCTGGCTCTGCGGCACCGGATCCATCAGAGTACGCATCGACTTCAAGAAGTTGGATCCGCGCTACGCTGGGTACGCTCTGCAATCTGAAGAGACACGCGGCTACTTCTCGCGCTTGGCAGTGGGAAGCACAATGGAGAACCTCAACACATCTATCGTTTTGGGCACCCCAATTCCCGTGCTCCCCCTTGATGTGCAGCGTCGCATCGCCGACTTCCTAGACGCCGAGACCGCCCGCATGTCCAGGCTTACCGCGACGCTTCAGCGCTTCGACGTAGATGTGCGGGAACGCGAGCGCGCTGTCCTGGCGAGCATGCTCAATGCGGGCGTGACTGAGGTACGAAGCAACCTGCCTTCAGGGTGGCACTGGACTCCGCTCATGCATCTCACTGACCAACTTCGGCAAATCATGTACGGGATTGTACTGCCGGGACCAAACGTGCCAGACGGCGTTCCCATCGTGAAAGGCGGGGACGTCGCAGCAAACCGGCTCACCGCCGCAACACTGAATCGGACGACCCATGAGATTGAGTCTGGATACGTACGGTCCCGCCTTACAGGCGGAGACCTAGTGATCGCTATCCGCGGTAGTGTCGGCGAGGTTGCAGTCGTACCGGACGAGCTGACGGGTGCGAACCTTACACAGGATGCAGCCAGAATCTCCATCGGCCCCTCCACAGATGCCAATTGGCTGCGTCTTGTGCTCGACTCTCCGATAGTCGTTCACCAGATCCAGGAGCGAATTACGGGTGCCACGATTAAGGGGATCAACATCTGGGACCTCAAACGCGTATTGGTACCCACCCCCCGTTCATCCCACCAGAGGAGCTTGGCCGAGGATGCTAGCAAGACCGTCGCAGCGCATGAGGCGTTGAGGACTCGCGTGACGCGGCATAGGGAGCTGGTAGCCGAACGCCGACAAGCCCTCATCACCGCCGCCGTAACCGGCCAGTTCGACGTGTCCACTGCCAGCGGGCGTAACGTGACCGAAGGAGTCTCTGTATGAGCCCCGTGCATGACGAGTCCGCCTTCGGGGATGCCATCGTTGCCGCGCTCTGCGAGCGGGGGTGGCGTGAGGCCGACCGCAAGGAGTACCGGGCCGATCTCGGCCTGGACACCAAAGAGCTGTTCACCTTCATACGGGAGACCCAGCTCGACGAGTGGAACGACCTCCTCAGCATCTACGGCGGCAACAAGAGCGAGGCCGAGCGCGGATTCGCCCAGCGCCTTGACCGGGCCATCGCCGACGACGGGCTGCTGCACGTGCTGCGGAACGGAGTGAAGGATCGCGGGATCCTCCTCCGCGTCGCCTACTTCCGGCCGAATCTGGTCGCCGCCGAGAACGTCCTCGACGACTACCGGGCCAACCGCCTCACCGCCGTCCGGGAACTCCCCTACGCCACCAAGCAGGCCGACTGGGGCCACCTGCTCGACCTGGCCCTGTTCCTGAACGGCATCCCGGTCGCCACGGCCGAGTTGAAGAACCCGCTGACCGGGCAGGGCGTCGAGCACGCCAAGGAGCAGTACCGGACGGACCGCGACCCGACCGAGCTGATCTTCACGCGGCGGGTCATCGCGAACTTCGCCGTCGACCCGGACCTGGTGTTCGTCACGACCCAGCTCCGGGGCAAGAGCACGAGGTTCCTGCCGTTCAACACCGGCTCCAACGGCCCCGGCCAGCCCGGCGGCGCGGGCAACCCCGAGCCCACCGCCTTCGGGACGTACGCGACCTCCTACCTGTGGGAGCAGGTCTGGCACCCCGAGAACTGGCTCGACCTCCTGCACCGCTTCGCGCACCAGCAGAAGCACAAGACGCCCGGCGGCGGCACCACCAAGTCGACGATCTTCCCGCGCTACCACCAGTGGGACGTCGTCCAGAAGCTCACCGCCCATGCGTCGACCCGGGGCACCGGCCACAACTACCTCGTCATGGCGTCCGCCGGCTCCGGCAAGTCGAACACCATCGGCTGGCTGGCCCACCGCCTGAGCGACCTGCACGCCCGCACGGACCCGCACTCCCTCGAACCGGAAGCCCTCGCCAGTGGCCGCATCAAGCCGGGTGAGCCCGTCTTCGACAAGGTCATCGTCATCACGGACCGCCGCAACCTGGACGCCCAACTCCGGGAGACGGTCGGCAGCTTCTCGCAGACGGACGGCCTGGTCGTGAAGGTCGACGAGAAGCACGGCGCGAAGAGCGAGCAGCTCGCGCGCGCCCTCTCGCGGGACACCGGCAAGATCGTGACCGTCACCCTGCACTCGTTCCCGGCGCTGCTCGACTACATCAAGCGGAACCCGACCGAGATCAAGGGCACGCGCTTCGCGATCGTCATCGACGAGGCGCACTCCTCGCAGTCCGGGGACGCGGCCACGGCCGTCAAGTCCGCGCTGCGGGAACTCGGTCTGGACTCCGACTCGGAGGACGCCGGCGCGACGACCGTCACGCTCGGCGACAAGCTCAAGGGGAAGGCGGTGGAGCGGTCCCGGGCCACGAACCTCTCCTACTTCGCCTTCACCGCCACACCCAAGGCGAAGACCCTCGAACTCTTCGGCACCGAGAGCACGGAGAACGGCAAGGCGGTCTACCGCCCCTTCCACACGTACTCCATGCGCCAGGCCATCGAGGAAGGCTTCATCCTCGATCCGCTGCGCAACTACGTCACGTACGCCACGTACTGGAAGCTGGTGAACCAGAACCCGGACGAGAAGGAGGTCGACCCCTCCAAGGCCAACAGCCTGCTCGCCCGGTTCGCGCTCACGCACGAACACACCGTGTCCCAGCACGCGATGGTGATCGTCGAGCACTTCGTGACGCACACCCGCGGTCGGCTCGGGGGCCGGGCCAAGTCCATGGTGGTCACCGCGTCCCGGCAGTCGGCCGTGCAGATGGCGCGAGCGATCAAGAGCTACATCAAGGACCGTGACTACGACACCAAGTACCCCGACCTGGGCGTGCTCGTCGCCTTCTCCGGTTCCCTCACGATCGACGACGAGGAGACCACCGAGACCAAGGAGAACGGCGGTCTGTCGGAGGGCGCGCTGCCGAAGGCGTTCGCCTACACCCGCGCCGACGACAAGGCCGTGAAGGCCGGCGGCAAGGGACAGCAGGAGTACAAGATCCTGGTCGTCGCGGAGAAGTACCAGACCGGCTTCGACCAGCCGCTCCTCACGACGATGTACGTCAACAAGACGCTCACCGGCATCTCCGCCGTGCAGACCCTGTCGCGCCTCAACCGCACCGCCGAACGCAAGTCCCAGGCCGACCTGGCCGTCCTGGACTTCGTCAACGAGGCCGAGGACATCCAGGAGGCCTTCCGCCCGTACTTCGAGGAGGCGACGACCCTCCCGTCCGACCCAAATCTCCTCTACGCGGCTCAGAGCCGCGTGATGTCCCCGCCGGTCATCTCCGAACAGGACATGGACGAGTTCGCTGCCGCGTACTTCGAGGCCAAGGAGAAGGCGGCCGGCTCACAGGCCAAGTGGGAGAAGCTGCACGCCGAGCTGTACCGGCTCTTGTCCCCGGCCGTCACCCGCTTCACCAAGCTGGTGCAGAGCGAAGAGGAGGATGAGGTCGAGACGGCGGAGGAGTTCCGCGCCAACCTCAACGACTACGTCCGCAAGTACGGCTTCCTGGCGCAGATCGTGCCCTACCAGGACCCCGACCTGGAACGCCTGCACCTCTACGGGCGCTACCTCCTCAACCGCCTCCCCCGCAACGCCGACGGCGGCGTCGACATAGGCGAGGTCGACCTGAGTCACCTGCGCGTGGCGAAGACCGGCGAGCACGACGTGTCCCTCAACCCCGAGGGCGCGGCCGAGCTGAAGGGCTTCGGCGACGGCACCGGCGGCGCGAAGGACGCCGAGAAGTCGCTCCTGTCCGAACTGATCGACAAGTTCAACGCCAAGTTCGGCACGGACTTCACCGAGCAGGACCTCCTGCCGGTCTTCAACATGACCAACGAGGACCCGCAGGTCCGCGCCGCAGCCCTCGTCAACGACGAGGACAACTTCGGGCTGGTCTACGACAAGAAGTTCGAGGAGAACATGATGGATCATGTCTCCACGATCGACACCCTCGGCAAGCGCTACTTCGGCGCCGACCGCAGCTTCAAGTCCAACCTGGACCGCAGCGCGCGGCGGGCCGCCTGGCGCCTGATCCGCCGGGAAGAGGGTCTGGACGACATCTGACGCGTTCGGGGCCCGGCGTCACGCCGGGCCCCGAACGTCGTGCGTCCCTCAGCGGCCGACGGCCAGCCGCACCAACCCGGCCCAGGCGTCGACGCCGACGGCGAGCACCGCTCCGTCGACCTGCTTCGAATCCCGGACGAGGACGGCTGCGCGGGTCGAAGCGACCTCCAGGCACTGGCCGCCCTCAGCGCCGCTGTAACTGCTCTTGAACCAAGCTGGTCCGGTGGCCACCGATTCGCTTCCTGCGGCGTTCATAGCTCTCCCAGCAACTTCGCGATGTGGTCCAGGCTCTCCCGCGGACTGAGCGCCTGGCTTCGGATAATCCCATAACGGGCCGCTGCGAGACTCGTCTCATCGCGCTTGGTCATCAGGTTGCTGCGTCCCTGCACCTCCGAGTACACGAACTGCTCGCCGGCCTTGCTGGTGATCACCGTGAACGGCCCGTCCACACCGGCATTGTCCTCTCGGTCCAGCGGCATCATCTGAAGTTCAACGTTGCGCTTGTCGCCCATCAGGAGCAGGTGCTCAAGCTGTCCTCGAAGTACGGGCTTCCCTCCCAACGGCTTTCGCAGCATGGGCTCCTCCATCACAAAGCTCAGCAGCGGGGCAGGCCAACGGTTGAAGATCTCTTGGCGTGCCAGACGCGCCGTGACGCGCAGTTCGATGGTCTCCTCGTCCAGCAGCGGACGGCGCATGGAGAGAATGGCGCGCATGTAGTCCTCGGTCTGGAGCAGGCCATTGACCACGAGCGTGTCGTAGGCGCACAGTTCACCGGCCTCCGCCTCCAGCCGGGCCATGTCCCGAAAGAACGCCGGATACTGAGCCCGCCCCACTTCTTCCTTCAGGGCCCTCAACACGCCCCCGGCGTCCAGCACTTCGTCCGCGCGGTCGATGAACCGGGCCTGCGGGATCCGCCGCCCCTGCTCGATCGACGCCACCGTGTCCGCCGCGTACCCGACCCGGCTGCCGAACTCGGCGCGCTCCAGCCCGGCCCGCGTCCGCAGAAGCTTCAGCTGCCGCCCGAACGCGGTCACGACACCGCTTCCCGGATCATCCTCAGGCCGCTGCCGCCGCTGCCCGTCGTCCTCGTCCCGCATGGTCACCGTCCTGCCGCCTCTCCCCCGCGTACCGCCACGTACAGCGCCCGGTCCGGCCCCGTACGAAGGGCCGGAGTCAGCGCGTCACCACTGGTCACGCTACGCCACGAGAGGCCACCGTGAGTACATGACCGCAACACAACCACCCCCCACGACGCACCGGTTCGCCCTGCGCTTCAGCTCCACCCCGCGCGGCGCGCGCCTCGCCCGGCGCATGTGCGGCGAGCGGCTCGACGCGTGGGGGATCCCGTACGGCAGCGCCGCGCACGACGCCCTCGTCCTCGTCGCGGCGGAGCTGTGCGCAAACGCCGTGCGGCACGGGCACGTCGCCGGACGGGACTTCCACGTCCTGCTCGGCGCGGACCCGGCCACCGGCACCGTACGGATCGAGGTCAGCGACACCCGCGGCGAACGCCTCCCCCACATCCGCACCCCCGCACCGGACGACGGCGGGCGCGGCCTGCTCCTCGTCGAGGCGCTCGCCGACCGCTGGGGCTGCGCGCCACGCGTGGACGGGCCCGGCAAGACGGTGTGGGCGGAGTGCGTCGTACCTGGCGGGAACCGGTAGTCCGGCTGGACTCGGGAATCCCGCAGGCGCGAAACTGACCCCCTGACCACAGCGGACGCTCACGGGGGCGGGGGACGGGTGCCGGAAGAACCAATCGCGGGACGCTACGAGCTGCTCGAACAGTTCGGCCACGGCGGCATGGGGGACGTGTGGCGCGGTTATGACGCCGTACTGGACCGGCCCGTCGCCGTGAAACGCGTCCGGCCCCAGTCGGTGACCTCACCGCACCTGGCGGAGGAGTTCGAGAAGCGGTTCCGGCGGGAGGCGCGGATCACCGCGCGGATCCAGCACCCGGGCGTTCCGCAGGTGTACGACGCGGTGCTCGACGCGACGTACGAGCAGCTCTACCTCGTCATGGAGCTGGTGGACGGGGTGCCGCTGCCCGCCTACGTCGACCCACAGCGCCTGCTGCCCGTCAGCTGGGCGGTGTCCGTGGCGGCGCAGGTGGCGACCGTGCTGTCGTACGCGCACGACGTGCCGGTGGTGCACCGGGACCTGAAGCCGGGGAACATCCTCGTCGCACGGGACGGGACGGTGAAGGTGCTGGACTTCGGCATCGCCGCCATCCTGCGCTCGGACGTCACCAAGCTGACCGCGACCGGCAGTCCCATCGGCACGTACCAGTACATGGCGCCGGAGCAGGTGCGCGGTGCGCGGGTCACGCCCCACACCGACCTGTACGCCCTCGGCTGCGTCCTGCACGAACTGCTGTGCGGGCGGACGCTGTTCAGCGGGGACAGTGAGTGGCAGCTGATGACGCAGCACGTACAGGCGGCCCCCACGCCCCTGCGGCAGCTGCGCGCAGACGTGCCGTCCGCACTGGAGGAACTGGTCCTGCACCTGCTGCGCAAGGCGCCCGAGGCGCGTCCCCGGGACGTCCAGGAGGTGTACGAGCGGCTGCGGCCGTTCCTGCCCGTGCCCGGTGAACCCTCATCGACGCTGGAGGCCGGGCCCGCCGGTGCACCGGACCCGACCGGGATCTTCCGCCGCCCGTACGCGCCGCGCGCGCGGGCCGGCGCGGGAGCGGCCGCGCGCACCGGCTCGGCGCAGACGCCGGGCGCCGTCGCGCCCGCGCCACTTCCCGATGCGCTGCGCGCCCAGGTGCGGGAGGTGCACGCCCACTACGCCGCCCTCATGGAGGAGGAGCGGTACTCGCAGGCCGCGGAGGTCGTCGGCGAGCTGATCGAGTCGGCGGCGCGCTCCCTGGGCTCCGAGAACAAGGTGGTGCTCGGGCTGCGCAGGCGGCGGGCGTTCAGCCGGCAGCTGGCGGGCGACTACCGGGCTGCGCTGCCCGAGTTCGAGGCGCTCGCCGAGGCCTACGCCAGGATCAGCGGGCCGTCCAGTGAGTCCGCTCTCGACAGCCGGGCGCAGGCGGCCCGCTGCCGGGGCGAACTCGGGCAGGTAACAGAGGCGTTGGCAGGTCTGGAGGATGTCCTGGAGTTGGTGCGGGCCATCGGCGGCGACATGAGCGAGGACGCCGTGGAGCTGCGCCGGGACATCGGCATGCTGCTGCTCGCGCAGGGCCGGACAGCGGACGCGTTCGACGTCCTGGACCCGCTGCACTCCGACCTGTGCATGGTGCTCGGCCCCGACGACGAACTCACCGCCGAGGTGGCCGAGACCCTGGCGGTGATCCGTCTGGATCTCGACGGCGGCCAGGCCGGCTCACCCACCTGACCTGCTCTTCCTCCCTCACCGCAGCCCGCCGTAGCCCGCCGGGCCCTTAGGATCGCCCCATGCCGCAGCTCGCCTTCGACATCGCGTTCTTCGCCGAACTCCCCAAGCTCCAGCCCCCGGTCAGGAAGGGCGTGCTGGACGCCTGGGAGAAGTTCAGCCGGCTCACCCTCGATCAGCTCTTCAAGGATCCGGGGCTGAAGCTGGAGAGCCTGACGAACGCGAAGGACAAGCAGATCCGGACGATCCGCATCGACCAGTTCTGGCGCGGCGTCGTCCTCGCCCCCACGACCGGGGACACCTTCGTGCTGCTGCGGATCATGCAGCACGACAAGGCGATCGCCTGGGCGAAGAAGCAGAAGTCCAGCATCAACGAGGTGACGCGGGCCGTCGAGATCCGGGACGCGGCGACCCTGGACGAGCTCACGCCGGCGTACGAGCGGGTGGCGCGGACCTCGCCGAAGGCGCGGCTGTTCGCGAAGTTCTCCGACGGCGACCTGGCCGCCCTCGGCATCGACGCCGAGACGCTGCGGCAGGCCCGCTCACTCGTCGACAAGGAGCAGCTGGAGATCTTCGCGCCGCTGCTGCCGCAGGACCAGAGGGAGGTGCTCCAGTACCTCGCGGAGGGCTGCACGGTCGAGGAGGTCTGGCAGGACATCGTCGCGCCCGCGCTCCAGGCGTCGTCGCAGCCGGTGGACACGCAGGACTACGAGACGGCGATCCGGCACAGCCGGGCCCGTATCGCGCTGGTCACGGCCTCCGAGGAGCTGCGGGACATCCTGGAGAAGCCCTTCGCGGCCTGGCGGGTGTTCCTGCACCCCTCGCAGCGCAAGGTCGCCTACCGTGCGTCGTACTCGGGGCCCGCCCAGGTCAGCGGCGGGCCCGGTACCGGCAAGACCGTGGTGGCCCTGCACCGGGTCAGGCATCTGCTCGGGCACCTGCGCGACGGGGACCGCATCCTGCTCACGACGTACACGAACGCGCTCGTCGACTCCCTGCGCGCCGGCCTGGAGTCCCTGGTGGAGGACCCGGAGCTGCGCGGGCGGGTGGACATCTCGACGGTGGACGGCTTCGCGAGCCGCGTCGTCGCGCAGGCGCCCGGCGCGCCGGCGCTGCGGCCGCTGACGAGCAGCGAGGAGGAGAGCCGCTGGGGCAAGGCCGCGCAGGCGACGGGCTTCACCGGCAGCGCGCAGTTCCTCGCTCAGGAGTACCGGCATGTCGTCCTGGCCCAGGACATCAGGACCCTCGCCGCGTACGAGACGGCCGACCGGCGCGGCCGCGGAAGCCGGCTGGCGGCATCCGAGCGGCCCCTGGTCTGGGAGACGGTCGAGCGGTTCACGGCCGACCTGGCGGCGGACGGGGCCCGCACCTGGCTCCAGACGTGTGCGCAGGCGGCCCGGCTGCTGGAGGAGAGGGGCCCGCAGTACCGGCACGTGGTGGTGGACGAGGCGCAGGACCTGCACCCGGTGCAGTGGCGTCTGCTGCGCGCTGCTGCTCCCGCCCGCCCGGACGACCTGTTCATCGCGGGTGACCCGCATCAGCGCATCTACGACGCGAAGGTGTCGCTGAAGTCGCTCGGCATCAAGGTGACCGGGCGGTCGGTGAAACTGCGCAAGAACTACCGCAGCACCCAGGAGATCCTGCGCTGGTCCACCGCCCTGCTCGTCGGCCGCCCGGTCGCCGAGTTGGAGGACGCCAACCGTACCGACACGCTGCTCGGCTACCGCTCTGCCCTGCACGGCGACGGGCCCGTCGTGCACGCGGCGGCGACCGAGGACGCCGAACTGGACGCGCTCGTCGCCCGGGTGCGGGCCTGGACGGACGCGGGCGTGGGCGCTGGAGAGATCGGGGTCAGCACCCGCTTCAACAAGACATGCGCGAAGGCGGTGGCCCGGCTGAAGGACGCCGGCATCCACGCCGCGCCGCTGCGGGCCGTCGGCGCCTCGGCCGACGCGGAAGCCGTCCGGGTCGGGACCATGCACTCGTTCAAGGGGCTCGAGTTCCGCTGCGTCGCCGTCGTCGGCGTCAATGAAGACGCACTGCCGTTCGCGAAGGCGATCACTCCCGTTGACGTGGATCTCAAGCAGCACGAGGAGGACATGATGTCCGAACGCTGCCTCCTCTTCGTCGCCTGCACGAGAGCCCGCGACAGCCTGTACGTCTCCTGGTCGGGCGCGCCCAGCCCGTTCCTGACAGAAGTCGGCGTGTGAGACCCGGGGGGCCGCCCTGACTCACTGCATGACTGGACTGCGCCCCCGTTCCGCCGTCGGCCGTTCCGCTCACCGCAGCCGCAGTTCCCTCACCGCAGCCCGCTCGCATCAAGGAGGCGTACCACGTCCTTGCGGCCGTAGCCGAGGCGTGTGGCGCGGTGGGCGGCCGTCAGGATCAGGTGCGCGACGATGTGCGCCCCGTAGCCGTCGCGGTCGCCCCCGAGCCATTCGTCCGGCTTGTCGATGCCCAGGCTGTTCATCACCAGGCCGTGTTCGCGGCGGATCTCGGCGACCGTGTCGGACACGGCTCCCAGCAGGGTGGCGCCGGGGCGCTCGCAGGTGAGGGCGAAGCAGCCCCGGTCGGACGGTTCGCAGCCGCTGGGCGGATGGGTGCGCAGGCGCTCGTAGCGTTCGTCGGCGAAGCCGCCGTCGCCGAACTCGTCGTGGACCAGCACGAACCGGTGGAATCCCGCGGGCGGCCGCGGGGGCGGGGGTGTGTACTCCCAGCCCGCGTCCTCGTGCACCAGCCGGCGTACCTCCTCCTCGTCGGCCGAGGTGACCGAGAAGCCGGTCGCGGTGTTGTGCCCGGTGATCGTGCCGTCGGCGTTGCGCCGGATGTGCAGGCTCATGTCCACCCCCGTGGTCGCGTGAACGGGAAGATCCCGTCACCCGCACAACGGCCCGGTGCCGCGGCCCGTGCCCGATCCGCCGCGCATCACTCGATCGTGTGAGCGACCGGCGCGTTCACCCCTCTCCGTGCAGGAACGCCTTCACGGCCGTCACGAAGCGCTCGGGGTCGTCCCGCCACGGAAAGTGCCCCGCGCCGGGCTGCACCACGAACTCGGCGTTCGGGAAGAGCTCCGCGAACCGCCGCATCACCTGCGGCGGCGCCCCCAGGTCGGCCTCGCCGGCGAGGAGGAGGACCGGGGACGGGAGGGAGGCGAGGGCCCGGCGGGTGGCGGCGGGGTGGAAGGCGCCGTCGGCGGCGTACGCCGCGGCCGCCTCCTGGTTCTTCTCCTTCTCGCCCGCCGCGTCGAACTCCCGGGCCTCCTCGTCCCACCGGGCGTGGAAGAAGGGGGCGACGAGCTGCCAGGAGTCGGCGGCCGCCCGGCCGGCGGTGATCGCCTCCAGTGCGGCGTAGCCGGAGGCGAACCACGGCTGCGCGCTGCGCAGGCGCGCGGTCGCCAGCCGGTCCTCGGCGGTGATCTCCAGGCCGGCCGCGTAGACGCTCGGCGTGATCAGCAGCAGCCGTCCGACGCGCTCGGGGTGACGGGCCGCGTAGAGGAGGGCCAGGTTGGCTCCCGCGGAGTGTGCGAGCAGGTCGATCCGGTCGAGACCGAGGTGCGCGCGGAGCGCCTCGACGTCGTCGACCTGGCGGTCGCAGCGGTACGAGGCGGTGTCCGCGGGGAGCGCCGACGCTCCGGTGCCCCGGGGGTCCAGCCCGACGAGCCGCCGGTGGGCGGTGAGCCCGCCGAGGTCGCCCAGGTAGGCGGCGGACTGCATGGGGCCGCCGGGCAGGCAGACCAGCGGTGGCCCGTCCCCCGCCGCGTGGTGGGCGAGACGGGTTCCGTCGGGGGCGGTGAAGATCGGCATGGGGTGATCCTCACAAGGACGTCGCGCGGGGCGCAACGGAGTTCGCGGGCGGCGGGCCGGCTTCCCGGCCGCGCAGGGGCGGGGGCTCCCCCTTGCGCAGGGGTGGTGGGCGCGGGCTCCCGCACCCGCGCCCACCGGTCTTCGCCGCCCCGCGGGGGCTCGTGGCCGGTCGCCTCAGGCGGCCCGGGCGGTTCCCTCCCGGTGCCTGCGGACGATCTCCGCGTAGTGGTGCCCGGTGCCCTTGATGGTGCGGGCCTGGGTGCGATAGTCGACGTGGACGAGGCCGAAGCGCTTGTCGTAGCCGTAGGCCCATTCGAAGTTGTCGAGCAGCGACCAGGCGAAGTAGCCCGCCAGGGGGGCGCCCTGGCGGGCGGCCGAGGCGCAGGCGGCGAGGTGGCCGGTGAGGTAGGCCTGGCGTTCGGGGTCGTCGACGGCTCCGTCGGGGCGGACCACGTCCGGGTAGGCGGACCCGTTCTCCGTGACGTACAGCCTGCGGGCTCCGTACTCGTCGGTCAGGCGCAGCAACAGCGTCTCGATGCCGCTCGGGTCGACCTCCCAGTCCATTCCGGTGCGCGGGACGCCAGGCCGGCGGACGGCACGGGCGTGCGGGGCCGGTCCGTCCGGGTCGTCGGTCACCGTCGCCGGGAAGTAGTAGTTGAGGCCGAGCCAGTCCAGCGGCGCCGCGATCGTCGTCAGGTCGCCTTCCCTCTCGGGGAGTTCGACGCCGTAGACCTCGCGCATGTCCGCGGGGAAGCCGCGGCCGTGCACGGGGTCGAGCCACCAGCGGTTGGTGTGGCCGTCCATGCGGCGGGCGGCGGCGACGTCCTCGGGCCGGTCGGTCGCGGCGTGGACGGTGGAGAGGTTGTTGACGATGCCGATCCTCGCGTGCGGCGCGGCCGCCCGGACGGCCTGGACGGCGAGGCCGTGGCCGAGGAGCAGGTGGTAGGAGGCGCGGACGGCGGCGGTCAGGTCGGTGAGGCCGGGGGCCATGGCGCCTTCGAGGTGGCCGATCCAGGCGGAGCACAGCGGCTCGTTGAGGGTGGCCCAGTGGGTGACGCGGTCGCCGAGCCGTTCGGCGACGGCCGACGCGTAGGCGGCGAAGTGCTCGGCGGTCTCCCGCTCGGGCCAGCCGCCGCGGTCCTGGAGCACCTGGGGCAGGTCCCAGTGGTAGAGGGTGACGGACGGGGTGATGCCCGCGGCGAGCAGTCCGTCGACCAAATGGTCGTAGAAGTCGAGGCCCTTGGGGTTGACGGGGCCGTCACCGCCGGGGACGACGCGGGGCCAGGCGACCGACATCCGGTAGGCGTTCACTCCGAGCCGTCGCATCAGGGCGATGTCGTCGCGCCAGCGGTGGTAGTGGTCGCAGGCCACGTCGCCGTGGTCGTCGCCCGCGATCTTTCCGGGGGTGTGCGAGAACGTGTCCCAGATCGACGGCGATCGGCCGTCCTCCGCCACGGCTCCCTCGATCTGGTACGCCGAGGTGGCGGTCCCCCACAGGAAGTCGCGGGGCAGGGCGGCGAGGTCGATGGTCACTGAGGTCCCTTCGGGATCGGGGTGTCGGGTCACCGGGGGGTTCCGGGGCGGTGCGCTGGTCCGGGTGGCTGACGGCTCCCCGCTCGCTGCACGGGTCCGGGTCGCCGCGGGGCTCCGGGTCAGGTCATGGGTCACTTCACGGCTCCGGCGGTCAGGCCCGCGACGAGGTAGCGCTGGAGCAGCAGGAAGCCGGCCACCACGGGCACGCTGACGACGAGCGAGGCGGCCATGATCTGGTTCCAGTAGACGTCGTTGAGGGTGGAGTAGCCCTGGAGGCCGACGGCGAGCGTGCGGGTGGTGTCGTTGGTCATGACGGAGGCGAAGAGGACCTCGCCCCAGGCGGTCATGAAGGCGTAGACGGCGACGGCGACGATGCCGGGGATCGCGGCGGGCACCACGATCCGCAGGAGCGCGCCGAGCGGTCCGCAGCCGTCGACCAGCGCGGCCTCGTCCAGGTCGCGCGGGACCGAGTCGAAGTACCCGATGAGCATCCAGATGGAGAACGGGAGCGAGAACGTCAGGTACGTCAGGATCAGACCGCCGCGGGAGCCGAACAGGGCGATGCCGGTGGCGTTGCCGATGTTGACGTAGAGGAGGAACAGCGGGAGGAGGAAGAGGATGCCGGGGAACATCTGGGTCGACAGCACGGTGACGGTGAAGGTGCGTTTGCCGCGGAAGTCGTAGCGGCTCACGGCGTAGGCGCTGAACACGGCGATCACCACGGAGCAGACGGTCGCCGCGCCCGCCACGATCAGCGAGTTCACGAAGTAGCGGGCGAGCGGGACCGTCGACCAGATGTCGATGTAGGGGCGGATCGTCAGTCCGCTGGGCAGCCAGCGGAACTTCCCGGTGACGTCCGCGAGGGGCTTCAGGGAGCTGGAGACCATCACGTAGACGGGCACCAGGACGAAGCCCGTGAGCAGGGTGAGGAAGATCCGCCGGGACCACAGGAACGAACGCGGCGGCGCCATGGGCGAGTCAGCGCGCACGGGATGGCCTCCTTCCCCGGGTGGTGAGGGCCAGGTAGACGCCGGTGACGGCGAGCAGGAAGAGCAGCAGGAGCACAGACATGGCCGATCCGGTGCCGAAGTTCCAGGTGACGAAGGACGCTTGGTAGATGTGGACCGAGATCAGGTCCGCCGCCTCCGGTGCGGCCCGGCCGAACAGGACGAACGGCGTGTTGAAGTCGTTGAAGGTCCACAGGAACAGCACCAGGACGAGGACCTGGTTGACCGGCGCCAGGGAGGGCAGGGTGATGCGGCGGATCTGCTGCCACACCCCGGCTCCGTCCAGGGCGGCGGCCTCGTACAGTTCGCGCGGGATGTTCTGGAGTCCGGCCATGACGATGAGGAAGGCGAACGGCCAGCCCTTCCACACGGACACGGTGAGCAGGGCGTAGAAGCTGTTGTCGCCGATGAGCCAGAAGGACGGCTTGTCGGTGAGGTGCAGCTGGTCGTGCAGCACGTGGTTCACCAGGCCGTTGTCGTGCTGGAACATGAAGACCCAGGTGATCACTGCCGCGTAGACGGGCAGCGCGTACGGCACGAGGAACAGCGCCCGCAGCAGTCCGCGGCCGCGGAAGGCGTCCTGCATGAAGAGCGCCGCGGCGGTGCCGACGAGCCAGCACAGGCCGACCGACAGCAGGGTGAAGCCGACCGTGACGAAGAAGGAACGGAGCAGGGCCTGACCGACGGGGGCGTCGAAGTCCACCGAGACGCGGTAGTTGTCGAGGCCGGACCACGGGGCGGCGCCCCAGTCGCGGATGAAGAACTGGGTGAGCTCCTTGAAGCTCATCACGACGCCGATCACCATCGGCACGAGATGCACGAGGAGTTCGAGGATCAGGGCGGGCAGGAGCAGCAGGTAGGGCAGGCCGGCGCGGCGGATCCGGCCGGGCCGCGGGCGCGGGATCGCGTCGTCGCCCTTCGGGGTGGTTCGAGGCTTCGGGGCCTCGACGGTGGCGGTCATCCGGCTCACTTCGCGGGCATCTGCTGCTGGGCCTTGGCGAGCTCGGCCTTGACCGACCCGGTCGTCACCGGGTGGCCGGCGGCCGCGTCGGCGAACAGCTTCTTGACGGCCGTGCCGACCGTCGTCTCGAACTGCGACTCGTCGGCGACCTGCGGCAGTGCGGCGGCGCTCTTGGCGAGGGTGTCCTTGAGGACCGTGTTCGCCGGGGTGCCGAAGGCCGGGTCGGCCTGCGCCGAGGCGACCGGCGGGATGGTGCTGTACGCCTTGTTGAGGATCTTCTGTTCCTCGTCCCCGGTCATGAACTTCACGAACTCGGTGGCGCCGTCGAGGTTGTCGGTGTTCTTGAAGACGGCCAGGTTGATGCCCGCGACCATCGAGTTGACCTGGGCGCCGGCGCCCGGAGCGCCGGACTGCACGGGCACGGGGGCGATGCCGAAGCGGTCCGCGCTCATGCCCTGGGAGGCGAGGTTGGCGGAGGCCGACTGCCACAGGAGCATGGCCGTCCTGCCCTTGGCGAAGTCGCTGACGGACTGGTTCTGGGCGTACTCGGCGTTGCCCTGCGGGATGACCTTGTCCTTCGCCATCAGGTCGACGTACTGCTTGACGGCGGCGACCACGCCGTCGGAGGTGAAGTCGGGTTTGCCGTCGGCGGTGAAGAAGTCGGCGCCGTGCTGCTTGGCGAAGACGAACACGTGGTGGATGTTCTCCGAGACGTTGGCGCCCTCGGCGCCGAGCACCTGCTTGCCCGTTGCCTGGATCTTCTTGCCGTCGGCGGTCAACTCGGCCCATGTGGCGGGAGGTTGGGCGATTCCGGCGTCGGCGAAGATCTGCTTGTTGTAGTAGAGGGCGTACGCCATGGAGTACAGGGGCACCGCGGCCGGGTCCTTGCCCTGGGCGCCCGTCGAGCCGAGCGCGGACGGGACGAAGCGGTCCTTGCCGCCGATCTTCGCGAGGTTCGCGTCGTTCCAGGGCAGCAGCGCGCCGGTGGCCTGCAGCGAGGCGGACCAGGTGTTGCCGATGTTGAGGACGTCGGGGCCCTGGCCGGAGGTGGTCGCGGTGAGGATCCGGTTGAGGAGGTCCGACCAGGGGACGACCTCCAGTTCGACCTTGATCCCGGTCTTCTTCTCGAACTTGTCGAGCTCGGGCCGGAGGACCTTCTTGTCCACCTCGATGCTCGCGCCCTGGTTGGAGGCCCAGTAGGTCAGGGTTCTGGGCGAGTCGTTGGAGCCCTCGCCGTCGGTCGAGCTCCCTCCGCCGCAGGCCGTGGCCGCGAGGGCGAGGGACATGACGACGGCTCCTGTGGCCGCGGCTCGGATGGTGCGCATGGGTGGGCTCCCGGTGTCATCAGGACTTAATTTAGGACGTGAGTTAAACCGTGTGAGCCGTGCGCGTCAAGAGTCCCGGCACACTCCGCGGAACTCCGGCCCCACCCCTTGACGCACACGTTCGGGCAGTTGAAGCATGCAGCGTTGAGAGAGCGCTCTCAGGCACGTCCTCCTTCACTTCCCGAATGCAGCCGTTCCGTCGAACGGCCTGACCGAGGAGAGCCGCCCATGCCCCACACCCCGCCGTCGGACACGCCCGCCGTGCGCCGCCGATCGGTCCTCGCCGCCGCCACGGCCGCCGCCGCGCCCGCCCTCGCCGCACTCACCGCCGCTCCCGCCTCCGC
>NZ_JAHHIT010000049.1 GCF_024539675.1 Streptomyces hilarionis | reverse complement strand
GGGCGGTGGTGGGGCGGGTCGATTCCGGCGCTGCGGGCCGGGCGGGCCCTGGCGGGAGTCCGGCGGTCCGGGGAAGTCGTACGGCGTGTTCGGTCATGGGTCCACCGAACCGTGCGCGGGCCCGCCCGGTCTGTCGGGCAGGGGCTAGACCTGGGGTAGGGCCAGGCATACCCCCGGGGCTACGGCCGCGGGTATGGCGGTGCGCCCCGCCCTCCTCCTACCGTGATCGGCATGCATCCCCCCACCGTGTGGCAGGCGCTGTCCCGCCCGGGCTATCTGCTGTCCCCGTGGCGGGCCGCCGCCTACCTGCTCACGGGCGCGGCCGGCGGCGCCGTCGTCCTGGCGGCGCTGACGGTGTGGGCGGTCGCCGCCGGGGTGCTCGCGGTCGTCCTCGTGGGACTGCCCCTGCTGGCGGCCCTCGCCTTCGCCGGACTGCCGGTGGCCGCGCTGGAGCGGCGCAGACTGCGCTGGGTCGATCCGGCGCCCGCGCCCACCGCGCACGGCGAACCGGGCGCGCCCGGCGTGCGCGCCCGGCTCGCCGCCCGTCTGCGTGCCCGGGCGACCTGGCGCGAACTGGCCCACACGCTCCTCGCGGCCGGCCTGCTGTGGCCCGCCGAGGCGTTCGTGCTGGCCGTCGCCCTGGTCCTGCCGCTGGCGATGACCGCGACCCCGCTGCTGCTCGCGACCGTCGGCGGCGGGCGGGAGATCAAGGTGGCCAAGCTGTGGACCGTCACCGGTCAGGGCGCCGCGTTCGGCTCCGCCGCGCTCGGGGTGCTGCTGCTGGCGGCCGGCGCGTACGCCCTCGGCGCGGCGGCCGGGGCCCGGGCCGCGCTGACCCGCCGCCTGGTCTGCCCGCGCGAGGGGGGCCCGCAGGCCAGGGTCGTGGAGCTGACCAGGTCCCGGGCCCGGCTGGTGGACGCCTTCGAGGCGGAACGGCGGCGCATCGAACGCGATCTGCACGACGGCGCCCAGCAGCGCCTGGTCGCCCTCACCATGGCCCTCGGCCTGGCGCGGCTGGACGCCCCGCCCGGCACCCGGCTCGCCGAGCAGCTGGCCCGTGCCCAGGAGGAGGCGGGCGCGGCGCTGGCGGAGCTGCGGGAGCTGATCCACGGCATCCATCCCCAGGTGCTCGCGGACCACGGGCTGGCCGCCGCGCTCGCCGACGCCGCCGACCGGTCGCCGGTCCCGGTGGACGTCGAGTGCGAGCTGCCGACGGAGCGGCTGCCGCAGGCCGTGGAGGCGGCCGCCCACTTCGTGGTGCGGGAGGCGCTGGCCAACGTGGCCCGGCACAGCGGGGCGCGCCGCGCGTGCGTGCGGGCGCGGCTGCACGAGGGGCGACTGCTCGCCCTGGAGGTGGGCGACGACGGCCGCGGCGGCGCCGACCCGTCCCGCGGCACCGGGCTGACCGGGCTCGCGGACCGGGTGTCGGTGCTGGATGGAACACTGTCCGTGACCAGCCCTGCCGGCGGCCCGACCCTGCTGCGTGTGGAGATCCCTTGCGAGCCGATGCCGACCCCGACCCCGCCCACGTCGGCGACCGCGTTGCCGACGCCGACGGAGGCGGACCGCGACCGGGACGGCGGCGAGGGCTGCGCGTCGTCCTCGCCGAGGACAGCGTCCTCCTCCGCGACGGCCTGACGGCGCTGCTCGCCCGCTTCGGCCACGAGGTCGTCGCGGCGGTCGGGGACGCGGGCGCCCTGCTCGCGGCCGTGGCCGAGCACCGTCCGCAGGTCGTCGTCACCGACGTGCGGATGCCGCCGGCCTTCCAGGACGAAGGGCTGCGGGCGGCGGTCCGGCTGCGCGCCGACCACCCCGGGCTGCCGGTGCTCGTCCTGAGCCAGTACGTCCAGCGCGCCTACGCGGCCGACCTCCTCGACTCCGGGGACGGCAGCGGCGTCGGCTATCTGCTCAAGGACCGGGTCGGCCAGGTGGAGGAGTTCGTGGCCGCCCTCGCGGAGGTGGCGGCGGGCGGCACGGTCGTCGACCCGGAGGTGGTGCGGCAGCTGCTGCGGCGGCGCCGCGACCCGCTGGAGCGGCTCACCCCGCGCGAACGCGAGGTGCTGGCGCTGGTGGCCGAGGGGAAGTCCAACGGCGCGATAGCCAGGGCGCTCGTGGTCTCCGAGGCCGCCGTCGGCAAGCACATAGGCGGCATCCTCACGAAGCTGGACCTGCCGCCCGCCGACGACACCCACCGCCGGGTCCTCGCGGTGCTGGCCTACCTCAGAAGCTGAGGGGCGCGCCGGCGGCGCCCCTCAGGAGCCGAGGGGCTTGGCGTAGCAGCGGCTCGCCTCGTATCCGCGGTAGTAGCCGAACTTCGTGCACGGCTCGTAGCCGCTGGAGGTGTACAGGGCGATGGCCTCCGGCTGCTCGGTGCCCGTCTCCAGGACCATCCGGACGCGTCCGGCGTCGCGCGCGTCATCCTCCAGGGCGGCGAGCATCCGCCGCGCCAGACCTCGCCCGCGCATGTCCCGGACCACGAACATCCGCTTCAGCTCGGCGTCGCCGTCCTCGTTGCCCTCGCCGTTCTCGTCCTGGCTGCGCCAGCCGCCGGTGGCGACCGGGCGGTCGCTGTCGTCGTAGGCGATGAGATAGACGCCGCGGGGCGGCTGGAAGTCGGCGGCGGCGAGGACGGTGGCGTCGCCGCCGTCACCGTAGCGCTCGTGGTACTCGGCCTGGACCTCGTCGTTGAGCTTGACCGCGTCGGGATGGTCGAAGGGGACCGGACGTATTCTCACGCCCCACACAGTACGGGTTTGCGCCCCAGCTCCCCCCGACGGCCGCGACGGCCCCCGCTCTCCCCGGCGGCCCCCGCCCGGTATCGTGCCGGGGTGCTGACCGTGACCTCCGTGAATGTGAACGGGCTGCGTGCCGCCGCGAAGAAGGGCTTCGTGGAGTGGCTCGCGGACACCGCCGCCGACGTGCTGTGCCTTCAGGAGGTGCGGGCCGAGCCCGAGCAGCTGCCGGAGACGGTCCGGGCTCCCGAGGGGTGGTACGTCACCCATGCCCCGGCCGCCGCCAAGGGCCGTGCCGGCGTCTCCCTCTACACCCGCCGTGAGCCGGACGCCGTGCGGATCGGCTTCGGCTCGTCCGAGTTCGACGGCAGCGGCCGCTATGTCGAGGCCGACCTGCCCGGCGTGACGGTCGCCTCCCTCTACCTGCCCTCCGGCGAGGTCGGCACCGAGCGGCAGGAGGAGAAGGTCCGCTTCATGGACCTGTTCCTCGCCCATCTCAAGGAGCTGCGCGAACGCGCCGCCGCCGACGGCCGCGAGGTCCTGGTCTGCGGCGACTGGAACATCGCCCACCGGCCGGCCGACCTGAAGAACTGGCGCGCCAACCAGAAGAGCTCGGGCTTCCTGCCCGAGGAGCGGGAGTGGCTGAGCCGGGTCCTCGCCCCGGCGGACGGCGGCTACGCGGACGTCGTGCGCGAGCTGCACCCGGACCTGGAGGGGCCGTACACCTGGTGGTCGTACCGGGGGCGGGCGTTCGACAACGACTCGGGCTGGCGCATCGACTACCACGTCGCGACGCCCGGCCTCGCGGGCAGGGCCGTCAAGGGGCTGGTGGAGCGGGCGGCCACGCACGCCGAGCGCTGGTCGGACCACGCCCCGGTGACCGTCGTCTACGACCTGTAGGACGTCGGGGACCGGGTCAGGGCTCGCCGCGCAGCCGCCGGTCCAGCGCCAGGGACAGTTCCGCCTCGACCACGCTGCGGGCCAGGGGGCGCAGGCGGGGCAGGTCCTTCTCGGTGGTGTGGCGCAGGATCAGGTCGGTGAAGAGGGCGGCCAGGGCGTCGGCGTGCTCGCGGACGCGTACGCCCGCCGCCAGGACCTCCGCGAGCGGGATCCCCTCGGCGACGAGGGCGGACGACACGTCCAGCAGCCGTCGGCTGATGTGGACGATCTCGTCGCCGTCGGTGCCCAGGTAGCCGAGGTCGAGGGCGGCGGCGAGGTTCTCCGGGGTGACCTGGCCCTCGAAGCGGGCGGCGAGTTCCTCCGGGGTGAGGCGGACGGGCTCCTCCTCGGTGGGGCCGCCGACGCCGATCAGCTCGGCCACGTCGCTGCCCTGGTCCAGGGCGTCGGCCAGTTCGGCGATGCCGGTGAGGGTGTGGCCGCGTTCGAGGAGGGCCGAGATCGTCCGCAGTCGGGCCAGGTGGTGGTCGTCGTACCAGGCGATGCGGCCCTCGCGCCGGGGCGGCGCGAGCAGTTTGCGCTCGCGGTAGAAGCGCAGGGTGCGCACCGTGATGCCGGCCTCGGCCGCCAGCTCCTCCGCCCGGTACTCGCGCTTGTCCGTCACGGGCGAAGCTTATGTTGTACCGCCGGTAACTTTCCTTCTCCCGGCCCCCTACCCATCGGTACGGACCTGCTCTACTCTCCCATTGCGCCAGTGTTCACTGGCAGAGTCGCGAGAGTCGCACGGCTGGGAGGTGTCGGGATGACCGAACACGTACGGGTGGCGGTGATCGGATCCGGCTTCGGCGGACTGGGGGCCGCCGTGCGGCTGCGCCGCGAGGGGATCACGGACTTCGTGATCCTCGAACGGGCGGGCAGCGTGGGCGGCACCTGGCGGGACAACAGCTACCCCGGGTGCGCCTGCGACGTCCCGTCCCACCTCTACTCCTTCTCCTTCGCGCCCAACCCGGACTGGCCGCGCACCTTCTCCGGACAGGAGCACATCCGCGCCTACCTGGAGCACGTCACGGACGTGTTCGGGCTGCGCCCGCACCTGCGGCTCGACTCCGAGGTGCTGCGGATGACCTGGGACGCGCAGGAACTGCGCTGGGACGTCGAGACCAGCGCCGGACGCTACTTCGCGGACGTCGTCGTGTCGGCCACCGGGCCGCTGTCCGACCCGAAGATCCCGGCGATCCCCGGCCTGGACTCCTTCCCCGGCAAGGTCTTCCACTCGGCCCGCTGGGACCACGACCACGATCTCGCGGGCAAGCGCGTCGCCGTGGTCGGCACCGGCGCCTCGGCCATCCAGATCGTGCCCGCCATCCAGCCGGACGTCTCCCGGCTGACCCTGTTCCAGCGCACCCCGCCGTGGGTCATGCCCCGCGTCGACCGGGCCGTCACCGGCGCGGAGCGCGCCCTGCACCGGGCCCTGCCCGTCACCGCCCGGCTGCGGCGCGGCCTGCTGTGGGGCATCCGCGAGTTGCAGGTGCAGGCGTTCACCAAGCATCCCAACGAGCTCGGCTTCGTCGAGCAGCTCGCCCGGCGCAACATGGCCCGTGCCGTCAAGGACCCCGAGCTGCGCGCCCGGCTCACCCCCGACTACCGCATCGGCTGCAAGCGGATCCTGCTGTCCAGCACCTACTACCCGGCCCTCACCCGCCCCAACGTGGACGTCGTCGCGAGCGGCCTGAGCGAGGTGCGCGGGTCCACGCTGGTCGCCGCCGACGGCAGCGAGGCGCAGGCCGACGTGATCGTGTTCGGCACCGGCTTCCACGTCACCGACATGCCGATCGCCGACCGGGTGGTGGGCGCGGACGGGCGCACGCTCGCGGAGAGCTGGAAGGGCGGCATGGAGGCCCTGCGGGGCGCGTCGGCCGCCGGGTTCCCCAACTGGATGACGATCATCGGCCCGAACACCGGTCTCGGGAACTCCTCCATGATCCTGATGATCGAGTCCCAGCTGAACTACATGGCCGACTATCTGCGGCAGCTCGACGTCCTCGGGGGCCGTGCCGCCCTGGACGCCCGCCCGAGCGCGGTGCACGCCTGGAACCGCCGGGTGCAGGACCGGATGAAGCGGACGGTGTGGAGCACGGGCGGCTGCACCAGCTGGTACCTGGACGCGAGCGGCCGCAACACGACCGTCTGGCCGGGCACCACCGCCGAGTTCCGCAGGGCGACGCGCCGGGTCGACCTCGCGGAGTACGAGGTGGTGCGCGCGCCCGTCCGCACCGGCGCCACCGGCGGGCCGGCCGGCCAGGAGAAGGACGGCCAGGAGAAGGAGGTGACGGCATGACCGCCGCCGCCGACGTCGCGCCCGTCCGCGAGCTGACCGCCGTCTCCGCCGACGGCGCCCCCGTGCACGTGGAGGTCCACGGCCCGGCCTCGGGGGCCGAGGCCGCGCCCGCCGTCGTCCTCGCCCACGGCTGGACCTGCTCCACGGCGTTCTGGGCGGCCCAGATCCGCGAACTCGCCGTCGACCACCGGGTGATCGCGTACGACCAGCGCGGGCACGGACGCTCCCCCGCGAGCCCGGCGTGCAGCACCGACGCCCTCGCCGACGACCTGGAAGCCGTCCTGCGGGCCACGCTCGCCCCCGGCGAGAAAGCGGTGATCGCCGGTCACTCCATGGGCGGGATGACGGTGCTGGCGGCCGCCGGCCGGGACGCCTTCCAGGAACACGCGGCCGCCGTCCTGCTGTGCAGCACCGGCGCCTCGCGGCTGGTCGCCGAGTCCACCGTCGTCCCGCTGCGGCCGGGCCGGCTGCGGACCTGGCTGACCCGGCACGTCCTCGGCTCCCGGGCGCCCCTCGGGCCGGTCACGCCCGTCGCGATGCGGATCCTGAAGTACGCCACGATGGGCGCCGGGGCGGCCCCGCACATGGTCGAGGCGTGCGCCCGGATCGTGCACGCCTGTCCTCGCCGGGTGCGGCACGCCTGGTCCGGCGTGCTGCACCTGCTCGACCTCGAACAGGGCGTGGCGCGGCTGGGCGTGCCGACGGCGGTGCTGGTGGGCGCCGCCGACCGGATGACGCCGCCGGTGCACGCGCACCGGATCGCGGCGGCGCTGCCGCACTCCCTCGGGGTCACCGAACTGCCCGGCGTCGGACACATGACGCCGGTCGAGGCGCCCGAGGCGGTCACCGCACGCATCAGGGAACTCGTCACCACGTACACGCAGTTGAAGGAGGGCGCATGAGCAGGGTCGGGATCGAGGGACAGGTCGTCGTGGTCACCGGGGCGGCGCGGGGCGTCGGGGAGCTGCTCGCCCGCAAGCTCTCGGCGCGCGGCGCGCGGATCGCGCTCGTCGGCCTGGAGCCGGACGAGCTGAAGCAGGTGTCCGAGCGGCTGCACGGCGACAGCGACCACTGGTACGCCGACGTCACCGACCACGAGGCGATGAGCGCGGTGGCGGCGCAGGTGAAGGAGCGCTTCGGCAAGGTGGACGTCGTGGTGGCCAACGCCGGTGTGGCCAACGGCGGTCCGTTCGCCGACTCCGATCCGGACTCCTGGCGGCGGGTCGTCGAGGTCAACCTCATCGGATCGGCCGTCACGGCCCGCGCGTTCCTGCCGCTGCTGCGCGAGAGCCGCGGGTACCTGTTGCAGATCGCCTCGCTCGCCGCGATCACCCCGGCGCCGATGATGACCGCGTACTGCGCGTCCAAGTCGGGCGTCGAGGCGTTCGCGCACAGTCTGCGCGCGGAGGTCGCCCACCAGGGCGTCCGGGTGGGCGTCGGCTATCTGTCGTGGACGGACACCGACATGGTGCGCGGGGCCGATCAGGACGAGGTGATGCGGGAGTTGAGGCAGCGGCTGCCGTGGCCCGCGAACAAGACGTACCCGCTGGGGCCGGCGGTCGACCGGATCGTCGCCGGCGTCGAGCGGCGTTCCGCGCACGTGTACGGGCAGGGGTGGCTGCGCGGGATGCAGTCGGTGCGCGGATACCTGCCCGGGATCATCGGGACCGTCGGCCGTCGCGAGATGAAGCGGTTCGCGCCCCGGCTGCGGGGGATGCGGACGGGGCTGGTGGGAGCGGGCGGTTCCGCCGACGAACAGGCCAGGGCTACGCAGCGTAGTTGATCGAGATGCGCCCCGTGACCGCCCGTGTGAATCTGGTCGAGGCCCCACCACGGGGCCCCAACCCCCCTCATCTCCTACAGGAGTGAACCCACATGGGTATGAAGGACAAGTTCCAGGACCGGTCCGAGCACATGGCGCAGCAGGCCAAGCAGAAGGCCCAGCAGGCCAAGGAGCAGGTCCAGCAGCGTGCCAAGCAGCGTCCGGGCGAGGACGCCGAGCGCATGCGCCCGGAGCGCGAGTCGGCGGAGCGCATGCGTCCGGAGCGCGGGACGCCGGAGCGCATGCGTCCCGAGCACGAGGCGTCGGAGCGCCGCAACCCGCAGGAGCGGGACCGCGAGCGCGAGCGCGTCGGCCTGGACGAGGAGTTCTGACACCCCGCTTCGGCGGCCGGTGAACGATGAGCAGGGGGCGCCCCGGGCCCGGGGCGCCCCTTCCTCGCGTCCGGCGTCCGGCGTCCGCGCCGTGCGCGCGTGCGGTGTCTCAGGTCGTGCTCTCTCAGGTCGTGCGCGGGGGCAGTTTCGGCCGGGACCGGTCGGGGACGTCGGTGTAGCCGGGCGGGGTCGCCGGGGGGTTCGCGGCCAGCAGGTCCAGGGCCAGCCGTACGGCGTCGTCGAGTTGGGCGTGGCGGCCCTCGGCCCAGTCGAGGGGCGTGCGCAGGATCTCCAGGTCGGGTGTGACGCCCCTGTTCTCCACCGACCAGCCGTAGGCGTCGAACCAGGCCGCGTTCATCGGGACGGTGATCACGGTGCCGTCGCCGAGCTGGTGCCGGCCGGTCATGCCGACCACGCCGCCCCAGGTGCGCTGGCCCACCACCGGGCCCAGCCCGAGCAGTTTGAACGCGGCCGTGATTATGTCGCCGTCGGAGGAGGTCGCCTCGTCCGCCAGCGCCACCACCGGTCCGCGCGGGGCGTTCGAGGCGTACGACACCGGCTGGGCGTTGCGGGTGAGGTCCCAGCCCAGGATGGTCCGGGTCAGTTTCTCCACCACCAGTTCGCTGATGTGGCCGCCCGCGTTGCCGCGCACGTCCACGATCAGCGCGGGCCGGGACACCTCCCCGCGCAGGTCGCGGTTGAACTGGGCCCAGCCCGAGCCGCCCATGTCCGGGATGTGCAGATAGCCGCACCGGCCGTCGCTCAACTCCCGGACCACCGCCCGTCGTTTGGCCACCCAGTCCTGGTAGCGCAGGGGGCGTTCGTCGACGAGGGGGACGACGGCCACCCGGCGCGGCCGGCCGGGCTCGC
Source organism: Streptomyces hilarionis (assembly GCF_024539675.1). Classification (GTDB taxonomy): domain Bacteria; phylum Actinomycetota; class Actinomycetes; order Streptomycetales; family Streptomycetaceae; genus Streptomyces; species Streptomyces hilarionis. The sequence goes on along the minus strand of NZ_JAHHIT010000049.1, from coordinate 73,564 downwards.
CCTCGGCGGGGGTGAGCGTGAGCTCCACCGTGGTGCCGCCCGCGCCGGCCAGCAGCGGGTAGGGGCCGGTCAGCGGGTCGACCTCGCGGCCGTCGACGTGGGTGAGGACCGCGCCCTCCCGGATGCCGGTGCCGGCCAGCGGCGAACGCGCCCTGGAGTCGGAGGAGTCGCCGGGCAGGATCCGCCGGATCGTCCAACCGGCCTCCCGGCGCACGAGGTTGGCGCCGAGGAGACCCTGTAGCCGCTGGTAGTGCGGCGGCCCCTCGTTGCGGCGGGCGGCCGTCACGTACGCGTGGGAGGTGCCCAGCTCGCCCAGCACCTCGCGCAGCAGGTCGGCGAACTCGTCGGGGGAGGCGACCCGTTCGACGAGCGGGCGGTACTGGTCGAGGACCGCGTCCCAGTCGATCCCGCACATGCCGGGGTCCCAGAAGTAGGCGCGGATCAGCCGGCCGGCCTCGTCGTAGGACTGCCGCCACTCGGCGCCCGGGTCGACCTCGTGCAGGATGCGCCGCAGGTCGATCCAGACCGTGGAGTCCGAGTCGCCGGACTCGGTGGCCGGCACGGCCCGCAGGTCACCCTCGTCGACCACGACGAGCCGGGTGCCGTCCCCGCTCAGCGCGAACCAGTCGAGGTCGCCGACGAGTTCGGTCTTCTTCGCCTTGCTGATGGTGAAGTGCTCCAGGGTCGGGCGGCCGCTGGTGTCGTCGGGATTGGCGAACGTCTCGCCGAGGGCGCCCGAGATCGGCCAGCGCAGCCAGACGAGCCCGCCGCCCGCCACCGGGTACAGGGCCGAGTACTTGGAGGCGGTGACGGGGAAGGGGGTGACCCGGCCGGCCAGCCCCTCGGTCTCCACGGTGACGGTCCCGTCGGCGCCGTCGCCGTCGTCCTCCACCGGGTCGAGCCCGCCGGCGGCCGGGCGGCCCTCGGGGGTCAGCGCGAACGGCGACGGCGTCGCGGAGGACAGGGGGACCAGATAGGGCCGGCAGCCCAGCGGGAAGGACAGGTCGCCGGTGTGCACGTCGTAGACCGGGTCGAAGCCGCGCCAGGAGAGGAAGGCGAGGTAGCGCCCGTCCCGGGTGAAGACCGGGTTCTCGTCCTCGAAGCGGCCGTCGGTCACGTCGACGACCGAGCCGTCCCTCATGCGGGCCATCCTGATCTGGCGCAGGGAGCGTCCGATCCCGGGATGCGACCAGGTCAGCCACGCCCCGTCCGGGGAGAAGGCGAGGTCGCGGACGGGTCCGTTGGCGGACACGACCAGCTCGGTGACCAGGTCACCGCCGGAGCCCCCGGCCTCTCCGGCGCCCTCCGTCCCTCCCGGGCTTCCCGCGTCCCCCGTCTCCCCCGCGTCCACGGGGTCCTCGGTGAGGTCGACGAGGAGCAGCCGGCCGTCGTGCGAGGCGACGGCGAGCCGTTCGCCCTGCGGGTCGGCCGCCGTCTCCAGCACCCGGCCGAGCCGTCCGGAGGCCAGCCGCCGGGGCTCGCGCCGGCCCGTGGCCCGGGGCAGGTGGGCGACCTCGACGGCGTCCTCGCCGTCCGCGTCCGTCACATAGGCGACCCGCCCGCCCGTGCCGAGCATCTCCGGCAGCCGCACGCGCACCCCGGGGGTGTCGGTGATCGTCCGGGCGGGTCCGTCGCGGTGCGTCAGCCAGTACAGGCTGCCCCGGACGACGACGGCGCTGGCCCGGCCGGTCTCGTCGACCGAGATGCCGTCCACGTGCTGGGCGGCCGGGATCTGGTAGGGCCGGCGTCCCGCGCGCGGCCCGCCGATGCGCACGTCGAGGCGGCGCGGCTCGGAGCCGGCGGCGAGGTCGTCGACGATCCACAGGTCCCCGCCGCACTGGTAGACCACCCGGGCGCCGTCGCTGGAGGCGTGCCGGGCGTAGAAGGCGTCATGGTCGGTGTGCCGGCGCAGGTCGGAGCCGTCGTGGGCGCAGGAGTAGAGGTTGCCGACGCCCTCGTGGTCGGAGAGGAACGCGATCCGGCCGCCGACGAAGAGGGGGCTGGAGAGGTGGCCTTCGACGTCCTCCAGGAGGCGCCGTCCGTGCAGCCACAGCCGGCCGGTGGCGCCGCCCCGGTAGCGCTTCCAGGCGGCCGGCTCGTGCGGCGGGGTGCCGGTGAGCAGGAGGGTGCGGCGGTCGCCGTCGAAGTCGGCGACCTGGAGGTCGCCGACCGGGCCCCAGGGGAGTTTGCGGCCGGGAGAGCCGTCGGGGGAGACCTTGTAGGCCCAGGTGAAGTAGGAGAAGGGTTCGCCGTGGGAGGCGACGGCGAGGATGTCGGCGTTCCCGTCGGCGTCCGGGGGAGTCCAGCCGCAGACCCGGGTGTCGGAGCTGCCCCAGTAGGTCAGCCGCCGTCCCGGGCCGCCGTCCACCGGCACCAGGTGGATCTCCGGGACGACGCTGCGCCAGCTCGTGTACGCGATGAGGCGGCCGTCGGGGGAGAAGCGCGGGTGTCCGGCCTTGGTGCGGTCGACGGTGAGCCGCCAGGCGCGGCCCGGGCCGGCCAGCGGGGCCAGCCAGAGGTCGTCCTCGGCCACGAAGCACAACAGGTCACCATGGAGATGGGGCAGACGCAGATAGCTCACCTCCCCATGCTTTTCCGGGGGATGGACCCGAGCAACTTGTGACATGTGTGCGGAACCGGGCGCACGTGAGACAAGACACGTACGAAACGGTTTCGTTTCGCAGTGAAGTGCGCTACATTCGGGGAGTACGCACAGGGAACCGTGTCGGTTCGCCCGGAGTGGGAAAGGGGAGCGGGATGACTGAGGTCGCAACGGCGCGTCGCAGCCGCATCACCCCCGAGCGCGAGGCCGAGCTCTACGAGGCCGTGCTCGAACTGCTCCGCGAAGTCGGCTACGACGCCCTCACCATGGACGCCGTCGCCGCCCGCACCCGCTCCAGCAAGGCCACGCTCTACCGCCAGTGGGGCGGCAAGGCCGAACTGGTCGCCAAGGCGGTCCGGCACGGCAAGCCGGGAAGCTCCGCCGGCGAGGTCGACACCGGAACGCTCCGGGGCGACCTGCACGCCCTCACCCTGCGTTCGGACGACTGCGAGATGGAGCAGAACTCCGCCCTCATGCGAGGTCTGGCCATGGCGGTCCACGGCAACCCGGACCTGCTCAAGGCCTTCAAGGAGCATCTGGTCGAGCCGGAGATGGCCGAGTTCGGCCGCGTGCTGCAACGCGCGGTCGGCCGGGGCGAGATCCGCGCGGACAGCCCGGCGATGTCCTTCGTGCCGCACATGATGATCGGCGCGTTCGCCGCCCGCACCATGCTCGACGAGCAGCCGCCGACACAGGCCTTCCTGCTGTCGTACATCGACGCCGTGGTCCTCCCCGCCCTCGGCGCGCCCACCACCTGACCGTCCCCGCGGTCCGCCCACCCTGACGTCACCGCTCACGTCGTCGGGCCGATCACCCCTGCCCCACGCCGGGTTGGTCACCCCTGCCCTGCACGCACACGACCTGACCGGGAGTACGCCTCCGTGGCCACGTTCCTCTACAAACTCGGCCGATTCGCCTTCCGGCGACGCGGCTTCGTCGCCCTGATGTGGGTCGCACTGCTGACCCTCGCCGGAGTCGGCGCCGCGACCGCGCCCGCACCGGGCACCACCTCCTTCTCCATTCCGGGCGTCGAGGCGCAGAAGGCCTTCGACCTGCTGGAACAACGTTTCCCCGGAGCCAGCGCCGACGGCGCGACCGGGCGCATCGTCTTCAAGGCCCCCGAGGGGCAGAAGATGACGGACGCCGCCAACCGGGCGACCGTCGACAAGACCGTCAAGTCCCTGAGCGGCGGCTCCGAGGTCGTCTCCGTCACCGACCCGTTCACGACGCACGCCGTCAGCGGGGACGCGACGGTCGCCTACACCTCGGTCCGCTACGACGCGCCCGGCATGGAGCTGACCGACGCCACCAGGAACGCCCTGGAGAAGGCCGCGGACGACGCCCGCGCCGCCGGGCTCACCGTCGACGTCGGCGGTGACGCGCTCCAGGCCGGGGCGGAGCCGGGAGCGGCCGGCGAGGTCATCGGTCTCGCCATCGCCGCCGTCGTCCTCGTCGTCACCCTGGGATCACTGGTCGCGGCCGGACTGCCGCTGCTGACGGCGATCATCGGGGTCGGCATCGGCGTCTCCGCCATCACCGCCCTCGCCAAGGCGCTCGACCTCGGCGACACCACCTCCACGCTCGCCCTGATGATCGGGCTCGCGGTCGGCATCGACTACGCCCTGTTCATCGTCTCCCGCTACCGCAGCGAGCTGGCCGAGGGCCGCGACCGCGAGGAAGCGGTCGGGCGCGCCACCGGCACCGCCGGCTCGGCGGTCGTCTTCGCGGGCCTCACCGTCGTGATCGCCCTGGCGGGCCTGTCCGTCGTCAACGTGCCGATGCTGACCAAGATGGGCCTCGCGGCCGCCGGCACGGTCGTGGTCTCCGTCCTCATCGCGCTGACCATGATCCCCGCACTGCTCGGCTTCGCGGGCCGCAGGGTCCGGGCGACGGGTGAGAAGCGCAGGTCGCGCGGGTCCAAGGCCGGGGCGTCCGAGGGGGCGTCCGAGGCCGGGGCGTCCCGTCCGGCCAAGCCCGGACCGGGCGTGCGCTGGGCGAGCTTCGTCATCCGCCGGCCGGCCGCCGTGCTCCTGCTCGGCGTGCTCGGACTGGGCGCGATCGCCGTCCCCGCCACCCAGCTGGAGCTGGGCCTGCCCGACGACGGCTCGCAGCCGACGTCCACCACCCAGCGCCGGGCCTACGACCTGCTCTCGGAGGGCTTCGGCCCCGGCTTCAACGGCCCCCTGATGATCGTGGTCGACGCCCGCGGCAGCGACGCCCCGCAGGCCGCCGCGACCGCGGTGACCGACGGAATCAAGCGCCTCGAGGACGTCGTCACGGTCACCCCGGCCACCTTCAACAAGGCCGGCGACACCGCGACGATCACCGTCATCCCCGACTCCAAGCCCTCCTCGACGCAGACCGAGGACCTGGTCCACGCCATCCGCGACCAGGGCGCCGACATCAGGTCCGACACGGGCGCGCAGGTGCTCGTCACCGGCACCACCGCGATGAACATCGACTTCTCGCAGAAGCTCAACGACGCGCTCATCCCGTACCTGGGGCTGGTCGTCGGCCTGGCCTTCCTGCTGCTGATCGTGGTCTTCCGCTCCGTCCTGGTCCCGCTGAAGGCGGCCCTCGGCTTCCTGCTCAGCGTGCTCGCCGCGCTCGGCGCCGTCGTCGCGGTGTTCCAGTGGGGCTGGCTCGGCGGTCTGATCGGCGTCGAGGAGACCGGGCCGATCATGTCGATGACGCCGATCTTCATGGTGGGCGTCGTGTTCGGCCTCGCGATGGACTACGAGGTCTTCCTCGTGACCCGGATGCGCGAGGCGTACGTCCACGGCGAGAGCCCGAGCCAGGCCGTGGTGACCGGCTTCCGGTACAGCGCCAAGGTGGTGGCCGCCGCCGCGATCATCATGATGGCCGTCTTCGGCGGCTTCATCACCGCCAGCGAGGCGATCATCAAGACGATCGGCTTCGGCCTCGCGAGCGCCGTCCTGTTCGACGCGTTCATCGTGCGCATGGCCATCGTGCCGGCCGTCCTGGCCCTGCTGGGCAAGAAGGCCTGGTGGCTGCCGAAGTGGCTGGATCGCGTCCTGCCCAACGTCGACGTCGAGGGCGAGGCCCTCGCGAAGCGGGACCAGGCCGCGGGCGCCAAGGACGCCGACCCGGACGACGACCGGGAACTCGTGCGCGCCTGACCCGGGGCCGCCCGACGCGCGCGGGTGCGCCCGACGCGCGAGGGCGCCCCTGAGAAAGACCGCCGGTGAGGGCTCCGTGGGGACGGGGCGCCCTCACCGGCTTCTTTTTCCGCACCCCGCTCTGTGACCCACTTTCGGGTGACGGCCCGCGGCGGCGAACGCCTACAGGCCAGTAGTCCCAATGGTTCGGAGCCTTCAGTACATATATGGACATGGAAGCCTACTGTCACCGGAATGTGGACGGTTCGTAACGTGGGGCGCCAATCAGGCGCGCTGACCGCGGTCGGTGGTCGAGTGTTGGCCGTGCGGCCGATCAGGCCGTTACCCGCACCACGCAAGGAGACCTTGTGTCCGTTAACACTGTTTCCGCTCGCTGTCTCGCCGCCGCCGCGATCGCCGCGGCCGTCGTCGGGACGGTGGCGCTGCCGGCGTCCGCCGCCGACCACTCCCGCCACGACCGTCCGGCTGTGGAGATCAGCGCCGTGCAGTACGATGCACCGGGCCGAAACGACCGCTCCGCCCGCTCGCTGAACAGGGAGTGGGTCGAGCTGACCAACACCACCCGCCACGCCGTCAACCTGAACGGGTGGACCCTCTCCGACGAGCGCGGCGAGACCTACACCTTCCGCCACTACCGGCTGGCCCCCCGCGCCACCGTCCGCGTCCACACCGGTGAGGGCCGCGACACCCGCACCGACCTGTTCCAGGACCGCCACCGCGAGGTGTGGGACAACTTCTCCGACACCGCGACCCTGCGCAACGACCACCGTCGTCTCGTGGACTCCGAGTCCTGGGGCCACCGCCGTCACGGCCACGACGACCGCCACGACGGTGGGCGTCACGACCGCGACGACCGCCACGACGGTGGGCGTCACGACCGCGACGACCACCGCGGTGACGGCCACCACCGCCGCGCCTGACGTCCACACCCCGGCCACTCCGGCATGACGGCCCCGGCCTGAGGCCCCGGCCTGCCGGCTCCGGCCCGACGGCGAAGCGCCCGACCCCCTTCCGGGGGCCGGGCGCTTCGTCGTCCGATCGCGTCCGGCGCGCCTCCGTAAGGGGCCGGGCGATCCGCCCCGTCCCTTCGCCTGCCGCCTCCACCGACCGCTAGCGTGCCCCGCATGACCCCGCTCGCCGCGCACCCCCGGTTCACCGAAGCCCGCCGCACCCTCGGCCACGACGGTCCCTCCGCGCGCAGCTCGCCCGAGGCGACCCGCAGCGCCGCCGAGGCGGTCGCCGCCGTCGGACGCGAGCCGAGCCGGATCCGCACGTCGCCGGCCCCGGCGGACGGGGCCTTCCGCGTGGACGTCGAGCGGGTGCGCACGGGACCGGGCGCGGGAAGGGTGACACCGGCCGCCTCCGACGTCGTAGGCGAGACGACCCGTTACGTGATCGGGGGCGTCCCGCCCTTGGGGCACCGCACGCCGACGCGGGTGCCGGCCGACCGGGTCCTGCCCGCCCACCAGGTGGTGCGGGCCGCGGCGGGCGGCCCGCACGTCGTCCTCCCCGTGGCGCCCGGGGACCTGGTCCGGCGCCCCGGCGCGACCCTCGGGGACGTCCGCGAGCGTGCCGCGTGACCCCGCTGGTCACCGTGGCCGTCCTGGTCGCCGCGGTCACCCACGCCGGCTGGAACGCCATCGCCCACCGGATCACCGACAAGCTCGTCGGCTTCACCCTCATCGCCGGCGGCGGGATGCTCATCGGGCTCGTCCTCGCGTCGTTCGCCGCGTTCCCGGCGGCCGGCGCATGGCCGTACCTGCTGTGCTCGGCGCTCATCCACATCGCGTACTTCGCGCTGCTCATGCGGTCGTTCCGGCTCGGCGACTTCGGCCAGGCCTACCCCCTCGCGCGCGGTTCGGCGCCGCTCGTCGTCACGGTGCTGGCCGCCGTCTTCGCCCACGAGGTGCCCGACGGCTGGGCGGCCGCCGGCATCGCGCTGTCGTGCGCGGGACTGACCGGCGTCGCACTGTGGGGCCTGCGCGGCCGCAGGCCCGACTGGGCGGCCGTCGGGGCGGCGCTGGCGACGGGCCTGACCATCGCCTCGTACACCGTCGTCGACGGGCTCGGCGTGCGCGCCTCCGGCTCGCCGCTCGGCTACATCGCCTGGCTGATGGCCCTTCAGGGAGTCGTCATCCCGGCCTACGCCGTCTACCGCTGGCGCGGACGCACCGCCGCCGTCCTGCGCCCGCACGCCGCCCTCGGCCTCCTGGGCTCGGCCCTGTCCGTCCTGGCCTACGCCCTCGTCCTGTGGGCCCAGACCCGAGCCGAACTGGCCCCGATCGCGGCGCTGCGGGAGTCGTCGATCATCGTCGGAGCGGCGATCGGCGCGCTGTTCTTCAAGGAACGGTTCGGCGCGCCGCGCCTCGCCGCGGCCGGGCTGCTCGTGGTGGGCATTGGGTTGATGCTCCACGCGGGCTGAGCCGTCGCCTCGCCGTCGCCCTGGGCCGCCGACCGGACGGTGGTCGGCGGGTGCGCGGCGGGTGTCCGGGGGCGCGGGAGCGCGTGGGTGCGGGCGCCGGTTCTGAGGAGCACCCTGGAAGCAGGAGCTTCGGAGGTGAGCGTCATGACCGTCATGCACACCACGGTCGGCTGGCATGTGGAGCTGGAGTTCGAGGAGGACGACCGGCATACGCGGGCGGTCGCGATGGTGCGTCTGCCGGACGGGACCGAGGTCAGGGCACACGGGCACGCCTCCCGGCACACCGTGGACGCCAACCAGCCCCGGGTCGGCGAGGAGATCGCGGGCGCCCGGGCGCTCAACGAGATCGCCATGCAGCTGCTGACCAAGGCGCACCTGGAGATCGACGACGCCTCGGGGCGGCGGTCCCACTCCATCAACGTGTAGCCGGCGTCGGCCGGGCCGGGCCGGGGCGCGCCGCGTCAGTGCGTCGTCGTCGCCGTGCGCAGGGCGCGGAGCAGGGCCTGGGCGCGCGGGTCCGCCGTCACGCTCGTGCGGAAACCGTTGGTGACGTAGCCGAAGGCGATCCCCGACTCGGGGTCGGCGAGCCCGAGGGCGCCGCCGCGTCCGGGGTGGCCGAAGGAGGCGGGCGAGAGCAGGGGGGACGCGGCGCCGTGCAGCATCGGACCGAGGCCGAAGCGGGTGTTCACCACGAGCACCCGGTCCGGGCCGCCGGACTGCTCGCCGCGCGCGAGCGCCACCGTCTCCGGCCGCAGCAGCCGTGTCCCGCCCTCGACCTCGCCGATCAGCGAGGCGTAGAAGCGGGCCAGGCCGTCGGCGGTGGCGATGCCGTTGGAGGCGGGCAGGGCAGCGGCCCGGTAGGCGTCGTCGTTCTCGTCGGGCAGCGGCGTGATCGCGGCGAAGGCGCGGCGGGTGAGCGAGTCCGGGTCGGCGTAGGCGGCGGCGACGGCGGGCTTGGGCCGGGTCTTCAGGCTGCCGGCCCGCGCCGGCGGGTCCACCTGCCCCACGCGCCCCACCCGGGCGCGCCGGGCGGCCGGCAGCCCGAGCCACAGGTCGGCCCCGGCCGGGCGGGCGATCTCGTCGGCGATCCACTCGCCGACCGGGCGTCCGGTGATCCGGCGGACCAGTTCGCCGGTCAGCCAGCTGTACGTCTGCGCGTGGTACCCGTGGTCCGTGCCGGGCTCCCAGACCGGGGCCTGCGCCGCGACCGCCGCCGCCCCGAGGTCGGGGTCGGCGGCCTCGGCGGGGGTCAGCGGCCGGTCGAGCACCGGCACGCCCGCGCGGTGCGCCAGGACGTGCCGCACGAGGGTGCGCTCCTTGCCCGCCGCCTTGTACTCGGGCCAGTACGCCCCGACCGGCGCGTCCAGGTCCAGTTCGCCGCGCTGGTGCAGCAGGAGGAGGCCGACGGCGATCACGCCCTTGGTCGCCGAGCGCACGATCTGGGCGGTGCCCTGCTCCCAGGGCGCCGTGCCGTCGACGTCCCGCGTGCCGCCCCACAGGTCGACGACCTTGCGCCCGTCGCGGTAGACGGCGACCGCCGCGCCCCGGTCCCCGAGCACGTCGAAGTTGCGGACGAACGCCTCCCGGACCGGCTCGAAGCCCTCGGCCACCGCACCGTTCACGTCCACGCCCGCACGCCCTCTCGGAAGATCGCCTTCAACTCCATGGGGAACGCCCGGGGAGAGCCTGCGATTCCTTCGTCCCGCTAGCCGAGGATGATCGTTACATCGATGTTGCCGCGCGTGGCGTTGGAGTACGGACACACCTGGTGCGCCGCGTCGACCAGCTTCTCGGCGAGGCCCGGGTCGAGGACCGGGAGCGAGACGCTGAGCGCGACCGCGAGACCGTATCCCTTGCTGCTGTTCGGGCCGATGCCGACCTTGGCCGCCACCGTGGAGCCCGTGAGGTCGTAGCCCGCCCGGTTGCCGACGAGGATCAGCGCGTTGTGGAAGCACGAGCTGTAGCCGGCCGCGAAGAGCTGTTCCGGGTTGGTGCCGTTGCCGTCGCCGCCGAGCTGCGGCGGCATCGCCACCTTCAACTCGATCTGGCCGTCCTGGCTGGTCACGTACCCGTCGCGGCCCCCGTGCGCGGTCGCCTCGGCGACGTACATGATCTTCGTCGGACGGGTGTCGGCGGTGCCGGCTGCCTCGGCGTTCCCGGTGGTGCCGACTGCGGCGCCTTCTGTCACGGCGGACCCTCCCCAGCGTCTTCCCCAATTACATCGTGCACAAGGTACCGGCCGGTAGGTAGGTGTGTCCCCGGCAGGGGGGTGGTAACCGCAGGTAACGCCGGTGGCGCCGGGGACGTGCGGGGCCCGCAGGGCTATCGGGGCCGGTCGGCAGCCGTGTGCGCCCGCTCCGCGAGGCCCCACAGCTCCTCGCGCAGCCGGGCGACCTCCGCCGCCTCCAGGCCGGTGGACGCGAGCAGAGCGCCGGGCACACGCTGCGCGCGCCCCCGCAGTTCCTCGCCCCGCCCGGTGCACGCCACCAGCACCGAGCGCTCGTCGCGCGCCGAGCGCTCCCGGCGCACCAGACCCGCCGCCTCCAGCCGCTTCAGCAGCGGCGACATCGTGCCGTAGTCCAGCCGCAGGGCCGCGGCCAGCTCCTTGACGGTCGTCTCCCCGCGCTCCCAGAGCACCAGCAGCACCAGGTACTGGGGGTAGGTGAGGCCCAGCTCGTCCAGGAGCGGACGGTACGCGGCCGTCACCGCGCGCTGGGCGGCGTACAGGGCGAAGCACAGCTGCTCGTCGAGGAGCAGCGAGCCGTCGGCGGTGGGTCCGTCGTTCGTCACGCGCCCATTGTCGCGGAGCGCGGGTCGAACCCGAAGGGCAGCTCCAGCCGGTGCGCCCGCATGAGGGCGTCGTCGGCGAGCAGCTCGCCGGTCCGGCCGTCCGCCGCGATCACCCCCTCGCTGAGGATCAGGGCGCGCGGGCACAGCTCCAGGGCGTACGGCAGGTCGTGCGTGACCATGAGCACCGTGACGTCCAACGACCGCAGGATGTCGGCGAGTTCGCGGCGCGAGGCGGGGTCGAGGTTGGAGGACGGCTCGTCCAGGACGAGGATCTCGGGTTCCATCGCGAGCACCGTCGCGACCGCCACGCGCCGCCGCTGGCCGAAGGACAGGTGGTGCGGCGGACGGTCCTTGAACTCGGCCATGCCCACCTGGGCGAGGGCGTGGTCGACGCGCGCCTCCAGGGCCGCGCCCTTCAGCCCGGCCGCTGCCGGGCCGAACGCCACGTCCTCGCGCACGGTCGGCATGAACAGCTGGTCGTCGGGGTCCTGGAAGACGATGCCGACCCTGCGCCGGATCTCGGCCATATGCTGCCGGCCGACCGGCAGCCCGGCCACCGTCACGGTGCCGGCGCCGCCGGCGAGGATGCCGTTGAGGTGCAGCACCAGGGTCGTCTTGCCGGCGCCGTTCGGCCCGAGCAGCGCGACCCGCTCGCCGCGCGCGACGGTGAAGTCCACGCCGAACAGGGCCTGGTGGCCGTCGGGGTAGGCGAAGGCGAGGCCGGAGACCTCCAGGGAAACGTCAGTCACAGGGCCCATCCCAACACGCAGACGACGAGGGCGGCGAACGGGAGGGCCAGCGCGTACGACCACTGCGCCCGGGACGCGGTCGCCTCGTCGATCACCGGCATCGAACCGGCGTACCCCCGGCTGACCATGGCCAGGTGCACGCGCTCCCCGCGTTCGTAGGAGCGGATGAACAGCGCGCCCGCCGACTTCGCGAGCACCCCCCAGTGCCGCACACCCCGCGCCTCGAACCCGCGCGACTCGCGGGCGACCCGCATGCGCCGCATCTCGTCCGTGATGACGTCGCCGTAGCGGATCATGAAGGAGGCGATCTGCACCAACAGCGGGGGCAGCCGCAGCCGTTGCAGGCCCAGGAGCAGCTCGCGCAGCTCCGTGGTGGACGCCAGCAGCACGGAGGCGGCGACGCCCAGGGTGCCCTTGGCGAGCACGTTCCAGGCGCCCCACAGGCCGTTGACGCTCAGCGAGAGCCCGAGGACGTCCACCCGCTCGCCCTCGGCGACGAACGGCATCAGCACGGCGAACGCGACGAACGGCACCTCGATGAGCAGCCGCTTCAGCAGGAAGCCGGCCGGCACACGTGCCCGGTGCGCGACGGCGGCGAGCAGGACGGCGTACAGGCCGAACGCCCACATCGCCTCCCGCGGCGTCGACACGACGACGATGACGAACCCGAAGGCGGCGGCCAGCTTGGTGTGCGGCGGCAGACCGTGCACGGGCGAGTGCCCGTGACGGTAGAGCCGGTGCGCGTGTCCCGCTCCCATGACGTCAGACGCCGCTCGTGGAGGCCGGGGACACGTCGCGCGTGCGGCGTCGGCGCACCGCCCAGAACACGGCGCTGCCCGCGACGACGGTCGTGCCGACGCCGATCACGCCCGCCAGGCCGCCGGAGAGGCGGGCGTCGGCGACGTCCTTGACGCCGTAGTCGGCGAGCGGGGAGTCGGAGGAGGCGTGCTTCTCGGTCCTCTGGTCGATGCCGTGGTCGGCGGCGACCTTCTCCAGCCCGTCGGGGTTCGCGGAGGCGTAGAAGCTGACGAAGCCGGCCAGGACGAGGGAGGTGACCAGGCCGGTCACCCACAGCGTGCGCCGCGAGGCGCGGGCCGCCATGGGCGCCGGGCGCGTCCCCTCGGCGGCCGGGGCGTCGACGAGTTCGCCGTTCACCCGCAGCCGGAGCCTCTGGCGCAGGTCGCGCGCGCCGTGCACGAGATCCGGCCGGACGGCGACGACGGCGCCGACCGTCAGCGCGGTGATCGCCGCCTCGCCCACGCCGATCAGGACGTGCACGCCGATCATCGCGCCGGCCACCTTGCCGATCGCCACGTCGGTGGTGCCACCGACCCAGTAGATGAGCGTGAAGGCCACGGCGGCGGCGGGCACGGACAGCAGCGCGGCGACGAAGGAGGCGGCGGTGAGGGAGCGGCGCCCGCGGGGCAGGACCTTCACCAGGCCCCGGAAGACGGCGTACGAGACGACCGTCGTCACGATCGCCATGTCGGTGACGTTCACGCCGAGGGCGGTGAGCCCGCCGTCGGCGAAGAGGATGCCCTGCATCAGCAGGACCACGGAGACGCACAGGATCCCGGTGAACGGGCCCACCAGGATCGCGGCGAGCGCGCCGCCCAGCAGATGGCCGCTGGTCCCGGCGGCGACGGGGAAGTTCAGCATCTGCACGGCGAAGATGAACGCCGCGACCAGGCCGGCCAGCGGCGCGGTCCGGTCGTCGAGCTCGCGGCGCGCGCCGCGCAGGCTCACGGCGATGGCGCCGGCGGCGACGACTCCGGTCACGGCGGAGGTCGGGGCGTTGATGAATCCGTCGGGTACGTGCACCCGACGATGATAGTGGCTTAATGCGAACCGTTCGCAAGAGCGAGAGCTTCGTCCGTCGGGGATCTCCCCTCGGGGAGCGGTGCGGGGTCGCCCCGGCGAGGGTGCGGGGCCGCCGGGCCGGGTGCGGCACGGGTGGATCCGTGTATCGCACAGATGAGATATGCCGGTGCAGGTGAGCGCAATCCGCAAAATATGCGACATTGGAGGGGGAGCGGATGCACAGCTTCCGCACAGGTCACGCTGCGTGAGAGGGCCGGTCGATGTCTGTAGTCGAACAGTACGCGCGAGCCCACATCGTCACCGACGCCGACCGGGTCGAGGAGGAGACGGCCGTACCGGTCGTCCTGCGCTACGACCCCGAGCAACCCCGTTCCGTGCGCGTCGGGCTGCCCGACCGCCGGGAGTGGACGTTCTCCCGGACCCTCCTCGAACAGGGCCTGCGCGCCCCGGCCGGCACCGGCGAGGTCCGGGTGTGGCCGTGCGGGCGCGTCCAGGCCGTGGTCGAGTTCCACTCCGCGCACGGCGTCTCGGTCGTCCAGTTCGAGTCCAAGGCGCTGCTGCGGTTCCTGCGCCGCACCTACATGGCCACCGCCCAGCAGCCCGTCCCGCACTAGCCGTATCGCCCCGCACCGGCCCGTCGCGCCCCGGCCCGGGCCGCGTCGGATCGTCGAGGGCCGCCCGGCCGCCCGGCCGCGCTCAGCCGCCCATGCGCAGCAGGGACGCCACGATCGGGCCGGCCGTGTCGCCGCCGTGGCCGCCCGCCTGCACGACGCCGGCAGCGGCCAGGTCGCCGCGGTAGGCGGTGAACCAGCCGTTGGGCTTGTCCTGGTTGTCGACCTCGGCCGAGCCCGTCTTGGCGCCGTAGTCGGGGCCCAGGCCGGACATCGCCTCGGCGGCGGTGCCGGCCGCGGCCGTGTAGTTCATCAGCTCGCGCACCTGCGACAGCGTCGACGACGACAGGGTGCGCGACGCCGACGCCAGGGTGCGGCCGTCCACCGACGGGGCGACCAGGTACGGCTGGTGGAAGGAGCCCGACTTCACGGTGGCGGCGACCGACGCCATGTTCAGGGGGTTCATCCGCACCCCGCCCTGGCCGATGAGCGAGGCCGCCATCTGCGCCTTCGACTGCACCGGCACCGAGCCGTCGAAGGACGGGACGCCGATCGCCCAGTTGTTCATCGACAGGCCGAAGACCTGCTGGGCCTGCCGGGTCAGGCTGTCGTCGCTGAGCTTGGGGGCCTGGCTGATGAAGGCGGTGTTGCAGGAGCGCGCGAAACTCGCCTTGAACGAGCCGCGCTTGATCTCGAAGTCGTCGTCGTTGTGGAACTTCCAGCCGCCGTAGCTGAACGTCTTGGGGCAGGGATGGGTCTTGTCCGCCGACGCCAGCCCCTTGTCGATGAGCAGCGACGACGTGATGACCTTCATCGTGGAGCCGGGCGCGAGCGAGCCGTTGAACGCCGTGTTGAAGCCGGGGCTCGCGTTGGCCACCGCGAGGATCTCGCCCGTGGAGGGCCGCATCACCACCACCGAGGAGCGGGCCGTCTTCGCCACCTGCCGTTCGGCCGCCGCCTGGAGGGCCGGACTCAGCGTGGTCTTCACCGTGCCCGGGGTGCCCTTGCTGAGCTCCAGGAGCGTCTTGTCGGAGGCCTTCTTCGCCTTCGACGCCTTTCCGCGGACCACTTGGAGCTCGACGCCCGCCTTGCCGCCGGCCTTCTTGCCGTACTTCTCCCGCAGCCCGTCCAGCACCGTGCCCAGCGAGGGGTACTTCGCGGCCGTCAGCTCGCCGCCGTCACGGTCGACGGCCCTGACCGGCGGGGTGCCGGACTCGCCCGTCACGAGCGTGTCGCCGTCCTGAAGGTCGGGGTGGACGACGGAGGCGTGCCAGTCCACCTGCGCCTTGCCGTTCTTCGGGTTGCGCACCACGGTGAGCGCGCTGTCGTACGCGAGCGGCTTGCCGACGTTCTTGTACTTCACGGTGGCCTTCACCGAGAACGGGACCTTGACGCCGGCGGCCGTGCCCGCGGTGAGGGTGACGTCCGTGACGTGGGCGTCCTTGGAGTAGCCGGTCAGCAGGGCGGTGGCGGCCGCCGAGTCGTCGGTGACGGCGGCGGCCCGGGCCGCGTCGCCCTTCTGCCAGGCCGTCAGGAACCGGGCGGCCAGGGCCTTCGCCTCGGCCGCCGACGGAGCGTCGGCCCGCACCCGGGGCACCTGCCGGCCGTTGGCCGCGGCGGCCGCGCCGTCGTCGGCCGCCGCTCCGCCGTACAGCGCGTAGACGCCGAGCCCGGCTCCGCCGACGACGACGGCGATCATGCCGCCGACCACGGCGGGACGCCGCTTGCTGCTTCGTTCTTCGACGCGCCTTCTCTTGCCCACTGCCAGATCCTCCGGATCCCCAGGGGCTCTCCCCCCAGCCCCGCTGCCCTCGTTGCCCTCACTGACCCCAACGACGGCTACCACCCTAGAGTCCCGTCGGCGCGGGCGACGTCACGTGTGACGTCAGCCACCCCGCAAAGGCCCTTCCCCGCCCACCGCTTGCCGCCCGCGGCCCCGCGGCCCCGCGGCCCTCGGGCCGGTGGCCCCGGCTCAGCTCGCCCGCAGCACCTCCGCCACGAGCGGGCCGGAGGCGTCGATGCCGTGGCCGCCGTCCTGCGTCATGGCCGCCGCCGCGACGTCACCGCGGTAGCCGGTGAACCAGCTGTCGGACCTGTTCTGCCCGTCGACCTCGGCGCTGCCGGTCTTCGCGCCGATCCGGGGGCCGAGCCCGGCCATCACGTTCGCCGCCGTGCCGCTGGTCGCGGTGCGGTTCATCATCGCGCGCAGCTGCTGCACGGTGCTCGACGACAGCCCGCGCGCCCGTGCCGGCTCGCGGCCGTCGAGGGAGAGCGGGACGATCACCGGCTGGCGGAACGTGCCCGTCATCGCGGTCGCGGTCACCGACGCCATGTTCAGCGGGTTCATCTGCACCTGCCCCTGGCCGATCAGGCCCGCCGCGGTGTCCGGCCCGGTGGAGACCGGGACCGAGCCGTCGAAGGAGGGGATGCCGGTCTTCCAGTCGAGGCCGATCCCGAAGCGGTCGCGGGCCTCGGCGTTCAGCCAGTCGTCCTTGACGTCGTCGGCGAACTTGACGAACGCCGTGTTGCAGGAGCGGGCGAAGCTCTCGGAGAGCGTGGCCCGCTCGTTTGCCTTCATGCCGGTCAGGTTGTGGAAGGTCTGGCTGTCCGAGACGGCCGAGTCCGGACAGGGGGCCGGCCCGTTCGCGGTGGTGAGCCCCTTGTCGATGAGGGTGGCCGCGCTGACGATCTTCATGGTGGAGCCGGGGGCGACCTCGCCCAGGAAGGCCGCGTTCCAGCCGTCGGTGCGGTTGTTGGCGACCGCCAGCACCTCGCCGGTGCCGGCCTTGACCGCCACCGTCGAGGACTGCGGGTACTTCTGCACCGCCTTCTCGGCGGCCGCCTGCACGCCCGCGTCGAGCGTGGTGCGCAGCTTGCCGGGCCTGCCCTCGGCCAGGGTCAGCAGCGGGGTGTCGGCCGAGCCCGGGCCGGCGTGTCTGATCGCCAGCTCGATGCCGGGCGTGCCGCCGGCCTTGTCGCCGTACTTGGCGCGCAGCTGGTCCAGGATCGGTCCCAGGGAGGGGTACTTCTCCTTGGTCAGCACCTTGCCGTCGCGGTCGACGGCCTCGATCGGCGGCGCCGACGAAGCGCCCGTGACCAGCGTGTCGTCCATCTTCCTCAGCTGCGGGTGGACGACCGACGGCTGCCAGTCCACCAGCGCCCTGCCGGTCGTCACGCCCCGCACGACCGTGAGCCGGCTCGCGTAGGAGACCGGCTTGGACTTCCCCCCGTACGACACCGTGGCCGCGACCTTGTACGGCACCACGGCGCCCGACGCCCTGCCCGGCGTGATCTTCACGCCGGTGATGTGGGCGGCGCGGTAGGAGGCCAGCAGCGGTTCGGCCCGGGCCGCGTTGTTGGTGAGGTCGGCTGCGGCGGCGGCCTGGCCCTTCGTCCAGGCGGCGAAGAACGCGGCGCTGGTGTCCTTCACCTCGGACCCGCTCGGCGGTCCGCTCTTCACGGCCGCCGGTCCGGAGCCCCGCGACCCCGTGCCGCCGTCCCCGTTCAGCGCGTTCACGATGTTGAAGGCCCCGTACCCGGCCCCGCCCACCATCACGGCGAAGACCGAGCCGATCACGGCCGCCTTGGCCCCCTTGCGCATCTGTGAACCCCTCCCCGTTGCGGTGGCTTCCCGTCCCACGTTTTCTGAACGCGTTCAGAAAGCTCTTCTCGCGCTTACAGTAAGCGGAAGGAGCGACGAACGGGGCATCAGTTTCCGCAATCGTTAGCCCCATGTATCCGGCCACGTACATGAACCCGGGCCGCCGATGCGACTGCGACTGCGGCGGTGACGGTGGCGGTGACGGTGAGGCGGGCCGGGCGGGAGCAGGTCAGGACGGGCGGGCCGGCCGGGGAGCTCCGGGACTTCCGGAACCGTGCGTTCTCGACTACGCGAGGTGCGGATCGTCGTTCGTGATGTCCGCCGCCACTCCGATGAACGTGTTGCCGGCCGAAACGCCGAGCGCGCCCTTGTAGTTGTAGATGGCCCACTGCATGCCGCTGAAGGTGTTGTCGTAGACGTTCGCGCCGATGTAGTGGTTGATGCCCACGCCGAACCTGTCGGCATGGCCGATGTCGTGGATGTGGTTGTTGTAGACGTTCAGGTTCGTCACGGCGTTGAACGGGCCGCCGGTGATGCCGATGACCAGGACGCCGTCCGTGAACCTGGTGCCGCTGATGTCGTTGTCGTGAATGTTGATGTTGTCGGCCGCCGCGTTCTGGAAACCGCTGTACACGATGCCGGGCAGGGTGCCCGTGCCGCTCTCGGACCCGCCGACGATCGTGTTGTGGTGGACGAACACGTCGGACAGGGTCTCCGTGGACGCGTTGGGTTCCAGGTCGATGGGCCCGGGCATTCCGGAGCGCGAGCACTTGACGAACCTGTTGTGGTGCACCTCGATGTGGGTGCCGGTCACGAGGGAGACGCCGTTGCGGTTGAAATGGTCGGACGTGAACGTGTTGTCCGGCCCGATCGTGCAGTTCTTGGCGGAACTTCCGATGCTGACGTAGACGCCGTCGCCGATGATGTCGCTGAACTCGCAGTTCTTGACGACGACCCCGCTGACGTTCCCCTGGATTCGCACGCAGTGCCGGTATTGGGACCAGGTGGCGCCCTGCTTCGACGCGCGCCCGTCGAACTTGAGGTTGTCGATCGTGACGCCCGATCCGCTGACGGCCAGAATCTCGTCACTGTGGGTGGTGGATTCCGTCGAGTTGTCCGGGAACCGCAACGTCGCGCCGTTGCCCTCGACGTGACACCCGGCGGGAATCGACAGCGAAGTGACCGTGTACGTCCGCCCCGCCGGGAAGACCAGACGCTTGCCGGCGGCGGCGTCGGCCGCCCGCTGGGGCGTGGGGTAGTCCTTGACGAGCACGTCGCTCTTGGCGCCACCGAGGAAACGCTGTCCACCGACCAGAAGCGGGACGGAGGCCAGGGCCAGCATCGACCTGCGGGAGACGGGACGGGATCCGGACAGCATCTCCGCCGGTGATTTCTGCGCTCGGAACAAAACCAGTGACTCCATACGTGGGGGGCATCGGCGGTCGGCACTGCTCGGCGAAGATTTTATCGACAAACGGCTAAATCGACACTGATGCCCCGACGTGTCGATCCTCACTGGCGACGACTACGACGACGACCACGACTGCGGACTGCCCGTCGTGGTCGTCGTCGCGCGCCTGCCCCGCTAGACCCAGGTGTCCAGCCACATCCGGGAGCGCCAGGAGTCGATGGTGATCGCCTGGCCGGTGTACAGGGGCCAGAAGTAGATGAAGTTCCAGGCGATGAGCAGGACGAGGACGCCCGCGCCCGTCGCTCCCGCCACGCGGCGGGTGTCGGTCGAGCCCGGTGGACCGGCGAGCGCGCCGATCATCATCGCCACCGCCAGGCAGAGGAAGGGCAGGAAGACGACCGCGTAGAAGAGGAAGATCGTGCGCTCCTGGTACAGGAACCAGGGCAGGTAGCCGGCCGCGATGCCGCAGGCGATCGCGCCCGCCCGCCAGTCCCGGCGCAGCAGCCAGCGCCACAGCACGTAGAGGACGGCGAAGCAGGCCGCCCACCACAGCAGCGGCGTGCCGATCGCGAGGACCTCGCGGGCGCACTTGCCGCTCGCGTCGGAGGGGCAGCCGTCCTTGCCGGGCGCGGGCGACTCGTAGAAGTACGACACCGGACGGCCGAGGACGAGCCAGCTCCACGGGTTCGACTGGTACCGGTGCGGCGAGGTGAGGTGGGTGTGGAACTCGTACACCTCGTGCTCGTAGTGCCACAGGCTGCGCAGCCAGTCCGGCAGCCACGTCCAGCTGCCGCCCCTGCCGTCGGTGGCGGCCCAGTTGCGGTAGTAGCCGCCCTTGCCGTCGGCGGCCGACAGGATCCAGCCCGTCCACGACACCAGGTACGTGACCAGCGCGACGGGGACCGTGGCCAGGAAGGCGAGGCCCGTGTCGCGCCGGAGGACCGTCCGGTACGGGTGGCGGGCGCCGGCCACGCGGCGCGAACCGACGTCCCACAGGACCGACATCAGGCAGAAGGCGACCATGATGTAGAGGCCGTTCCACTTGGTGCCGATGGCCAGCCCCAGGAACAGGCCGGCGCCCCAGCGCCAGGGACGCAGGCCCAGGCGGGTGGTCTCCGCCACCGTCGCGTCCGGGCGGTAGCGGCCGTCGGCGTCCGGCGGCAGCGCGGCGGCGAGCCGCGCGCGGGCCCGGTCGCGGTCGACGACCAGACAGCCGAACGCGGCCAGCACGAAGAACATCAGCACCCCGTCGAGCAGCGCGGTGCGGCTCATCACGAAGTGCAGCCCGTCCAGGGCCATCAGGGCGCCGGCGAGGCAGCCGAGGAACGTGGAGCGGAAGATGCGGCGGCCGATCCGGCACAGCAGGAGGACCGAGAGGGTGCCGAGCAGGGCGGTCATGAACCGCCAGCCGAACGGGTCGAACCCGAAGAGGAGCTCGCCCAGCCCGATGACGTACTTGCCGACCGGCGGATGCACCACGTACGCCGCGTCCGCGGGAACGGCGACGTGACCGCCCGTGGAGAGGATCAGGTCGTTGGCGTTCTTGTCCCAGTTGACCTCGAACCCGCGGTGGACGAGCGCCCACGCGTCCTTGGCGTAGTACGTCTCGTCGAATATCACCGCCTTGGGGCTGCCCAGGTTCCAGAACCGCAGCACCCCCGCCATCAGCGTGACCAGCAGCGGGCCTCCCCACGGCGACCAGCGCGCGATCCGCTCCGCCCACCCGTGCGGGACGCCGAGCACCTGCCACAACCGCGGGCCGGGCTGCGCGTACGGCGGCGACAGGCGCTCGCGGACGTCGGCGGAGGGCTCCGCCGTGTATCCGAAGCGGCGCAGCCGCTGCTGCCACGACGGCCGCCGGTCGTGGGGCGTCCGGTCCTGCCGGTAGTCCGTTGAGTCCATGGAGGACGCGGTACTGGTCACCGCGCCATCGTAGGGAACAGGTCTGTGTGAGTCCCGTGTCTCTCCCCTGCGAGGATGGAAACGTGACAGCCACGCCCGAAACCGCCTCCGGACTCCTCGTGCTCGCCGGCACCCCCATCGGCGACGTCGCGGACGCCCCGCCCCGCCTCGCCGAAGAGCTGACCGGCGCCGACGTGATCGCCGCCGAGGACACCCGCCGGCTGCGCCGGCTCACCCAGGCGCTGGGCGTGACGCCCAGGGGGCGGGTGGTGTCCTACTTCGAGGGCAACGAGTCCGCCCGCACGCCCGAGCTGGTCGAGGAGCTGGTGAACGGCGCCCGGGTGCTGCTGGTCACCGACGCGGGGATGCCCTCCGTGTCCGATCCCGGCTACCGGCTGGTCGCCGCGGCCGTGGAACGCGACGTGCGCGTCACCGCCGTCCCCGGGCCGTCGGCCGTGCTCACCGCGCTCGCCCTGTCCGGGCTGCCCGTGGACCGGTTCTGCTTCGAGGGGTTCCTGCCCCGCAAGGCGGGGGAGCGGCTGTCGCGGCTGCGGGAGGTCGGGCAGGAGCGGCGCACCCTCGTCTACTTCGAGGCCCCGCACCGGCTCGACGACACCCTCGCCGCGATGGCCGAGGTGTTCGGCGCGGACCGCCGGGCCGCCGTCTGCCGCGAGCTGACCAAGACGTACGAGGAGGTGCGGCGCGGACCGCTCGGCGAGCTGGCGGAGTGGGCCGCGCAGGGGGTGCGAGGCGAGATCACCGTCGTCGTCACCGGCGCGCCCGAGCGCGGGCCCGAGGAGCTCGACGCGGCGGAGCTGGTGCGGCGGGTGCGGGTGCGCGAGGAGGCGGGCGAGCGGCGCAAGGAGGCCATCGCGGCGGTGGCGGCGGAGACCGGGCTGCCCAAGCGCGAGGTGTTCGACGCGGTCGTGGCGGCGAAGAACGCGGGGGAACTGTGAGGGTTCCCGCGCGTTCGCGTGACGGCGCCGCCGGGCTTGTGTGACGGCTGTTGCCATCGTGCTGTGAAGCGGCTCACACCCCCTCTGAGCAGGGCGCATGTCGTCTGAGCGTGCGCCCCATGCGGGGGCAAAGGGCCGTCGCCGAAAGCAAAGCCCGGCCCCCTCGCCGGAGCCGCTTCGGCAAGGAAAGTCCAAATCGCCTCCAACAGTGCACAGACCTGATGCCTTCGCGTCCGCCGAGGAGTCCACTGGTGACAGGGACGCACCCGTCCCTCGCTCCCAAGGGCGTTCCGGGGGGAACTCCCGCGCCGGGAGCGCTTGTCCAGCGGACAGCAGGAGCTGGCATGAGTGACATCACAGGGCAGACCGGTCTCCGGGACGGCGCGAGCGCCGTCGTCAACGAGTCGTACTCCTTCGCCTGCATGCGGTGCGGGCACGGCTGGGAGCAGTCGTACGAGATCGAGCACCACACGGACGGCGACGGACGGCAGTTCGTCCTCTACGTGGCGGAGGGCCGGGTCGTGCCGTCGCCGCTGAGCCGCCCCGCGTGCCAGAACTGCGACGGCCACGTCGTGCGGATCATGCGGGCCGGACAGGTCTCGTCCGTGCGCGACGCCTCCCGCCCGCGCAAGGCGGCGCCCCCGGCCGGACCTGTCGAGGCGCCGGCCCCGGAGGCCGGGGAAGGCCCCGCCGGGGCGGGCGCGCACGCCGACCACCACTGGCACCTCTCCGACCTGCTGCACCCCTTCCACCGCAAGGCGGGCTAGGAGCAGGGCGGGCTGGGACGGGCCGGGCGGCCGAGAGCGGTCCGGCCGCCCGGCCGCCGGGTGAGGGCGTTCGGGTGAGGGCGTCGGCCGGGGGCCGCGCGCCCGGTCCGTAGGATCGGGGCATGTCTTCGAACGCCGCCAGGAACGCCGACACCAGCGCCGCGCCGCCGCTCCCGGCCCCCCTCGGGGTGCCGGTCGCCGACTCCCACACCCACCTCGACATGCAGTCGGACACGGTGGAGGAGGCGCTCGCTAAGGCGGCCTCGGTCGGCGTGACGACGGTCGTCCAGGTCGGCTGCGACGTCCGGGGCTCCCGATGGGCCGCCGAGACGGCGGCGGCGCACGACAGCGTCCACGCGGCGGTCGCCCTGCACCCGAACGAGGCCCCGCGCATCGTGCACGGCGACCCCGACAACTGGTCCCGGCAGGGCGCCCGCCGGGCCGGCGGCGCGGCCGCGCTCGACGAGGCGCTCGCCGAGATCGACCGCCTGGCCGCGCTCCCGCACGTCAAAGGCGTCGGCGAGACGGGGCTGGACTACTTCCGCACCGGCCCCGAGGGCAAGGAAGCCCAGGAGTACTCCTTCCGCGCGCACGTGGAGATGGCCAAGCGGCACGGAAAGGCCCTGGTCATCCATGACCGGGAGGCTCACGCGGACGTGCTGCGCGTACTGAAGGAGGAGGGCGCTCCCGAGCGGACCGTCTTCCACTGCTACTCCGGCGACGCCGAGATGGCGCAGATCTGCGCCCGCGCCGGGTACTTCATGTCCTTCGCCGGCAACGTCACGTTCAAGAACGCGCAGAACCTGCGGGACGCCGTCGCCGTGGCCCCGCCGGAACTGCTCCTGGTGGAGACCGACGCCCCGTTCCTGACCCCCGCGCCGTACCGCGGACGGCCCAACGCGCCGTATCTCGTCCCGGTCACGGTGCGTGCCATGGCCGCCGTGCGCGGCGTCGGCGAGGACGCTCTGGCCACCGCACTCGCCGCCAACACGGCACGCGCGTTCGGCTACTGACGGCGGGCCGGCGGAATCGAACGCGACGCTCGGTAGCCGCGCCACTTTGGAGAGTGACCGCGGCTCCGCTAGGTTCTGGGGGCCCGATCCGGAGCCCACCCCCTGGAGCGTGTCGGCGTGAGCAACTCGCAGCACCTCGAGTACGAGCCGTACGGCGGTGGCGGGCCGTCCGTCGACCTGCACAACGCCGAGACGGTCGCGTACGGCGTGTACGCGGCCCCCGGGACCTACGACGACACCTACCGGCCCGCGTACGAGGCCTACGAGCCGCCGCCACCGCCCCAGCCGCCCCAGCCGCGCGCGCCCCGCCCGGCGGCGCCGATGCCGTCCGGGCCCGGCCCGGCGCAGGCCGCGCCCGGACCCCGCCCGAGCCCGCCCGACGGGCCCTACGACTCCTACGCGCCCCACGAGACGTACGCGCCGAACGCGACCGGCGAGACGTACGAGACGTACGGGCCGGATGCGGCGTACGACCTCCACGAGCCGTACGCCCCTCACGGACCCCACGGTCTCCCCGCGGCCCGCCCGGACTCGGGGCCGGGCGCCGGCGCAGGGCGCGCTCCGCCGAACGGCCGGAGTCCCCGATGCGCCGGCTGCTCCCGCAGGCGCTCGTCGTGGCGTTCCTGGCCGGCGGCACCACGGCCTTCGTCGCCGAGGACAAGGCGGTCGAGCTGACCGTCGACGGCAGGCCGCGCACGCTGCACACCTTCGCCGACGACGTGGGCGAACTCCTGGCGGAGGAGGGCGTGAAGGTGGGGGCGCACGACATGGTGGCGCCCGCCCCCGGCACGGCCCTCACCAGCGGCGACGAGATCGCCGTCCGCTACGGACGGCCCGTCCGGCTCACCCTGGACGGCGAGCGCCACGAGCTGTGGACGACCGCGCCCACCGTGGAGGAGGCGCTGCGCCGGCTCGGGGTGCGGGCCGAGGGCGCGTACATGTCGGTCTCGCGCGCGCAGCCGATCGGACGCGCCGGGCTCGCGCTGGACGTGCGCACCGAGCGTTCGGTCACCGTCATGGCCGACGGCCGCGCCCGCACCGTCCGCACCAACGCGGCCACCGTGCGCGAGGTCGTCCGGGCGGCCGGGATCACCCTGCGCGGGCAGGACACCACCTCCGTCGACCCGGGCAGCTTCCCGCGCGACGGGCAGACGGTCACCGTGCTGCGGATCACCGGCTCCCAGGAGGTGCGCGAGGAGCAGATCCCGTTCGCGGTGCGCCGCACCGAGGACCCCTCGCTCTTCAAGGGCACCCAGGTCGTGGAGCGGACCGGACAGCCGGGGCTGCGCCGCGTCACGTACTCCCTGCGCACCGTCAACGGCGTGCGGCAGCGGCCGCGGCGGATCCGCGACGAGGTCGTGCGGGCGCCGCGCACCCAGGTGGTGAAGGTCGGCACGAAGCCGCGGCCGACGTCCGTGCGGGGGGCCGACGGCCTGAACTGGCAGTCCCTCGCCGCCTGCGAGTCGGGCGGCCGGCCGAACGCCGTCGACCCCTCGGGCACCTACGGCGGGCTGTACCAGTTCGACACCCGCACCTGGCAGAGCCTCGGCGGCAGCGGGCGGCCCCAGGACGCGTCGGCGCAGGAGCAGACGTTCCGTGCGAAGAAGCTGTACGTGCGGCGCGGGGCGAGCCCGTGGCCGCACTGCGGGACGCGGCTGCACGGCTGAGACCCGGCGGCGGGCCGCCGAGAGCCGGTCGCGGGCCGGTGGCGGGCGGGAGGGCCGGCGGACCCCCGTACCCTTGTCCCGTGACCAGCAGCCCCACCCCCGACGCCCTCCTGGGCCCCGCCGACGTCCGCGAGCTCGCGGCGGTCCTCGGCGTGCGGCCCACCAAGCAGCGCGGCCAGAACTTCGTGATCGACGCGAACACGGTCCGCCGCATCGTCCGCACCGCGGAGGTCCGGCCCGACGACGTCGTCGTCGAGGTCGGTCCGGGGCTCGGCTCCCTCACCCTGGGCCTGCTGGAGTCCGCCGACCGGGTCACCGCCGTCGAGATCGACGACGTCCTGGCCGGCGCGCTGCCCGCGACGATCGCGGCGCGGATGCCGCAGCGCGCGGAGCGCTTCGCGCTGGTGCACTCCGACGCCATGCACGTCACCGGGCTGCCCGGCCCGGCACCGACCGCGCTGGTCGCGAACCTGCCGTACAACGTGGCCGTGCCCGTGCT
Source organism: Streptomyces hilarionis (assembly GCF_024539675.1). Lineage (GTDB taxonomy): Bacteria > Actinomycetota > Actinomycetes > Streptomycetales > Streptomycetaceae > Streptomyces > Streptomyces hilarionis. The sequence continues at coordinate 47,613 of NZ_JAHHIT010000049.1, read as the reverse complement.
GCTGCACATGCTGGAGACCTTTCCGAGCATCGAGCGCACCCTCGTCATGGTCCAGTCGGAGGTCGCCGACCGGCTCGCCGCCGGGCCCGGCTCGAAGGTGTACGGCGTGCCCTCCGTCAAGGCCAACTGGTACGCCCGGGTCAAGCGGGCCGGCGCGATCGGGCGCAACGTCTTCTGGCCCGCGCCGAACGTGGACAGCGGCCTGGTGTCGCTGGTGCGGCGCGCCGAGCCGATCGCGACCACCGCCTCGCGGCGCGAGGTGTTCGCCGTCGTCGACGCGGCGTTCGCGCAGCGCCGCAAGACCCTGCGGGCGGCGCTGGCGGGCTGGGCGGGCTCCGCGGCGCTGGCCGAGGCCGCCCTCGTGGCGGCCGGCGTCTCCCCGCAGGCCCGCGGCGAGGCCCTCACGGTCGAGGAGTTCGCCAGGATCGCCGAGCACAAGGTTTCCGAGGAGTCGTCCGAGTGAGCGTCACCGTGCGGGTGCCCGCCAAGGTCAACGTGCAGCTCGCGGTGGGCGCCGCCAGAGCGGACGGCTTCCACGACCTGGCGAACGTCTTCCTGGCCGTCGGCCTGTACGACGAGGTCACCGTGACCCCGGCCGACGGGCTGCGCGTCACCTGCGAGGGCCCGGACGCCGCCCAGGTCCCCCTGGACCGCACGAACCTCGCCGCGCGGGCCGCGATCGCGCTGGCCGGGCGCTGCGGCCGCACCCCCGACGTCCATGTGCACATCGTCAAGGACATCCCCGTCGCCGGGGGCATGGCCGGGGGCAGCGCGGACGGCGCGGGCGCCCTGCTGGCCTGCGACGCGCTGTGGGGCGTCGGCGCCTCGCGCGAGGAACTCCTCGACATCTGCGCCGAGTTGGGCAGCGACGTGCCGTTCAGCCTGGCCGGCGGGGCCGCCCTCGGCATCGGGCGCGGCGAGCAGCTGACGGCCCTGGAGACCGGCGGCGCCTTCCACTGGGTGTTCGCCACGGCCGCGCGGGGGCTGTCGACCCCGGCCGTGTTCCGGGAGTTCGACCGGCTGACGGCCGGACTCGACGTCCCCGAGCCGGTCGCCTCGCCCGAACTCCTCGCCGCCCTCGCCAAGGGCGACCCCGACGCGCTGGCGGCCACCGTCTCCAACGACCTCCAGCCCGCGGCCCTCTCGCTCTTCCCCGAGCTGGCGGACACGCTCGCCGCGGGGCGCGCGGCCGGGGCGCTCACGAGCCTCGTCTCGGGCTCGGGCCCGACCACCGCGTTCCTCGCCCGCGACCCCGAGGCCGCCGCACGGATCGCCGGGGCGCTGCGCACGTCGGGCACCTGCCGGAGCGTGCGCGTGGCGTCGGGCCCCGCGCCGGGGGCGACGATCGTCGGGAACGCGGCCTAGCAGTCCGGCGATGCGGCGTCGCGGCCGTTCAGTGGTCCGGCTGCCGGTAATCGGGCTGCCGTGAGCGGCCCGTCCCCTCTAAGCTCCCTCGGCCGGTCACACTGTGGGACCGGCCGACGGAGGGATGCGCGTGAGGTCGACGGAACTGGTCGAAGCCGTCCTGCGGGGCGACGCCGAAGCGGCCGGGGAACTGCTGGCCGGCGGGGCGGACCCGGAGACCTGTGACCCGGCCGACGGTCTCCCCCTGCTCTGTGTGGCCGTCGCGGCGTACGACGCGAAGCTCGCCGAGGCGCTGGTCGGGGTCGGCGCCGACCCGCTGCGCCCGCTGCCCGACGGCGGGAGCCCGCTGCTGCGGGCGGTGGACGGCGGCTCGACGGCCATGACCTCGGCACTGCTGCCGGAGACCGTAGGGCTGACGTCCGCTCAGCGCGCGGAGCTGCTGGACCGGGCCCGGTTCTGGACCGGCGCCGACCTGGAGGCCGAGCTGCGCCGCAGGACCGGCGTCCCGGGGCCGGCGGTGCGCGAGCGGGTCGAGGACCCGGACGGCTACTGCCACTACGAGCAGATCACCCTGGGCGGTCTGACCGTGCGCGACGGCCATGCCGGGGTGCTCATCGCGTTGGAGGAGCGCTTCGGGACGGGCGCGCCGTTCGACGAGGTGCTCGCGCGGGCGCTCGTGCGGCCGGACCGGGACCACGCGGTGTGGACGGAGGCGGTGGTCCGGCTGTCCTGGCGGCGGCACGAACCGACCTGGGCGGCCGCGGCCGCCCTGCGCGACCACCCGGACCGCCTGCGCCGCCTCTTCGCCGCGGACCTGCTGAGGCTCATGGCCGTCAGCGACCCGCTCGACGGGTCCCGGGCGTCCGCGGGGCAGAACTTCGCGCTGTTCTTCCCTTGGGCCTCGACGGAGGAGGACCCCGAGGTGCTGGCGCTCGTGCTGGACGCGGCGGCCGACGAGGGAGAGGAGCACGCCGAGGAGATCGGGGCGCTCGGCCTGCGATACGCGACCCATCCCGATCCCCGGGTGCGCTGCGAGGTGCCGTCCGCCCTGTTCAGGTGGCGCGCGGGAGGTGAGGGCGCGCAGACACGTTCCGCGCGCCTCGACGCCCTCTACGCGCTGGCGCGCGATCCGGACCGCGCCGTGCGAGAGCGGGCGGCCTACCAGCTGACGCACGTCGTCGAGGAGGCGCCCGGCATCGAGGACGTGCTGGCCGGACTCCTCGACGACGAACTGCGGGAGACCCGGGTGCACGCCGCCCGCGGTCTCGCGCTGCACGGCGACCCGCGCTGCGTGGAGGCCGCGCGGCGACTGCGTCCCCTCGTCCCCGACGCCTGGCCCGACGACGACCTCATCCGGGCGATGTGGAGATACGAGGAGGCTGCGACGAGAACCGTCCCCGACCCCGACTGAGCGCCACCGCCGAGCCCGGCCGGCGGCCGTTCCCGGGTCCGGCTGAGCGCCGCCGGGTCCGGCCGAGCGCCGCCCCGAAGTCCGGCCGCGGGCAGGTGGCGGGTCGGGTTGCGGGCGGTGGGGAGAGCCGGTCGGTACGGGGACGCGTTCGCCGGGCTCGGCGGCGTCGTGCGCGGGGCTCGCGGGGGCGGGGCGTCCGCCGGGGGTGCGCGACCAGCAGCCGTCCGCGGTCCGGCCCCGCCCGCCCGACGCCGGGGGCGGGCAGCGACCACGCACGCGCCGCCGCTGAACAGCGCACACGGATTCCACGCGCCGGGCCCGGACATCGCACGCCGTGCGGAAGCAGTTCCCGCACGGACGGCTCGCCGCGCGACCGCTCCGTTCCGGCGGGCTCCCGCCCCCGGCCGGACGGGTGGGTCGGCGGTGCGGGCCGCCGGACTACCCTGGAGGGTCGATCGATCCCCCCGGGCAGGAGAGAAATGGCCGTCAATCTGGTCAATGTCGAGAACGTCAGCAAGGTGTACGGAACCCGTGCCCTCCTCGACGGCATCTCGCTCGGCGTGTCCGAAGGGGACCGGATCGGCGTCGTCGGCCGCAACGGCGACGGCAAGACCACGCTGATCCGCATGCTGGCGAAGCTGGAGGACGCCGACACCGGCCGGGTCACGCACTCCGGCGGGCTGCGCATGGGCGTGCTCACCCAGCACGACTCCCTGGACCCGGCCGCGACCGTCCGGCACGAGGTCATCCGCGACCTGGCCGACCACGAGTGGGCCGGCAACGCCAAGATCCGCGACGTGCTGACCGGACTGTTCGGCGGGCTCGACCTGCCCGGCTTCCCGCAGGGCCTGGACACCGTCATCGGCCCCCTCTCCGGCGGTGAGCGCCGCCGGATCGCGCTGGCCAAGCTGCTGATCGACGAGCAGGACCTGATCGTCCTCGACGAGCCGACCAACCACCTCGACGTCGAGGGCATCTCCTGGCTCGCCCGGCACCTGCGCGAGCGCCGCTCCGCGCTCGTCTGCGTCACCCACGACCGCTGGTTCCTGGACCAGGTCTGCACCCGCATGTGGGACGTCCAGCGCGGCGACGTCCACGAGTACGAGGGCGGCTACTCCGACTACGTCTTCGCGCGCGCCGAGCGTGAGCGGATCGCCGCGACCGAGGAGACCAAGCGGCAGAACCTGGTCCGCAAGGAGCTGGCCTGGCTGCGGCGCGGCGCCCCCGCGCGCACGTCCAAGCCGCGCTTCCGCGTGGAGGCCGCCAACGAGCTGATCGCCGACGTGCCGCCGCCCCGGGACAGCAGCGAGCTGATGAAGTTCGCCTCCTCGCGCCTGGGCAGGACGGTGTTCGACCTGGAGGACGTCACCGTCCAGGCCGGCCCCAAGGTGCTGCTCAAGCACATCACCTGGCACCTCGGCCCCGGCGACCGCATCGGCCTGGTCGGCGTCAACGGCGCGGGCAAGACCTCCCTGCTGCGCGCCCTGGCCGACGCCGCCCGCAGCGAGGGCGAGACGCAGCCCGCGGCCGGCCGGATCGCCGTCGGCAAGACGGTCAAGCTGGCCTACCTCTCCCAGGAGGTCGGCGAGCTCGACCCGAACCTGCGCGTCCTGGAGGCCGTGCAGCAGGTGCGCGAGCGCGTCGACCTCGGCAAGGGGCGGGAGATGACCGCCGGGCAGCTGTGCGAGACGTTCGGCTTCAACAAGGACAAGCAGTGGACGCCGGTCGGGGACCTGTCCGGCGGTGAGCGCCGCCGCCTCCAGATCCTGCGCCTGCTCATGGACGAGCCCAACGTCCTCTTCCTCGACGAGCCCACCAACGACCTCGACATCGAGACCCTCACCCAGCTGGAGGACCTCCTCGACGGCTGGCCCGGCTCGATGATCGTCATCTCCCACGACCGCTTCTTCGTGGAGCGCACCACGGACCGGGTCTTCGCCCTGCTCGGCGACGCCGCCCTGCGGATGCTCCCGCGCGGCATCGACGAGTACATCGAGCGCCGGCAGCGCATGGAGGAGGCCGCCGCCGCCTCCGCCCCGGCCGCCGTGCAGAAGGCCGCGCCGGAGAAGAGCGCCGCCGACCAGCGCGCCGCCAAGAAGGAACTTCAGAAGATCGAGCGGCAGTTGGACAAGACGTCCGAGAAGGAGGCCAAGCTGCACGCCCAGATCGCCGACCACGCCACCGACTTCGAGAAGGTCGCCGGACTGGACGCACAGCTGCGCGAGTTGGCCGCCGAGCGCGAGGAGCTGGAGATGCGATGGCTGGAACTCGCCGAGGACGCGTGAAGGGTGCGTGAAGGCGCATAACGAGGGCATCACGGGCCGGTCCTCCCTTGGAAACAGGGGCGGATGCGGCCCGTTGGCCTTGCGGCGGCGGGTGATAGAAAGAGCCGTCTGCGTACATCTGAAGACGGCTCCGGGTGGTCACTGACCCGGGGGCGTGGCTAGAAAACAGTGACAAGGGGGAACACGTCGATGGCTCAGCCACCCGATCAGCCGCCGCAGCAGGGTGGTTTCGGAGCACCGCAGGACGGCCCGCCGCCGGCCGGCCCCACGCCGCCGCAGGGCGGCTTCGGCGCGCCGCAGCAGCCGCCGCAGCCGCCCCAGGGCCCGCCCGCGCCGGCCTCGCCGCAGCCCGGCTACGGCTACCCGCAGCAGCCCGGGCCGTACGGTCAGCCCCAGCAGCCGGGCCCCTACGGTCAGCCCGGCCCGTACGGTCAGCCGAGCGGTCCCTACGGCCCGCAGCCCGGCTACGGCTACCCCCAGCAGCCCCCGTTCCCCGGCGCGCCCGGCGCTCCGGGCACCCCGCCGGGTGGCGGCCGCAACCCCTTCCGAGGCCGGCCCGCGCTGGTGGTCGGGGCCGCGGTCGCGGCGCTCCTGGTCGTCGGCGGCACCGTGTTCGCGGTCACCCGCGGGGACGACGAGGGCGGCAAGAAGCCGGTCGCCGCACCGAGCGACGACGGCAAGGCCACGCCGAGCGCCGCCCCGGTGAACCCGGGCGACGGCAGCGGCGACGGCGGCGGCGGCGACGAGGACCAGGACTTCAACGCCGGCCGCAAGGCGGGCGAGGCGAAGGTGCTCTGGTACAAGGAGGCGCCCGACGCCCCCGCCTCCGGCGCCGAGGCCCCCGGCATGTGGATCACCGGCAAGACGGCCGTGAAGGCCGCCTACAAGGAGCTCGTCGCGTACAACGTCGGCGACGGCCGGCCGACCTGGGCGGCCCTCACGCTCCCGCAGAAGATCTGCGCCGTCACCCCGCAGAAGACGGCGGACGAGAAGATCGTCGTCGCCTACATGAGCGGGACCAGCGACCGCGCCAAGTGCAACCAGCTCCAGCAGGTCGACCTGAACACCGGAGCCAAGGGCTGGACGGCCGTCGTCGCGGACGGCGCGCTGTTCGACAGCGCGATCAGCGTGGAGCTGTCGCTGGCCGGCAACACCCTGATGGTGGGCCGCTCGCAGTCCGGGACGGCCTACGACGTCCGCACCGGCAAGAAGCTGTACGACAAGCAGAAGTACGGCGACGCGTGTTTCCCGACCGCGTTCGCCGGCGGCGCGCGGCTGATCGCGGTGGCCTCCTGCGACGCGAGCGACCCGACCGAGCACGACGAGATCCAGGAACTGGACCCGGCGACCGGCAAGGTCAGGTGGACGCAGAAGTTCGACAAGGGCTGGTCGGTCGGCAAGACGTTCTCCGTCGACCCGTTGGTCGTCTACAGCACCAACGAGGACAAGAAGAACTGGAACATCACGACGTTCGGGCCGACCGGCTCGCTCCGTTCCCAGGTCCACGTCAACGAGAACTTCGCGCCCCAGTGCGAGGGCGGGTTCCTCCAGCGCAACCTCACGGGCTGCGCGGGCGTGGCCTCCGACGCGGGCACGCTGTACCTCCCCACCGAGACCAAGAGCGGTCCCAACGAGATCGTGGCGATCGACCTGTCCACCGGCAAGGAGAAGTGGCGCGTCAAGTCGCCCACGGACGAGGCCATGCTGCCGGTGAAGACCGAGGGCGGGCAGCTCGTCGCCTACGTCGAGCCGTCGTACGAGGCGCCGGGCCGCGTGGTGGGCATCCCGACGGCCGGCTCCGCGCACACGCCCAGGACGCTGATGCAGCTGCCCCGGAGCACGGCCGACATCGAGGACAGCTTCTTCTCCCGGGACATCGACTGGGTCGGCGGACGCTTCTACATCTCCACCACCAGGCTGACGGGCAACGACGACACGAAGGAGAAGCTGATGCTCGCCTACGGCAAGTAGGGCGACCGGCCGCCCCGCGGCCCGCCACCGCTCCCCGCTCTCGCCCGCCCGGGCCCTGCTCTTCCATCCGCTGACCGGACCCTGGGCCCTGAGCTGTCTGCGAGGGCTCGACGAACGGGGCGGTCCCGGCGGCGGTCCACCGGGAGTTCCGCGGGACGAGCCCCGGATCCACGCGCTTTGGCGGGACCTGGCCCACTTCGGCGCGATCGCCGCCGCCGCGGCCGCCCGGGCCGGGATCCCCTACGCGCTGCGGCTGACCGCGCGCGCCGGACTGCTGACCCTGCCCTCGCTCGGCGCACTGCACACCGCCCGTCCCGGCGACGCGCCCGTCGACGTCACCCATCGGGACGGCAGGCTGACGCTTCGTCAACCCGATGCGCCGGACGTCGTCGTGCACCTGGAGAGCGGGCTGGGGGCCTGGTCCGGCGCCCTGGCCTGGACGCCGCTGCACGCGCTGCCCGGACTGGAGCCGCACGGCGCCGCCGTTCCCCTGGAGGACCTCGATCCCTACGGTGCGGCGCCGGGCCCCCGGCACCGGGCCTTCGGCGGACCGGCCACGCTCGACGACGCCGACCGCAAGCGGTGGCTCCAGGCCTGGTCGGGCACGGCCGCCGCGCTGCGCACCGGCGGCGAGCACCGGGTGGCCGGGGCGGTGGCGCTGCTGCGCTGCCTGGTCCCGCTGGAGCGGCCGCCCGGCGCCGGCGCCGACGGGCGGGACTCGTGCAGCGCGACCCGGCACGAGGCGTTCGGCGCCCTGCTCGCCAGCACCCCGCACGACGCCGTGGCCTTCGCGGAGACACTCGTCCACGAACTGCACCACGCCCAACTCGCCGCCCTGTCAGACGCGGTGACGCTGCATCACGCACCGCCGGAGGCACGGTACTTCGCTCCGTGGAAGACGGAGCCCCGTCCCTACGACGCCCTGTTGCAGGGGGCCTACGCCCACCTCGCCGTGGCGCACTACTTCCAGCGGCGGGCGCTCACCGCGCCCCTCCCCGCGCCCGACCGCGCGTACGCGTGGTCCCGGCACGCCCGCTACCGCGCCCAGGTCGGAGCGGCCCTCCCGGCGCTGGTCGGCTCGCCCGACCTGACCGTGCGGGGACGTCTGTTCGTCGACGAGATGGCCGCCGCCTTCGAACGCATGGCCGAACATCCGGCCCCCCGCGCCCACACGGCGCGCGCGCAGGCGTATGTGAGAGCGGCGCGCGCTCTGTGGACGCAACGTCATGCTTCCGCCTTGCCACGCCCGAAAGACTGAGGATGGCCTGCGCGGGGCGGTCCGGTGCGCGAAGATCTCCGAGCCGGGGCGCGCGTCCGACAGTCGGCACACTTACGCACGCCGCGCCGAGGACCTAGGATTTTGGTACTACGCGCTGGAGGCCGTCGCATGTCTGGAGCTCGTACACCGGTCGGGGCAACCGGGAGAGGGGCCGCGAGGCAGACGGTCACGATCCACTTCGCCGGCTTCAACCGAGCCTGGGCGGCCTGGATCGGGGACCGGCTGGAGAGGCGCGGCCTGCGGGTCGTCTACCTGCGCTGGGACTCCCCGGCGGAGGTGCCCCTCGTCGACCTGCTGCGGGACCTGGAACTCGCCGAGGGACGCATCCTCATCGTCGTCAGCGAGTGGTACTTCCAACTCGGCCCCCGCACGCAGGAGGAGTGGAACGCGGCGCTGCGCGAGGTCGTCGCCCCCGACGCCTCCCGGTTCGCCGCCGTCTCGGTCACCTCGGCCTCCGTGCCCGCGGCGACCGCGGTCCTCGCCCCCGTCGACCTGACCAACATGGGCGCCGAGGAGGCCGAGCGCCGTCTGCTCGACCGCCTCGACCTGCCGACCGACCCCCTGCCGGACAACGGCGACGCCGCGCGCCGCGGCCCCCGCTTCCCGTCGGCGATGCCCGAGGTCTGGGGCGGGGTGCCCCGCCGCAACACCCGCTTCACCGGCCGCGAGACGCTGCTCAACGACGCCTACCACGTGCTGCGGGGCGCCGAGCCCGGCGCCGGCGTCGTCACCTTCCACGGCATGTCCGGCGTCGGCAAGACGCAGATGGCCGCCGAGTACGTCTACCGGTTCGGCTCCGAGTACGACGTGGTGTGGTGGGTCAACGCCGAGAAACGCGTGACCTACCGGCGGCTGCTCGCCGAACTCGCCCCCAAACTCGGCCTTCAGACCGGCCAGGAGTACGGCGAACGGCTGCGCGCCGTGCGCGACTCGCTGCGCCGCGGCGAACCGTACGGACGGTGGCTGCTCATCCTCGACGGAGCGGACGAGCCCGACCAGATCTGGGACCTGGTGCCGACCGGCCCCGGCCACGTCATCATCACCTCCCGCAACCCCGAGTGGACCGAGCACAACAGCAAGCTGCTGGAGGTGCCCGTCTACGCCCGCGACGAGTCGGTGGCGTTCATCCGGCGCCGCGCGCCCCGGCTGTCGGAGGCGGAGGCCGACCAGCTCGCGGAGGCGCTGGAGGACCTGCCGCTGTTGCTCGACCAGACGGCCGGCTGGCTGAACGACTCCGACCTGTCGGTCCGCCAGTACATCGCCCTGCTGGACGGCGGCATCGACAACGACGTGGTGAAGGTGTCGGCGGACTTCCCGCTCGCCTTCCAGACCGCCTGGTCGATACTGCTGAACAAACTCCGCGAGACCGTCCCCGAGTCGGTCGACCTGCTGCGGCTGTGCACCTTCTTCGCCCCGGGCTTCATCCCCGTCCGGCTGCTGCGCGAGATGTCCAGCGACGAACTGCCCGAACAGCTCGCCGGGCTGCTCAACGACCCGCTGCTGTGGAACAAGGCCATCAACCAGCTCCGCCAGTACTCGGTGGTCCGGCTGGAGTCCCACGAGGCGGTCGGCGACGAGGCGGCGGCCTCCGGGGAGTCGCTGTACCTGCACCGCATGGTGCACCAGATCGTGCGCAAGGACATGCCCGACGCCGACCGCAAGGAGTTCATCGACGTCGTACGGCAGGCCCTCGCCGCGGCCGACCCGCGACGGCCCACCGACCCGGAACTGTGGCCCGGGTACGCCCAGATCGTGCCGCACCTGAAGTACGCCGACGTGCTCCAGACGCAGGATCCGGGCGTCCAGCGGCTGGTGTTCAACTGCCTGCGCTACATGTACTTCTCCGGCGAGTACAACGCCGGCATCAAGCTCGGCGGGCGCGCGATGCAGGCGTGGCGTGAGCTGCTCGGCCCGACCCACCCCAGGATCTGGGAGCTGAGCTACCACTACACCAACCTGCTGCGCGCCGTCGGCGACTACGCGACGACCGAGGCGCTCAGCCGCGCCGCGTCCGAGCACCTGAAGGACGAGCGCGGCCCCCAGGACCTGGAGCACCTGCGGGCCGCGGCCGGCCTCGCCGCCGACCTGCGCGGCCTCGGCCGCTACGACGAGGCGCTGGAGCTGTCCCAGTGGGTCCTGGTGGGCTACCGCGACCTGCTCGGCGAGCAGGACTCGCGCAGCCTCAACTCGCTGAACAACCTGGCCGTCTCCCTGCGCCTGCTCGGCCGCTACCAGGAAGCCCTGGACATCGACCGGCAGACCCTGGAGTCGCGGCGGGTGCTGCTGCGGGCCCGCCACCCGTGGACGCTCAGTTCCGAGATCTACTACGCCGTCGACCTGCGGCTCCTCGGCCGTTACGCCGAGGCGGAGTCGATGCAGGCGAAGAACGTGCGCGAGAGCCGTCTCGTCATGGGCCGCGACAACCCCCAGACCCTCAGCGCCGAGCACAACCTGGCGCTGTGCCGCTACCGCCTGGGCGAGCGCGACCGCGGCCGCGACCGCGCCGGCGAGCGGGAGGAGCCCGGCGAGCTGCTGTCGAGCGTCCTGGAGCGCGGTGAGCGGGTGCTGGGCGAGACGCACCCGCTGACCCTGATCTTCGCCACGGCGCAGAGCTGCTACGCCCGCGAGCACGGGGACATCGACCAGGCCCGCGAGCTCAGCGAGGCCGTCGTCGCCCGCTACGAGGTGATGCTCGACGAGGGGCACCCCTTCGTCGCCGGCTCCCGGGCCAACCAGGCGCTGATCCTGCGCAACGTCGGCGAGCGGGAGACCGGGCACGTCCTGCTGGAGCAGGCACTGGCCTCGATGACCGAGGCGGTGGGGGAGAACCATCCCTGGACGCTGGGCTGCGCGCTGAACGCCTCCGCCCTGCGCAACATCGTCGGCGACCCCGAGAGCGCCGCCGACCTCAGCCGGGACACGGTGACCCGCGCCATCGAGTCGCTCGGCCGCACCCACCCGCTGACCCTGTCGGCGCGGATCGCGCACGCGGCGGACCTGCGGGCCCTGCGGGACCGCCGGCAGGCGGAGAAGGTCGAGCAGGAGGCCCTCTCCGACTTCGACTCGACGCTGGGCAGCAAGCACCCGCACACCGTCTCGGCCCGCTCCCGCAACCGGCCCTACTGGGACTTCGAGCCCCAGGTCATCTGAGCCGGTCGGCCGACCGCCGGCCCGCCGTCCCGCACGCCGAAGGGCCCGTCCCCCGGAGATCTCCGGGGGACGGGCCCTTCGCGCGGGCGCGGTCGAGGACTACGCCTCGAACACCTCACGCACCAGCTGCTCCTGCTCCGCCTGGTGACGCTTGGCGGAACCGACCGCCGGGGACGAACCGTGCGGGCGCGAGATGCGGCGCAGGCGCGCGCCGTGCGGCACGTCGGCGCCGACCGCGAGGTCCAGGTGGTCGATCAGGTTCAGGGCGATGAACGGCCAGGCGCCCTGGTTGGCCGGCTCCTCCTGGGCCCACAGGTACTTCTCGGCGTTGGGGTACTTGTTGACCTCGGCCTGGACCTCCGCGCCCGGCAGCGGGTACAGCCGCTCGAGGCGGATGATCGCCGTGTCGGTGACCCCGCGCTTCTGACGCTCGGCGTCCAGGTCGTAGTAGACCTTGCCGGTGCAGAAGACGACCTTCTTGACGGCGTTCGCGTCGACCGAGGCGTCGCCGATGACCGGGCGGAACTGGCCCGTGGTGAACTCCTCCGCCTTCGACGCGGCGGCCTTCAGACGCAGCATCGACTTCGGGGTGAAGACGACCAGCGGCTTGTGGTGCGGGTTGTGCACCTGCCACCGCAGGAGGTGGAAGTAGTTCGACGGCAGCGTGGGCATCGCGACCGTCATGTTGTTCTGGGCGCAGAGCTGAAGGAAGCGCTCCACACGGGCCGAGGAGTGGTCCGGGCCCTGGCCCTCGTAGCCGTGCGGCAGGAGCAGGGTGACGCCGGACGTCTGGCCCCACTTCTGCTCGGCGGCCGAGATGTACTCGTCGACGACCGTCTGCGCGCCGTTGACGAAGTCGCCGAACTGCGCCTCCCACATCACGAGCGCGTCCGGGCGGGCCAGTGAGTAGCCGTACTCGAAGCCCATGACCGCGTACTCGGACAGCAGCGAGTTGTAGACGTTGTAGCGCGCCTGCTCGTCGGCGAGGTACTGGAGCGGGGTGTGCTCCTCGCCCGTCTCGCGGTCGATGAGGACCGCGTGCCGCTGGCCGAAGGTGCCGCGCTGCGAGTCCTGGCCGGACAGCCGGACCGGGGTGCCCTCGAGGAGGAGCGAGCCCACGGCCAGCGTCTCGCCCATGCCCCAGTCGATCGTCCCGTCCTCGACCATCGTGGCCCGGCGTTGCAGCTGGGGCAGCAGGCGCGGGTGCACGTGGAAGGAGTCGGGGATGTTGACCTGGGACTCGGCGATGCGCTTGACGACCTCGGTGGAGATCGCGGTGTTCACGGCCACCGGGAACTCGGCCTGCGGGTCCGACACCGGGCCGGTGCTCGGCTGGGCGGTGACGGCCTCGCGGACCTCGGTGAAGACCTTCTCCAGCTGGCCCTGGTAGTCCTGGAGCGCCTGCTCGGCCTCTTCCAGGGTGATGTCGCCGCGACCGATGAGGGACTCGGTGTACAGCTTGCGCACCGAGCGCTTCTTGTCGATCAGGTCGTACATCAGCGGCTGGGTGAAGGCCGGGTTGTCCGACTCGTTGTGACCGCGGCGGCGGTAGCAGATGAGGTCGATCACCACGTCCTTGTTGAACGCCTGGCGGAACTCGAAGGCCAGCCGCGCGACGCGGACCACGGCCTCCGGGTCGTCGCCGTTCACGTGGAAGATCGGGGCCTCGATCATGCGGGCCACGTCGGTGGCGTACATCGACGAGCGCGAGGACTCCGGGGCGGCCGTGAAGCCGACCTGGTTGTTGATGACGATGTGGACCGTGCCGCCGGTGCGGTAGCCGCGCAGCTGCGACATGTTCAGCGTCTCGGCCACCACGCCCTGGCCGGCGAAGGCCGCGTCGCCGTGCAGGGCGACCGGCAGGACCGTGAAGTCCGAGCCGCCCTTGTTGATGATGTCCTGCTTGGCGCGGGCGATGCCCTCGATGACCGGGTCGACCGTCTCCAGGTGGGAGGGGTTCGCGGCCAGCGAGACCTTGATCTGCTCGCCGTCCAGGCCGGTGAAGGTGCCCTCGGCGCCCAGGTGGTACTTCACGTCGCCGGAGCCGTGCATCGACTTCGGGTCGAGGTTGCCCTCGAACTCGCGGAAGATCTGCGCGTAGGACTTGCCGACGATGTTCGCGAGGACGTTCAGGCGGCCGCGGTGGGCCATGCCGATGACGACCTCGTCCAGGCGCGACTCGGCGGCCGAGTCCAGCACGGCGTCGAGCAGCGGGATGACGGACTCGCCGCCCTCCAGCGAGAAGCGCTTCTGGCCGACGTACTTCGTCTGGAGGAACGTCTCGAAGGCCTCCGCCGCGTTCAGCCGGCGCAGGATGCGCAGCTGCTCCTCGCGCTCGGGCTTGGTGTGCGGGCGCTCGATGCGGTCCTGGATCCAGCGGCGCTGCTTGGGGTCCTGGATGTGCATGAACTCGACGCCGGTGGTGCGGCAGTACGAGTCGCGCAGCACGCCGAGGATGTCGCGCAGCTTCATCAGGGACTTGCCGGAGAAGCCGCCGACGGCGAACTCGCGCTCCAGGTCCCACAGGGTCAGCCCGTGCTCGGTGATGTCGAGGTCGGGGTGCTTGCGCTGGCGGTACTCCAGCGGGTCGGTGTCGGCCATGACGTGGCCGCGGACCCGGTAGGAGTGGATCAGCTCGAAGACGCGGGCGGCCTTGGTGACGTCGTCGTCGTGGCTGGCGTCGATGTCCTTGAGCCAGCGGACCGGCTCGTAGGGGATGCGCAGCGCCTCGAAGATCTCGTCGAAGAAGCCGTTCTCGCCGAGCAGGAGGTTGGCGACGATCCGCAGGAACTCGCCGGAGGCCGCGCCCTGGATGACCCGGTGGTCGTAGGTCGACGTGAGCGTCATGACCTTCGAGATGCCGAGCTTGTTCAGGGTGTCCTGGCTGGTGCCCTGGAACTCCGCCGGGTAGTCCATGGAGCCGACGCCCATGATCACCGACTGGCCGGGCATCAGGCGCGGCACGGAGTGGACGGTGCCGAGGCCGCCGGGGTTGGTCAGGGAGACCGTGACGCCGGTGAAATCGTCCATCGTCAGCTTGCCGTCGCGGGCGCGGCGGACGATGTCCTCGTAGGCCTGCCAGAACTCGAAGAAGTTCAGCGTCTCGGCCTTCTTGATGCCGGCGACGACGAGCTGGCGGTCGCCGTTCGGCTTCACCAGGTCGATGGCGAGGCCGAAGTTGACGTGCGCGGGCTTGACGAGGGTGGGCTTCCCATCCTTCTCCGCGTAGTGCCAGTTCATCGACGGCATGGCCTTGATGGCCTGCACCATCGCGAAGCCGATCAGGTGCGTGAAGGAGATCTTCCCGCCCCGGGCGCGCTTGAGGTGGTTGTTGATGACGATGCGGTTGTCGAACAGCAGCTTCACCGGGACCGCGCGCACGGACGTGGCCGTGGGCAGCTCCAGCGAGGCGTTCATGTTCTTGGCGACCGCGGCGGACGGACCGCGCAGCGTCACGAACTCGGGGCCCTCGGGGGAGGCGGGTGCAGCGGCGGCGGGCGCGGGCTTCGCGGCGGCGGCCGGCTTGGCCGCGGGGGCCGGGGCGGCCTTCGCGGGAGCCGGCGCGGCGGCCGCGGGCTTCGGCACGGCGGCCGGAGCCGGAGCGGGCGCCGGAGCGGCGGCGGGCGCCGGCTGGGCCGGGGCGGCGGGCGCGGTGGTGGTCGCTGCGGCCCCCGCGGCCGCAGTACCCGCCGGAGCCGAGGGAGCGGCCGCTCCTGGCTTGTAGTCGGCGAAGAAGTCCCACCAGGCGCGGTCTACCGAATTCGGGTCCTGGAGGTACTGCTGATAGATCTCGTCGACGAGCCACTCGTTCGGCCCGAACGCGGCAGCGGGGTTCTTGCCCGCTTGGTCTGCGTCGGTCGAGATGCTGGAGTTACTGGGGGACTGTGGCGACACGGCGGCAACCGCCCTCTTCCGCTTCACAAGGTGATGGACAGCGGGAATAAAGGCTACGCCCCCTGGAGGGGGAGAGTCAGGCCGGGCCCGTCCATCGTCGTGTAAGTCACATCGCGGAGCGTGTTTCAGGGGTGAAAATGGCGGGAAACAAGCGCGGTTGTGCGTCACCGGGTACGCGAGGGGGCAGACGGGGCACGCCATGTGCGCGCACCCGTGCCGACCTGCGCCGGTGTAAGGCCCGATGACACGTGTCCGGCTGCGCGGACACGAGAGGATCTTGAGGCTCCGCTCCAGACTTTACGTCAACTTGGGACGGGGGAGTCTCCCGGAAGAGTGATAAGAATCCGGCAGCCCCGCTCGGATTCGGCCACTCCGATCCGGCCTCCGTGGAGATCGACCGCCCAGCGGGCGATCGCCAGTCCCAGCCCCGTGCCGCCGTCGCTGCCCGGCCCGTGCGGCCGGCGGACGGCGCCCCGGTTGAACCGCTCGAACACGCGGTGCCACTCCGAGCGCGGAATGCCCGGCCCCTCGTCCAGGACCTCGAGCTCCAGCGACTCCGGCTGCGTCCCGCGCCGTGCCTTCACGGTCACCCGTCCGTGCGGCGGGCTGTGCTTGACCGCGTTGTCGATCAGGTTGGCGACGACCTGGTGGATGCGCTCCGGGTCCGCGTGCGCGGTCAGCTCCGGAGGGGTGACGTCCAGGTGCAGATGGACGTCCGTACGGGTGTGGCTGCCGCCCGAGCCCATGGTGGCGCGGGCCGAGGCGACCATGTTGGCCTCCTTCAGCACGCCCGACAGGTAGGGCCACACCTCGAAGCGCCGCTTGCGCAGCGGGACGACGCCGTTGTCGAGGCGGGACAGGTCGAGAAGGGTCTCCACAAGCCGCCCGAGCCGCTCCGTCTGCTTCAGAGCGGTGCGCATCGTCTCGGTGTCCGCCTCGGCGATGCCGTCGACGACGTTCTCCAGGACGGCGCGCAGGCCCGCGATGGGCGTGCGCAGCTCGTGCGAGACGTTGGCCACCAGCTCCTTGCGGTGCCGGTCCTGCGCCTCCAGCTCGTCCGCCATGACGTTGATCGTCTGCGCGAGGTCGCCCAGTTCGTCGCGGCGGTTCTCGCTGACCCGGCGGGTGTAGTCGCCGTGCGAGATGGACCGGGCCACCGTGTTCATCTCACCGAGGGGCGCGGTGAGCGAATGCGCCACGAACTGCGTGATCAGCAGGGTGGCGATCATCGAGAAGACCGTGATGAAGCGCAGCTCCGTCTTGGTGTGCACCGCGATCATCGACAGCCCGGTGGTGATCAGCACCGAGATGACGACGAGCGCGCCCAGCTTGGTCTTGATCGAGAACGGGCGCACGCCGCCCCAGGGCGCACCGGCTCCGGGGGCGGGGCTTCTCGGTCCGTCCGGCCCGGGCTTCATGGCGTCGGCGTCTCCAGGGCGTAGCCGACGCCGTGCACCGTGCGGATCCGCTCGGCGCCGATCTTCCGCCGCAGCGCCTTGATGTGGCTGTCGACCGTGCGGGTGCCGGAGGCGTCCGCCCAGTCCCACACCTCGGCCAGGAGCTGCTCGCGCGAGAGCACCGCGCGCGGGGTGTTCGCCAGGCAGACCAGCAGGTCGAACTCGGTGGGCGTGAGGTGCACGTCCTCCGAGCGCACCCGCACCCGGCGCTGCGCGTGGTCGATCTCCAGCTCGCCGAGCCGCAGGATCCCGCTGCGCGGCGTCGTCGCCGCGATCGCGGCCCGCTCCACCCGGCGCAGCAGCACGTGCACGCGTGCCGCGAGCTCCCGCATCGAGAAGGGCTTGGTCATGTAGTCGTCGGCGCCCACGCCGAGGCCGACCAGCATGTCGGTCTCGTCGTCGCGCGCGGTGAGCATCATGACCGGCACCGGGCGGGCGGCCTGCACGCGACGGCAGACCTCCAGGCCGTCGAAGCCGGGCAGCATGATGTCGAGGATCAGCAGGTCGGGCTGCCAGGCCTCTGCCGTGTCGACGGCCGCCGGACCGTCGCCCGCCGTTTGCACGAGGAATCCCTCGGCGCGCAGGCGGGCGGCGATGGCGTCGACGATCGTCGGGTCGTCCTCGACGACCAGGACGCGCCGCTGCGCGCCCGGAGTCGCCGTCGCCGCGGTGTTGTGTGCGGTGTGTGTCTGCTCCATCGCCCGCCCCTGAGTGTGCTTTCCGGAACCAGTGGGGTGGCTCCTTGATTGCGCATGACTGCGGTTGACGCGTAAATGATCGGCGTCAGGGATGCAGCGTACGGGGAGTCACCACGGCTTTGCTATCCAGGTCGGACGGCGAGATGCACGACGTCCGGCACGCCTCGGGCAACCGGGATCTCTTCGGTACGCACCCGTTGGAACCCGGCATTCCCCAAGGTTCCCTCGAATTTGGGAGAGGGGCGGGCCGACCACACCGCCAGGGTTCCGCCCGGTCTCAACACCCGCGCGCAGCCCGCGAGTCCGGACGCCGAGTACAGGCTGTCGTTGCCCTCGGTGACGGTCCAGTCGGGGCCGTTGTCGATGTCCAGGCATACCGCGTCGAACGTGTCGCATGTCTCATTGACGAAGTCGAGCAGATCCGTTTCGACGATCTTCGTCCGGGGATCGGCCAGGGCCGGGCCCGAGACGGCGGCCAGCGGGCCGTCCAGATGCCAGTCGACGACCGCGCGCTCGCGCTCCACGACCGTGATCGCGCCCCAGTGGGGATCGGCGGCGGCGTGCGCGAGGGAGAACCCGACGCCCAGGCCGCCGATCAACAGGGCGGGGGAGGGGCGGTCGTCCAGCGTGTCGCGTGCCGCGTCGACCAGCAGCCGCTCCGAGCGGCCGTCGGACGTGTCCATCAGGAAGCAGCCGTTGGCGATGATCTGGAGCAACTCCCCGTGCCGGCGCAGCACGACCTCGCCGTAGGGACCCTCGCGGCGGTCCAGGACCTCCGGTGCGTCGGGGATGTCGTACGGGATGGCCATCGGCCCATCCTGGCAGTCCCCCGACCGGATGGCCCGGGAATTGACCGGGCGGCCGACGGGCTTGACGCACGTCCGTTCGACAACGGTGCGAGGCGGATGAGAAAAACACAGGAGAACTCTCAGAGCTTCCTGTGAATCGGCGCGCACGTGGCGTCGGTCACAGACAGCGCGCGGGGCGGCCGCGAAGGGTGGGGGAAACGGAAGGAGCGCCTCTCAGTGGAACGCACGGCCTCCCCCACGAGCCCGGCCCCGCCCGACGCCGGCGATCTGCCCGACGGCTCCGGGTTCCTGGACGGCATCCCGGGTCAGCGCACCCCGCCGTGCGTCCGGCCGCCCGCCGGGGTGAGCGCCGGACCCCGGCGCGGATTCGCGGTCCCGGTCCCCTTCACCCTGGGCTACGCGGCCGTCCTCGCCGTCACCTCGTACCTCGCGGACCATCTCGACCCCGCGCTCGTGTCCACCCTGCTCCAGGGCTCCAGCACCGACGTGGCGCACCTGGTGCAGACGCCCGCGGCGGTGCTCGCCGCCAGCGCGCTGTGGGTGGCGGGCGGTTTCACCTCGCCCTTCACGCTCGCCTTCCTGGTCGTCCTCACCGCGCTGGAACGGCGCGTCGGCGGCGCCCGCACGGCCGTCGTCTTCCTGCTCGGACACGTCCTGGCCACCCTCGCCACGGAGGTCCCGGTCGGGCTGGCCGTCCTGGCGGGGCGGCTGCCCGACAGTTCGCTGCACCGCCTCGACTACGGCATCAGCTTCGGCGTCGCCGCCTGCGTGGGCGCGCTCGCGGGGCTGCTGCGGCCCTGGCTGCGCTGGCCCGTGCTCGCCGCCTTCGGCGCCATGCTGGTGCAGGACCTGCTCGCCTTCACCGACCCCATGACCGACTGGGGCCATCTGATCGCGCTGACGATAGGCGTCGCCGCCTGGCCCTGGGTGCGCCGCTGGGACCTCGCCCACCGGGCCGCCGTCCCGGCCGCCGTCGCCTCCGCGGCCTGACCCGGCCGTCGCCCCCGTGCCGCCCCGTGGGGCCGGCGGGCGGGCGCGGGCGGCGGCCGTCAGTCGTCGTACTGGACGGTGCCGTTCTCGTGCAGCGTCGGGTGGAGCTTCATGGGGCCGTACTCGTCGAGGTCCGAGGGGCGGGGCGGCTCGGGGCCGTCCGGGCCCAGCCGGACCATCCGCTCGACGCGGCAGACCCGGAACACCCGGCCCTCCACGCTCGCCTCGTCGGCGCGGCCGGCACTGCGGAACGCCTCCGCGGCCCGCGCGTACAGGGCCTTCTTGCGTTCGTCGAAGCGGTACAGCATGGCCCACACGCGGGCCATCCCCTCGTACAGCGAACGGCGTGCCTCGTGCGGGGTGGCCGCCAGGGAGCCGAAGGGCGTCCAGCCCGAGTCGTCCCGTTCGGCCACCGAGAAGCCGACCGGCAGCCGGACCACGTCCGGGTGCGTGCGGGCCGCCCGCGCGGAGTCCGTGCGCACGTCGGCGGGGAAGCGGACGCCCGTGTACCGGAAGTCGCGCAGACCCAGGCGCAGGGCGCCCGCCATCGGGCCCTCGTCCCGGTCGGGGTCGAGGGCGAAGTCCACGTCCGGGGACCGGACGGCGCACGGCTCCTCCCAGGACGCGGCGAGGGCCTGCGGGTCGGTGGGCCGGGGCGGCTCCGGGCCGTCCTCGCCGGTGCGGGCGAACTCGTCCCCGCGCACCACCCGGTAGCGCACGCCCAGGGCCTCCACCTCGTCGGCCGGGGCCCGCTCCAGCACGGCGACCGCGGCCAGCAGGTCGCGCCGGGCGGCCGGGTCGCCCGTGCCGTCCTTCGCCGTGAACCACAGGTGGGAGTTGAGCCCGTCCCGGGCCTGCTGGGGCATGCCGTCGACCACCGGCTTCAGCAGACGCCAGCACGGCTCGGGGGCCCGCGCGTCCAGTCTGGCGACGCCGAAGACGGGCCCGCGCAGCGCGATCTGCGGATAGCGCCGGGACGCCTCGACGGCGTCCGCCTCCGTCACCCAGGCGACGGGGTCGTCCCGGCGGACCAGTTCCGCGTGCAGGGCGTCCAGACGTCGCTTCCAGTCATCGGTCATACGCGCATTGTGGTCGGATCCCCGGCGCGGTTCGGGGCGAACGCCGGAAGCGGACGAGGTACGGACAGGGGGCGCGGGGGGCGTGCCCCGTCGTGCGGAGCCCGGGGGTGCGCCCCCACGGCCGCCGGACGTCACGTTCGGGCGGCTCCCGTGAACTTCGCGCTGGTCAGCGGGGACTCGACGCGCCACCCCAGGGACTCGTACAGTGCCCGCCCCTGCGGGGTCGCCCCGAGGATGCCGGTCCGGGCGCCCTGCGCGGCCGCCGCGTGGTGCAGCGTCCGCATCACGAGGGCGCCGAGTCCGCGGCGGCGGTGGGCGGGGGCGGTCTCGATCTGGTCGACGACCGCCGTGGCGCCCGTCGGCGCGATCTGCCCGCGCGCCGCCAGGGAGCCGTCCGGGGCGGCGATCATCGTGCGCGTGACGCCGCCGCGCGCCCACGTGCGGATCCGGTAGCCGTCGGGGGCGGCGCCGGGCGGGGTGTCCGCGAGCGCGGCCGTCATCAGGAAGCCGGGCTCGGGGTCGATCCACCAGCCGGGGCCCAGCCAGGGCCCGACCACGGCCGGATCGGCGAACGCCTTCAGCCAGACGCCGGACCCGGTCACCGAGCCCGCGATCTTCCGCACGGTCGGCTCCGTCACCGCCTCGCCCGTCTCGCCGAGGACGTGCCGGGTGGCGTGCTCGAAGCCCGTTCCCATGTCGACGGTCCAGCCCCAGGGCTCGTCCAGGGGCGGAGCCGCCCCCCGCGACACGACCCACCCTTCCACCCATGCCTGGACGAAACGATCCACGACGACCCCCTGAGTGCGGCCATGTAAGTGTCACATTGCCTGTTGACCTATTACAGTCCACCGTACGCCCGGCAGGGCGCGTCGCGACAGCCTTGATCGCCCACAGCGAACGCGCGGACGGGCGGGGAACATTCACGGGCTCACGTGCATTGAGTCGGCATAGCTCAACTTGACTGCCGAAGGGGAGATCATGGCATCGACGTCCGCTCCGCTCACCCTGCCCGTGCTGCCTCTCGATGACGAGGTCGTGCTCCCCGGCATGGTGGTTCCGCTGGACCTCAACGACACCGACGTCCGCGCCGCGGTGGAGGCCGCACAGGCCGCCGCCCGCTCGGAACCGGGCAAGCCGCGCGTCCTGCTGGTGCCGCGCGTCGACGGCACGTACGCGGGCACCGGCGTGCTCGGCACCGTCGAGCAGGTCGGCCGGCTGGCCGACGGCGACCCGGGCGCGCTCATCCGCGGCCGCGGCCGCGTGAAGATCGGCGCCGGCACCACCGGCCCCGGGGCCGCACTGTGGGTGGAGGGGACGACGGTCGACCAGAGCGTCCCCGACCCGCTGCCCGGTCATGTCGCCGAACTCGTCAAGGAGTACAAGGCGCTCGCCACCGCCTGGCTGCGCAAGCGCGGAGCCTGGCAGATCGTCGACCGCGTCCAGGCCATCGACGACGTCTCCGCGCTCGCCGACAACTCCGGCTACTCGCCGTTCCTGACCACCGAGCAGAAGGTGGAGCTCCTGGAGACCACCGACCCGGTGGCCCGCCTGAAGCTCGCCACCCAGCAGCTGCGCGACCACCTCGCCGAACAGGACGTCGCCGAGACCATCGCCAAGGACGTCCAGGAGGGCGTCGACAAGCAGCAGCGCGAGTTCCTGCTGCGCCGCCAGCTCGAAGCCGTCCGCAAGGAACTGCGCGACCTCAACGGCGACGGCAAGGACGCGGCCGAGGAGTCCGACGACTACCGGGCCCGCGTCGAGGCCGCCGACCTGCCCGAGAAGGTCCGCGAGGCCGCCCTCAAGGAGGTCGACAAGCTGGAGCGCTCCAGCGACCAGTCGCCCGAGGGCTCCTGGATCCGCACCTGGCTGGACACCGTTCTCGAACTCCCGTGGAACGACCGCACCGAGGACGCCTACGACATCCAGGGCGCCCGCGCCGTCCTGGACGCCGAGCACGCGGGCCTGGAGGACGTGAAGGAGCGCATCACCGAGTACCTGGCCGTGCGCAAGCGCCGCACCGCCCGCGGCCTCGGCGTCGTCGGCGGCCGGCGCGGCGGCGCGGTCCTGGCCCTCGTCGGGCCGCCCGGCGTCGGCAAGACCTCGCTCGGCGAGTCCGTCGCCCACGCCATGGGCCGCAAGTTCGTCCGCGTCGCCCTCGGCGGCGTCCGCGACGAGGCCGAGATCCGCGGCCACCGCCGCACCTACGTCGGCGCGCTGCCCGGCCGGATCGTGCGGGCGATCAAGGAGGCCGGGTCGATGAACCCGGTGGTCCTGCTCGACGAGATCGACAAGGTGGGCTCCGACTTCCGGGGCGACCCGGCGGCCGCCCTCCTCGAAGTGCTCGACCCGGCGCAGAACCACACCTTCCGCGACCACTACCTGGAGGTCGAGCTCGACCTGTCGGACGTGGTGTTCCTGGCCACCGCCAACGTGCTCGAAGCCATCCCCGAGGCCCTGCTCGACCGCATGGAGCTGGTCCGCCTCGACGGCTACACCGAGGACGAGAAGGTCGTCATCGCCCGCGACCACCTGCTCCCGCGGCAGCTGGAGCGGGCCGGCCTGGACCCGGAGGAGGTCGTCCTGGAGGAGGGCGCGCTGCGCAGGCTGGCCGGCGAGTACACCCGTGAGGCCGGCGTGCGCACCCTGGAGCGGTCCCTCGCCCGGCTGCTGCGCAAGGTCGCGGCCCAGCACGAGCTCGGCGAGCGGGAACTGCCCTTCACCGTCGGGCAGGAGGACCTGCGCGCCCTGATCGGCCGCCCGCACCACGTGCCCGAGTCCGCCCAGGACCCGGCCGAGCGCCGGACCGCCGTCCCCGGGGTCGCCACCGGCCTCGCGGTCACCGGCGCCGGCGGCGACGTCCTGTACGTCGAGGCCTCGCTGGCCGACCCGGAGACGGGCGCGGCGGGCCTGACCCTGACCGGTCAGCTCGGCGACGTGATGAAGGAGTCGGCGCAGATCGCGCTCAGCTTCCTGCGCAGCCACGGGGCCGAACTGGAACTGCCGGTGGGCGACCTCAAGGACCGGGGCGTGCACATCCACTTCCCGGCGGGCGCGGTCCCCAAGGACGGCCCGAGCGCCGGCGTCACCATGACGACCGCCCTGGCGTCCCTGCTGTCCGGGCGGCTCGTCCGCACGGACGTGGCGATGACCGGCGAGGTCTCCCTGACCGGCCGGGTGCTGCCCATCGGCGGGGTGAAGCAGAAGCTGCTCGCCGCGCACCGGGCGGGCGTCACCACCGTGATCATCCCCAAGCGCAACGAGCCCGACCTGGACGACGTGCCCGCGGAGGTGCTGGACAAGCTGGACGTCCACGCGGTCACCGACGTCCGCCAGGTCCTGGAACTGGCGCTCGCGCCCGCCGTGAACGGCGCGACGCCGGAGGTTCCCGTGGCGGCGTGACGGACGCCGCGGGACGGCGCGGCCCGGGTCCCGTGAGGGAGGCCCGGGCCTTCGCCGTGCGCGGCACATGGCCCTGGGAAGCGCCGCGGGCCCGTGCCTGGGGAATACTTGAGCGCTGCGTGATCGCGGCGACCGGTGAGATCAGGGGTGCTGACGTGCACGAGGACACGAACGACGACCGACGGCCGTCGCGCGGTGTGGAGCAGGGCGACCGGGAGTTCCTCTCCCTGGAGCGGGAGCTCACGGTGCTGCTGCGCCGCGCCCGCGCCAACCAGGGCGAGATGGCCCGCGAGGTCCATCCGGACCTGGAGTCCGCCGCCTACGGGCTCCTCGTCCGGCTGGAGGAGTGCGGCCGCCGGCGCGCCACGGAGCTCGCCGCCTACATCGGCGTCGGCAAGGCCACCATGTCCCGCCAGCTGCGGGCCCTGGAACAGCTCGGCCTGATCGCGCGGGAACCCGACCCGGCGGACGGCCGCGCCTGGCTGGTCGACCTCACCGAGGAGGGCCGCAGGCGGGTGAGCCGGGTCCGCGAGGCCCGCCGCGAGCGGTACGTCAGCCACTTCTCCCACTGGGACCGCACCGAGGTCGCGGAGCTGGCCCGGCTCCTCCACCAGCTGAACCGCGGCATGGAGAAGTAGCCCCGGCCCGGCCCGCCGCGTCGCGGTTCTCCGGCTCCCCGCTCCCGTGGCGGAACGGCTCCCGCCCCCGTCGCGGTCGTGGTGGCTCCGCCGCTCACAGGCGCGCGTAGATCACCGTCGCGTCGTCGTGCGTCTTCGCCCGGGCCAGGCGCGGGCGGCCGGCGGCGTCGTCCGCCCGTTCGCGGCGTCGGACCCGCTCCACCAGGGACTGGGCCCCCTCCTCGCGGACCACGGCGAGCAGGTCGGACCAGTCGCCCTCGTGGAAGAGCTCCGTCCAGCGGGCGGCGCCGTCGGACAGGGCGGCCAGCTCGGCGACCTCGCGGCGCGGCACGGAGCCGGTCACCGCGCGGGCGGCCACCGCGGGGTCGGCGGCGGCCGTGAAGAACCCGCCCTCCTTGTTGCGCAGGGTGGCGTCCACGACGTCGGCGCTGCGCAGCAGGGCGCGCGGCAGCCTCGCGAGCCGGTCGTCGCGCACCGGGGAGACCCTGCCGTCCGGCGACGCCAGCAGCAGCGTCGTGTCGCACAGGACCAGGTACTCGACGCGCTCCGGGGACCACCGCGCGAGCACCACGGTTGCCTGCGGGGTGCGTGGGTGAGAAAGGTCACAGGTTGCCGCATGGGCCTCGGCGGTACGCGCAACGGCGAGGGAGAGCGCCTCGGCCAGCGGAACATCCGGGAGTGAAACGGTCAGTTCGGTCAGGGCGCCGCCCAGCCGTGCCGTGAACCAGGGGACCGAATGCAGACAGCCCGCGCCGTCCCGCGGCGGAGTCACGCCGTCGAGCAGGACGAGCGAACCGCCCTGTCCAACGGCGGGAAGCCCGACAGCGGCGAAGTCCTCGTCGGGGCGGGCGGGATCGCCGCCGTCCGACACAAGTTCCGTGCGCATCCCGCCAGTCTGCACGAGCCCTTCACAGCCTTCGCGAAAGACCGGCATCGCTCCCCGAACGGGCGCGCCGTCGCAGGTCAGACGCCTGCTTTGGGTGGGAATGAAGCACTCCGGGAAGACGTGTCGGCGAATACTGCCAAAGCCCGCCGCCCACGTCCAACCGGCCTGCCGGGCGGGGTCGCCGCACACGCCGGCGGAACTTGCCCGCCAACTCCCCTCCGATGTTCACTCCTTCGGGTGGCGGGGCAAGCGATGCGCGGACCCCGCACACCGGCACTGGGAGGGTCGGGAACCGTACCGGACGCACGCGCCAGTTGACGGAGCGTCATATCCGGCCCATGGGTAACGAGTCAGGAATGCGAGCACCGGTGCAGAAGACGCGGCCTCGGCGTACGGGCAGTCAGACGGCCACCGAGGGGGGCGCGGAGCGCACCCCTGTCGGCAAGGGCCGCCCGACCCATGTGCGCAACCGGCTGATCGTCGCGGTGGCCGTGGTGGCCGCCGCCATCGCCGGAGCCGGAGCGCCCTCGATCCTGGCCGCCTCCGGCCAGCTGAAGGACTCCCAGGACCTGGTCACCCTGGCCGAACAGAGCCAGGACGCCCTCGCCCTCGCCCAGTCCCTCGCGGACGAACGCGACGAGGTCACCGCCTACGTGGCGGCCGGCCGCGTCAAGTCGAAGGCGCCCTCCGCACAGGGCGGCGCCCGGGTCGACCGCCAGGCGCGCGAGCTCGTCACCGAGACGGACGTCTCCGCCGCGCTGCGCAAGGCCCTCGCCGCCGTCCCGTCCGTGCGGCAGTCGGCCCTCACCGGCGGGAGCACCGCGCTCCAGGCGCACCAGGGCTACTCCGAGGTCATCGCCGCGCTCCACGTCCTCGTCGACCGCCTGGCCGAGCAGACGCCGCCGCGCGCCGGATCGGGTGCCCATGCCTTCGCCGAACTCGACAGCGCCGTCCAGCAGGCCTCCGCGACCCGGGGACTGCTCCTCGCGGCGCTGAACGTGCCCACGAAGGAACAGACCTCCTACGACCCCGTCACCGGCCGGTCGAGCACCGAGAAGGTCTCCTCCGACACCGACGCCAAGCAGCGCGACGCCCTCGCCGCCGCCGCCCAGCAGGCCCGGCTGCGCTCCGACGCGGCCCTCGCCGACTTCCGCGAGGGCGCGCCGGAGGACGCGGTGGCCTCCTACGACTCCACGGTCACCGGCGGCGACGTCGACGCCGCCGAGGCCTACCTCGCCGCCCTCACCGACCAGCCGGAGCTCAGCGGCCGCGACCTCGACACCGGCGTCAAGAAGCTGGACGCCGCGCTCTCCGCCCGCCTCGACCTGATGCGCGGGGCCGAGGCCTCGCTGTACGGCCACCGCGTCGAGGACCTCGCCCGACTGCGCGACGACGACGTCACCGGCCTGGAGATCCGCGTCGCCGTCCTCGGCGCGCTGATGCTGCTCGCCGTCGCCGTGGCCACCGGCATGGCGCGCAGCCTGACCCGCCCGCTGTCCGTGCTGCGCAGGGGGTCGGCACGGCTGGCCGGGGCCGAGAACCCCGCCGCCGAGGAGCCGGTCGCGTTCACCGGCCGCAACGACGAGTTCGCCCAGGTCGTCCGCTCCGTCAACGCCCTGCACCAGCACGCCGTCGCCCTCCACGAGCGGGTCGCCACCCTGGAGTCCGACCGCAAGCACCTCGTGGGCCAGCGTCAGCGGATGGCCGACGCCCGCGAGGAACTGCGCGCCGAGCTCGACTCCTCGGCCGCCCAGCTGGACGGGCTGCGGGACAGCATCAGCGGCACGTTCGTCAACCTCGCCCTGCGCACCCTCGGCCTGGTCGAGCGCCAACTGGCCGTCATCGAGGGCCTGGAGGAGCGCGAGCAGGACCCCGACCGGCTGGCCACGCTCTTCAAGCTCGACCACTTCGCCACCGTCATGCGCCGGCACAGCGAGAACCTGCTGGTCCTGGCCGGCACGGAACACGTCCAGCAGCACGCCGGACCCATCCCGCTGGTCGACGTGGTCCGCGCGGCCGTCAGCGAGATCGAGCGCTACGAGCGCGTGCGCATCTCGGCGCTGCCCCCGCACGCGCACGTGGCGGGCTTCGCCGCCGACGACCTCTCCCACCTGCTCGCCGAACTCATGGAGAACGCCACCTCGTTCTCCCCGCCGGACCTGCCCGTCGAGGTCTCCGGCTGGCTGCTGGAGAACGGCGAGGTCATGCTCTCCGTCCAGGACGAGGGCATCGGCATCCCCGACGAGCGGCTCGGCCGCCTCAACGACCGCCTCACCGCGTTCGACCCCGAGACGCCCTACGACCAGGAGGGCGAGGAGGGACTCGGCCTCGGCCTGTACGTGGTGGCCCGGCTGGCCCACCGGCACGGGGTGCGCGTGCGGCTGCGCGAGCAGAAGCAGGGCGGGGTGGCCGCCGTCGTGGTGCTGCCGACCCAGCTCCTCGCCGCCGCCCCCGCCGCCGCCGTCCCCTCCTCGGCGCCGTCCGCGGCCGCCGCCCCCGCCTTCGTCCTGCCCGGCGCCGACGCGGAGGCCAACTCCAACGTCCTGCCGGGCCGTTCGAAGTCGGCCGATCCGCTGGTCGCCCTGGCCGAGAAGGCCGTACGGCAGGCGAAGAGCCCGGCCGAGTCGCCCGCCGAGACGACCATGGAACTCCTGCTGCCGAGCCCTCCCGAGGAGCCCGGCGCCGCGCAGGACGAGCACGCCCACGCGTCCCCCGCGGCCGACCGCGAGGACGCGTCCCAGGAGCCGCCCGCACCCGCCGGCGAGGCCGTCGCGGGCGACGCCGGGACGGAACACGCACGCACCCCCGACGTCCCGGAGGAACCCCTCACCGACAAGGGCCTCCCCAAGCGCACACCCAGGATCACCGCACCCGCCCACGCCCCGCGCCAGCGGACCGGCTCCGTCGACGCGGACGCCCTCCGCCGCCGTCTGGGCGGTTTCCGCCGGGGGGCGGAGGCCGGCTACCGCGAGGTGGAGGCGGAGATCGCCGAGAAGACGGGCCAGAACCGGGTCCCGTCCCAAGAGGCAGTACGCGACGCAGCACGTGACACCGCGCGAAAAGCAACTCAAGAAGCACACGCACACGCCGAAGAAGACACGGGGGGCACAGTCGAGGAGGCAAGCAGTTGACCGCGCCCAGTACCTTCGGACTGAGCAGTGAAGCCCGTAACCTGCACTGGCTGTTGACCAACCTCGTGGAGGAGGTCCCCGGCATCCAGTCCGTCGCCGTCGTGTCCTCGGACGGCCTGCTCCTGCTGTCCTCGGACGCAGCCCACAACGACGAGGCCCGCCAGGCCCGCGAGACCAAACCCTCCGGCCCACGCGGCTCCTCGGCCGACCTCGCCACCATCGTGTCGGGCATCGGCAGCCTCACCATCGGCGCCGCCAAGCTCATGGCGTTCGGCGGGGTGAGGCACACCATGATCGCCATGGACGAGGGCAGCCTCTTCGTCATGTCGATCAGCGACGGCTCGCTCCTGGGCGTCCACGGCTCCGCCGCCTGCGACATGAGCGTGGTGGCCTACCACATGGCGCTCTTCGTGGGCCGCGCCGGACACGTCCTGACTCCGGAACTCCGCAGCGAGCTGCGGAAGTCCCTGGAGTCCGAGCCGACGGGGAGCGTGCGATGAACGCCGTGCCGATGCAGCCCCAGGGCGACAGGCAAGTGCTCCCCGTGCGCGGCGGAGACCGCAAACCGGCCCGCGTGCGCCCCTACTCCCTCACGGGCGGACGCACCCGCTTCGGGCACGTCCTGCTGGTCGAGACCTTCGTCTCGAGCACGGCGGCGCTCGACGCCCCCGAGGAGCGCCGCGAACTGACGAACGGCTCGCTCAAGTCCACGGTCATGCCGGAACTGCGGGCCATCGTCGAACTGTGCCGCCGTATGCGCACGGTGGCCGAGATCGCCGCGCTGCTGAAGATGCCGCTCGGCGTGGTCCGGGTGCTCCTCAGCGACCTCGCGGACCAGGGAAAGATCCGTGTGTACGGCACCGGTACCGCTCACGGTACGGGCCGTCCCGACCGCGCTCTGCTGGAAAGGGTGCTGAGTGGACTCCGTCGTCTCTGACGCCGCCTCCTCCTTTGGCGTCGCCCCCCTCGTCGAGCCCGTGACCGAGCCCGACGAACCCCTTCAGCCGTGGCAGACCGACCGCACCCGCGCCCCCATAGCCACCAAGATCGTCATAGCGGGCGGCTTCGGCGCCGGCAAGACCACCCTCGTCGGCGCCGTCTCGGAGATCGAGCCCCTCCAGACGGAGGCGCTGATGACCGAGGCCAGCGAGGAGACCGACGACCTCAGCGGCACGCCCCAGAAGACCACCACCACGGTCGCCATGGACTACGGCCGCCTGACGCTCGACGACGACCTGGTGCTGTACCTGTTCGGCACGCCGGGCCAGCAGCGGTTCTGGTTCATGTGGGACGACCTGGTGCGCGGCGCGATCGGCGCGGTCGTGCTGGCCGACACCCGTCGCCTCAAGGACTGCTTCCCCGCGCTGGACTACTTCGAGAGCTGCGGACTGCCCTACGTCGTCGCCGTCAACCACTTCGACGACAGCGAGCTGTTCGAGCCGGAGGACGTGCGGGAGGCGCTGACGGTCCCCGCACACATACCTGTCATGATCATGGATGCGCGGCGCCGGATCTCGGTGATCGAGACCCTCCTGGCCCTGGTGGGCCACGCGCTCGACGAAACCCCCGAGTAAGGCCCCCCGAGTAGGGCCCCCAAGGAGTTCCCCGCATGCGGAAGATACTCGTCGTCGGAGCCGGCCAGTCCGGTCTCCAGCTCGCCCTCGGCCTCCAGTCGCACGGGTACGAGGTCACCCTGATGTCGAACCGGACCGCGGACGAGATCCGCTCCGGGCGCGTCATGTCGACGCAGTGCATGTTCCACACCGCCCTCCAGCACGAGCGCGACCTCCAGCTGAACTTCTGGGAGCAGCAGGCCCCGAGGATCGAGGGCCTCGGCGTCTCCGTCGCCGCCCCCGGCTCCCACGACCCGGGCCCCGCCCAGCGCGCGATCGACTGGCTCGGCCGGCTCGACGGGTACGCCCAGTCCGTCGACCAGCGGGTGAAGATGGCCGGCTGGATGGAGACCTTCGCCCAGCGCGGCGGCCAGCTCGTCATCCACGGGGCGGCCGTCTCCGACCTCGACTACTTCTCCCGCGCCTACGACCTCGTGCTGGTCTCGGCGGGCAAGGGCGAACTCGTCCAGATGTTCGGCCGCGACGCCGAGCGCTCCCCGTACACCCAGCCGCAGCGCGCCCTCGCCGTCGCCTACGTCCACGGCCTGGGCCCGCGCCCGGAGCACCCGGACACCGACGCGGTCCGCTGCAACCTCGTCCCCGGCGTCGGCGAGCTGTTCGTCATGCCGACGCTCACCACGTCCGGCCGCGCGGACATCCTCTTCTGGGAAGGCATACCCGGCGGCCCGCTCGACGTCTTCCAGGGCGTCAAGGACCCGGCCGAACACCTCTCCCTGACGCTGGAGCTCATGGAGAGGTTCACGCCCTGGGAGTACGCGCGGGCCACCCGGGTCGAACTGACCGACGCCGGCGGCACCCTGGCCGGCCGCTACGCGCCGACCGTCCGCAACCCGATCGGCCGCCTCCCCGGCGGGGGCCTGGTGCTCGGCGTCGCGGACGTCGTCGTGGCCAACGACCCCATCACCGGCCAGGGCTCCAACTCCGCCGCCAAGTGCGCGGCCGCCTACCTCGCGTCGATCCTGGAGCGCGGGGAGAAGGAGTTCGACGAGGAGTGGATGCGCGCCACCTTCGACCGGTACTGGGACACCGCGCGGCACGTCACCAAGTGGACCAACGCGATGCTGGCCCCGCCGCCGGAGCACATCGTCAACCTGCTGGGCGCGGCCGGGCAGCTCCAGCCCGCGGCCGATCGTTTCGCCAACGCGTTCAACGACCCGTCCGACTTCGAGGACTTCTTCTACGAGCCGGAGAAGACGGCGGCCTACCTGGGCTCCCTGACCGGGGCCTGACGGACCCGCGACCCCTGGTCGGACGTCAGGACCGGTTCCGCGCGCGGGGGTTGCGCCGGCAGGAGGCCCCCTCGCGCGGACCGGCCGGAGGCCGGCCGGCCGCGCCGGTCGGCGCGGGAGACCCTCCGGCGGTTCCCGATGCGGGCCGGGACATCGCGCGCCGGGCGTCCGGCCGCGCTGTCGGAGGCGGCTTGTATCCTGCACGCGTTCGACGATCGGACGAGCGGACGACCACGGTCACGGGCACGCGGATGCGGGGCCGGCCGTCCAGGGGCGGGAGCGCGGGGACTCGATGAGCGCACATCCGGCACGGAGCCGCGGGCCTGGCCTCCCGGTGGGCGCGCGCGTCATCGCCGTGGTCGTCCTCGTCGTCCTCGGGGTGGTGACCGCCTGGTTCCAGCACGACGCTCGCGGCCGGAGTGCGCAGCCGCGCACGGAGTTCACCGCGGACAACCCGCCCGCCGGGCTGCCCGCCGCGCTCACCACCGGCCAGCGCCTGCACTGGTCCGGCTGCGCCTCGCCGCCCGCCGCGCGCGCGGGCTACGACTGCGCCACCATGAAGGCCCCTCTCGACTTCCGCGAACCGGGCGGCAGGACGATCGACGTCGCCCTGATCCGCCGCAAGGCCACCGGACCGAACGCCCGGCGCATCGGCTCGCTCGTCCTCAACTTCGGCGGCCCCGGCGTGTCCGGCGTGAGCGGACTCCCCGAGTTCCTCGACCAGTACGAGCCGCTGCTCGACCGCTACGACCTGGTCTCCTTCGACCCGCGCGGCGTCGGCGCGACCCTCCCCGTGCGGTGCGGGAAGACCGCGCAGGACACCGGCTACGAGGGGGCCGACGCCTGCGCCGAGCACTCCCGGGAGCTCCTGCCGTACATCGGCACCTCGCACACCGCGCGCGACCTCGACCTGATGCGCTATCTCCTCGGCGACGAGCGGCTGCACTACTTCGGCGTCTCGTACGGAACGGCGCTCGGCGCGGTCTACGCCCACCTGTACCCGTCGCACGTCGGACGGCTCGTCCTCGAAGCTCCCGTCGACCCGACCGAGGACCGCGACGAGGAGAAGGTGACGCAGGTCAAGGCGGTCCAGGCCGCGTTCGACCGGTTCGCCGCGCACTGCGCGGCCCGTATCCGCCACTGCCCGACCGGCGACGGGCCCGAGGAGGCCGCGCGGCGCATGGCGCGCCTGGCCGGCCGCCTGGCGAAGAAGCCCGCCCCGGCCGTCGGCGGCGGGAAGCTCGACGCCGACGACCTCGTGTACGCCGTCAGCGACCATCTCGACCGCGGCACGGACGGCTGGGCGCCGCTCGCCGAGGCCCTCACCGCGCTGATCGACCACAACGACGGCCGTCCGCTGAGCCGGGGCGCGGACGACGCCGGCTCCGCCGACCGCGCGGCGACCCCGCCCGACAACAGTCGCGCCGCACGGACCGCGATCACCTGCGCGGACTCCAGCCTGCGCCCCGACCTCGAACGCCTCGACCGGGACGAGGCCCGCGTCAAAGCCGCCTCGCCCCTCTTCGGCGCGGCCTGGTCCGGCGGCGTCTACCTCTGCTACGACTGGCCGTTCGACGGCGAGCGCACCACGCTCCAGGTGAACGCCGACGGCGCTGCCCCCGTCCTGGTGGTCGGCGGCACCGGCGACCCGACCACCCCCTACCCCGGCGCCCGGCACATGGCCCGCGCCCTGGGCGACGGTGTCGGCGTCCTCCTCACGGCCGAGGAGGAGGGCCACGGCACGTACCCGCAGAACAGCTGCGTCACGAAGGCGGTCGACCGCTACCTCCGCACGGGCCGGGCCCCGGCTCCGGGGACGGTGTGCCGGGGCAGCATGTCCTGAACCCCGTACGGCTCCGCCGGGCGGGGTGGCGACAGCGCGGCCGTCGGCCACGAACCCCGGCGCGGGGGCGGGTGCCGCAGACGCCGGCGACACCGGCCGTCCGACCGTGCGGCGGAACGCTTCCGCGTTCCGGGGATCGTCGCACCCCTGATGCCGAGCGGCCGGGAACGCCCGCGCAAGGCCGGCGCGACCGCCGGAGGACCCCCGCCGGGGGAGCGTGGCCTACCCGGGCTCGCCGACGCCGACCGGAGCCTGTCGCGCCGCCGCTCCTGCCCCCCTCGCCGCGGGCGGGAGCTTCGGCGGCCGGTAGCGCCGCACGGGCGCGCCGCCCGGATCCGGCCGCACCGCGCCGAGCACCGGGTTGGACGCGAGCGGGGAGACCTTCACCTTCTCGCCGGTCCGCGGGGCCTGCACCACCATGCCCCGCCCGAGGTACATCGCCACATGCGTGGCCTCGGGGAAGTAGATCACCAGGTCGCCCGGACGCAGCTCCTTCAGCGGGATCCTCTTCAGCCGCGCCCACTGCTCCTCGCTGGTGCGCGGGACCGGCCTCCCGGCCCGCCCCCAGGCCTGCGAGGTCAGCCCCGAGCAGTCGTACGACCCCGGGCCCTGCGCGCCCCACTCGTACGGCTTGCCGAGCTGGCCCACCGCGTAGCGCACGGCCTTCTCGCCCGCCTGCGAGGGCTTGCCGTCGTCGCCGAGCGCACCGGACGCCACCAGCCGGTCCTGCGCCCGTGCCACCCCGTCGCGTTCCAGCGCGGCCAGCGCCGTGAGCTGCTCGGCGGACAGGGAGGCCAGGAGTTCCTGGACGTCGTCCAGGCGCCGGCGCACGTCGTCGCGCTCCTTCTTCCTGCGCGCGGTGAGGGTGAGCTGGTCGTCGAGGGCGGCGCGGGCCCGCCGGGCCAGTCCGTCGGCCCGGCGCTCGCCGCTGCGCAGCCGCCCCACCGTCCGCTCCCGCTCGCGCGCCAGGCGGCCGATCACATGCCCCTGGTCGAGTGCCTGCTGCGGATCCCGGGCGAGCAGGAGCCGCAGGTAGGGGGACAGGGCGCTGCTGCCCTGGTACTGCTGGCGGGCGAGCCTTCCGGCCGCGCCGCGGCTGTCGTGCAGCGAGAGCCGGGCCTTCGCCAGGTCGCCGTCCAGCCGCCCGGTCGCCGCCTGTCGCCGTCGCAGCTCCTCCTCGGTGGCGTTGTAGGCCTCCGTGGCGGCCTCGGCCTCCCGGTAGAGCCGCTGAAGCTCCTTGAGCAACTCGACGACGGTCCGCCCACCGGAATCGGAGCCGGAGCCGGAGTCGGAGCCGGAGCCGGAGTCGCTGTCGGTTCCGGGGGCCGCAGCGTCGGGGACGTCCGCCCCGGCGGTCGGCGTCCCGCCGGCACCCGCTTCGGCGCCGGTGTCCGGCCCCGCGTCCGTGTCCTCGGCCGCCTCCGAGGGCCGCGGCGCGGCCGTCGCGCGTGCGCCGGTCCCGGGCGGATCCGTCGTGGCCGCGGCGAGTCCGGGAGCCAGCACGGTCTGCGCGGCGAGTGCCGCGGTGGAGACCGTACAGGCCAGACGCAGCAGTCTTCCTGACACGTCATCACCTCCGCTGCGGGGTGGCCCCTCCATCCCGCAGGGCGAGCATCGGGCGCGTGCCCGGAGTCCGCGCGCCGGGTGCGCGGTTCGGCGCAACGACGTCACCCGTCGGCGTCGTCCCCGCCGCCTCAACGGCGTGGCGCCGGGCGCGGCGCGCGCACGGGCCCCACGCCGTCCGCCGGGTCACGCGTCCGGTCGCGCGCCGGGCCGGGACCAGGGCCACCGCGGCCGCCCGCCGCCCTTCCCCTCGGGGTCGAACGCGTACTTCCAGCCCTGCGGCAGCCTGAGCCGGCTGCTGTGCCCGCGCGGCACCCGCCGGTAGACCAGGACGGTCGGCGGGCCGCCGGCCGCGTCGGGCACGGGGATGCGGTACGTCTTGGGCGGATGCCCGGTCGGGCCCAGCAGCACGGGCAGGACCCGGCCGTCCATGGGCCCGCCCTCGAAGGGGGTGTCTTGGCTCTTCACCGCTCCAGTGTCGATCAGATCTCCGCGCTCAGCGCACCCCGGACCAGCTCGGCGGTCTGCCGGTCCCGCGCCGCGGTCACCGCGAGGACGGCGACGAACTGGTCGACGAGCCAGTCCCGCAGCTCGTCGGCGGGCGGCTCCTTGCCCTCGTCGAGCCAGATGAGGGAGGCCGCCTCGACGGCCGTGATCCACATCCGCACGGTCATCCGGAGCCGAGGCCCGGGTTCGGCGAGCTCCAGGTGGCGGTAGATGGCCTCGGCGGCGGCCCGGCGCACACCGTCCACGATGGCGGTCGTCCGGGAGGTCTCCACGACGCTGCCACCCTGTAGCAGCGCGCTGAAACCGGCGTCGTGACGGCCGACGAAGGTCAGATAGCGGTCGAGGACACGCGCGAGGCGGGGGAGGAGCGGGCCGTCCCGGGGCTCGTCGAAGCAGTGCAGGAGTTCCTCGGCGGCGGAGCGCAGGGCGGCCTCGTAGAGCTGCTGCTTGCCGCCGGGGAAGTACCGGTAGACGAGCGGCCGGGACACCCCGGCGGCCTCCGCGACGTCGTCCAGGGAGACGTCCTCCGGAACGCGGTGCGCGAAGAGCGACAGCGCCGCGTCGAGAAGCTGACTGCGGCGCTCCTCGACGCTGAGACGACGGTAGGCGGGAGCGGCTGGCGTCATGACGAGCAGCGTAATCGCCCGCACCGCTCGGCGGCCGCGCGCGGCCCGCTCACCGGGGCGCGGCCCCGGCACGGTCAGGCGAGCAGGCCCGACGACTTCCACAGCCGGCGGCCCACCCCGCGCAGCACCCCGATGTCGTCGAGGAAGTCGGTCAGCCGCTTCGCTCCGGTCTGCATGACCTCCCGCCGGTGCCCGCTCGCCCGGACCTGCGCCAGGGCCTCACGACGGTCCAGGCCCACGTTGGCGTAGACCTCGGGGTTGACGAACGCCACGCTGAACACCCGGGCGAACTCGCCGGACGTGACGCGGGTGAACTCCTGCGACCACCGCGGCGCCGTCACCATCTGGCGGCGCAGCTCCTCACGGGCGTAGCGCACGTGCCGGGCCTCCTCCACGACATGGATCCGGGTGACGCCCCGCACCAGCGGCTGGACCCGCTCGTCGGGGAAGGTCAGCCGCTGCATCCAGTCCAGGACCTCCTCGCCGAGCAGGGTCGCGGTGAAGGAGCCGGGCGTGGTGGAGATCGTCTTGAACAGGCGGCCCATGTGCTGGTGGGCGCGGCTCACCGGGTACAGGGGCGTGCCGCCGCGCGCGATGAGCCGGGCGAACATCTTGGAGTGCCGGCACTCGTCCTCGATCTCGGTCAGCGCGTAGCGCACGTGCGCGCTCGTGGCGGCCTTGTCGTAGATGTGCCGGACGAGCAACTGCATGAGGATGATCTCGAACCAGATGCCGAGCGAGGCGAGCGCGGCGGCCTCGTGCCGGGAGAGCAGGATCCGCTGCTCCTCGCCCATCCGCCGCCACATCGGCGTGTCGTACAGCGACACCAGCTCCGGCGGCCAGAACCACCTGCCCTCCTCGAAGGGCGCGTCCCAGTCCAGCTCCGTGTCCGGGTCGAAGGAGTGCTTGGCGGAGGACGCGAGCAGCCGCTCGGCCACCTGTTCCCGGTCCTTGAGCAGGCCCAGCGCGTCCCGCAGCCCTTCCAGCGCGTCGGCATCCGTGAGGGTCGTCATGGCTCTTATGAGACTGCTTGTCAGCAAGGCCGTCAATCCCCCGGACGCCACTTCTTGCGGGCTTCCCGCCGGGCTCCTCGGCTCACGAGTCGAGCACCGCCTCCATCACCGCCCGGGCGATCGGCGCGGCCATGCCGCCGCCGGTGATGTCCCCGCGGCGCGCCGACCCGTCCTCCACCACCACCGCGACCGCGACCCTCGGCTCGAGGTCCCGCGCGCCCTGCGCCCAGGAGACGAACCAGGCGTAGGGGATGCCGGCGTTGCCCAGCCCGTGCTGGGCGGTGCCCGTCTTGCCGCCGACGAGCGCGCCGGGGATCGCCGCGTTGGTCCCGGTGCCCTCCCGCACCACGTCGGCCATCAGCTCCCGCAGCCGCCGCGCCGTCGAGGGGAGCATCGCCTGGCGCGAGGGCCGCGAGCCCGCCGTGGCCACCGTCGCCCCGCCCCGGCGCGTGGTCCGCTCCACCAGGTACGGCGTGCGGACCCGCCCCCCGTCGGCCACCGCCGCCGACACCATCGCCATCTGGAGCGGGGTCGCCCGCGTGTTGTACTGACCGATCGAGGACAGCGCCAACTGCGCCCGGTCGAGCGAGGTGTCGAAGGTGCTCGGCGCCACGCCGAACGGGATCCGCAGCCCGTCGTCGTTGAAGCCGAACGCCCGGGCCGTACGGGTCATCGCGGCCAGCCCCGTGTCCACGCCGAGCTTGGCGAACACCGTGTTGCACGACCACTCGAAGGCCTCCCGCAGGGGGGCGTCCTCACATCCCTCACCCTCGTTGGTCAGGCTCGTCGTCGTCCCCGGCAGCCGGTAGGGCGCCGGGGAGTCGGTCGGCTCGTCCAGGTCCGTGACCACGCGCGCGTCCAGCGCCGCCGCCGCGGTGACCACCTTGAACGTCGACCCCGGCGGATACGTCTGGCGCACCGCCCGGTTCAGCATCGGCTTGTCCGGATCGCCGTTGAGCCGCGCCCAGGCCCGCTCGGCCCGGGCGCCGTTGCCGGACAGCATCCCCGGGTCGTACGACGGGCTGGACACCAGCGCCAGCACCCGCCCCGTCGACGGCTCCACCGCCGCCACCGCGCCCTTGCGTCCGCCCAGTCCCTCGTAGGCCGCCCACTGGGCGTGACGGTTCAGCGTCGTCACCACGTCGCCGCCGGGCGGCCGGCCGTGCGTGACGTCGTTCCACAGCGGGAACGGCGCGAGCAGCGGATCCGACCCGGAGAGCACGGCGTCGCCCGCGTGCTCCAGGAACGTCGTCCCGTACACCTGCGAGGCGAACCCGGTCACCGGCGCGTACAACGGCCCGTCCTGGTATGTGCGTTCGTAGCGCAGTTGCTCCCCGGTGTCCCGGGAGCCGGTGACCGGGGTGCCGCCGACGAGGATGTCACCGCGGGGCTGCGCCCAACGGGCGATCGAGCCGCGCCGGTTGGCGGGGTTGTCGTCGTAGGACCCGGCCTGGACGAACTGGACGCGCGCGGCGTTGACCAGCAGCGCCGCCAGCAGCAGGGCGCAGAAGACGGCGGCATGCCGGATGTGCCGGGTCACCGGGTTCTCCCTGGGCTCTCGTCGACCAGCGTGTCGACCGGGTCGGTCGGCGGGTGGGCGGCCGGTTCGCCGGGCGGGTGCGTGGCCGGTTCCGCGAGCGTGTGGGCGCAGGTCCCGGCGGTCCGGGGCGCGGACGGTTCGGCGCGCCGGTGGGCGGACGGTTCGCAGGTCCGGTGGGCGGCCGGGGCGTCGTAGGGTCTGCGGGCCGAGTCGCTCACCCGGATGAGCAGGGCCACGATCGCCCAGTTGGTGACCACCGAGGAGCCGCCCTGCGCCAGGAACGGCATCGCCATGCCGGTCAGCGGGATCAGCCCGGTCACCCCGCCCGCGATCACGAACACCTGGAGCGCCACGAGCGAGGCGAGGCCCGCGGCCAGCAGCCGTCCGAAGGGGTCGCGCAGCGACAGCCCCGCCCGGTAACCGCGTTCGACGAGCAGCCCGTAGAGCAGGAACAGCGCCGACAGTCCCGCCAGCCCCAGTTCCTCGCCCGCAGTCGCCAGGATGAAGTCCGACTTCACGGCGAAGCCGATGAGGACCGAGTGGCCCATGCCCAGACCGGTGCCGAACACGCCGCCGGCCGCGAAGGAGAACAGCGACTGCGCGAGCTGGTTGGCGCCCTCGCCCGACTCGATCGAGGCGAACGGATGCAGCCAGTCCTCGACCCGGCCGTGCACGTGCGGCTCCAGCCGGCCGACGGCGACCGCGCCGAGCGAGGCGAGCACCAGCCCCACGGCGATCCAGCCGGTGCGGCCGGTGGCGATGTAGAGCATCACCACGAACAGGCCGAAGAACAGCAGGGACGTGCCGAGGTCCCGCTCCAGCACCAGCACGCCGACGCTCAGCAGCCAGATCGTGACGATCGGGCCGAGCACCCGTCCGGTGGGCAGCTGCATCCGGCTGAAGCGCCAGATCCGGCGGCCCGCGTAGGCCAGCGCGGTGCGGTTGGCCGCCAGGTAGGCGGCGAAGAACACCGCCAGCAGCACCTTCGCGAACTCTCCCGGCTGGATCGAGAACCCCGCGATCCGGATCCAGATGCGGGCCCCGTTCACGGCCGGGAACAGGATGGGCAGGGTCAGGAGGGCGAGCGCGGCCACCACGCACACATAGGAGTACCGCTGGAGCACGCGGTGGTCGCGCAGCGCGGTCACGACGACGATGAACGCGGCCACCCCGACCGTGGACCACACGAGCTGCGTGGGCGCCGCCCGGTCGGCGGGCGTCTCCAGGTCGACCCGGTAGATCAGCACCAGGCCCATCCCGTTGAGCAGCACGGCGATGGGAAGCAGCAACGGGTCGGCGCAGGGCGCGCGCAGCCGCACCGCCAGATGCGCCAGCAGCGCGAGCACCCCGAGCCCCGCGCCGTAACCGGCGGCGCCGGGCGGGACGGCGCCGGTGCGGGCGAGTCCGACGGCGCAGTACCCGTACACGGAGAGCAGGACGGCCAGGACGATGAGGGACAGTTCGACGCCACGGCGCCGGGGGAGGCCCACCATGGCGGCGGGCGCGTCGGCCGCCGCCACGGTGGGTCCGGTTCCCGCTCGGACTCCGGCTTTCGTCATGTCCGGAACCTACCCAAATGGGGCTCCTTGTGGGCCTGTACGGTGCTTCGTGTCAGCACCAGCGGGGCGTCGTGCCGATGACGTCGATGTACCGCGCCGCGCCCCAGGCCCAGGTGCCGTCCGTGAGGAGGTACCAGACGGAGTCGCCCTGGACGTTCTCGCCCGGGGTCCGGCAGAAGATGGAGACGATCTCGCCGCGCCGGGCGACCCGGATCACCTGGCCCCCTCGGTTGGGCGCGCCGCGAAGCAGCAGTTCGCTCGCGGTGACGCGGCCGCGGTAACGGCGGGAGTCGTCGTGGCCGCCCGACTGCCAGGCGCCGCCGTCGCCGCCGCCCCCGCCGGACTGCCAGTTGCCCCCGTCGCCGCCTCCGGACTGCCAGTTGCCGCCCTGGTTGTTCTGGCCGCCCTGGTTGTTCTGACCGTTCTGGTTGCCCTGGCCGTTCTGGTTCGCCTGGTTTCCTTGGCCGCTCTGGTTGCCCTGGCCGTTCTGGTTCGCCTGGTTGCCCTGGCCGTTCTGGTTCCCCTGGGCGTTCTGATTGCCCTGGCCGGTCTGGTTGCCGGGCTGTGGGTTCTGGCCGCCCCCGCCGCCCTGGTCGAGCCAGTCGTACGAGTCGTCGCCGCCCTGGGCGGAGTTGCCGCCGCCGTCGCCGTCCCAGTCGTCGGCGAGGGCCGGGGCGACGGCCGCGGTGGCGGCGAGCGCGCCGGCTGCGGTGACTATGGCCAGACGGGTGAGAGCCGAGCGCATGGACATGGCGATACCTCCATGAAGAGGGTGAAACTGACTTATCGCCACATTAGGAGCGGTTCGCTCGTGTCGCCCGTCACGCTGCGCCATCGGGGAGGCGTGCCGGGACGGGCGGAGACTGAGGCAGCGTCAGCGTCGCCAGCGCGCCGCCGTCCGGCGCGTTCGTGAACGCCAGCCGTGCGCCCAGCACCTCCGCCTGTCCGGCCGCGATGGTCAGCCCGAGCCCGTGCCCCTTCGACCCGCCGTCGGTGCGGAACCGCTGCGGCCCGTGCGTGACGAGGTACTCGGGAAACCCGTCCCCGTGGTCCCGGACGGTGACGACCGGCCCGTCCACCGTCAGCGTCACCGGAGGCCTCCCGTGCCGGTGCGCGTTGGCCAGCAGATTGCCGAGCACCCGCTCGAGCCGTCGCCGGTCGGTCTCCACGTGCGCGTTGCGGACGACGACGACGGTCACCTCGCCGCCGGTCGCGGAGGTGCCGCCGCCCGTCGCCGAGGTCCCGCCGCCGGTCGTGGAGGTCCCGCCGGCCGCCGTGGTCCCCGAGGCCGTCGGCGTGCCGGAGAAGTCGGAGGCCTGGGCCGCCCGCACGACCCGTGCCACCAGCGCGCCCAGGTCCTCGGCGTCCAGCTCCAGCCGCTCCCGCCCGGTGTCCAGCCGCGAGATCTCCAGCAGGTCCTCGGTGAGCGTGCGCAGGGCCGTCACCCGGTCGCGCACCAGCTCCGTCGGCCGTCCGGGCGGCAGCAGCTCGGCCGCCGCGTGCAGCCCGGTCAGCGGGGTGCGCAGCTCGTGCGCCACGTCAGCGGTGAAGCGCTGCTCGCTGAGGAGTTTGCCCTGGAGCGAGGAGGCCATGGAGTCCAGCGCCACGGCGACCGCGCCGACCTCGTCCTGGGGCCGGCCCGGCTCCTTGGCGCGGCGGTCGTCCACCCGTGCGTCGAGGTCGCCCGCGGTGATCCGGCGGGCCACCTGGGCGGTGGTGTGCAGCCGCCGGGTCACCCGGGTCACGGCGACCGCGCCGACCAGCAGCGTCGCCCCGATCGCCAGCGCCGACGACCACAGGATCGCGGTGTCGAGCGCCTCGATGGTGTGGGCGCTCTGCGAGTAGTCGACGGCGACCGCGAGGGCGCGCTCGCCGTCGGCGGGGCCCGCCGCCCACATCGTGGGGCGGCCCCGGCGGTCGGCGACCATCGTGCCCCGCTCGCCGGACACCGCGAGCGTCCGCAGCGACGGGGGGAGCTCGGGCGGGTCCAGCCTCGCGCCCCGGCCGAGGGAGTCCCCCGCCTCGAAGGCGGCGGTCGCGTCCTTCAGCCGCGACAGCGCGAGGTCGCGCGCCTGTCCGACGGTCTGGTTGGTCACCGAGACGTGCACCAGGATGCCGAGCAGGGCGGCCAGCGCGCAGCACATCACCGTGATGAACAGGGCGGCCTTCACGGCGAGCGTGCCGGCCCAGGAGGGCAACGCCGGCCTCATCGGCCGCTCGCGGACGAGGACGCCCGGGACGTCGCGGACGCCGGCCCGGAGCCCGGCGGGGACGCCGAGGGGGTGACCGGGGCGGAGCCCGAGGCGGAGGGCCGGGGGGAGTGCTTGCGGCTGCCGGTGCGCAGCATCTCGTCGTGGGTGAGCAGCATCGCCCGCTGCTGCTGGTCCCAGGTCCACTGGAGCCGGTACTCGTAGCCCGCGACCTCGGAGGGGGCGCGGATGATCACGGACCGCCCGGCGAGCTCGACGCCGCTGACGGCGTCCTCGTAGGCCATGACCTGTACGAGTCCGCCGTCGCGCACGGTGTACACGCGGACGGCCGTCAGATTGCCCGGCAGCTGCCGGAAGCCCAGGGTCAGGTCGGCGTGGCCGTCGCCGGTGAGGTCGCGGTAGTACGCCTTGAGCACGGGGCACCTGCGGCCCCGCGCGCCGCTGTGGCCGCAGTCGGCCATCCGCCGGGCCGTCTCGGCGTAGGGGCCCTTCGCGTAGTCGCCCGGGTGCGCGGCGATCTCCCTGCGCACCACCGCGACCGGATCGACCCTGCGGATGTCGCCGCCGGGCACGGTGACGCCCTTGACCACCTCGGTGTCCACCTCGCCGATGTCGAACGCCGGGCTGGAGGCCGGCGTCAGATCCGGCCAGAGCTTGTCCGGGCTGATCGCCGTCGGCGTCGACCCCGCGCCCTGCAACTCGCCGGCGTCACCGCAGCCCACGGCGGCCGAGGCCAGCAGGACGGCGACGGCGGCGACGAGCACGGGGCGGCCGGGGAAGCCGGAACGACCGGCGCGGTCGGCGCGGTCGGGGCGCTCCGGACGACCGGGGCGACGGGGGCGGTCGGGGCGCTCGGGACGGCTGGGGCGACCGGGGAGACAGGGACGGCTGCGGAACACGGGACTCCTGTGGCTCCTCTCGGGCGGCGGCGATGCCAGGCGGCCCGTACACCTTATTCGTAGGGAAGTCCGTTTTGCGTACCGGTGGGCAGGCGGCGCTGAGGCAGCGTACTGCCGAGTCGCGGCTCGGCGCTGTGGCGCTGACCATGGGAGAAACGATTACTCGGCTACTCCGCCGCCTGGTTCCCGCCCGCGCGGCCCCTCGCCCGCGCCGCCGCGGCACGTGTCCGGCGAACCGACCGACCGGCTTCGCGGCCGTCCGGCCCCGCGCCGGCTCCGGCTACTCGGCCAGTTCCTCCAGCAGCCGGGCCGTGGGCAGCCCCGCCCGCAGGTACTCCACGAACAGCTCGTTGTGCAAGGCCCAGGGGGAGCGCCGTGACCGGATCAGCCGAACGGCCCCGTCGGCCGAGTGCCCCCGGTCCGTCAACGCGTGGGCCACGACCAGGCCCGAGCGGTTGTAGCCGCTGTAGCAGCGCACCAGCACCGTCAGGCCCTCGTCCAGCGCGTCCCCCGCGGCCTGCGCCAGCCGGATCACCCCCGCGAGCTGGGTTCCGTCCAACGGTCCGTCCGGGATCGGCCACACCTGGTGGCGCACCCCGGGATCGGGGCCGTGGCCCTGCCGCGCCCGGGTCAGCGTCTGGACGAGATCGAACTCGCCGCGCACCACGGCGAGCCGCCGCTCTCCGCCGGGCCCCCGGAACTCGTGGCCGCCCATCCACAGGCCGGGCACGATCTCGCTCCACGGACGGTCCGGAACAGGTACGTCGGACTGCTTCCTGCGGGTCCGCAACGGCGCCTCCCCAAACGCGCTGCCCAGTGCCTGCCCAACTCGCGCCGGGGGTAACCGCCTTCTTGCCCCCGGAGCCCCCGCCTGTTCCCATGGTCGCAGGGGTGATGGTGCATGAACGGACTGCGCGTCATACCGGTCTGGCGGCATGGCCAGGAGCGGCTCTACGTCCGCCTCGCGGACGGCAGCAACATCGCCTGGTACGACCGTGAGGCGGCCAGGGTCAACCTCATCGGGGACGACCGCAGGGAGGACGTCCTGGAAGCCCTGCGGCCCTTCGTCACCGGTCCGGTGACGGTGGGCCCGCCCCCGGTGCCGACCCCTGCGGAGCTGGCCCGGCTCTCCCTGCACCCGGACGACGACCTGGCCCCCAACCGTCCCGGCGAGGCCCTGGTCGTCGACCTGGACCGCGATCCGCCCCCCGCCCACCGGTTGCGCACCGACCCGCGCCGCCGTGCCCTGGCGGCCGAGCAGACGGTCGGCGAGGCGCTGGACCGCCTCGACGGCGCCGGCTGGCACACGCTGCACTCCGTCGCGCTGCCCGGCGGCGACCGCGTCCACCACCTGGCCATCGGCCCGGCCGGCCTGTTCGCGGTCCACGCCGTCCACGCCCGCAGGCAGCGCGTGCGGATCGCCGACCCGATGGTCGCCCTGGGCCGCCGCGCCCCGGAGCCCCTGCTGCGCCGGGTGCGCTCCGACGCCGACCGCGCCTCCTACGCCCTGACGGCCGAGGTCCACCCCGTGCTGGCCCTCGTCGGACCCGCGGAGGTCTCCGTCACGGCGCCCCCGCGGGCGACCCGCATCCTCACCGACGCCGACCTGCCCGGCCTGGCCCGCCTGGGCGGCGTGCTCAAACCGGCCGACGTCGAGGCCCTCCACGCGATGGCGAGAGACCGGAGCACCTGGGCGAGGGTGTGACCGGGCGCGACGGGGTGCGACGGGGTGCGACCGGGCCCGTCCGCCCGGCGCATCCGGGCGCCGCGGGGCCACAGGAGCCGGGGGCCACGGGGCGGCCACGCGGCCACGCGGGCACGCGGCCGGGTGGCGGCAGCCCGGTGCCGGGAGCGCGCGGCGGTGTTCGGGTCATGAGCCGGCCGCGGCGCCCCGATGTCAGGAGTCCGGCGCGGCCTCCGGGACCGCGCCCG
This sequence comes from Streptomyces hilarionis, assembly GCF_024539675.1. Lineage (GTDB taxonomy): Bacteria > Actinomycetota > Actinomycetes > Streptomycetales > Streptomycetaceae > Streptomyces > Streptomyces hilarionis. The sequence continues at coordinate 2,616 of NZ_JAHHIT010000049.1, read as the reverse complement.
CGCGCCGTGGGTCGGTCAGCGGCGCCAGCAGGTCGCCGAAGTCCTGCAACCGCGGCGGGACGTCGGTCGCCGTGAACGTGAGCGTCCCGGCCGACCGGCACTCCTCGACCTCCTGCCACGTCACCGGCGCCGACACGGTCGGCTCGGCGCGGGCCCGCAGCGTGTACGGCGCGGCCGTCGTCTTGCGCGCCGCGTTCTGACTCCAGTCGACGAACACCTTCCCCGGCCGCAGGCTCCGCGTCATCCGGTGCAGCACCAGCCGCGGAGCGGCCCGCTCCGCCTCCACGGCCAGCTGTTTGGCGTACTCGGTGACCCGTTCGGACGACGCCCCCCGCACCGCCGCCAGCAGATGCAGCCCCTTCGACCCGGACGTCTTCGGGTACGCCTCGATGCCGTCCGCCGCCAGCCGCTCCCGCAGCCACAGCGCGACCTCGCAGCACTCGACGACGGTCGCGGGCGGACCGGGATCGAGGTCGAGGACGAGCCGGTCGGCGAGCTCCTGCTCCTGGATCACCCACTGGGGCGTATGGAACTCGGTGACGAGGTTGGCCGCCCAGACGAGGCTCGCCAGATCCTGCACGACGACCATCCGCGCCGGTCCCTCCGAGCGCGGCACCTCGGCGGTGGTGACCCACTCGGGCGTCCCCGGAGGCACGTTCTTGGCGAAGAACACCTGGCCGTCGGGCCCGTCGGGATAGCGCAGGAAGGACAGCGGCCGGTCGCGCAGATGAGGCAGCAGGGCATCGGCGACGGTCGCGTAGTAGTGCAGCACCTCGCCCTTGGTGAACCCGGTCGCCGGATACAGCACCTTCTGAAGGTTGCTGAGCGCGAGCCGCCGCCCCTCCACCTCGGTGATCGGCGTCATACGATGAGAATCACACGAAACCGGTACATAACGCTCACTCGGGAGGGTGCTGCACGTGCGATCCATATGGAACGGCGCCATCTCGTTCGGCCTCGTCAGCATCCCGATCAAACTGGTCAACGCCACCGAGAGCCACTCGATCTCCTTCCGCCAGATCCACACCGAGGACGGCGGCCGCATCCGCTACCGCAAGGTGTGCGAGCTGGAGGAGCGCGAGGTCAGCTCGGCCGAGATCGGCAAGGGGTACGAGGACGCCGACGGCACGATCATCCCGATCACCGACGAGGACCTGTCCCACCTGCCGCTCCCGACCGCGAAGACGATCGAGATCGTGGCCTTCGTCCCGGCCGACCGGATCGACCCGCTCCAGATGGACGCCGCCTACTACCTCCAGGCGGGCGGCGCCCCGGCGGCGAAGCCGTACACCCTGCTGAGGGAGGCCCTGAAGCGCAGCCACAAGGTGGCCATCGCCAAGTACGCCCTTCGCGGCCGGGAACGTCTCGGCATGCTCCGCGTGGTCGGCGACGCGATCGCCATGCACGGTCTGCTCTGGCCGGACGAGGTCCGCGCGCCGGAAGGCGTCGCCCCGGACACCTCCGTCACCGTCCGCGACAAGGAACTCGACCTCGCGGACGCCCTCATGGACACCCTCGGCGAAGTCGACCTGGACGACCTGCACGACGAGTACCGCGAGGCGGTCGAGGAGGTCGTCGCGGCGAAGGCGGCCGGCGAGACGCCCCGGGAGGCGCCGAGCGCGCCGTCCAGCGGCAAGGTGCTGGACCTGATGGCCGCCCTGGAGAAGAGCGTGCGGGCGGCCAAGGAGTCGCGGGGCGAGGAACCGGGGCCCGCGGCGGACGCGGACACGGACGTGGACGAGGAGTCCGGCTCGGCGTCCGCGTCGGGGCGGGCGAAGGTGAGCCGCCTGCCCCAGCGCAAGTCCGCCCGCAGCGCGCCGAAGCAGACCGGCGGCAAGAAGTCGACGTCGACGGCGAGGAAGACGACGTCGGCCCAGGCGAAGCCCGCCCAGGCCGCGAAGAAGTCGACGTCCGCGAAGACCACGGCGGCGGCGAAGAGCACGGCGGGCGCCAAGAGCACGGCGAGGAAGACCGCCGCCAAGAAGACGACGGCGGCGGCGAAGAAGACCCCCGCGAAGAAGACCGCGGCCCGCAAGCGCACGGCCTGACCGGCCACCACCCGCCCCAGCGGCAGACGACGTCGGCCACCACCCGCCCGAGCGGCAGACGACGTCGGCCATCACCGCCCGGGCGGCAGACGACGTCGGCCATCACCCGCCCGAGCGGCAGACGACGTCGGCCATCACCGCCCGGGCGGCAGACGATGCCGGGCCGGCGGGGCGTGAACCGCCGGGGCGGGCACCGCCGGTCGTGCCGGGTCGTTCCGGGGCACGCCGGTCACGCCGGTCGCGCCGGTCGCGCCGGTCGCGCCGGTCGCGCCGGTACGGAGGGGCGTGCCGGTGCGGCGGGATCGGGCGGGACCGCGCCGGTCTCACCGGTCCGGCCCCTTCGGCCATGCGGGGCCCGCTTCTCCGACGGCCGTGCGGGGCCCGCCTTTCCCGACGGCCATGCGGGGCCCGCTCTACCGACGGCAGCGCCCGTCCCGCCCCCTTCGGCCCTGCCGGGTCCCGCCCTGCCTCGTCGCCCCTGCTGGTCTAGCGCGATCTGCCGGTCTTGCCGACGGGCGCGGCGGGGGCGGCGGGGGCGGTCGGGCTCGGCCTCGCGCAGGACCTCGCG
>NZ_JAHHIT010000048.1 GCF_024539675.1 Streptomyces hilarionis | reverse complement strand
ACCCCCAGGCCAAGACCCCCGCCACCCCGCCTGACCCAACCGCCGCCGCTGCCCGAGCCAGGAGCCAGGATGGTCTCGCCCACCTCCGAAGAAGACACCCGCAAGGTTCAGACGGCGGTCATCGGTCAGGCCGAGTCGGACTGGCCGGTGTTCCTGCCGTACGACCACGACGACTTCGACGGGTTCATGCGGGGCCGGACCCGCGACGACTTCTACTGCGGCGTCCTGCTCGGCGGCTGCGGCAAGAAGCTGACTCCGAAGCGGTACACGGAGAAGAAGTGCCACTTCGCGCACCGGCCGCCCGTGCATTGCCGCCGCACGGAGACCGGTGAGGCCAGCGCCGACCACCTCTACATCGGGCAGGCGCTGCGGCGCTGGCTGCTGCGGCAGGGATACCAGGACGCCGAGGTCACGTACCTGGACCCCGGTTCGGTCCACGGTGGAGCCGTCGAGGTCCGGTTCGGTCACGGCCGGTCCCGGATCATCCGGGTCCAGTTGGCCCGTCTCTCCCTCCGCGAGTGGCAAGAGACCCGCAAACGCCTCACCGACGGGCACACCCACGTCCACTGGGCGTACGGACCCTACTGCGGGCTCTCGCACAGCGAGGTGGACGCCGCCGGGCATGCCATCCGCATCTCCTGCCGCACTCAGGGCGATACCCGCGAGGTGTACGTCGGCACGCAGTACTCGGACAACAGCCTCGCGTGGTCGGCCCTCACCGAGTGCCGCCTGTCGAACGAGGGGATCATCACGCCCCGCCTCGACGCCGAACCGCTCGCGAGCAGTACGCCCGCTCCCGCCCCTACGCCCGTGGCCTTCCCGCTGGCTCCGGGCACCATCGCCTTCACCGCAGCGACCGAACTCCCGGCACCGCACCCTGACCCGGACGGCACCGCCGTACGCCTCTACGAGGCCGACCTTCAGCCGCTCGGCTCGGCCGTCGTCCGGGCCCGGATCACCCTGCCGCACGCCCACCCCGCCCCTCCTCCTCACCAACTGCACGTCATCTACTCCTCAGCCCACCTGCTGCCGCTCACCGAACCGGCCCCCTCCGAGCCCTCCTGGCTCATATGCGCCGACGGCGCCTCGCCCCTACCCCAGCAGACCGACTCCCGCTGGCCGGACCTGCGCCCCGCATCGCCGCCTCCCGACCCACCCCCACCAACGCCCACGACGATCGAACCGGCCACCTCAATACCCCGCCCCCTCCCCCTCGGTGAGGCCGAGACGATCCGCGTCTTCCGCTCAAGGCTGGAGCTCGTCGCCCGCGCCCGGAGCCTCGTCAACTGGGAGACGCTCGTCAGCCACGCAGGAGCGGCACCCGGCGACATCACTCCGGAAGAACGCGTCCGCCTCCTCATCGCCGTTGACCACCCCCGAGCCGACGGCAAGCCCGTGCTCTCGGCGCTCGTCAAACCCGCCCACGCCCCGGCGGCTCCCGCCCCGTACTTCGCCGACGTCCTCGCCGGCCTCGGCTGGCGATCCGACCTGTCCGAGGCGAAGGTGGCGGAGGTCTGGGAACGCGAGCGAAAGACCGCCTACGCCCTCGCCGAATCGGCACCCGCACGGCAACAGCCCTCGTCCGGACTGACAGAGGTGAAGGCCAGTGCCGGACACGTGCTGAACGAGGCGCAGCTCGTAGCCTCGCTCCGCGAGCAACTCGAAGCAGTCTCCAAAGGACGCGGCCTGATCAAGTGGTCGACCCTGCTCAAGAAGCAGCGCATCTCGCCGTCCACGTTGTCCGATCAGGACCGCGTTCAGCTGCTCGCCGCAGTGGACAGGTCCTACGCTCCCGGGCGTCGGTTGTTGTCGGCCCTGGTGAAGGCGGAAGGGCAGATCCCAGGCCCGGCCCCGTTCTTCGGCGACGTACTGAAGGAGTTGGGCTGGAGGCCCAATGCCGCCACCCCGACCGTACAGGCAGCATGGCGCGCCGCCGTGGACCCCGCCTATACACGGGGCAGACAGACCGTACCCGTGGCCCGAGCCGCTCCCGCCAAGGCGGACCGCGTGGCCTGGGGTCAGCTCGGGACCACCAAGGCCGCATTGGTGGTAGCCGTTCGGCGGGCGCTGATCGATGCCGCCCGGCGTCAGGTCTGCGTGGGCTGGCACACGCTCGCCGCTGCCGCCGGGCTCAAGCCGACGGACCTCACCGACAAGGCCAGGGAAGCGATCCTCGTAGCGGTCGACAGCCCGCCCACCTACGGGGTGTTGCTCTCCTCCCTCGTGGTCGCCTCGGAGCACACGCCTGTGCCGTACTTCGACGCCATCCTCAAACGCCTCGGACGGCCCCACGGCCTGCGCCCCATCGAACTGGGCCAGCTCCGGAAGACGGAACAGGCCCGAGTGTTCGCGGCCTACAGGGCTGCCGTCCACACCGCCGATGACCCGAAGGAAAGAACATGAGACCGAACCGTCGTCGCGTCGCAATCGGCATAGCCGCCACCGCAGCCGTCGTCACCCTGTCCGGTGCGGCGGGAGCAGTCGCCGGCGCCTATTTCGTCGCGACCGGCCCGACCGGCGCGCGGGGCCCGGCGGGGCCGGAAGGGGCACGGGGACCGCAGGGGCTTCTGGGCGAACAGGGGCCGCAAGGTGAACGCGGCGCCAAGGGCGACGAGGGAGAGCCCGGCGCCTCGGCCGAACCAGCCACCCTCGGCATACCGGACGCCAGCACAACAGGCCCCGATCTCTCCGGCGGCCTGCTCATCAGTTCCGGCACATGCCCGGTCGGAACCTCGCAGTGGGACACCATCTACGTGGGCCGCAGCTCCGTGCTCGGGTCACCGGGCGATGTCGATATGCGTGCGATGACGCTCTGCAAGATCTTCTGAGCGCCATCGCGCACGTCGCTCCGCTCAGGCCTCCGCCACGAACCCCACGAACCGCGACCACTCTTCACGCCCGAAGGCGAAGTGCGGGCGAGTCACGTCCTTGGAGTCCCGTACGCAGATGGCCTGGTCGGTGACGGCGACCTCCACGCAGTCGTCCCCCTGGGTACCGCTGTAGCTGGACTTGAACCAGGCGAGTTCCATCGTGCTCATAGCTCTCCTCGCAGTCGCTCCAGCAGACCCCGCGAGTCTTTGGGGTTCAGGGCCTGCGAGCGCAGTGTGTCATAGCACTGATAGAGGAGGCTCACCTCTTTTGCGTCGGTGATCAGACGGCCGTTCTGCTGCCCTTCCGAATACGCGAGCCGCCGCCGCTCCGGAGTCTCCAGAAGTCGCACGGGACCGTCCAAGCACGCATGGAACTCCGCGTCCAACGGCATCACTTGAAGCGTCACATTCCGTGGTGCGGTCAGTTCCAGCACATGGTCGAGCAACCCCCGCGTCACCTCACGCCCGCCAAGCCGACGCCGGAACAGGTGCTCCTCGACGATGAAGCTGAACGGCACGTTGGGCCGCTCGCGCAGCATCTTCTGCCGGTCCATCCGCGCAACGACCTGGGCCTCCAACTGCTCATCCGACAGCGGCGGAATGCTGTTGTCGAACACCGCCCGCGCATACCCCTCCGACTGCAACAACCCCGGCACCAGCCTGCACTCGTACGTGCACAGGCTCACCGCGACCTTCTCCAGCCGGGCCCAGCGCCTGAACCAGGCCGCCAGCCCCGCCTCGCCCCGCGTCAGATGCCCGGCCGCCTTCCGCAGCGCCCCCGTGTTGCCCAGCGCCTCCTCCGCGCGCTCCACGAACGACTCGTCGGGCATCCGTCGTCCCAACTCCACCGATTCCACGGTGTGTTTGGAGAACCTGACCCGCGCCCCGAAGTCCACTCGACTGAGCCCCGCGTGCTCGCGCAGGGCCTGGACGACGGCTCCGAAGGTCCGCAGACTGTCGGAGGGGTCGGGCTCGTGCTCCCAGTCGCAAGCCGTCACGTCGCTACTGTCCGTCATACGCGGCCACCTCCAGGTGCGTACATCCTCTGCGGTTTCTCCGCGATCGACAGCACCCAGAGTGACGGCAAGATCCCCGTACCGTCCACAGACAGTGCCCGTACGCTGACGTAGCGTACGGGCCGTGCTACTGGAACACACCCCCGCACGCCCGCCACGGTTTCCCCATGAACGCCTCCCCGCCACAACTTTGCGCTACCGTACGCACGTTCGCTCAGCGGCTCTCCTCCACTCGCCGCGGTGCCCGCCTCGCGCGGCTCCTGGCCGTGGAACGGCTGACCGCCTGGGGGATGTCACCCCGAGTTATCGAGCGAGCTGAACACATCGTCGCGGAGCTGGCCGCCAACGCCGCGCTGCACGGCCGCGTCCAGGGCCGTGACTTCCTGCTGGCGCTGACGCCGGACGACGCGACCGGCACCCTCCGCATCGCGGTGAGCGACACGCGGGGCGAGTACCGCCCTGCGATCCCCCCGGAGCGGAGCCCGGACGATGAGTCGGGCCGCGGGCTCCTCTTGGTCGACGCACTCGCCGACCGCTGGGGCACGGAGCCCCGCCTGCCCTCCGGCAAGACGGTCTGGGCGGAGATCGACCAGCCCGGCGAGCAGCCGAAGGCGGTATCCGGCCAATCCGGCGGCCAATGCCGTTGAAGGCGGCCAAAGGTTTTGAGTGACGGCGCCCGGTCGACCTAACCTCCGTCAACGGATCACAGCATCCCCGGTCACGCCACCCACTACTCGACAGGAGTGTGTCCCTTGCCTTTCCCGCCCGGTGACATGGTCGCCGCCTTCGGCAGACACCTGCACTTCAAGAGCCTGGAACAGGCTCTGTGCGACCGTCATCCCGAGCTGGCCGACCGGGTGATCTTCGACGACGCGAACCACCTGATGCACCTCAAGGTCACGTTGTCCGGTCGACGCTCGGTCGCTCTGGCACAGGTGCGCATGGGGTACACGATCGTCTGGGCGGTGATTGACCCGGTACTGGACAGTGAGCCGTCCGTCTGGCCTCTGGACACGCCCGACGAGGTGCTCGTCGACGCCCTGCACGCCGTGGCGTCGGCACACCTCGCCGGCGTACCGGTTCCTTCGCCGTGGCGCTGGAACGAGGGCGAGCCGTCCGACATGACCGAGCTGGCCGATCTCCTGGACGCCCGGGGTGTGCGAGTGCGGCGCGTGGCGGCCGGGAACGGCTACTTCCCGTACGGCCCTCGCCACTCGCCGAAACTCGACATCGTGGGCGGACGCGACGGCAGTTTCGTCGAGGCAGAGTTCCCCGACGCGTTCGTCCGCGTCTCGCTGAAGCCGGCCCTCGGCTGGCTGGTGGATGTGTACCTCGCGGAATGCGGGGCGTGGGGCCGCGTCGATCTGGGCTGGAACCTGTGGCGCAGCACGCGGCCCGGACCGGGGGTGCCCCGCGCGGACGCCTCGGTGGCGGACATCGCCGACGTGCTCGTCAAGGGCCTGAAGGCCTGGGACGTGGAGGTGCATGGCGAGCCAATCGGACGCGGGGAACCGGTTTCCGTCCAGCGGCGGTCGGAGTGGCAGGAGTCACTCTTCGCGGACGAAACCGCCCTGCCCGAGTCACTGGCAGAGGTCGGCGTCGATCACGGTCAGTTCGTCGAAGGACCCGCGCCGCGCACCTCACAACGCTCCCCCAGCCCACGGCACATCGCCGACGTGGTTCTCGATCAGCTAACGGCGTTCGGCTTCGGCGACGTCGAAGAAGGGGATGCCGAAAGCCCCATCCGGTCCGACACGTTCCACGTCGAATGGCACGACCGGGCGAAGAACCTGTCCACTTCCGAGGTGCAGCGGCTGAACGGGCTGGCCGCGGCGGCCGGTGAGGACGCGCCCAAGCGGCTCATCGTGATCACGACAGCCGGTATCAGCCGCCCCGCAGCGGCCTTCGCCGACACCGCCAAAGCGTTCGTGTTCTTCGTCGACCGCGCGGCGGACAAATTGATGGGCCTGAACTCACGTGCTCAGGAAGCCCTCTTGCCCCACACGCAACCGGCCGAGCGAGGGCTGGAGCCCTGGTAGTCGTACTGCCCGCGACGGTCGTGTCACAGCCAGGCCCGCGTCGAAAGGATCTTCAAGGGCCCTGGCCTGACCTCTGCACGGATCGGATCTGGTGACGCCGTCTCGCGGTCCGGCATCATGGCCCCCATGACGAACGGGGTGGATGTGCGCACGGCGGCGGCCGAGTTCGACCGGGCCGGCCTGGCGAACGTCGAGTCGGCTGCCGAGGACGAGCGCAAGCAGGTGCTGTCCCAGTTTCCGTTGGAGAAGTGGGCGGAGTTGCCGCTGGAGCGCTACGCCCTCGGGCAGGGCGCGCCGCCCGGGTCGGGGCCGACGTACTGCCGGCACATGGAGTTCGGCACTCCGCACCTGGGCAGTATCAAGGGCGGCAGTGCCGCGAAGCACATCATGTACCACCACAACACCGGGGAATGGCGGCTGGCCGCTCCGCTGAGGGGTATGGACCCGCAGGACGCGTGGGCGGAACTGCGCGGCCAGTTCGTCCGGGCCTTCGAGGCCGTCGGGGCAGGAGACTTCGAGGCCTTGGACGACCTGGAAGTGCTGCGGTACGGGCCGACGTTGGTGACGAAGTCCCTGGCGACCTACTTCCCCCAGCACTTTCTGCCGATCTACGCGGCCGAGCATCTGCGGACGTTCGTCGCGCTGCTCGGCGGCGAGGCACAGGCCGGCGTCCCCGCCTCGCGTACCAACCGTCAGCTGCGGGAACTCGTGCGGACCCGGGAGGAGTTCGAGGGCTGGACGGGACTGGAAGTGATGCGCTTCCTGTACAAGCACTTCAATCCCCGGCAACGCACCATCTGGAAGATCGCCCCTGGCGAGCGCGGGCGTATGTGGGAGGAATGCCGGCAGGGCGGGTTCATCTGCGTCGGGTGGGACGAGCTCGGTGATCTCGGCCAATACCAGAGCGACACGGAACTGCAGCAAGCTCTGGACGCGCACTGGCCGCGCAGCAGCGGCGGCAGCCTGACCCTCGCCCGCAGGCTGCTCGCCTTCCGGGACCTGGAGGCGGGTGACAGGATCGTCGCCAACCGCGGGACGGACGAGATCCTGGCCATCGGCAGGGTCGACGGGAGCTACCGCCACGACCCGGAACGGCCGGAGTTCCACCACGTCGTCCCGGTGGCCTGGGACCTCTCCCACGCGCAGAAACTGCCGAAGCCCCAGCACGGGTGGCGGTCGACCTTCGCCAAAGTCGACCCGTCCCTCTTCGCCAGGTTCACCGCACACAACACCGGCTCCGTCTCCGCCCCGGGTACGGGCCAGGTACCGGTGAACGCGCCGGTCGCGCTGCCCGAGGACGTGCAGACCGTATTGGACGCGCTGGAGCGCAAGGGTCAAGTGATCCTGCACGGTCCGCCCGGTACGGGCAAGACTCGGCTCGCTCTCGGCGCCGCCCTCGCCCTGGACGGTCGCGCGGACGTGCTCGGTGCTGGCGCCGACGTCCGCCAACGTGTCGAGGCGCAGGCGGAGATGCTGCACGGCGACCGTGTACGCATGGTCACCTTCCATCCCTCCTACGGCTATGAGGACTTCGTCGAGGGCTTCAAACCAGACCTGAGCGCCACCGGCCCGGGGCTCACCCTCGCCCTCGCGGACGGCCTGTTCCACAGCCTGTGCAGCCGGGCCGCCGCCCAGCCCGACCAGACGTTCCTGCTGGTCGTCGACGAGATCAACCGCGGTGACCTGCCACGGATCTTCGGCGAGTTGATCACGCTCCTCGAACTCGACAAGCGGAACCTGCCGGTCGTCCTGCCCGTCAGCAAGCGCCGCTTCTCCGTACCGCCGAACGTCCGGGTCATCGGCACGATGAACACCGCCGACCGGAGCATCAGCCATCTGGACGCCGCGGTTCGCCGCCGCTTCGCCTTCCTGCCGGTGGGCCCGGACCCGGACGCGGTGTCCGGAACCGTCGGCCCCTTGGACCTGGCTGCGTTCTTCGAGTCCCTCAACACCCGCATCGCCCGCCATCTCGACGCCGACCACCAGATCGGGCACGCCTACCTGCTGCGGGACGGCGAGCCGATCGCGACCGAGGAGGACCTGGCCGCGGCCTTCCACCACGAGGTGATCCCGCTCCTGGAGGACTACTGCCTCGGCCGGGCGGAACTGCTGCACCGCATCCTCGGCGACCTGGTCGACTCCGACACGGGGCGTCCGCGCCTCATGCCCCCGCAGGACCTGGCGGACGCGCTGGCGAGTGAGTTCACCAGCGGCGTTCCCGGCCCGGATGCCTGACCGCACCCCGGTCCGGCTGGGTGAGTACGAGTCGACCCTGCTGGAGACTGGTCAGCTCACTTCCCGGGACGTCGACCGCCTGCACTCACTCCAGACACGGGACTGCCTCACCCTGACCAGGGAGCGCACCGGGTGGCGGCTCAAAGCCGACGCGACCGTCGGAGTGCTGGTCCTGGACCGTGTCCGCGTGGTCATCACACCCAAGTTCGCCATTTCGGGAGAGCAGCTCATGAGCTGGCTCGCCTACGCCCTCGGCACGCCCGTCCCAGCGACGGCCAGGCGATGGGCCACCGGCCCTGACGGTTACGCCGACCTGGTCGCCGCCGCTCTGGTCGAAGAGTGTGAACGGTTGCTGCGGGAGGGACTGCGCCGGGACTACGTACGCCACCGGAGTATCGAACCGGTGCTGCGGGGACGCCTGGACGTCGCCGCCCAGGCCACCCGCCGCTACGGGCAACTGGACCAGCTGCACGTCCGCACCTTCGACCGGGAGGCGAACATCTGGGACAACCGTGTTCTGGGGAGCGCTCTGAAGGCAGCGCTCGGTCTGACCTCCAGTCCCGACCTGGCGCGTGCCCTGCACGGCGTCGCCGGCGCCTTTCCGCAGGCCCCGACCCCGGCCGCGGCGCTCCGCGCTCTGGACCACGCCACCTACACACGTCTGAACGCCCGCTACCGGCCCGCCCACACCTGGGCCCGTCTGCTGCTGCGTGGTGGCGGCGTGACCGAACTGCTCACCGACCAGGGCACCACGGCGGACGGTCTCCTGCTCGCCATGCCCGCACTCTGGGAAGCCGTCGTCCGCCGTCTCGGCACCGAGGCCGCCGGTCCGCGCGGAGGCCACGCCGTACCCGGCGGGAGCGGCGTCGGCATCACCGTGCGCGGAGACCTGGGCAACGCCTCGACATTCCGGCCCGATCTTCTGCTCAGCCTCCCAGGGCCCGACACGGCACATCGCACGCTGCTGCCCGTGGACGCCAAGTACAAGCGCTACGACCGCCACGGCGTGAGCGCGGCCGACGTCCACCAGCTGCTCACCTACAGCAGCGGCTACGCGTCCGCCGACGCCCCGACGGCCGTCATCGTCCACCCCCAGCCGGGCGGTTACGCCCAGCGAACCCTCCGGGTGCGCGGCCCCAAGGGCTTGTTGGGCACCCTCCACGTTCTCGGCATCGACACCCGCACCCCGCCGGAGCAGGCGGCGGTCTGGATCGGCTCAGTCTTGCGCTGACCACCACTCGTTGGCCGCGCGGCACCCGCACCCCACGATGCCCGCCTTCTTGTGCGGCTCGCCGTGGAGCAGGAACGCCTCGTGACCGACCGCCCAGAGATGTCCTGCGTGCCGCGGACCGGCGCTGCCCGGTCTCCGAGACCGACTGCGCCCACTCGTCGCCGAACGCCATCGACTCCCCCGTTCCGATCACCTACTCCTGGGTGACGTGAGCAACAGCGCCGAATGCGCACAGAGCTGCTGGCCGGCGCCCCCGAAGTGAAACGCCGCCGGTCCCGACGTCATGAGCGCCCGGCTTCCGCCACCAGGGCACGCCCCTCTATGACTACCCGTTCGAGCTACGTACACAAATTCGAACTTCGCTTGTTCTGTAACTACGTTGACACTGCTAACGCATCCTTGCCATGCTCGTTCACGACAACATGTCACCCCATCAGTCCACGCCGCACACCTTCGTCGCGCCCGGCACCAAGGAACCGAACATGACTCAGCAGCCCCCCGAGCCCTCTCCCGCTGCCTCCAGTTCCCTTCGGGAGCTCCTGCTCAGCCGCCTCGCCGACCCCAGCCTCACCCAGGCAGCGCGGGACCTGCTGATCGAACTGCTCCCGGAGGAGGAGACCGGGAACAGCGGAGGGCGGGCCGGTCCCGTCCAGCTCCGGTCCATCACCGCGGCCGGCTGGCGCGGTATCGGTCCGCGCACCACGCTCGAACTGCCGCCCGGGCCCGGCCTGGTGGTCGTCGCGGGGCCGAACGGATCCGGCAAGTCGAGCTTCGCCGAAGCCGCCGAGACGGCGATCACGGGACGCAACTCCCGCTGGGAGGGACGGCGGGCCGGTGACTGGCAGAAGGGCTGGCGCAACCTCCACAGCCCCGACGTCACCCCCGAGGTCGGCGTCGAACTGTCCGTGGGCGAGGGGGCGGAGGCCGTCACCGTGCGGCGGACCTGGCGCGGGGACAAGGTCGACGAGGCGCGGACGCGGGTCGAAGGACAGGACGGCTCGGAGCGGAAGCTGGAGGAGGTCGTCGACGCTGGGGCGCTGGAGCTGGCGAGGCCGTTCCTGCCGTACAGCGAGCTCGGTTCGATGATCAACGGCACGCTCGGCAATCTGCACGACGCCTTCTTCAGGCTCCTCGGGCTCGAACTGCTCGCCGAGTTCGACACTCGGGTCAAGGACGCCGTAAGCGAGTACGACAAGGCGGACAAGGCGGGGAAGGCACTCACCACGAAGCTCCTCGGCGACCTCTCCCGCATCGACGGCCCCAAGGCGCGTGAGGCAGCCTCGGCGCTCTCCGGGACCACCCCGGACCTTGTGCGAGTGCGGGCGCTGCTGGAGAGCCGTTCATCGGCGGCCGAGGCCGAACTCTCCAGGCTGCGGCGGTACGCGAGCCTCGCCGGGCCGGACCTGCGGGAGGTCGGCGAGGCCGTCGCGCGGCTGCGGGAGGCCGCGGCCGACGCCGAGGAAGCCCGGTACGGGAGCGCCGAGGACGCCCGTCGCCTGGCCCGGCTGCTGGAGGCGGCGCTGGACCACCGCCACCGCTCCGGGAGCACGGACTGTCCGGTGTGTGGCAGTGAGAACCGGCTCGATCGGGCCTGGGCGGAACAGGCACGGGCCGACGTGGAGCGGCTCCAGGCGGAGGCGGTCGCCGCCGAAGCCGCCCGGAAGGCTGTGGCGACGACGGTGCGGGCGGTCCACGACCTCGTACAGCCGGTCCCGGTGTGGCTGCGCGACGAGGACGATCCGCTCGTGTCGATCTGGCGGGATTGGGCGCTGTGCCGCGACGTCACCCATCCGCGGGAGCTCGCGGACAGGGCCGAGCGCGCGGCGGCGGCCCTGGACGACGCGTGCCGGCAGGTGCGGGAGGACCGCATCAGGCGGCTCTCCGACCACGACGAGGCATGGCAGCCGGTGGCCGTGCGGCTGGCCGAGTGGCTGGGCGTGGCGGAGGCGGCCGAGGCGGCTCGCGTCCGCCTCCCGCACGCGCGCAAGGCCCGTACCTGGCTGCGGCCGATCATCGACGAGCTGCGCAACGAGCGGTTGCGGCCCTTCGCCCTGCGGTCCCAGGAGGTGTGGCAGCGGCTGTGCGAGCACAGCAGCGTGAGCCTCGGGTCCGTCACCCTCGCGGGAACCCCTGGGCGCGGCAGGGTCGTTCTCGACGTCTCCGTGGACGACATGGCGGCCCCGGCGTACAGCGTGATGAGCCAGGGAGAACTGCACTCCCTCGCGCTCTCCCTGTTCCTGCCGCGCGCGACGCACGCGGACAGCCCGTTCGGGTTCCTCGTCATCGACGACCCCGTGCAGTCGATGGATCCCGAGAAGGTCGAGGGGCTGGCCCGGGTCCTCGACGCCTGCGCCCGGGACCGGCAAGTGATCGTGTTCACCCACGACACCCGTCTCGCACAGGCCGTCGACCACCTCGGCATCCGAGCGACCGTCCTGCACGTCACGCGCGGGAACGACTCGGTGGTCGCCGTCGAGACCGCGAGCGACCCCGTGGAGCAGGCTCTGGCGGAGGCCCGTGCCGTGTCCCTGGACCCGGGTGTACCGCAGGACGTGGCCGATCACGTGCTGCCCGCGATGTGCCGCAGGGCCCTTGAGGCGGCCTGCCTGGAGACCGCGCGTCGCCGGCTGCGCGACGAGGACGGGCTCGGCATCCGAGAGGTGGAGGAGCGGATCGGCTCGCTGGACCGCACGAAGACGTACGTGGCCCTCGCCCTGCTGGGCGACGAGCGGCAACACGCCCGCGAGGCCGTCGAACGGATCTGCGCCGGCGGCTGGGCACTGATCACGGCGTTCAACTCCGGCGCGCACACGCCCCTTCCGACCGTCGACAGCCGGAAGGATCTCGTGCGCCGCACGAAGGCGCTCGTCACGGCCGTCCGGCGGGGCGCGGGAGCTCAGGGCGCCGGAGGTGCCCGGTGACCGTGTCCCCGGAGACCCTCGTGACCGCCGCGGGCCATCTGCTGTCCCCCGGCCCCGGGACGGCCGGCGCGCTGACACCCGGCCTGCGCGCACGTGCCGCCGCCGTCCTGCTCCGCATGGCCCTCGACCAGGCCCTGGACACCTACTGGCTCGGCGTCACCCCGTCGATGACCCGGGTCGGCAAGCACCGCATGCTCTGCCTGGAGTGGTACGCGGGCCACGACACCGCCCGCAGGTGCCGTACGACCTGGTCGGCGCTGAGCGCGGCCTGCCACTACCGAACCGGTGAACTGCCGCCCTCCCCCGCCGAGATCCGCACCCGTCTGCTGGAGGTCACCGGCCTTCTGCCGGCCCTGCGGCCCGGAACCGGCACGACCCCGGTCATGCCGACGGCGCGCTCCTGACCGGGCCCACCGCGCGCAGGTCTGACGACCCTGGCCTTCGTGTTCCGGCTGGACCGGCGGACGATTCGGCTCCGCCCGCGGAACTCGCGCGCGACGAAGGCTCTGCCGCCATGCGGCGATCCGCCCGAACCGCACCCGCGTCCTGGTGGGGACCGGTCTGTCGGTGGTCGCACCTATCGTTCTCGTCAGACGGTGTCCGAGTGGGGAGTGATGTCCGTGGCCGAGTCCGCGACGTATCCGGAGTTCCAGTTGCGCCTGCCCAACGGCGACGGCATCGACCGGGCACGCGGTGCGCTGCTGGACGAGACAGGCACGAACGGAAGCCGAAGGTTCCTGATCCGCGCCGGATCTCCGGCCCGGGACCATGTGATGCCGTCACTCGCCACACACTTCAAAGCCCCGCTCAAGCGGCGGGAGGAACTGAGGGCCCAGGGCGTGCTCGTACCGTCGCCCCGGTGGGCCGGCTGGTTGGAACTGACCGAGGACGTCGTCGTCGGTTCGCCCTCGTTCGCCGCCGTCCTGCTTGTCGGCGCCCCACGCAACGGGTGGAAGGACTGGCGGACCGAGGACGGCGCGCCGTTGTCCGACTTCATGGCGGCGGCATGGCACGGTCCGAACCGTCCCTGGCTGGTACGTGGATCCAACGTGACCGGTCTGGACCTTGTGCAGAGGATGTGGCTCCCTGAAGGCCGCGTCACGCTGGCCGCCTCCCGCCTTCGGCAGGGGATCACGCAGGGCATCAGCAAGGACGAGCTGCGGACCCTGGTCCAGGAGGACTACGAGTCCACTGCCACCTACAGCCAGAAGCAGCAGCTCGTCGAGGACCTGCACGCCTTCCTCTCCCGAATGAAACCCGGAGACACCGTGTGCACCATCTCCGGCGGCCGGCTGTACGCCGGGGAGATCGCGGGTGAGGTCGAACAGATCGCGTCGGACGACGGACGGAGCAACCTGCGGCGACCGGTCGAGTGGGAGGCGACCGGCTATCCGTACGACAACCTGCCGGAAGAGCTCCAGCAGAAACTGTCCGTACAGCACGACGTCGTCGACCTCACCTCCGTACAGGCACATATCGAAGGACTCGGCCGGTCCGACCAGGAGCTGGCTGACGATGCGGAGGCCATAGAGCGGGACCCCAGCGTGGAGATCCCCGCGCTCACCGCCCGGCGCGAGCTTGAGCTTCCCGAGCCCACGGACGAGCTGGCCGCCGAGCTGCTCGTGCACGACGCGGAGTGGCTGCGCGAGGTGCGTGACCTGCTCTGGGACGACCGTCAGCTGGTGCTGTACGGGCCGCCCGGCACCGGCAAGACGTACCTGGCGCTCAAACTCGCCGAGTTCCTCGGCGGGGGCCCCGAGCAGGTCAAGCTGGTCCAGTTCCACCCTTCGTACGCCTACGAGGACTTCTTCGAGGGCTTCCGGCCTCAGGAGGACCCGCAGACCGGAGAAGTGGCCTTCCGGCTGACCGCCGGGCCGCTGCGTGAGCTGGCCGATCTGGCTTCCCGCGAGGGCAACCGGCACATCCCGCACTTCCTGATCATCGACGAGATCAACAGGGCCAACCTGGCGAAGGTCTTCGGCGAGCTGTACTTCCTGCTGGAGTACCGCAACAAGTCGGTGCGGCTCACCTACTCGGGCGACGACTTCGCGCTGCCGCCGAACCTCTTCGTCATCGGCACGATGAACACCGCCGACCGGTCCATCGCCCTCGTGGACGCGGCTATGCGCCGTCGCTTCGCCTTCGTCGAACTGTCACCGCGCACGGAGCCGACTCGCGGTCTGCTGCGCCGCTGGCTGGCCAGGGAAGGCAAGGACGCGGAGCCCGCCGATCTGCTCGACGCGCTCAACAGCCGTATCGATGAAGCCGATTTCCGCATCGGGCCCTCGTACCTGATGAAGAAGGGCGTCTACCGGGAGGGCGGACTGGAGCGGACCTGGCGAACGAAGATCCTGCCCCTACTGGAGGAGCACCACTACGGCGAGGGCCTGGACATCGAGAAACGGTACGGGCTGGCCGCGCTGCGGGAGTCGCTGGGGTGACGTCCGCAGTGGAAGCCGTGGATTCCGTCGAACTGGTCGAGCACGCGCCGGCGACCCGTCTCGCCCTGCCGGACGCCGTCGGCCGCGCCCTCGCCGCTTCCGGCATCGTGGACGCGGCCCCCGACCCCTACACGCCCGGGTTCTGGTCGCTGAGGGCCGGCAGCAAGGTCGGGGCTGTGGCCGTCACGGCGCCCGGCGGCGGCGAACCGGTCACCATTCGCGTCACGCCCAAGGTGCCCGTCGCCAGACTGTTCTTTCTGCTCGGCTACAGCCTCGATCCGAGCAGAAGTTGGCGGGACGAGGAGGTCGAGGTCGCCGAGCACCGCGATCTGCTGCCGGCGCTGGCCCACGCCGTGGAGCGGCAGGTGGACCGTGCCCTGCGGCAAGGCCTGTTGCAGGGCTATCGGGCGACCGAGGAATCCGCGCTCGTCGTCCGCGGCCGGATCAGAGAGGCCGAACAGATCCGGCGGCGCTTCGGTGCGATGCTGCCGGTCGAGGTGGCGTACGACGAGTTCACCACCGACATCGCGGAGAACCGCATCCTGCGTGCGGGCGTCGAGCGGCTCCTTCGGCTGCCCGGCGTGCCGCGCGACGTACGCCGCAGGCTCCTCCACCAGCGTGCCCGGCTGGCCGACGTGACCGCGATCGTGCGCGGGCAGCCGCTCCCCGACTGGCTGCCCACCCGTCTCAACGCCCGGTACCAGCACGCCCTGCACCTCGCCCGCGCGGTACTGGACGGCGTATCCGCCGAGCACACGCCCGGCGGGCTGCGCGTCGACGGCTTCCTCTTCGACATGAACAAACTCTTCGAGGACTTCGTGACGGTCGCCCTGCAGGAGGCCTTCCGAACCATGGGATCGGGTCACACCACCCGCCTCCAGGAATCCCACCACCTCGACGAGGCCGCCGCGATCCGCATGAAGCCGGACCTCGTGCTGTACGGGTCCCACGGCACCCCGTGTGCGGTCGTGGATGCAAAGTACAAGGCGGAGAAACGGGGCGGCTACCCGGACGCCGACCTGTACCAGATGCTGGCGTACTGCACGGCGCTCGGCCTGCGCGAAGGCCATCTCGTGTACGCCAAGGGGAATGCCCCGCACGCCGCGCACCAAGTGCGCCACGCGGGCATCGTCATCCATCAACACGCCCTCGACTTGGACCAGGAGCCCGCCGGAATGCTCACGGCCGTCGAGGGACTGGCCCAGCGGCTGGTGAACACCCCGCGCGTATGATCGACTGCGGAGTGTCCGTCCAGGGTAGGGAGTTCACCTCGTGCCGCAGCTCGCGTTCGCCAACAGTTTCTGGGAGAGCTACGACTCCCTGGAGAAGCCCGTCAAGGCCGGCGTACGCAAGGCGATGCAGAAGTTCCAGCTTCTCTCCGTGTCCGAACTGCACGCGGACAAAGGGCTCCACCTCGAGTCCGTACAGAATGCCCAGGACACCCGCATGCGGACCATCCGTATCAACGACTTCTGGCGCGGGGTGGTCCTTGCCCCGGACGACGGCAGCGATGTGTTCCTGCTCGTCAACGTCGTACGGCACGACGACGCGTACAGCTGGGCGGCCAAGCGGCTGTACACGACGAACTCCGCGACACGCGCGCTCGAAGTCCGCAACGTGGTCGCCCTCGAGCAGCTGACTCCGGCGCTGGAGAAGGCGGCTGCCGCCGCGGACTCCCTGCTCTTCGCGAAGTACTCGGACAGCGTGCTGCGCGAACTCGGCCTCGACGATCAGGTACTGCGTGCGGTGCGCACCATCGTCGACAAGGCGCAGCTCAAGGCGTTCGAGACACTGCTGCCGGAGGACCAGTGCGAGGTGCTCCAGTACCTCGCCGAGGGGTTCGGCCCCGACGAGGTGTACCGGGACGTGGTCGCCGTCCGCCGTCCGGCCGATGCGGGCCCCGACCCCGACGAGAGCCTCGCCGTCGCCATCGCCAACACCACGAGCCGCATCACCCTGGTCAGCGGTCCCGAAGAGCTGGCGGACATCCTGGAGAAGCCTTTCACGGCCTGGCGGGTGTTCCTGCACCCCTCGCAGCGCCGGGTCGCCTACCGGGTCTTGTACGGCGGCCCGGTCCAGATCACCGGCGGTCCCGGCACGGGCAAGACGGTCGCGGCCCTGCACCGTGTCAAGCATCTCCTCTCCCGCGTGCCCGACACCCGCATCCTGCTGACCACCTACACCAACGCGCTGGCCGGCTCACTGCGCGAGAACCTGTCGCTGCTGCTGGACGGTGACGAGGCGCTGCTCGACCGCGTCGACGTGACCACGGTCAACGCCTATGCCCACGGCGTCGTGACCCGGCTCGACGGCAAAACCCCTTCCCCCGTGAACGACAGGGAGGAACGGCAGCTGTGGCAGCGAGTCGTCAAGCAGCTGGGCCTGCCGTGGACGGAGCAGTTCCTGGCTCAGGAGTACCGGCACGTCATACTCGCCCAGGACCTGCGCACCGCCGACGCCTACCGCACGGCCCTGCGGCGCGGGCGCGGCAGCGCGCTGCCGTCGGCGCGACGTGACCAACTGTGGTCCGGTGTCGAACTGTTCGAGTCGATGCTGCGCGCCCAGAAGTCCACGACGCATCTGAAGGTGTGCGCACGTGCGGCCGATCTCCTGACCGGGTCGGCACCCACGCACGACCACGTCGTGATCGACGAGGCGCAGGACCTGCACCCCGCGCAGTGGCGTGTCCTGCGCGGCGCGGTGGCACCGGGCAGCGACGACCTGTTCATCACGGGGGACCCGCACCAGCGCATCTACGACTCGAAGGTGTCGCTCGGCTCCCTGGGCATCTCGGTGACCGGTCGCACACACCGTCTGCGCATCAACTACCGGTCGACGGAGGAGATCCTGATCTGGTCGACCGGCCTCCTGAGCCCGGTGTCGGTCGACGACCTGGGCGGCGAGGGCTACGACAACCTGACCGGTTACCGCTCACTCCTGCACGGCCGGCAGCCTCATATCGCCGGGTACGGCTCCGAACAGGCGGAGGTGGCAGCTCTCGTCGAACGCGTCGAGGACTGGATCGCCCAGGGCATCATGCCGTCGGAGATAGGCGTGTGCGCCCGCTTCAACGTGCTGCTCGACAAGGCCTACGACAAGCTGATGGCGGCCAAGATCCCTGTGGTCCGGGTCAGGGACAATCCGAGGCCTGGCACGGACGGAGTGCGGCTTGCCACCATGCATGCGATGAAGGGACTGGAGTTCCGCTGCGTCACCGTTCTGGGCGTGACGACAACCGCGGTGCCGTTCGCCCGCGAGGTGACACCCGCCTCCGTGGACGCGCTGCAGTACGAGTCGGATCTGCTGCGGGAGCGGTGCCTGCTGTTCGTGGCATGCACGCGTGCTCGGGAGGCGTTGGCGGTGACGTGGAGCGGGTCGGCCAGTTCGTTCGTGCCGTAACCGCATCGGCGTGGCGGGTCGGCGATGTGACGCTCTCCATCAGCCTTCCGGGGCGAGCGCGCCGTTACCGAGACCCTCCCTTGCCAGGATCGCCGCGTCCCGGCTCAGCTCCGCCACGCTCCGCGCTAGCTCCTCGAACTCCTGAAGCGCGCGGAACGCTGCCCCGTACCGGCGTTGTTCGGTGATGTCCATCTGCGGGATGCGGGCGCCCTTGCCGTCAAGACGGAAGGTGCCGCTGGTGCTCGTAGAGCGCCGAGTATTGGCCCCGCTGCGCAGGAATCCCTGGAGGTAGTCGGTGTCGAGCTGGTCGCTGATCGAGACCGGTTCCGGATCGCCGTACTCGACGAGCCCGGCTCGCGCGAGATCGGCGACGCTGACGGTAGGTCCGTCGAGAGAGCTGGGGCCTTCGCCTGCGGCCAACGCCGGCAGCAACTCCGCCAGGTGCCTCGCCTGCTCGGTCAACTGCCTTCGCAAGGTCTGGTATTCAGCGGCATAGTCGCGATGGGAATCACCGACATGACGGCCGGGAGTGAGATCCACAGCATCGTCGAGCAGGTCGATCAGGGAAACGTCCGCCATCTGTTCGGGGGCCGGTTCCAGGGAACCCTCCGGATCGCCCGCCGCCAGATCGACCATGCGGACACTGGTGACAGCATCCCTCGGGGTCAGCGGGCGACGCAGGTGCCAGAGGTGGACCGGAAGCGCATGTGAGGCCGCTGTACCGGACGGCAGGGCGGTGATCTGGGTCAGGACGCCCCGGCGTACGAGTTCGGCGCGGATACGGCGGCCCGCCTTGCGATAGGCGACCGAGGCGGGCAGCACCATGAGAACGCGACCGCCTGGCGCGGTGTGTGCATACGCGTGCTGCAGCCAGGCGAGTTCGCCTTCGGCACGGGACGGCGTGCCGAACTCCCAGCGCGGGTCGAGCAGCAGATCCTCACGCCCCCAGTCGGATTCTCCGACCGGGGGATCACAGACGACCAGGTCGGCCTTGAGGTCCGCCCACTGGTCGTCGCGCAGGGAATCCCCCCTGACGATGCCTGCCCCGACGTGCCCGGTGAGGTCGGCTCTCAGCTGCGCGAACGTGGCGCTGCGGGCGTCGGACTCCTGCCCGCAGCGCCTGGGGCTCTGCTGCGGACCAATGGCGAGCAAGAGAGAGCCGATACCGCAGGCCGGATCGAAGAGGGTGGCGTCAGGTGCCACCTCACCGGCGAAGTGGCTTACGGCACGGATGACGCGCGACGAGGTGACCTGGTCCGATCCGGTCCGGCGTACAGACTCGGTGAAGCGCTCCGCGAGGATGCTCACCACCTCTGCCGCACCATCGCTCTCCGCCAGGTTCCGCACGAGCCGAGCGATGTCCGCCGGAAGCTCCTGGGGTGCCTCTCCTTCCGTGAGGAGGCGGGCGACGTGGACGAGCCCACCGAGCATGTCGTCGCCGTAGACTCCGCGCAGCGCCTGCCACAGCTGTACCTCCACGGAGACTTCCTGGCCCTTGCGCTGCTTGTCCAGCCAGGCCCGCACCTCCGTCAGGTCGAACAGCGGACTGTTGGCGCCTCCGCCGCGAGGCGTGGGGAAGTCGTCGTAACGCCGCCGCCAGTTCGAGACGGCGGCGCGGGTGACGCCCGCCAGTCTGGCGATCTCAGAGCCGGTGACCAGCGGGCCGGCCTGGGGGGCGGGAGTGTGCGTCATACGGCAACCGTACACAGGGTCCATGTTGCTATCAATGCTAGATTTGTTGACGCCGTTAACAATCAACTGCAGGCACACTACGTGTACCTGATGTCGTAGCCTCGTCCAGGGCAAGGGATCCATACGAGCCGGCCGTGAACTTCGTGGGGACGACAGCCGGGGCGTCGTCTACGCCATCCGCTCCGTTCAGGCGCGGCAACGGCACGCCCTCCGGTGCGTCCTCACCCGATCCCCCACTCGGCGGGGCCTTTCACCCGAGGTCCTCCAGCAGCAGGTCGAGCGCCGCCTCCTCGTGCAGGGCGATCCCCAGGGCGTCCATGGCAGGGGCAAGTTCCGCGTCCCACACGGCCTCGGCGGGTGTTCCGACGAGGGCCACCTGGGGTGTGCCGTGCACCTGGGTGCGGGTCGCGAGGTACTCGTAGTCTGCTGCTCGCATACGCCACGACTCGGCTCCGTACCGCTGCGTGATCCGGTTGGCCAGCGCGATGCCGGTCCATTCGAAGTCACCGTGGTAGGCGAAGGTGCAGCCGGACGCCGCCAAGGCGTCGAGGAGGGTCAAAGCGACTGTCGTGGCGCTCCCCGACGCGCAGACCACGGGTGCTGTACAGCCGTTGTCGACCGCGGCCTCGACCACGCGCTGGTTCTCACCGACGTGGACTCAGGTGCCGGGCGGCGTCTTCAGGCTCAGCGTGCGCAGGTCGCGCAGGGTCAGGTGGGTTTCCATGTGGTGGCCGGCGCGCTCGCGCAGGGCCGCCTCCTGCCAGGCGCCGCCGCCGGGGCGCAGGCCGTACGTGAGCACCGCGCTGGACACCTCGTCCGGGGTGACCAAGGCCATGCGCCACAGCGCCCGGCGCGCGGGTGCGTCTGCGGGGAGCTCGACGCCGTGCGCCAGCGCGATGCCGCGGAGGACCAGCCGGGACAGCAGCGTGCCGTCGTCCCGGCCGTGGGCCGAGCCGGTGGCACGGGTGGCCAGTTCGCCCGCGGTCCCACGTCGGCGGAGTGGAGCGTGGAGCCGTGCCCGGGAAGAGCGGCGCCAGGGTCCGGACGTCCTGGGCGATGACGGTCGCTGCGGTCTTCGGGTCCTGGCGGGTGAGTGTGCCGCCACGCCGTATCTCCTCCAGCCACTGTCCTATCCAGGGCTGGGCGGACAGCGAGGTGGCTTCCACCTCCGTCTGAGCCGCTGACCGCACGCGGGCTCGTTCGGCCGCCGCCGCGTGACGGGCCACTCGGCGGTCGGTCAGGGACGGCCCCAGTTCCTCCAGTGTCGAGGCCGGCCCCGTGCGACCGCGCTGGTGCGCAGGCGGGTGTTCAGATCCGGCAGGCGGATCGTGGTGGTGGGGCCGGTGACCGGTCGAGCCAGGAGGAGGGACAGCGCCTCGCGCTCCTGTGCGTCCAAGAGCGCCCCAGTCGACGAGTTGACGGAGTGTGGCCGCGAGGGTCCGCCGCTCGGCCTCCCGCCCTGTGTCGGTGATCTTCCAGACGGTGACCCGAGCCCGGGCCGAGGCCCGCCTTGAACAGCCGGGCGTAGGAGGCCTCCACCAGCAGGCGGTATCCGAACACCTGCTGGAAGCGCTGGACCAGCCAGTCGGCGTGGCGTCGGATCAGTGAAAAGGTGTCGCTGTGCGGTCCGGTGCTGGTGACCAGGGGGTGGGCCAGCAGGAGCCGGGCGGCGGTGCGGCACAAGCCGTTCCGGTGTCGGACACCGTCCGCGCGGGGGTCCTCGCCGAGCCCTGGCAGGGGTACACCGTCGGGCTCCACGCTCACCACACCGGGAAGGGCGAGGTGCTCTGGCCGGCGCTGCTTCCTCCGAGCGGGATACCCGCAGCCCCTGCTCGGCTGCGGCAGGGACGGACACTCCAAGATCTTCGACGGGCTGCTCGCTGGCGACGCCGATCCGAGGCCGAGACCGGCCCCGGCACAGGCCCCGCCGAGTTGGACGCCCTCGAGGACGTCATGGCCGACGGTGAAGTGTCCCCTTGATCGTGGACTCCTGGAGACCGGGATCGCACGGGGCGACGTCGTGCTCGCGCTGCACCGTGCTCGCGTCGGGGAACGCGCCGCCCTTCCGGTCGATCACGCGCCATGACCGGCTGTCACGCGGAGCCACGGATCGTGCCGACGGCCCTCAGGGTGCGTACCGCCGCCCTCTTCAGCGCGGGGTTCTCGCGCACCACGCGATGCGCCGCCCGGAGCGGCTCACGACGCAGCCAGTGCAAGGCGGCGCCCGGACCGGACGTGCGCAGCACTCCTTCGTGGACCATCAGGTCGCCCGTCTTGAAGGAATCCTTGTAGGCGGCCTCGCCCCTGCCGAAGTCGATCAGCCGGACACCGGACGCGGCAGCGGCCTCGATCATGCGGAGATAGAGGATCCGGCCGGGGGAGAAAGTGGCGACGGTTCGGTCGTAGGAGGGGAACCAGCAGGAAAGGACCGTCCGCGAGCGCAGGCCGAAGTGGGCGGCGACCGGGCGTTCAGCGGCGTAGAGCACCGAGAGGACGCCCGAACAGTCCGGTGACGTCGTGTCGGCCAGCAGGTGCACGAGATCGCTGATCCACCGCTGGTCGAACGGGTCGCGGCGCCCGGTACGGCGGTAGTGGGCGGACTTCCACTCGACGAGGGTCCGCAGCGCCGCCGGGTGACGCTCGTCGTGGACGAAGCGCAGGGGCCCGAGGTGCCGTGCCAGGCGGCGCTCTTGGGCCCGGGTCGATTTCAAGAGGCTTCGCGAGTGGGCGCGCAGGTGGGTCTCGTACGCCGCGTAGCCATGCGTGAGGTCGACCACGGGAGACGCGAACCGGCCCGTGGCGTACGGGATGAAGAGGTCCTGGCCGCTTTCGAGGTGATTGAACTCCCAGGCGTTCAAGGAGCAGGCGCGCATGAGGTGGCGTGGGTCGAGGTCCACGTCGTCGGGGTGCAGGACGACGCCCTGACAGTCGGAGACCCCCAGACCGACCGCGCGGCCGTGGCCCCACCGACCCTGCTGGTAGGGGAAGTAGCCGACGGGTCGGCGCCCGTGGCGGAGCACCGCCACCCGGGCGTCGCGACGCACCCGGCCGACGGCCTGGGTGAACTCGGCGCTCATGAAGGGGTTGGCGGGGGCGGCGGTTGCGACGCGTCGTAGCGCGTTCCAGAGGTCGAGGTCGCCCGGCGTGAGATCGCCGGCGTGCACGATGTGGATGCGTGGAGTCGTCATGGAGGTCCCTGGTCCTGGTTTCGCGGCATCGCGAGCGATCCCACGGGGCGATGAGGTGCGCGATCGGTCGGACCGCGGGACGCCGCGGAGTTCGGCGACCCGTGCGGTACCCGGAGGTGACAGCGGCCCGTCAGGCGCCGGGGAGGGCCTCGGCGACCGGCCGCGCCGGCGCACAGCGCTTCGAAGGCCCGCGTGTCGTCGTCGGCACACGTTCCGGAGAACCGGCTCGGGTCCTCGGCCGGGACCGTGGACGTCGGCGCGAACATCAGAGCGCGAAGAAGGCGGAGGAGACCGCGCAGACCCGCGTGCACCATGGCCGAGAGACGGAACCGGGAACCGGTCACGGCGCGCAGCGCGCACACGGTGACCAGGGTCGCCGCCAGGTGGATCGCGCCGCCCGAGCCCCCGTGCACAGCCCTTCCCGTGGGGCTGGAGCCGGAAGCGGCGAAGGAGAACCAGCAGCACGCCGCGGCCTGCGCCCGCGCCATGGCGCCGGGATCTGGCGGCAGGGCGCCGGACCGGGAGGCGCGCAGACACAGCAGGGCCCCCGCGAGAAGGGCCGGAGCCACCGCCGGGAACGCGGCGAAGGAGGCGGTGCGCGCGAAGACCGGGTGGTGGTCGGCCACGGCCGGGGCCGTGGTGGTCGTGGTCGGGCCGACGGCCGGCAACGCTCTCGTCGCGGCCTTGCCGTGAGCGGCCAGAGGGCAGGACAGGGCGAGAGGATGCGGGTGCACAGTCATGTCTCGTCCATGATCGGCGAGGCGTACGGGCACGGCGGCCGGAACGGAGAGAACCGCGGAGGCGAACTTTCGGGCGACCGGTCATGCCGCCGGGTGAACCGCGAGAGCGGTGGCCGCGGACTCGACAGGCGACGACCGGCCCGCGAGCCTCACGACGGCCCCGGCGGCCGGGGGCGGCGAGACCCGTGACGAAGGTGTCCGACGCGGCGGAGAGCCCGGCCGAGCAGTTCGGCGACGTGGCTGCGAACCCTGGGCCGAATGTCCCTGACCGGAGCGCTCCGGCAGGGCCGTCGCCCGCGTCCGGTGTCGGTCCGGCCGAAGCACCGCCGTCTTGCGCGGTAACTGCGCTTGTCAGGCGAGGAATGGGAGGAACGCCGGTGTCAGTGGGTGCTGGCATGATCGCGGCATGACTGTTTCGCGCGGGGAAGAGCTCGTTCTCCGGACGGCGGCGGAGCACGGCGTTCCTGGGCCGGTCGCACAGGAGTTGCTCGCCGGGGCCCGACCGTGCCTGCACTTGGTCGCCTTCCACGACCTGACGCCCGCCCAGCAGGAAGAGGCCCGTCCCGCCGCGCGCACCGGAGGCCTCCCCTCCCTGCCGGACGGCGTCGACTGGCCCGACGAGCGCGACCCTCTGGTGCTGACCGTCGATTGCGCGGCGCTCCCTCGTGAAGCCCTGGACATCGAACTGCCGTCCGACGGGGAGCTGTTGTTCTTCACCCAGATCGAGTACGAGCCGGAGTCGTCGGTGGTGCTCCACGTTCCCGACGGCGTGCGGACCACGGAACGCTCGGCGACGTATGAGCTCGACGGGGAGGCGGAGCAGGTCAGGGTCTACCGGCCGGGTGTTCGGTATCCGGTGCCGGGGCTGACCGTCTCGCCCGACTGGCGCGACGGTCCGGCGACCGGCGCGTTCCTGGACGGTGGCGCGGACCGGGACGACGTCCTGGACGCTTTCGAGGACGCCGTGCGGAGTGCGGCAGCGGGCGGCGCCTCGCACGGAGTCGCCGTCCAACTGGGCGGTTTCTCCAGCCCTTGGCAGTCGGCTCCGGACGAGGGCGATCTCGTCCTCCTCGCGCAGATACACGGACAGTCGATCGACTCCCACGTCTACACCCAGACCCTGATCGTCGGCACCCGCGCGGACATCGCAAGGCGCCGGTACGAAGCCTTGCAGTTCGAGCAGCAGGTCTGAAAGGCCACCGGTCTCCCGGCCGGGGCCCCGACCCGGGTTCGTTCCGCCTACCGGACGGACTCGGCACGGGCCGCTGGCGGGGGGACCGGACGCGTCCCGTAGCCGTCGGTGAGATAGGCGTCCAGGCGCCGGCGACGCTCGGCGATGTGGCGCTCCTGCCGCGCGAGTTCGTCGCGGACCTGCCGGACGCGCGCGAGGAGTGCGGCGCAGTCGCCACCCGGGTGCTCGTCCCGGGCGCAGGGCAGGATGTCCCGGATGACGTCGGAGGACAGACCGGCGTGGAACATGTCCTGGACGAACGCGACGACCTCGGCCGACTCGGGAGCGTACTCGCGGTACCCGTTGGGCCGGCGCTCGCTGCGCAGCAGGCCCTGCTGTTCGTAGTAGCGCAGTGCCCGGCTGCTGACGCCGGTCACCTTGCTCAACTCGCCGATGCGCATGCTCCAGTTCACCTTGACCTTGACATTGACGTCAAGGTCTAGCGTCGGGACCATGATCACAACAGCGCACCTGCGCGACAAGTTCGCCGTCGTCACCGGCGCCTCCCACGGCATCGGGGCGGCCATCGCCGAGCGGCTGGCCGCCTCCGGCGTGCACCTGGTCCTGGTCGCCCGCGACGCGGGCGGGCTCGACGAGGCGGCCGCGCGGCTGAGCCGTCGTCACGGAGTGACCGTGCGGGCCCTTCCGGCCGATCTCGCCACTGCCGAGGCGCCGACGCGGCTGGCCGAGAGGTTGGCCGACGAGGGCATCGAGGTGGAGATGCTGGTGAACAACGCCGGTGTCAGCACGCGCGGTCCGGTGGTCGACGGCGATCCGGCCCGGTTCCGGTCCCTGATCAACCTCAACGTCAACGCCTTGACCGAGTTGACCGCCCTGCTGGTGCCCGCGATGGTCGCCCGTGGCCATGGAGCCGTCGTCAACATCGCGAGCACCGGCGGGTACACGCCCGCCCCCTATCTGGCGGTGTACGCGGCGACGAAGGCGTACGTCGTCTCGTTCACCCAAGCGCTGTGGGCCGAGACCCAGGGCACCGGGGTCCGGGTGGTGGCGGTCAGTCCCGGCCCCACGAAGACGCCGATGAACCCCCGCGGCACGCGGAGCAGCGAGGCTGTGGCCACCACGGTGTTGCGCGCCCTGTCGGGCAACGGGCCGGCGGTCATCGACGGCAGAGCCAACGCGCTGGCCGCTCTGCTGTTCGGAAGACTGCTGCCGACGCGCCTGTCCCTGGCCGTCGCGCGACGGATGTTGTCCTGAAGCGGTGTCTGCGCCTCGCGTCAGCGTCGCTTCTCGACGATCTTCGCGTGCAGAAGGGTTCCGGCGAGTTCGACGCGCAGGCGTGGATCGGCGACGTGACTCCTGGTGCGGAGCTTCACCTTGGAGTAGGTGGCGCTGAGGCCGTCGGCGTCGATCACGATGTCCGGCGAGCCGACGAGGAACAGCTTGCTGTGCACCATCTCCATGTCGATCCGCAGGACGCCCGAAGTGATCAGCGCGTGGGAGAAGTCGAGGGTGACCCGGGAGTGTTGCGAGCGCAGCTCGATGCGCGCGGGTACGTACCAGCGCCCCTCCCGTACGTACCTGCCGCCGTGTTGACCCACCACGAGCACGTCCTTGGCCTTCGCCATGGCCGAGGCCGGCAGGTCGGCGGTGAGTTCGGCCAACTCGCCGAGCGTGCGCGCCGAGAGCGCACGCTCCAGTCGGCTGTCGAGTTCCTCGGCGTCGAGTCGGCCGTCCCCGGCGGCGACCCGCAGCTCGTCCACCACGCGGTCGCGATCCTCGTGCGATGCCCGTACGTCGGGCGACTCGTTGGACATGGCAGGTACGGTAACAGCGCCGCGGCCGCTGGTCCGCGGAGACCGCACGAGGCGGTTCGCATCCTCCGGTCGTGGGCGCCGTGTCGGTACCGGGACGGCGGCCGGGCTCCCGTCGGTCATGAGGCGGCGGCGGTCGGCAGGTCCGGATGCCCCGGTCGGCGTTGCGGCGCCGTCGGCACGCCGAGCACCATCGTGAGGCCGCCGCCGGGGGTGTCCTCGGCGCCCAGGGCGTCGCCCAGGGCTTCGGCGAAGCCGCGGGCGAGGCCGAGGCCGAGTCCGACGCCGGGCGCAGCACCGAGGGGGATCCGGAGCTTTCCGCGTGCCATGTCATCCTTCGAAGCGGTAGCCCATGCCGGGCTCGGTGATCAGGTGACGGGGGTGCGCGGGGTCCGTCTCCAGTTTGCGGCGGAGCTGGGCCATGTAGACGCGCAGGTAGTTGGTCTTGCTGCTCTGGGAGGCGCCCCAGACCTCGCGCAGGAGGTGCTTCTGCGTGATCAGCCGCCCGGGGTTGGTCACCAGGATCTCCAGCAGGTGCCATTCGGTCGGGGTCAGCCGTACGTCCCGTCCGCCCCGGACGACCTTCTTGGCGAGCAGGTCGATGCTGAAGTCCGCGGTCTCCACGAAGGTCGTCTCCGGGGCGAGCGGGGTGTCGTCGGTGCGGCGGACCGCGGCCCGCAGCCGTGCGAGGAGCTCGTTCATGTCGAACGGCTTGGTGACGTAGTCGTCGGCTCCCGCGTCGAGCGCGGCGACCTTCTCGTCGGACCCCTGGCGCGCGGACAGGATCAGGATCGGCACCCGGGTCCAGCCGCGCAGCGCCGCGATGACCTCGATGCCGTCCATGTCGGGCAGCCCGAGGTCGAGCAGCACCACGTCGGGCTGACGGGCTGCGGCCAGCCGCAGGGCCGTGGCCCCGTCCGGCGCGGCGTCGACGCCGTACCTGCGCGCCTGGAGGTTGATCACGAGGGCCCGCACGAGCTGCGGGTCGTCCTCCACCACCAACACCCTGGTCATGGGTGCGTGCCTTTCGTGTCGTGCGTCGGGCCGGGCGGCACCGGACGCGAGGCAGCCGACGTCGGCGCGGCGGGAGCCGGCCGATCGGTAACGAGGTCCGGCGGCCGGCTCCCGCACAGGCGGCGCGACCCGTCAGCGCCCGGCCAGCACATCCCTGAGCGCGAGGTTGAGTTGGAGGACGTTCACCCGGGGTTCGCCCATGAAGCCGAGGGTCCGGCCCCGGGTGTGGTCCTCGACCAGCTTCTCGACCCGGGCCGCCGGGAGGCCGTTCTTCGCGGCGACCCGGTGGACCTGGATGTCCGCGTACTGCGGGGAGATGTCCGGGTCCAGACCCGAGCCGGAGGACGTGACCGCGTCGGCGGGCACCTGGGAGGCGGTGACCGTGTAGCCGGGCACCGAGTTGTCCTTGATGACGGCCGCCTTGGCGTCCTTCACCTGCTGGACCAGGTCCTTGTCGTCGGCGGAGAGGTTGGTCGCGCCGGACAGCAGCAGCTTGTACCGGGTGTTGATGCTGTTGCTTCCGAGCCCGTTCGCCGGGCGGCCCTGGAACCACTTCAGGTCCGGGTCGGGGGTTTTCTGGCCCTTGCTCAGCGGCAGGTTGTACGACTGCCCGATCAGGGACGAGCCGACGACTGTGCCGTCCGACTCGACCTCGGAACCGTTGGCCTGGCCGTGGAACAGCGCCTGCGCGGCGCCGGTGACGACCAGGGGGTAGACGACGCCCGTCACCAGGGTCAGCACGAGGAGGGCGCGCAGGCCCGCCCCGAGCAACCGGGCGGTGTTCACGAAGGAGTTGTTCATGGCGATCAGCCGATTCCGGGGATGAGGGAGAGGAGCACGTCGATGAGTTTGATGCCGATGAACGGCGCGATGAGGCCGCCGATGCCGTAGATCGTGAGGTTGCGGCGCAGCATCTTGTCGGCGCTCACCGGCCGGTACCGCACGCCCTTCAGGGACAGCGGGACCAGCGCGATGATGATCAGCGCGTTGAAGATGACGGCGGACAGGATCGCGGAGTCGGGGGAGGACAGGCCCATGATGTTGAGCTCGTCCAGGCCCGGGTAGACGGCCGCGAACAGCGCCGGGATGATCGCGAAGTACTTCGCGACGTCGTTGGCGATGGAGAACGTGGTCAACGCGCCCCGGGTGATCAGGAGTTGTTTGCCGATCTCGACGATCTCGATGAGCTTGGTGGGGTTGGAGTCGAGGTCGACCATGTTGCCGGCCTCCTTGGCGGCCGACGTCCCCGTGTTCATCGCCACGCCGACGTCCGCCTGGGCGAGCGCCGGGGCGTCGTTGGTGCCGTCGCCGGTCATCGCGACGAGCTTGCCGCCCGCCTGCTCCCTCTTGATGAGCGCCATCTTGTCCTCGGGGGTGGCCTCGGCGAGGAAGTCGTCGACACCCGCCTCCTCGGCGATCGCCCTGGCGGTCAGCGGGTTGTCACCCGTGATCATGACGGTCTTGATGCCCATGCGGCGCAGTTCGTCGAACCGCTCCCGCATGCCGTCCTTGACGACGTCCTTGAGGTGGATGACGCCCAGGACGCGGGCCCCCAGCTCGTCCTTGACGGCGACGAGCAGCGGCGTGCCGCCCGCCTGCGAGATGGCGCCGGACAGCGCGTCCGCGTCGTCCGCGACGGCGCCGCCCTCCTCCTGGACCCAGGCGACGACCGAACCGCTCGCGCCCTTGCGGATCTTGCGCCCGTCGACGTCCACGCCCGACATCCGGGTCTGGGCGGTGAAGTCGATCCACTCGGCCCCGGCCAGCTCTCCCCGGTGGCGCTCCCGCAGGCCGTAGGCCTCCTTCGCCAGGACGACGATGGAGCGGCCCTCGGGCGTCTCGTCGGCCAGCGACGACAGCTGGGCGGCGTCGGCCAGTTCGGCCTGAGTCGCGCCCCGGACCGGCACGAACTCGGA
This sequence comes from Streptomyces hilarionis, assembly GCF_024539675.1. Taxonomy (GTDB): domain Bacteria; phylum Actinomycetota; class Actinomycetes; order Streptomycetales; family Streptomycetaceae; genus Streptomyces; species Streptomyces hilarionis. Next base: position 54,409 of record NZ_JAHHIT010000048.1, on the reverse strand, counting down.
GGCCTGGCGGTTGCCGAGGGTGATGGTGCCGGTCTTGTCCAGCAACAGCGTCGAGACGTCTCCGGCGGCCTCGACCGCCCTGCCCGACATGGCGAGCACGTTGCGCTGGACGAGACGGTCCATGCCCGCGATGCCGATCGCGGAGAGGAGCGCGCCGATGGTGGTCGGGATGAGGCAGACCAGGAGCGCGACCAGCACGACCATCGTCAGGTGCGTGCCCGCGTAGTCGGCGAACGGCGGCAGCGTGGCGCAGGCCAGCAGGAAGACGATCGTCAGCGAGGCGAGCAGGATGTTCAGCGCGATCTCGTTCGGCGTCTTCTGCCGGGCCGCGCCCTCGACCAGGTTGATCATGCGGTCGATGAAGGTCTCGCCCGGCCTCGTCGTGATCTTGATGACGATGCGGTCGGAGAGGACCTTCGTGCCGCCGGTGACGGCCGACCGGTCGCCGCCCGACTCGCGGATGACCGGGGCCGACTCCCCGGTGATCGCCGACTCGTCGACCGAGGCGACGCCCTCGACGACGTCACCGTCACCGGGAATGACGTCGCCGGCCTCGCAGACCACCAGGTCACCGATCTTCAGCTCGGTGCCCGGGACCTGTTCCTCGGTCGTGCCGTCCGCGAGGAGTCGGCGCGCCATGGTGTCGGTCTTGGCCTTGCGCAGCGTGTCGGCCTGCGCCTTGCCGCGCCCCTCGGCGACGGCCTCCGCCAGGTTGGCGAAGACCACGGTGAGCCACAGCCAGGCGCTGATCGCCCAGCCGAACCAGTCACCCGGGTCCTTGAAGGAGAACACGGTGGTCAGCAGGGAGCCGATCCACACCACGAACATCACGGGCGACTTGACCATGACGCGCGGGTCGAGCTTGCGGAAGGCGTCCGGCAGCGACTTCAGGAGCTGCTTGGGGTCGAAGAGGCCCGCGCCGACACGGCCCTCGGCAGGCTTGTGCCCGGTGGGCACGTCGCTGTGCGGCGCCCGGGTGGGGGTGGCTGTGGACATGGAGTCCTCTGACTTCTCGGTACGGGTGGTCATGACGCCAGCCCCTCGGCCAGCGGGCCCAGCGCCAGGGCCGGGAAGTACGTCAGACCGGTGATGATGAGGATCGCGCCCACCAACAGGCCGGTGAACAGCGGCTTCTCCGTGCGCAACGTGCCCGCGGTCACCGGGACCGGCTGCTGCTCGGCGAGCGAGCCGGCCAGCGCCAGCACGAACACCATCGGCAGGAAGCGGCCGAACAGCATGGCGAGTCCGGTCATCGTGTTGTACCAGTCGGTGTTCGCGTTGAGACCGGCGAAGGCCGAGCCGTTGTTGTTGGAGGCCGAGGTGAAGGCGTACAGCACCTCCGAGAAGCCGTGCGCACCGGAGTTGAGCATCGAGTGCGGCGGCGTCGGCAGCGCCATGGACGCGGCGGTGAAGACGAGCACGAGGGCCGGGGTGACGAGGATGTAGCAGGCCGCCAGCTTGATCTCGCGGGAGCCGATCTTCTTGCCCAGGTACTCGGGCGTACGGCCGACCATCAGACCGGCGATGAACACCGCGATGACGGCCATGACCAGCATGCCGTAGAGACCGGAGCCGGTACCGCCGGGCGCGATCTCGCCCAGCATCATGCCGAGCATGGCGATCCCGCCGCCCAGCCCGGTGAACGACGAGTGGAAGGAGTCCACCGCGCCGGTCGAGGTGAGCGTCGTGGACACCGCGAAGATCGACGAGGAGCCGACGCCGAAGCGCACCTCCTTGCCCTCCAGCGCCCCGCCGGCCGCCTGGAGCGCCGGGCCGTGGTGGGCGAACTCGGTCCACATCATCAGGGCGACGAAGCCCAGCCAGATGGCGCCCATCGTGGCGAGGATCGCGTAACCCTGCTTCACCGAGCCGACCATCACGCCGAAGGTGCGCGTCAGGCTGAAGGGGATCACCAGGATCAGGAAGATCTCGAAAAGGTTGGTGAAGGGGGTGGGGTTCTCGAAGGGGTGGGCGGAGTTGGCGTTGAAGTAACCGCCGCCGTTGGTGCCCAGCTCCTTGATGGCCTCCTGGGAGGCGACCGCGCCGCCGTTCCACTGCTGCGAGCCGCCCATGAACTGGCCGACCTCGTGGATGCCGGAGAAGTTCTGGATCACGCCGCACGCCACCAGCACGACCGCGGCGATCGCGGCGCCCGGCACCAGGATGCGTATCGTGCCGCGCACCAGGTCGGCCCAGAAGTTGCCCAGCTCACCGGTACGGGAGCGGGCGAAGCCGCGCACCAGCGCCACGGCGACGGCGATGCCGACGGCCGCGGAGACGAAGTTCTGCACGGCGAGCCCGGCGGTCTGCACGAGGTGACCCATGGTCTGCTCGCCGTAGTACGACTGCCAGTTGGTGTTGGTCACGAAGGAGACGGCCGTGTTGAACGACTGCGCCGGATTCACCGAGGAGAAGCCGAGCGAGCCGGGCAGCACCCCCTGGAGCCGCTGCAACAGGTAGAGGAAGAGGACGCCGGCTGCGGAGAAGGCCAGAACGCCGCGCAGGTACGCGGGCCAGCGCATCTCGGTGTCGGGGTCGGCGCCGATGCCCTTGTAGATCCACTTCTCCACGCGCCAGTGCCTGTCGGAGGAGTAGACCCTGGCCATGTAGCTGCCGAGGGGGATGTAGGCGAGCGCCAGCGCTCCTGTGAGAGCGAGCAGCTGGAGGACGCCGGCGAGTACGGGACCCATGTCGTGGCTCAGAACCTCTCCGGGAAGATCAGGGCGAGGATGAGATAGCCCAGCAGGGCGACGGCCACGACGAGGCCGACGATGTTCTCGGCGGTCACAGCTTGGTCACCCCCTTGGCGGCGAGGGCCACCAGCGCGAAGGACGCGAGCACGGTGACGACGAAGGCCAGATCGGCCATCGCGAGCTCCTGGAGTGAGGTTCGATGAAAAGCGGACGGTTGAAGGAAACCGCGTCTCCGACCGCATCCGACCGGTCGTTGACGGCTCCCATACGGCTGCGCGCACGGCTTTGACGGGACTCTTACGGCCCGGGCTCCTGCCGGTGGGCGGGCAGCCGTGACATCGGTGACCCGGCTCACAGCAGCCGGAAGCGCAGCCGGCAGATCACCGCGTCGGTCTCCCTGCGCACGGCGTGCGCGACGACCGCGCCGCGCTGGTTCTGGAGCAGGCGCTGCCACAGCCGCTCCGTCTCCGGAATGAGGACGGTGACCCGCGTGCCCGGCAGCGAGGCGGCCGTCTCGCGGACGTGGGCGGCGAGGGAACGGCCCAGGCTGCGCCGCTCGCACGCCAGCGCGACCAGGGGGACGCCGGGATCCCATTGCGCCCAGGCGCGTGCCAGGGCGTGCGCTTGCGCGCGGTCCTCGGGGTCGGGACAGCAGACGGTGACCGCGCGGACCTCGTCGCCCAGGGAGGCGGCCGCGCTCAGGGCCTCCGCCGTCAGGCGGGAGAGCGACGACACCGGGACGATCACCAGCGAGCGCGCCCGGTGCGGATGCCCGGGTATGCGGCCGAGGCCGAGCCGCTCCCCGATCCGGCCGTAGGCCCGGTGGACGGCCTCGAAGGCGACGACGATCAACGGGAGGGCCACCACGATCAGCCACGCGCCCTCTTCGAACTTGGACACCGTCACCACGACCGTGGCCGCTGCGGTCAGGACCGCGCCGAAGCCGTTGAGCAGCGCCTTGCCGCGCCGGCCCCCGGCGCGCTCCGATCGCCAGTGCCGGACCATCCCCACCTGGGCGATCGTGAAGCCGACGAAGACGCCGATCGCGAACAGCGGCACCAGGGTGTTGGTGTCGCCGCCGGAGACGACCAGGAGCGCGGCCGACACGACGGCCAGGGCCAGCACGCCGTGGCGGTGGACCTGACGGTCGGCCTTCAACGCGAAGACGTGGGGTGCGTAGTTGTCCCGGGCGAGCAGCTTCAGCAGCACCGGCAGGCCGCCGAAGGACGTGTTGGCGGACAGCGCCAGCAGGATCATCGTCGCGAACTGCATCACGTAGAAGGCCCCGTTGTGACCGAGTGAGGCGTCCGCGAGCTGGGCGAGGACGGTGACGCCCTCGACCGGCTGGAGGTGGAAGCGGCCGATCAGCACCGACAGGCCGATCAGCATCAGCGCGAGTACGGCGCCGAGCGCCGCCTCCGCGCGCTGGGCCCGCCGGACCCGCGGGCGGCGGAAGGAGGGCACCGCGTTGGCGATGGCCTCCACGCCGGTGAGCGCGGCGCACCCGGAGGCGAAGGCTTTCAGCAGGAGCAGGGCGCCCATGCCGGAGGCGTTGTCGGCGAGGACCGAGGCGTGCCCGGCCGCGGTCGCCGTGCTCACCGGGTGGGAGCGGAACAGACCGACGACGATCACGACGAAGATCGAGCCGACGAAGACGACGGTCGGCACGATGAACGCCCTCGCGGACTCCACGATGCCCCGCAGGTTGACGCCCGTGATCAGGGCGAGCACCACCAGGCACAGCCAGAGCCGGTCCCCGTACAGCGCCGGGAAGGCGGAGGTCAGCGCGGCCACGCCGGCCGTGACGGCGACGGCGACGTTGAGCACGTAGTCCAGCACCAGCGAGGCGGCGGCCACCAGGCCGGCGCGATCCCCGAGATGCGTCCGGGCGACGGCGTAGGAGCCGCCGCCGTCCGGGAAGGCCGCGATCACCTGGCGGTACGAGGCCACCAGCACCGCCAGCAGGCCGGCGATGGCCAGCGTCACCGGCAGTGTGAAGCCCAGACCGCGCGCGCCCGCGGCGGCCAGCACGAGCACGATCGCCTCGGGCCCGTACGCCACGGAGGCCATCGCGTCCAGCGACAGGGCGGCGAGTCCGGTGACGGCGGTCAGGCGGTGGCGCTCGCCGGGGTCGGGCGGCTCGTCGCCGACGGGAACGGCGTCCGGCTCGGTGGTCGGGACGGTCATGGGCGTGTGCTCCTTCGTGCCTCGGCCGCGCGCGGGACGGAAGGTGCGCGGCGGCCACCAGGTTCCGTCCGTCACCCGTCCTGCCGGACGGTCGCTTGCGGCTTCTTCGCGCCCGGACGGCCGAACTTGACGGCGTCCTGACGGCCGGCGCCGCCGGGCAGGGCGCAGACCACGGGTTTCCGCGGCGCCCCCTGCCCGGCGGGCCGAGCATCCGGATCCTCGGGCCCCTGGGCCACGGACGCCCGCACATCCGCCGCGCGCGACGTCGAGGCCGTCACGGTCGGCGTCTGCGCCCCCGTACGGCCCAACCCCGTCCGCCGCACCCGCACGGCGGCGGCCCGACCTGCCACCTGCGTTCTCGCGGCCGGTCTTAACGCAACCCTGACGCCCGCGTGTGATCCATCCCTCGGCCCTCACGTCACTCTCTGCATACGCTGGTGGCCCCGCCCGCGTGATGGCCGAAAGCCCCACGCCGAGCCGCACACCGGGAGAGCACGCCGATGGCCACGACCGAACACCCGCCGCCCAGCCGTATGCGGACGTGGATGCTCCAGGGCCTGTCCGACATGGGCAAGTCCGGCGGCCACACGGGTCCGCACGCCACTCCCGAGGCCCCGCACAAGGGGCAGCCCTGGTACCGGGTGATGTGCCTGACCGGCGTCGACTACTTCTCCACACTCGGCTACCAGCCCGGCATCGCCGCGCTCGCGGCCGGACTGCTCTCCCCCGTCGCGACCATCGTGCTCGTCATAGTCACCCTGATCGGCGCCCTGCCGGTCTACCGTCGGGTGGCCGAGGAGAGCCCGCACGGCGAGGGCTCGATCTCGATGCTGGAGCGGCTGCTGTCGTTCTGGCAGGGCAAGCTGTTCGTCCTGACCCTGCTGGGCTTCGCCGCCACCGACTTCCTGATCACCATCACGCTCTCGGCGGCCGACGCCTCGACCCACCTGGTCGAGAACCCGCACCTGACCGAGACCCTGCACGGCAAGCAGATGCTGATCACCCTGATCCTGGTCGCCCTGCTCGGCGCCGTGTTCCTCAAGGGCTTCCTGGAGGCCATAGGCGTCGCGGTCGCCCTGGTGGGCGTGTACCTCGCGCTGAACGTCGTGGTCGTGGCCGTGGGCGTGTGGCACGTCGCCACGGCGGGCCATGTGATCACCGACTGGGCCGACGCGCTCACCGCCGAGCACGGCAACGTCTTCGCCATGGTCGGCGTGGCCCTGCTCGTCTTCCCCAAACTGGCGCTGGGCCTGTCCGGCTTCGAGACCGGCGTCGCGGTCATGCCCCACGTGAAGGGCGACGACGGCGACACGGAGGAACGCCCGCAAGGGCGGATCCGGGACACCAAGAAGCTGCTGACGACCGCCGCTCTCATCATGAGCGTCTTCCTGATCGCCACCAGCTTCATCACCACCCTCCTCATACCGGAGAAGGACTTCGAGTCCGGCGGCCCGGCCAACGGACGCGCCCTCGCCTACCTGGCGCACGAGTACCTGGGCAACGCGTTCGGCACGGTCTACGACGTGTCGACCATCGCGATCCTGTGGTTCGCGGGCGCCTCGGCCATGGCCGGTCTGCTGAACCTCATGCCGCGGTACCTGCCCCGCTACGGCATGGCCCCGCACTGGGCACGGGCCGTCCGCCCCATGGTCATCGTCTTCACCCTCATCGCCTTCCTGGTCACCTGGATCTTCGACGCCGACGTCGACGCGCAGGGCGGCGCGTACGCCACCGGCGTGCTGGTGCTCATCAGCTCGGCGGCGATCGCCGTGACCATCGCCGCCCGCAAGGCCGGACAGCGGGGCTGGACGATCGGCTTCGCCGTCATCTCGGCGGTGTTCCTCTACGTCACCGTCGCGAACGTCATCGAGCGCCCCGACGGCGTGAAGATCGGCGCCTGCTTCATCGCCGGCATCATCCTCGTCTCGCTGCTCTCCCGGCTGGCCCGCGCCTTCGAGCTCCGCGTGACGAGCGTGACGCTGGACGACATGGCGCAACGTTTCATCCGGGACATGTCCAGCCGCCGGATGCGCTTCATCGCCAACGAGCCCGACCGGCGCGACAAGGCCGAGTACCGGGACAAGATCGAGCAGATCCGGGCCGACAACGACATGCCGGAGCAGGAGGACTTCGTCTTCGTCGAAGTGACGGTGACCGACCCTTCCGAGTTCGAGGCCGGACTGACCGTGCGCGGCGAGGTCCTCCACAACCGCTACCGCGTCCTGACCCTGGAGTCCTCCTCCATCCCCAACGCCCTCGCCGCGCTGCTCCTGCACGCCCGTGACGAGACGGGCTGCATCCCGCACATCTACTTCGAGTGGACCGAGGGCGGTCCCTTCGCCAACTTCCTGCGCTTCTTCCTCTTCGGCCAGGGCGAGGTCGCCCCGGTCACCCGCGAGGTCCTGCGCGAGGCCGAGCCCGACCGCACCCGCCGCCCCCGCGTCCACACCGGCTGACCGCTCCGCGTCAGGATCCCGTCAGGATCGGCCCGCACGGCGTCAGAACCCCGTCAGCGACGGTCCCCGCCCCCACGCGGCCGCCTAGCGTCGGCGACATGACACGGACGGACGCACGGTCCCCGGTCGGCGACCGCCACTGGCGCGGCGGCGCCCGGCTGGCGGCGACCTGCGCCCTGGTGTTCTGCGCCTTGTGCCTGCTCGTGGACCGGGCCGCGGGCAGCCTGACGCTGCCGCGGGGCCTGCTGTGGCTGGTCCTGTCCGCCACCGTCCTCGTCATCCTGCTCCCGCCCCGGGTGACCGCGGGGCCCGGCTGGCTGGCGGTACGCACACCCTGGGGCCTGCGCACCGTGCGCACGGACGCGCTGGTCGCCGTGCGCCAGTACGGCGGCGTGTCCTCGCACCTCGTCCTGTGCGACGTTCACGGCGGGCGCCTGGAACTCGACTCCCGCGTCCTCACCGCCAATCCCCTCCTCTGGCACGAGCTGGAGACGGGAGTCCGCCGCGCCGTCGGACGCGGCACGCTGCGCCACGGCGCGGACGTCCTGGAACGGCTCGGCCGCCGGATCGACGACGAGACCGCACGGGCGGTCCTCGCCGCCTCCGGACTCTCCTGACCGGGGCCGCGACCGGCGGCGCGGCCCGGGCGTCCGCGGCCTCAGCGCCCCTTGCCCCGGGGCGGGGTGAAGGCGTACAGGCCGAGGATGTCGGGGCAGGGGGCGGCTCCGGGACCGCCGGCCCTGATCCATCCCACGATGTCGTCGACGGCGTCCGCGTCGTTCACGAGGCCCAGCCACACCGGACGGGCTCCCGCGGCGCGCGCGGCGGCGGAGGGCTGGACGACGATCACGTTGGCGTGTTCGCACACGTCGAGGCAGTCGGACACCCGGACCGGCACCTCCTCGCGCAGGCGCGCGAGCTGCCGGTCGTGGTCCACGCCGGTGATCTTCGGGGTTCCGCAGCAGCAGTCCCGGCAGACCACGACACGGCTCGGAGCCGGTCCGACGCCGGGCCGCTGCGTCGCGGCCGCTTCAGGGCGCTGTCGGGACATCGCTCGTCACACTCCTGTTCGGGGAAGATCCGTCCCGGGCGACCGGGCGCAGGAAGCGGATCACGGGGTGGCCGGGATCATGGGCGACCTCGGCGCGGACGCCGAAGACCTGTTCGATGAGGTCGGGGGTGAGGACGTCGGCGCAGGCGCCCTCGGTGACGGCGCGGCCGGCGCGCAGGACGAGCACGCGGTCGCAGTACATCGCGGCGAGGTTGAGGTCGTGCAGGGCGATCACGGCGGTGACCGGCAGGCTCGCGACGAGTTCCAGCAGCTCGAGCTGGTGCTGGATGTCGAGGTGGTTGGTGGGCTCGTCGAGGAGGAGCTCGCGGGGCTCCTGCGCGAGCGCGCGGGCGATCTGGGCGCGCTGGCGTTCACCGCCGGACAGGGTGTGCCAGGACTGGCCGGCCCGGTCGGTCAGTCCGGTGCGCCGCAGCGCCTCGGAGACCGCTGCCGCGTCGGCGGTCGTCGGGGGCGTCCAGGCGCGGCGGTGCGGGACGCGGCCGAGGGCGACGACGTCCCGGACGGTCAGTTCCGTCGGGGTGTGGGCGTGCTGTTCGACGGTCGCGACACGACGGGCGACGGCACGGCGCCCGACCTCGGCGAGCGGGCGCCCGTCCAGCGTCACGACTCCGGCGCTGGGAGCGAGGACCCCGGCCAGCAGCCTCAACACCGTCGACTTTCCCGAGCCGTTGGGGCCGAGCAGGCCGACGGTCTCGCCGGGGCGCAGGGTGAGGGTGACGTCGTCGACGACGACCTTGTCGCCGATGCGCCGTCCGACGCGGTCCGCGTGCAGGCTGGTCACGCTCTTCCCCGTCCGCGGTAGAGGACGGCGACGAACGCCGGCACGCCGATGAGGGACGTCACCACGCCCACCGGGACCTCCTGGGGGTCGAGGACGGTGCGGGCGAGGGTGTCCACCCACACCAGGAAGACGGCCCCGGTCAGCGCGGTGACCGGCAGCAGACGGGCGTGACCGGAGCCGGTGAGGGCGCGGGTGGCGTGCGGCAGCACCAGGCCGACGAAACCGATCGCGCCGGCGCAGCTGACCAGGGCGGCGGTGAGCAGCGCCGTCGCGCAGAGCAGGACCAGGCGGGTGCGGGCGACCCGGACCCCGAGGCCCGCGGCGGCCTCGTCGCCGAAGGCGAACGCGTCGAGCGTAGCGGCGTACCCGAGGCAGACGACGAGCACGATCGCCAGGACGACGGCGCAGAGCAGGACCTGTCCCCAGTCGGCGCCGGTGAGCGAGCCGAGCAGCCAGAACAGCACGCCCCGGGTGGTCTCGGCGTCCGCCGAGGTCAGGACGATGAAGGAGGTCAGCGCGGAGAACAGCTGCATGGCCGCGACCCCCGACAGGACGACGCGGTCGGTGCTGCCGCCGAGGGTGTGGCTGAGCAGCAGCACCAGGGCGAAGGAGAGCAGCGCGCCGAGGAAGGCGCCGCCCGACAGGGACACCGCTCCCCCGCCCACGCCCAGCACGACCACGGCGACCGCCCCGGTCGAGGCGCCGGAGGAGACCCCGAGCACGAAGGGGTCGGCGAGCGGATTGCGCAGGAGCGACTGCATGACCGCGCCGCAGACGGCGAGTCCGGCCCCGCACACGGCCGCGAGCAGCGTGCGGGGCATCCGCAGGTCCCACACGATGCCGTCCCGCAGCGGCGTCAACCCGCTCTCGCCGAGGCCGAGATGGGCCGCGACGGACGCCCACACGTCCGCCGTGGAGATGTCGGCGGGCCCGATCGTCACGGCCACGGCGATCGACGCGAGCAGCGCGGTCAGGCCGCAGATCGTCAACAAAGGGGAGCGCAGGCTCACTTGGCGAACCCGAAGCCGCGCAGACCGGCCGCGACCTGCTCGATCCCTTCGACCGTGCGGATGGACGGGTTCATCGCCTGCCCGCTCACCAGGACGTAGCGCCTCTTCTTCACGGCGGTCAGGTTGCGGGTGGCCGGGTCGGTCTCCAGGAAGCGGATCTTGGCGGCGGCCGTCTCGGCGGTCTGCTGCTTGCGGGTCAGGTCGCCGATCACGAGGACGTCGGGGTCGCGGTCGGCGACGGTCTCCCAGTTGATCTGGGGCCATTCGTCGTGGGTGTCGGCGAAGGCGTTCTTCGCGCCGACCGCACGGGTGACGGCGCCGGGAGCGCCGCAGCAGCCGGCGAGGTAGGGCGACTGGGAGTTGGCGAACCAGTACATGAGGGAGACGTCCGAGGCGCGCAGTCCCGCGGTCGCCGCGCTCACCCGCTTCTTCAGCGAGGCGACGAGCTTCTCGCCGCGCTCTTGGACGCCGAACGCGCGGGCCAGGTCGCGCACTTCGCCGTAGACGGCGTCGAGGGTGAGCGGTGCGCTGCGCGAGCCGTCGCCGCCGCTGTCGTTGTCCTTGCCCGCGGAGCAGTCGGACGGTGAGACGTACGTGGGCACGCCCAGCTTCTCGAACTGCTCGCGGGTGGCGACCCCGCCCCTGCCGAGGGTCGAGACGAACGAGGCGGTGACGAAGTCGGGTTCGGCGTCGAGGACCTTCTCGAAGGAGGGGTTGTCGTCGGCGAGGCGGGGCACGGACGCGTCGGCCTTCTCCAGGCCCTTCATCACCGGGTCGGTCCAGGTGGCCGTTCCGGCCATGCGGTCGGCGAGGCCGAGGGAGAGCAGGATCTCCGTGGTGCCCTGGTTGAGGGAGACCGCCCGCTTCGGGGCCGCCTTCAGGGTGGTCTCGTGACCGCAGTTGTCGAGGGTCACCGGGTAGCCGGCGGCCGAACTCTTCTCCGGTTCGGCGCTGTTGCCGGAGGAGCCGCAGGCGGTGAGCAGCACGGCGGACGCCAGGAGAAGCGCGGCGGGGCGGGAAGGGGCGGGGGTGCGGAGCACGGGCATGCCTCGGGTGTCGGGGCTCGTACGCGGAGCCTGGCCTACGGACGTCCCTGCGCGCCGGGGCGCGAAGGTGCCAGCAGGTCTTCGGACTCGGGTTCGTCCGGCCGGGGCGCCTTCCCGGTCTCCCAGTGGCGTCGTGCCCCGCCCGTCCCCCTCACCGCTGCGCGTCAGTTCCGGATTCGCACCGGATTCCCTGGCCTCAGGTGTGGCTCGACTGGCGCCCTGAGGCTATCAAGGCGATCGCCGGGGCACGTCGTGTGTTCCGTCACGGGGTCCGGCACGCGCGCGCCGGCGTTCGGTCCGGCGCCGTACGGGCTCAGGGCGCGAGGAGCAGGCTGTCGCCGCGTTCCTTGGCGGCGGCGTACCGCCGGGCCACGTCCTGCCAGTCGACGACGGCCCACATGGCGTCGATGAAGTCGACCTTCTGGTTCTTGTACTGGAGGTAGAAGGCGTGCTCCCAGGCGTCGAAGACCAGGACGGGGGTGGACCCCTGCCCGACGTTGCCCTGGTGGTCGTAGACCTGCTCGACGATGAGGCGGCCGGACAGCGGCTCGTGGGCGAGGACGCCCCAGCCGGAACCCTGCGTGGTCGCCGCCGCCTTGGTCAGCTGCGCCTTGAAGCGCGCGAACGAGCCGAACGACTCGGCGATCGCGTCCGCGAGCTCGCCCGTGCCGTCCGCCTCCAGCGGTTCGCCGCCGCCGTCGCCCGACATGTTGTGCCAGTAGATCGAGTGCAGGACGTGGCCGGAGAGATGGAAGGCCAGGTTCTTCTCCAGGCCGTTGATCGAGCCCCAGGACTCCTCGTCCCGCGCCTGCGCCAGTTGCTCCAGCGTGTCGTTCGCGCCCTTGACGTACGCCGCGTGGTGCTTGTCGTGGTGCAGCTCGATGATCTCCGGGCTGATCACCGGGGCCAGCGCCGCGTAGTCGTAGGGAAGTTCCGGGAGCGTGTAGACCGCCATGTCAACGTCCTCCAACGTTATTGCGCATCATGCGCAACTGCACGTTAACAGCAAGAGCGGCGGGCGCGCCGCTGCCCCGGGGTCCGGTCGGGTCCACTCGGGCGCCGTTCCCTGCGTTCACGGGACCAGTTCGACATGGGGGTGGGACGGGTCGGCCGGGCAGGCATACAGCTGGAGGTCGCAGCCGCCGGCGATGTCGATCAGCGTGAAGGCGCCGTCGCGGGCGCCGAGAGGCGGCGGGGCCGGGCTCGCCGGTTCCTCCCGCGGGATCCAGGACCTGCTGATGCCGTCCCATTCCGAGGAGGCGACGGTGAGAAGCGGAACGGTCCCGGCGCCGCACGCGGGGCAGGGACGGTCGACGGGGTCGGTGGCGTCCCATGGGGTCCAGCCGCCGGTCTTCCAGCCGGGGGCGGTGGAGAGGGCTCCCAGATACAGCTCGCCCAGGTCGTCGGCGTAGGCGCTGTACCGCGCCGGGTCGATCGCCCCCCAGCGGCTCCCGTCGGCCAACCGGTCCCGCAGGTCGTCGTCCAGCTCACGGGGGTTGGGGAATTCGGTGACCTGCTCCGGCGCGAGCACGCACGGCTGCGGAAGGTAGGAGTCGCGCTGCACGACCGGCGGCTCGGGCGGCGCGTCGAGGACGTCGGCGACGGCGGCGGCGGAGCGCCGGACGAGGGCGGTCCTGGGGTGGGCGCCCTCCGCGTGGTCGAAGGGGCACCACAGAACCTGGAGGAGGTCCGCGCCGGACGGGCGCGGGAAGGGGACGTCGCGGGCGTGGAGCTGAGCGAGGGGGAGGAGCGGGATCCGGCCGTCGAACCACGGGCGGCCCGCGCCGATCCGCTCCAGGGCCTCCTGTTCCTCCGGGGTCCACCGGGCGGCCCCGGGATCGCGGCGCAGCCGCTCCGCCGAGGCGGCCCGGACACGGCGCAGGAGCCGGATGTCGTCCGGCGCGTGGACCACCGGTGCCACGCGGCTGTCGTGCGGCTCGTCGCAGTACGGCCACGGCTCGTCGGCGGGCCACAGCAGCGGCCCGCCGACGGAGCTGTCGTGCACGGTCGGCGCCCCGGGTCGCGGGTGCAACCGGGTCGCCGTGCGCGCCCACGGGGCCAGCTCGGGGAAGAGCGCGGTGACGTCGAACGGCCGCGCCGGGGTGGTGAGACTCATGCCGGCTCCCGTGGCGTGAACTGTGCTGATCCGCGGATCAGTTGCCGAGGTTGAGCGTCCCAGTATTCATCAGGGTGTTGGTGACGAAGACGTTGGGGAACAGCTCCTCGGTCCCCCCGCCGGCCCGCTGGATGTCGGCGCGCATCGTGACGCCCACCGGGATGGTGCTGTTGGCGTCCTTGTAGACGGGCGTCACCCGGTAGAGGATCGCGTCGTTCGCTCCGAGGCCCGAGGCGGGGTCCTGGATCATCTTCTGCGCGATGTCCTCGAAGGTCCGCATGCTGGGCGTGCCCGTGTTCATCCCGGACTGCCAGCAGGGCACGAGGTTGGTCCGGGTCAGCTCGCTCGTGCCCTTGCCGCCGAGGATCCTCGCGATGAGGTGGCACCGGGCCAGCCCGTTGGTGACCCCGTTCGCCTTCTTGAACGCCTCCGCGTCCTTGTACCCGGTGACGGGGTCGCTGGTTCCGCTTCCCTTGGTGGTGTTCCTCCCCAGGCAGGCCTGTGCCTCGGTCGGCCGCTCCCCGGGACCGCTCGTCGGGACGGTCTGGTTGACGAGGGGCACCGCCTCGGTGGTGTTCTTGAACCACCCGTCGCCGTTGGGCAACGAACCGGCCGGCGGGGGGTCGTTCAGGCAGTCGGCCTGCGGGCCGGTGTCCGGCGTCGAGACCGTGAGCTCGAACCTGTCGGCGTCGATCACCCGTTGGGCCGCGAAACCGTCGGCGAGCTGCGTCTCGGCGAACTGCTTGTCGGCGGGGGTGACATGAGCCCGCACGCAGGGCGACGCGGAGTCCACGACATGTCCGTCGTTCAGGACGTAGGTGTCCCACTCCCCGTTGCCGAGGTTGGGGATCACCTCGACGCAGCGGTCCCCGGCGGAACCGCCCTCCTTCGCCTCCCCGAACGGGAAGTCGGCGCAGGCGTCGGCGTCGACGAGCTCCGGCTGGGCCGTGAAGCCGCCGCAGGTTGCGGCGGTGCGACCGCTCACGCCGCTCGTGGACCGGGTCAGGGGGCTGCCCTTCTTCCCCCAGGCGCCGTCGAGGTTCTTCTGGGCCCAGCCGTAGGCGGCGACGGCGCCGCCCGCGTCCGCGCCCGCCGCCTTCATCGGCACGACGGGCATGACGGAGGGGACGGCGCAGCCCGCCGCCGACGTTCCGCCCACCGCGTCGTCGCACCTGATCTGACGCGCGTTCTTCCAGGAGGCGTTCGGGTCGACCGCCGTCGCTCCCGGCGACGTCACGTACATCGCGTAGGACGTGAAGAACGAGGCGGAGGAGCCCGCCGTCCGGGGCGAGGAGTAGGCGACCGTTCCGGTCAGGGTCTGGCCGAGGGTGAGGGCGCCGCCGTACCAGGGGGCGGTCTTGGTGGCCGTGCAGCCGGCGTCGCACGAGGCGCGCAGCTTGGCGTTCAGGGCGGTGACGTCACCGGCTGCGCCGGTCATGGTCACCGAGACCCGCTCGCTCCAGGTCGTGGCGGTCGCGGAGAGGTCGGCGCCGGTGGAGACGGCCAGGGTGCCGCGTCCGATCTCCTTGCCGTTGCCGTCGCGCAGGACGTAGGTGACGTCGATGCCGGACACGCAGTAGGAGAAGCGCTCGTAGCTGTAGTTGCCGGGGGCGCTGACGTCGCAGGCGCCTGCGGCCGCCGCCGCGGCGGCGGGGGCGTCGGCGGCGCGGGACTTCCCCTTCTTGCGGGCGGGGGCGGGGGCGACCGTCACACAGGACTCGACGGCGCCCGCGCGGCGCTCCCCGGAGCCGGGCGCGGTGGCGGAGCAGGTCTCACCGGAGCCGGCCGCGAATCTGCCGGTCTCGCCGGCCTTCACGGCGGGCGCGGGGGACGTGGAACGGGGTGGGGCCTTCGCCGCGGCGGGCGGTTCGGCCGCCCGGCTCGTCGCGGCGGTCGTCAGCACGAGGGCCAGGGCGGTGAGGACGGTCACAACCGTCGAGCGGGCGCGTCTCGTCGTGGCGCGCCCGCCACGTATTCCATGCATGGGTGCGGGAGCTTTCCGTGAGAGGAGGAGGCGGAAGGTGCCGTGCCGGATCTCGCGTCGTGGCGGACGACGTCCGCAGATCGACGTCCGCCACGAGCCGTGGACACTACCAACCCTGTAGGAATTCCGCGGGAGTTAATCGGCCGACCCGCTCAACCCGGCTGATCGGCAGGGGTATTCGGCAGTCGGGTGCGCGTCCACAACGCCGCCGGCGGGTGCGTCGGCCCGACGAGGCGCGCGCCTTCACGGTCCTCGTGCCGGTCCGGTCGGGGCCCCGGGCCCGCCGAGGGGCGGCCGGGGCGCGGGCGGGGCGCGGGCGGGCGACTTCTTGCCCAGGAGCGCACGCATTCCGTTTCGGGGGCCCGGAACGGGGGCCGGGGCGGGACACTGGTGACCTGACCGGCATACGCCGGTACCGGTGACGGGCCGGGCCCGACAGCGGGCCGGGCCCGGGTGCGGTGGCCCGCGCCCCTCCGGCCCCGACGACGATGGAGCGCACGTGGCCGACGAAGCGATGGGTGACGAGGTCTACCAGCCGGACGGCTCGGAGGTGCAGGACGACGTCGGGCTGCTCGACGCCTCGGACACCCTGGACTACCGGGCCGGCGACGAGGCCCTGGACGAGGGCTACTCCCCTCCGGAGAAGCCGTGGGCCGTGGAGCACACCGGTGTCACGGCGTCCGAGCGGCTGCGCGGGGAGACCCTGGACGAGCGTCTGGCCGAGGAGACGCCGGACGTCGCGGTCCCGGAGGGCGACGGCCTCGGGGACGCCTGGGACACGGACGGTGAGCTCGTCGACGACGAGGTCGGCGACGTGCGCGCCGGTCGGCTGATCGCGCCGGACGAGGGCAGTCACGAGAACACCGACTACGACATGGTCGCCCACGACGTCGGCCTGGACGGCGCGGGGGCGTCGGCCGAAGAGGCCGCGATGCACGTGATCCCCGACGCGGAGTCGCGCTGACGGGGCGAAGGGCGTCCGCTCGGACGGCACCTCATCCGACGGCGCCACCGGTGAGGCCCGCGGCGATGCGGCGCTGGGCGGCGACGAGCAGCACGGCCGCCGGCAGGGAGGCCAGGACCGCGGTGGCCATGACGGCGTTCCACCGGTTCGTGTGGGCGCCCAGGTAGTCGTAGAGCCCCAGCGTCACCGGCCGGACGGTCTCCGTGGTGGTCAGCGTGAGGGCGAACAGGAAGTCGCTCCAGGCGAAGAGGAAGGTGAAGAGCGCGGCGGTGACCAGTGAGTTCGCGCTCAGCGGGAGCACCACGGAACGGAAGGTGCGCAGCCTTCCGGCGCCGTCCGTGCGCGCGGCCTCGACGATCTCCCTGGGGATGCCCCGCATGGACGCACGCAGCAGGATGATCGCGAAGGGCACCCCGGCGGTCGACTCGGCGAGGATCAGGCCGGGGTAGGAGTTCAGCAGGCCCAGGTCGTTGTAGGCGCTGTAGAGCGCGTTGGCCACCGCGATGCCCGGCACCATCTGGGTGCCCAGGACACCGAAGAGCACGACGCCGGCGCCGCGGAAGGGGAACCAGGCCAGCGCGTACGCGGCCGGCGCCGCGAGCGCGAGGCTGAGCACGACGCTGCCGAGGGCGACGACGAGGCTGGTGACGAGGTTGCGTCCCTGATCGCGCAGCGCGCTGACGTAACCGCTGGGGTCCGGGTGCGAGGGGAACCACCCCGCCTCGAGCAGCGCGCTGCCGGACGGCTGGAGGGAGGCGTTGACCATCCAGTAGACCGGGAAGAGCATCACCGCGAGCAGGACGATCCCCACGACCGTGGACAGCGGGCCGCGGCGGGGTCCGCGCCTCACCGGACCGCCTCCCGGCCGAGCCGGGCCCGCCGGTCCACGCGCAGGTGGAGGAGGGCGCAGGCGAGCGAGACGACGATGAGCACATTGCCCGTCGCGGCGCCGCGCCCGAACTCGAACTGCCGGAAGGACAGCTCGTAGGACCGGGTGGCGAGGGTCTCGGTGGCGTCGGCCGGCCCTCCGCCCGTCACCACGAGGACGACGTCCAGCACCCTGAGCGTGTACATCACGCCCAGCACGAGCACGACACCCGCCACGGGCCGCAGCAGGGGCCAGGTGACATGGCGGAACGTGGTCACGGGTCCGGCGCCGTCGATCCTCGCCGCCTCGTACAACTGCGGCGGGATGTCCAGCAGACCGCCGTACAGGATCGCGGTGTTGAAGGGCACGCCCACCCACACGTTGACGAGGACGACCGAGACGAGCGCCTGCGAAGTGCCGGTCAGCCAGGGAACGCCGGACGACACGAGGTGGAGGTGGCGCAGCGCGTCGTTGACGACTCCGGTGTCCGTGTCGAGCATCGACCGCCATGTCGCGCCGGAGACGGCCAGCGGCATGAGCCAGGGCAGCAGCAGGAGCGACCGCAGCACGCCGCTGAGCGGAAAGCGGCGCCGGAAGAACAGGGCGAGGGCCAGGCCCAGCGCGAACTGCCCGGCGAGCGAACCGGCGGTGAACAGGACCGTCGTCACGAGCGCCTTCGTGAACAGGTCCGACGCCAGGACGTCCGCGTAGTTGCGCAGTCCCACGTAGGGCGCGGCACCGGTGTAGAACGTGGTGGCCGTGTACTGCCGGAAGCTCATCACGACGTTCTCGACGACGGGGTATCCGAAGAAGAGCGCGAGGTACACCCCGGCGGGGGCGAGGAACATCCACCGGGTGAGAGGCTCGCGCAGGCGCGCCCGGGCCGTGCGCCGGTCCGTGTCAGGGGCTGGTCGCCGTCTGCTGCGCATGCTCGAGTGCTTCCTCCGGTGTCTGCTCGCCCGTCAGCGCGGACTGGATCGCGGTGTAGATGGCGGTCGCGGCCGCCGGCCACCTCACGCCCAGTTCGCCCGTACGGGCCCGGGCCCGTCCGACGCTCTCGACGAAGGCCGCCATCGACGGGGTCCGCCGGGCGTAGCGGGCGGCCACCGCGGGGCGCGAGGGGACGGTGAAGTTCTGCTCGGCCAGCGCGAGCGTGTGTGCGGGGTCGTTCAGACAGGCCAGGACCCGGGCGGCCTTCTCCTGCCGGGCCCGCGAGGGACTCTGCGGGACGGTCCACACCTCGCCGCCGAGCGGTGTGACGAGGGCCTGCCCCGGCCGCCGCACGGGAAGGGGGGCCACCCCCCAGTGCAGGTTCCCGGCCTCGTCCAGGGCGGAGATCCGCCAGGGGCCGTTGACCATCATGGCCGTCCGGCCGGCGACGAACTGGTCGTGGACGTCGGCCTGGGTCCAGTTGAGCACCGACTTCGACATGGAGCCGCTCCTGACCAGGGCGACCCAGAGCCGGAGCGCCTGCGCGGCCTGCGGGGTGTCCAGCCGCTTCTCGTCCCCGCCGTTGGACCACAGAAACGGCAGGAACTGCCAGGCGCCCTCGAACGTGGCGTTGGCGTCGACGGCCAGCCCGTAGCGCCCCGGGCGGGTCAGTTCGGCGGCGGCCGCCTTCAGTTCGTCCCAGGTCCTCGGCACGGCGACGCCGGCCTCGGCGAGCATGTCCTTGTTGTAGACGAGGGCGATCGTGCTGACGGTGGGCGCCAGGCCGTACACCTTTCCCTCGTAGGTGCCCGCCGACAGGATGCCCTCGGCGAAACCGCGGGTGTCGACGCCGTAGCGGTCCAGCGGTGTCAGCGCGCCGGTCCGGGCGATCTGTTGCAGGTCGGGGTTGTCGAGCATCAGAAGGTCGGGAAGGGTCCGCGACGACGCCCGTTGCAGGACCTTGGGGACGAGCGAGGCCCCCGGAACGCTCGTGTGCTCGACCGTCACGCCGACGGTCCTCCCGCAGGCGGAGAGCCGCTCGCCCCATTGGGCGTGCTCCGTCGCGTCGGTGTAGTAGTCGAGCGCGGTGATGGAGGTGACCGGGCCGTCGCCGGATCCCTCCCCTTCGCGGCCGCCGCAGCCGGCGGCGGCGAGCACGAGGGCCCCGGCCCCGAGGAGGGCGGCGATCCGCCGCCCCCGCGGCCGTCCGGTTCGTCCGGGTCTTCCCGGTCGTTGCCGTCGTCCCGATGTGCTCATGGCGGCGCCCTTCCCAGTGACGTCTGCGGCCGGAGTGTCGTTCTCGGGAAAGCCGGCGGAAGACAGAGGCCCGGTGGCGACCCGGTCAGGGTAAGCACACGGTGCGAGGACCCTGACATCCGCGTCGGTCCCGCCGGGGCCGGTACAGGCGTGTGACCCGTTTCGCCCCGCTTCGCACGTCGGCGGGCATCGCGTGAACAAGCCGACGCGCCCGCCCGTCAGGTGTCGCGCAGGCCGATGACCAGGTGGGCGAGCTGCACCCGGGAGTTCACCGCCAGCTTGCGGAAGGCCGAGGTCAGATGGGTGTTGACGGTGTGCGGGGAGACGACGAGCAGGTCGGCGGCCGACCGGTTGGTGTGGCCCTCGGCGATGAGGCGCGCGACCTTCTTCTCCGAGACCGTGAGGGCCTCCCACCCGTGGACGGGGCGCTGCCGGGCGCCGGCCCCGCGCCCGCCCGCCCCCGTGCGGGCCAGATCACGCCGCACCCGTGCCGCCGCCCCGTGGGCGCCCGACTCGGCGAACTCGGCCCGCGCCCGGGTCAGCACGGCCGCGGCCGCCGGCGTGCGGCCCGCTGCCAGCAGGGCCCGCCCCAGGTCCGCGCGGGCCGCGGCCCGCACCAGCGGGCGCGGGCTCGCCCCGAGCAGGTCCACGGAGCGTTCCAGCAGGGCGGGATCGTTCTTCAGGAGGCCGGCCGCCTGCGCGGCGACCCCGGCCGCGCCGGCCACGCCGGGGTTGCGTTCGGCGTGCGCCGCGGCCTGTGCGGCCAGGTCCTCGGCGAGCCCGTGGTCCGCGCCGCGCAGGGCGATGCGGATCGCGCGGTCGACCCAGGTGCGCAACAGCCGCCAGCGCATGAAGGGGCCCGCCTCCTGCACCTGCCGGAGCCGGTCGAGGGCAAGCCGGACGTCCCCGTCGGCGTCGGCGTGGACGGCCTCCAGAAAGCGCACCGCGGCCGTGTTGCCCGGGTTCGGCTTGGCCGCCAGTCTCTCCCGCGCCGCCGTCAGGTGCCGCCGGGCCGCTTCCCGGTCGCCTCGCAGCAGGGCGATCCGGGAGCGGATCACGCGGGCGTTCACCTGTTGCACGGGCACCTGGACGTCGTCTTCGAGGCGCTCCATGGTCACGAGGTCGGCCTCGGCGTCGTCGAGCCTGCCGAGCCCGAGCAGCCGGTGGCCCTGTGCCCACAGCAGCATCGCCTGCCGGGGCGCACCGCCGGGGTCCGCCGCCCGCAGGAGCAGCCGTTCGCCGGAGGCGAAGTCGTCCATGTGCGTGCGGGCGACGACCTCCTCGGGCAGGAAGGCGGGATCGACGGCGCTGAGCGCGGTGAAGTGCCGCAGCGCGACGGCGTTCTCCCCCGCGTTGAGCGCGATCTCGCCGAGCCCGGACAGGGCCAGCACATGCGCCTCCCGGTCGCCCGCCGCGAGGGCGGCGCGCAGGGCGTTCTCGCCCGCCTCCCGGGCCGCGGCGAGATCGTGCCCGCGGGACAGGGCCAGCGCGCGCAGGGCGGTCAGCCTGGCCTCGGTCCCGGGGTCGGCGCCGCCGAGGGCGAGAGCCGTCTCCGTGCGGCGGAGCAGTTCGTCGGCGAGATCCATGTTCCACAGCGTCCCGCCCAGGGCCGTCTGGAGTCGGCCGAACTCCGCCGGGGAGGGCCGTCCGGCCAGGAGACGGTCGCCGGTCCGGAGCGCCTCGCGGTCGCGGCCGGCCCGGGTCAGGAAGACGATCGCCCGCTCGCCCACCTCGAACCGCGACGGCCGTGCGGGCGGCACGAGTTCCAGGGCGCGGGTCATGAGGTCGGCCGCGAGGCCCGGGGTCACCGGGAGCACGTCGGCGGCGGCGCGGCCGAGCAGGGCCACCGCTTCCTCGTCGCCGGGCAGGGCGCCCTCGAGGACGTGGGACACCGCGTCGATCGGCTGGTGGCCCGCGAGGACGAGGTGGGTGGCCGCCTCCCGGTGCAGGGCCTTGCGGGCCGAGGGCGGGATGTCGACGTAGACCGCCTGGCGCAGCAGGTCGTGCCGGAAGGCCAGTTGATCCCCGTCGTCGTCCAGGAGTCCGGCGCGCACCGCCTCCTCGAGCTCCGCGACCAGCGCGGCGGGCGGTCGGCCGCAGAGGGCGGCGGCGTCGTGGAAGCGGAACCGGCGTCCCAGGACCGCCCCCATCCGGAGGAAGCGCAGGGTGCCGGGCCGCAGGGACCTGAGCCTGCCGCGCACGCCCACCACCAGTCCCGGGGGCACGGGTTCGCCCGAGGCTCCGGCGGTGCGCAGTCCCGCCAGCATCTCCACCGCCAGGAAGGGGTTCCCGCCGGCTCCGTCGAGCAGGTCGCGCACCCGCTCGTCGACGCCCTCCCCCAGGGCGTCGTCGGCCAGTTGCCCGATGGCCTCGCCGGACAGGGGGCTCAACGGCACGGTGAGCGAGGGGAGTTCACCCTGCGTCGCCGCGACGAGGATCTCCTCCGGCGGGTCGGCGGGGCCCTGTCGCCCGGTCAGCACCCACAGGACCGGCGAGGTGCGCAGACGCGTCGGGAGCTGCTTCAGGACGAACCGGCTCAGCGGGTCGGCCCACTGCACGTCGTCCAGGGCGATCAGCACCGGCCGGTCGGCGGCCGCGGCCTCGATCGCCCCCGCCAGGCGCTCCACCAGCCGGATCCGCTGGTCGTGGCCGCCGGCCAGATCGGCGAAGGCGTCCCCGGACAGCAGCGGCGGATCGCCGTGCAGGGAGGCCGCCAGCGACGAGAGCGGGACGATGTGGTGCAGCTCGTCGGCCTTGCCCGTGCCGACGGACCAGCCCGCGGCGCCCGCCCGGGTGACGGCCTCGGTGAGCAGGGCGGTCTTGCCGATGCCCGCCTCGCCCTGGACGAGCACCAGCGCACCGCTTCCGGTACGGGCCACCGACGCGATCAGCTCCGCCAGCTGCCCGAGCTCGGCCTCCCGACCGCGCAGACCGCTTCGGGACAGCGCACCGCCCGACCCCGCCACTCACGCCCCTCCTCGCCGCACACCCCCGCGTCCACTATCGCAAGGCCGGGCGTGCGCGCGGGCACAGGGGGCGGGTGACGCCGCCCGCGCCGCCCGCGCCCCACCGGGACGGCGCGTCGGCCGGAGCGGCGAGGAGGGCCGGAGGGCGACGGAGAGAGGCGGGGAGGACCAGGAGGAGCGGGGGGAGGTGCGGGGAGGTGCGGGGAGGAGCAGGAAGCGGCGGGTCGCGGCCTACTCGCGCACGGCCGGTGCGGCGGGCGGCGCCGGGAGGATCCCGGTGCGCGGCGGACGACCGGGCGACGCCCGCGCGGCCGACGCGCGCCACTCGGCGGGGGACATCCCGTAGGCGGCCCGGAACACCCGGCTGAAGTGCGCCGCGCTGACGAAACCCCACTGGTGGGCCACGGCGGCGATGGTCCGGCCGGCGGACCTGCGGTCCGCCAGCTCACGCCGGCACTCCTGGAGGCGGCGGCGCTGGATCCACCGGCCGACGGTGTCGTCCTCCGCCTGGAAGAGCCGGTGCAGGTAGCGCACGGAGATCCGGTGGGCCCGGGCTATCACCTCGGGCGTCAGGTCCGGGTCGGCGAGACGGCGGTCGATGAACGTCCTGATCCTCGGCACCAGCACGCATGCCGCGTCCTCCGTGTCACCGGGCCCCTGCCGCAGCCGTTCCTCCGCCAGCACGCCGAGCAGGTCGACGACGTGGCCGGCCAGGGCGGTGCCGGTGTGCGGGGGATACAGCGCGGCCGTGTCCACGAGCCGGGCCAGGAAGGGCGACAGCAGCGAGCCCAGCACCGTGTCGGGACGGATGCCCGTCGCCGTGAGCTGTCGCAGGGCGGGCTCGCCGACGCCCAGGAGCTGCCGCGGCAGGACGAGGGACTTCGTCCGGTACGGATCGGGGAAGTCCATCCGGATCGGCCGCGCCATGTCGCAGAAGGCGAACTCTCCGGGACGCAGGCAGACCTCGCGGCCGTCCTGCTCGATTCCGACGACGCCCCGCTCCACGAGGCTGACGACCACGTCCTCCTCGTTGCCGTCCCGGGCGATCAGCCGCGGGGTCCGCCACGCCCGCACGGGGCCGCCCTCCACCGTGGTGAGCCGCAGCCGGCCCAGAGCGGACGTGCGGAGGGTTCCCGAGCAGGCCCCGTCCGGGACGGCGACGTCCACCGCCGCGAAGGTCCGGGACAGCGCCTCGCGCCAGTAGGCCCGTCGCCGGGACGCCGGGACCGCGTCCGTGGCGTAGTGGGCGCCGGAGAACCTCGTCCCGGGGTCCCGTGTGGTTGCGTCCGCCGACATCGTTCCCGCTCCTCAGCACGTGTTCTTTCCGAACACCGTGCCAAGCGACGAGCGCGGGCGCATCGCGTGAATCCGTCAGATCGTCGCGGCGGACCGGGTCGCGTCACCGCGGCGGACCGGGACGTGCCGGGGACACGAGGGAGCCGGGCCGCCCCGAAGCGCACCCGGCTCCCGCCCGGTCACTTCGCCAGGAACGCGAGGAGCGCCGCGTTGACCTCCTCCGCGTGGGTCCACAGCAGCCCGTGCGGAGCGCCCTCGATCTCCACGTAGTCGGCGGACGGCAGCGCCTTGTGGAAGGGCCGCGCGGTGCCCTCGACGGGCAGGATGCGGTCGCCCGTGCCGTGCAGGATCAGGGCCGGCACGTCGATCGCGGGGATGTCGGCGCGGAAGTCGGTGTACCAGGTGGAGGGCGCGGCGGCGGCGGCGAAGAACCCGCTGCCCGCGGCGACGTTCCAGCTGTTGCGGACGGCCTCCTCGCTGATCCTGGTGCCGAGGTTCTCGTCGAGGTTGTAGAAGTCCTGGTAGAACGCCGTGAAGTAGGCGTACCGGTCCGCCTTCACGGCCGCGACGACACCGTCGAAGAACTCCTTCGGGGCGACCCCGTCCGGGTTGTCGTCGCTCTTGAGCAGGCACGGCTCCAGGGAGGCCAGGAAGGCGACCTTGGCGACGCGGGCCGAACCGTAGCGGGACACGTACCGGGCGACCTCGCCGGTGCCCATGGAGAACCCGACCAGGACGGCGTCGTGGAGATCGAGGGTCTCCAGCACCGTGTTCAGGTCGGCGGCGAAGGTGTCGTAGTCGTAGCCGGTCGTCGGCTGGTCCGACTGCCCGAAACCGCGGCGGTCGTAGGTGATCACGCGGTAGCCGGCCTCGAGCAGTGCGGCGCTCTGCCGCTCCCAGGAGTGACCGTCGAGCGGGAAGCCGTGGATGAGGACGACCGGCTGCCCGGTGCCGTGGTCCTCGTAGTAGAGGTCGATGGCGGTGGAGTTCTCCTGGCCCACGGTGATGTGCGGCATGCGTTGCTACCTCGTTCTCGTCATGACGGATGCGCTTCCGTGCCCGCTCGGTCGGTCCGCCGCCGGTCGGCAGGCGGGCGCGGCACGGAACACCCGTCACGCTAGAAGCCGCGCCGTGCCCCGAGTTGCCTCGCAGCGCACCGGTCCTTGCCCGACGGCGCAGCGCGGTCCGTCGAAGCGGGCGGGCGTCGGGGGATGTCCGTCGAAGCGGGCGTCAGCGCATGCCCGCCGCGTCGAGCAGGACGGTCACCGTGGGGGCCACCAGCCCGGTCGGGGTGTCGGCCCCGATGCCGGCGCGGGCGCTGGCGCCGTCGAAGACGAGGATCAGCTGGCGGGCCAGCAGGTCGGGGTCGCTCGCCCCGCCCCGCTCGGCCTCGCCGCGGAAGAAGCCGGTCAGGTTCTCCTTGACGCGGTGCGCCACCCGGCTCGCGGGGTGGTGCTGATCCTTGAGCTCGATCTGCACGGCGAGGAACCGGCAGCCATGGAAGTCGGGCGCGCCCGCCTGTGCCGTCAACTGCTCGAAGACGTACAGGATCCGTTCGCGCGGCGAGCGGCCGTCGTCGGCGGGCGGCAGGAGCGTGGCCGCGTAGGCGACGGCGCGTCCCTCCAGGCCGGCCGCCAGCAGTTCGTCCTTGCTCTCGAACAGCTGGTACATGGAACGCTTCGACACCCCCGCCGCCCTGCACAGCGCGTCGACGCCGATGCCGACTCCGTCCCGGTACGTGAGCGTGGCCGCTGCCTCCAGCAGCCGCTCGCGGGGGCTCGACTTCGGGTCGGTGCTCATCCTGCGAGGTTAACCCGATTCCGGCCGATTGAAAACCGATCGGTTTACGGCGGGGCGTCGGGCCCGGTGGACCCGGACTCAGTGGCCGATCACGGGCTCGCCCTCCGACGGCGCCGGCGGCGCGTTGGGTATCAGCAGCGCCGCGAGGACGGCGCCGACCACGAAGAACCCGGAGCCCCATGCCAGGGTGGCGGTGTAGCTCTCCACCCCGGCCCGGGCCGCCGTCAGGGCGCCGGGCTCGTGCGAGGACAGATAGTCGGTCGCGGCCGACGAGGCGACGGTGGTCAGCAGCGCCGTGCTGATCGAACCGCCCACCTGCTGACCGGTGTTGACGAGCGCCGAGGCGACCCCCGCGTCCTCGTGGCGCACGCCCGCGGTCGCGCCCTGGAACGCCGTGGCCATGACCCCGCCGAGGCCGAGGCCCAGCAGGATCAGACCGGGCATGATGTGGGCGGCGTAGGCGCTGTCCAGCTCGAGCCGGGTCAGCAGGGCCATGCCGGACGCGGCGACCAGGAAGCCGGCGCTGATCACGACCTTCGGGCCGACCCTGGGCAGCAGCAGCGCGGGCGCCGTGGTCGACGCGGCGACGATGCCCGCGACCATCGGCAGGAACGCCAGACCCGTCCTGATCGGCGAGTAGCCGAGGCTCGCCTCCAGGTAGTAGGTCAGGAACAGGAAGATCGAGAACATCCCCATGCCGATGACGAAGACCGTCAGGTACGCACCCCCACGCGCGCGGCTCAGCACGAGCCGCAGCGGCAGCAGCGGGTGCGCGACCCGGGCCTGCAACCGGACGAACACCACCAGCAGCACCACGCCGACGATCAGGGAGCCGAGGGTGACGGGGTCGGTCCAGCTCGTGGACTCGACGTGGGCGAAGCCGTAGACGACGGCGAACAGCGCGGCGCTCCCCACGAGGGTGCCCGGCAGGTCCAGTGCGGGGCGTCGGGCGACCGCGGGCGCGGCCAGCAGCAGCACCGCGCCGACCAGCGCGACGGCCGCGAAGACGACGTTCACGTACATCACCCAGCGCCACGAAGCCCACTGGGTGAGCATGCCGCCGAGCAGCAGCCCGACCGCTCCGCCCGCACCGGCCAGCGCGCTGAAGACGCCGAACGCCTTCGGCCTCTCCCTCGGGTCGGTGAAGGTCACACTGAGCAGGGAGAGCGCAGCCGGCGCGAGCAGGGCGGCGAAGAGGCCCTGGGTCACCCGCGCCGCGACGAGGACGTCGAAGCCGGTCGCCGCGCCGCCGAGGACGGACGCGCCCGCGAAACCGACCAGGCCGGTGATGAAGGTGGTCCGCCGGCCGAACAGATCGCCGAGCCGACCGCCGAGCAGCAGCAGACTGCCGAAGGCCAGGGCGTAGCCGGTGATCACCCACTGCCGGCTGCCGTCGCTGAAGCCGAGGTCGTGCTGCGCCGCGGGCAACGCGATGTTCACCACGGTCGCGTCGAGCGTGACCATCAGCTGCGCCGTGCCGAGCACGCCGAGGACCCACCAGCGGACGGCATGGGAGCCACGACGGCCCGATTCCGAGGTGCCGGAGGCGGACGCCCCACGGTCGTAGGTGGTACTCACAGTTCCCCTTGATCGCCGCCATGAGCCACGGGCCGGGAGCCGCGAGTCACAGGCTCACGTCGCAGGCCGCAGGTCATGGGCATGAGTCGGCCCCGAACGGAAACCGATCTGTTTCCACCTAGAGAAACAGATCGGTTTCCGCGGCGCAAGCCGACGAACCTCGCCCGAGCGGCCACGGCGACCCACTCCTCCACGCGGCCGCTTGCGTCGGGAAACCGATCGGTTTACCGTGAGGGTCCACGAGGGAAACCGATCGGTTTCCCGTTCTTCGAGGAGGCAGTCATGACCGCTCTGAAGGGTGCGAACGTCTTCGTCACCGGCGGCAGCCGGGGCATCGGCAAGGCGTTCGTGGAGGAGCTCTACGCACGAGGCGCCGGCAAGGTGTACGCCACGGCCCGCGATCCGCGCGGTGTCACGCACCCCGACGCGGTCCCGGTGGCGCTGGAGGTCACCGACCCCGCTTCGGTGGCGGCGGCCGCCGCGCGGGCGGAGGACGTCACCGTTCTGATCAACAACGCGGGCGCCTCGGTCGGCGCGTCCTTCCTCGACTCCCCCGTCGACGACGTGCGCCGGGAGTTCGAGACCAACTTCTACGGCCCGCTGCTCCTCGCCCGGGCGTTCGTGCCGGTCATCGAGCGCAACGGGGGCGGCCACCTGCTCAACGTGCACTCCGTCCTCTCCTGGATCGCCCTCGGCGGCTCCTACAGCGCCTCCAAGGCGGCCCTGTGGTCACAGACCAACTCCCTGCGCCTGGAGCTGCTGCCGCGCGGCATCTCGGTCACCGGACTGCACGTGGGCTACGTGGACACGGACCTCGCGTCCGGCGTCGACGCGCCCAAGTCCGACCCCCGCGAGGTCGCCGCACTGGCCCTCGACGGCGTCGAGTCGGGGGCCTACGAGGTGCTCGCCGACGACATCTCGCGCCAGGTCAAGGCCGGTCTCGCCGCGGACCTCGGCGCCCTGTACCCGCAGCTGGCCGCGTAGCACGCAGGACCCAGGAGCCCACGAGATGCCCGTCCGCCCGTCCCGTCCCACGCTGCACATCCCGGGGACCACCGCCCACGGCGTCGCACCGCGCCCCGGCCGCCGAGGCGACGGCGGCCGCGAGGGAACGCTGCGCTACCTCCGAGCGGGCGCCGGCGCTCCCCTGGTCCTGCTGCACACGGTGCGCACCCAGGCCGAGCACTTCCGCCACCTCATCCCGCTGCTCGCGGGCCACTACACCGTGTACGCCCTCGACCTGCCCGGGATGGGGTACTCGGAGATCGTGCCCGGCGCCTCGTACGACGAGCCGGCGATGCGCGCGGGCGTCGAACGTCTGCTGACCGCACTCGACCTCCACGACGTCACGCTGGTCGGGGAGTCCATGGGAGCGGTGCTGGCCCTGACCACCGCGGCCGACCTGCCGGAGCGGGTCCGGCGGGTCGTCGCGGTCAACGCCTACGACTTCCCCGGCGGGATCGCCCGCTCCGGTCTCCTGGCCCGCACGGTGGTCGCCGGCGCCCTCGCGCCGGGGGTGGGCCCGGTCGTCGCCGGAGTGGAGCCCCGGGCCGTGTTCCGCAGGATCCTGCGCGGAGGCCTCGGCGACCGGACCGCCCTGCGGGAGGACTACGTGGACGAACTCCTCCGGGTGGGCGGCCGTCCCGGCTACCCGACCGTCGCCCGAGCCGTCTACCGGGCCCTGCCCAGCCTCGTCGCGGCCCGTTCCCGCTACCCGCGGGTCGAGGCCCCCGTCCATCTCGTCTACGGCGAGAAGGACTGGTCCCGCACCGCGGACCGGGAGGCCAACCGCAGGCTGCTGCCGGCCGCCGAATTCACGCAGGTGCCCGGGGCCGGCCACTTCCTCGCCCTGGAACGGCCCGACGTCCTGGCCGACCTGCTGACCGCACCGGCGTGACCGCCCCGGAGGGCACCGACGCGCCCCGGCCACCGACGTCACGGCCGGGGGCGGCAGCACGGCGCCGTCGGCCTGCCCGGCCTGACGGGCGCGGCGGAACACGCCCGGAATCATCGCGGTGTGGCGCGTGAAGAACGTGCCGAGGTCGGCGGGTCCGGGGAATCCCGGCCGCCCGCCGACGGCCGCCGGTCCACCGATGGGGGATCCCCTCCGCCGAGGCGGCCCCGCGGGCGGGACCGTCAGGCGCTGGAACGGGTGACCAGGCTGGTGGGCAGGATCAGCGGGGTGGGGTCCTGGCCGTCGAGGAGCGCGACCAGCATGCGCGCCATCTCCCGCCCGAGGGCCGTGATGGGCTGGTGGACGGTGGTGAGGGGCGGATCGGCGATCCGGGCGACCTCCAGGTCGTCGAAGCCGACCACGGCGACGCCGGCGGGGACCGGCAGACCGGCCTCGCGCAGGGTGCGCAACGCCCCGGCGGCCATGTTGTCGTTGGCGGCGAACACCCCGTCCACACCGGGGTGTTCCGCGAGCAGGGAGGCCATGACGGCGGCTCCGCTGGGCTCGGTGAAGTCCCCCTCCAGCGGCGGGAACGGTTCGAGGCCGGCCGCCAGCACGGCGTCGCGGTACCCCCGGTACCGGGCGCGCCCGGCCTCGGTGTCCATACGTCCGCAGATCGCGGCGACCCGTGTGCGGCCGCGCGAGAGCAGGTACTCGGTGGCCTCGCGCGCTCCGCCGACGTTGTCGACGTCCACGAACCACCGCGGAGCCGGACCGACCGGGCGTCCGCCGAAGACGACGGGGATCTCCGCCTCCCGTGCCGTCCGGGCCAGCGGATCGTCCTCGCGCAGCGCCATCAGCATGACGCCGTCGGCGCCTCTGGACCGGAACAGTTCCTCCACCCGCTTGCGCCCCCGGTCCGAGGCGGCCAGGCAGAGCATGAGGTGCAGGTCGGCCTCCTCCAGCGCCGCCGAGGCCCCCACGATCACCTGGGCGAAGAACGGGTCCGCGAAGATCGACGGGTCCTCGCCCGAGACGACCAGGGCCGCCGCCCCCGTCTGGCGGGTGGCCAGCGCACGGGCACGCGGGTTGGGGACGTAACCGAGCTGCCGGACGGCCCGCTCGACCGCCTCGCGCTTGACGCGGCTGACGTGCGGAGCGTCGTTGAGGACGCGGGAGGCCACCGAGCGGGACACGCCCGCGAGGGCGGCCACCTCGTCGAGCGTCGGCTGCCGACGGGACGCGGCTGCTGCCATGGACCACGGGCCTTTCCGTCACGACACCGCGCCCCCGTAGAACTGGAAGCGCTTCCAGTTTCGGAACTGTAGGGCCTCCCGCTCACCCTGTGAAGGCCCGTGACGCGCCGCCGGACGCCCCAGGGCGGCGCGAACAGCGGTTTTCGCAAGGACGCTTGACAGTTCTGACGCCCCGCCACACGATACCGACCACGACCCAGACCCCTCTCCGCCTTTGGGAGCGCTTCCAGTGGGAGCGCTCCCAGGGTGGTGCATCCTCAGCGCGTCGCATGCGCGGGACGAGCGCGTGCGACGCATCCCCGCCAGGAAACCGAGGTTCAGTCATGCGCCGCAGACTCCGCGCCCTCGTGACAGCGTTCTTCGCTCTTCCGCTGGCGCTCGCCGCCGCACCGTCGGCCCATGCCGCCGATCCGACCACCATGACCAGCGGGTTCTACGTGGACCCCGACTCCAGCGCGAAACGCTGGGTCGCCGCCAACCCGGGCGACGGCCGGGCCGCCGCGATCAACGCCTCGCTGGCCAACACCCCGGCGGCCCGCTGGTTCGGCTCCTGGAGCGGCGCCATCGGCACCGCGACGGGCGCGTACGCGGGCGCCGCGGACAGCCGGGACAAGCTGCCCCTGCTGGTCGCCTACAACATCTACAACCGCGACTACTGCGGCGGGCACTCCGCGGGCGGAGCGGCCTCGGCCTCCGCCTACGCGAACTGGATCGCGCAGTTCGCCGGCGGCATCGCAGGCCGGCCGGCCCTCGTGCTCCTCGAGCCGGACTCCCTCGGGGACTACGGCTGCATGACACAGGCTCAGATCGCCGAGCGGCAGGGCATGCTGAGCGGCGCCCTCGGCCAGTTCAGCCGCCAGGCCCCCAACACCTGGGTGTATCTCGACGCCGGCAACCCCGGCTGGGCCGGTGCGGCGACCATGGCCCAGCGTCTCAACGACGCCGGTCTGCGACAGGCCCACGGCTTCTCGCTCAACATCTCCAACTACTTCACCACGGCCGAGAACACCGCGTACGGCAACGCCGTCAACAGGGAACTCAGCGCTCGCTACGGCTACACCAAGCCGTTCGTGGTGGACAGCAGCCGCAACGGCAACGGGTCCAACGGCCAGTGGTGCAACCCCGCGGGCCGCCGTATCGGCGCGCCCACCCAGAAGGGCGGCGGCGCGGAGATGCTCCTGTGGATCAAGACGCCGGGCGAGTCCGACGGCAACTGCGGGGTCGGGTCCGGCTCCTCGGCGGGCCAGTTCCTCCCCGAGGTCGCCTACAAGATGATCTACGGCTACTGATCCACGTCACCCGCCCACGGCTTCCGCGGCCCGCTTCCGTCCGGCGAGCGGGTCGCGGAAGCCGGGCTGTCCCCGTCCACCGGTCGTCCGTGCGTCCCCGCACCGGTCGTCCGTCCGTCTGTCCGTCTGTCCGTCTGTCCGTCGACCCTCCGTCCATCGATCAGGAGCAGCCATGAAAGCACCCCGACCACGGCGTGGTGCGACCGCCGTTCTCGCGGCCCTCGCCGCGTGCGTCGCGCTCACCACGACACCCGCCCAGGCGCGGGCGGAGGCCCCGCCGACGCGGGACGTGATCGGCGCGGCCACGAAGTTCTACGTCGACCCGCAGGGCAAGGCGGCGAAGCAGGCCCTCGCCGACCTCGGGCACGGCGACCTCGCGAACGCCGCGAACATGGCCAGGCTCGCGAGCTGGCCCCAGGCCGAGTGGTTCACCGAGGGCACCCCCGACGAGGTGCGCGGCAAGGTGCGCACGCTCGTCCGCCGGGCCGGGGCCGTGCACCGGACGCCCGTCCTGGTGGCCTACAACGTGCCGGGCCGTGACTGCACGCAGTACTCGAGCGGCGGAGCGGCGTCCTCCGCCGCCTACCGGCAGTGGATCGACGCCTTCGCCGCCGGGATCGGCGCCGGCAAGGCGGTGGTCGTCGTCGAACCCGACGGCCTGGCCCTCCTCCCCCGGGACTGCGCGCCCGGCGACGATCCGACGGGCGCCCTCACCGCCGCCCGCGTCGCCGACCTCGCCTACGCCGTCACGACCCTCAAGGCCCGGCCGCACACCGCGGTCTACCTGGACGCGGGGAACGTCCTGTGGCGGCCCGTCGGCGACATGGCCCAGAGGCTCCTGGACGCCGGGGTCGGCTCCGCCGACGGCTTCTCGCTGAACGTGTCCAACACCCTCCCCACCGACCACAACGCCAGGTACGGCGCCTGGATCGCGAAGTGCATGTGGTTCGCCACGCAGGGGCCGGAGCAGGCGCGCGGCCACACCGACTGGTGCGCCGGTCAGTACTACTCGTCGGCCGCGCCCAACGACGGCGTCCCCGGCAACGCCGTCGACTCCGCCGACCCGGCCACCTGGCGGTGGACCGACGCCTGGTTCGACCGGAACGTGGGCGCGCCGCCCGCCTCCGGTCTGCGGCACTTCGTGATCGACACCAGCCGCAACGGCCGGGGCGCCTGGACGCCGGAACCGGGCAAGTACAGCGGGGACCCGGAGGTCTGGTGCAACGCGCCCGGCCGCGGTGTCGGCCCGCGCCCCACCGCCGCCACGGGCGTTCCCCTCGTCGACGCCTATCTGTGGATCAAGGTGCCGGGCGAGTCCGACGGCAGCTGCACCCGCAACACCGGCGGCACGATCGACCCCGAGTACGGCATCGTCGACCCGCCCGCCGGCGCCTGGTGGCCCGACCAGGTCCACACGCTGGCCCGCAACGCGGCGCCCCGCCTGACGTTCAACCGCTGAGCCCGGCCGGACGGCCGTGCGGGTCCGGAGGGGGCGCCCCCCCCGGACCCGTGCGACGCCGTCCGCTCAGACGTCGGCAGGGGGGCTCTCCTGCAGTTTCTCGAAGAAGAACTCGTGCTTGAGGAAGGAGACGTCGTACTCGTGTCCGGCCTGGGGAGGCAGCAGTTGGGAGGCCTGGAACAGGCGCCATCCGTCGCACAGCGCGTCGAGGCCGGTGGCGTAGGGCGGCTCGTCGCCGTCACCGGTCGTCGGGCGGGTCCGGCCGGTCCCGTCGTAGCCGGACCAGCCGACGACGGGGGAGTCGAGCGCCGACGAGGCGAGATACAGGACCAGGACGCGCTGCCTCATGCCC
This sequence comes from Streptomyces hilarionis, assembly GCF_024539675.1. Lineage (GTDB taxonomy): Bacteria > Actinomycetota > Actinomycetes > Streptomycetales > Streptomycetaceae > Streptomyces > Streptomyces hilarionis. Next base: position 21,155 of record NZ_JAHHIT010000048.1, on the reverse strand, counting down.
GGCTCCTCTGCGCCGGCCTGTTGGTGACACGGGTGACCCAGTGCTCGACGTCGAACAGGTCGTCGCCGGTCAGGGCCCGCCACAGCAGGACGCGGTTGTAGATCTCCAGCCGGGCGGTGGCCTGCTCGTACCAGGCGAAGCCCGCGCCGAGCTCCTCGGACACGGCCGGGTCGTGAAGGTCGGCGGTGTCCCACAGGCGTACCTGCGGCACGGTGGGGTTGAGGCGGAGCTTGTACATGTGGCGGCGGCGGTCGGTGTCGTTGCGGCGGCCGCTGTGCCAGATGCCGTGGTGGACGAGCACGACGGTGCCCGCCGGGCAGGTCAGGCGGGTCTGCCCCCGGAGGTTCTGGACGCGTCCGACGTCCGTCTCGTTGATCCTGCGCAGATGGCTTCCGGGCACGCTGAGCGTGCCGCCCATCCCGGCGGTCACCTCGTGCGGGTAGTACATGAGCTGGATGTCGAACGCGTCCGGCCGCACGTCGATGATCGCGTCGCCGTGGAGGTCCTGCGCGTGCCCCTCGTGGGGCTCGCGGATGTGCACGGCGTGGTGGTCGACGGTGGGCCCGGGCCCGACCAGGCTCTCCACCGCGCCGGCGACGTCCGGCAGGGCGAGCAGGTCGTGGACGAAGGTGTCCGGGGCGAAGGCCTCGCCCAGTGGAGTGCCGTAGGGCACCTGCGGCAGGCCCGCGTCCAGGGCCGCGACGGCCCGTTCGTTGATGTTCCGTGGCACCACCCCGTCCAGGCGCAGGAATCCCTGCGCGACGAAGCGCGCCACCTGAACCGATGTCAGGAGGTGCTTGCTGGTTGGCATGCGACGAACGTATGCGCCCGGCAGGTCCGGGTCGTGGGCTGGATTCGTCCACTGCTGGTAAATTTCCACCCCGGTGAGATCCACGACGCTCTTCCTCGACGCGGCGCCCACGGTGGTCGGCGCCGGAATCGGGGTGCACGGCGTGTCGACGGCGCACGACGTCTTCCGCCTGCCCGACCTGTGGCAGCTGCACCTCTACCACTACGAGGGCGCGCTGATCATCGGGCCGTCGGTCCACCCCATCCGCCCCGGCCATGTCAGCCTGGTGCCGCCCGACACCGAGGTGCACTTCCACTACCGGGGCAGGTCGGAGCATCTCTACGTCCACCTGCGGCTGCGCGAGGGCGGAGCCGGGCGGGTGGTGCCGGTGATGCAGGACGCGGCGCAGGAGAGCACGCGCCTGGCCGACCTGCTGCGCCACGCGGTGACGGCGATGCCGACCTCCCCGGCGCGGGCCACCGCCGAGGTGTGGGCCGCTCTGTGGCGCATCGCCGAACTGCCGAGCGGCGAGGGGGACGGCCGCCGCCACCCGTACGTGGCGGCTGCGCAGGCGCACGTCGAGGAACACCTGGCCGGGCCGCTGTCGGTGCCGGACGTCGCGCGCGCCGTCGGGATCTCCCACACCCATCTGACACGCCTGTTCCGCGCCGAGACCGGCCTCACGGTCGTGTCGTACATCCGGCGCCGGCGCCTCCAGCGCGCCCGGCACCTCCTGTCGTCGTCCACCCTCTCCGTCACCGCCGTCGCCGCGGCGGTGGGCATCGCCGACCTCCAGGCCTTCAACAAGGCCTGCCGCCGTGAGCTGGGCGCGAGCCCACGTGACGTGCGTGCGGCGGCCGGCCGTACCGGGCCCGGCGCCGAGGACTCGCCGGGCAGACCGGGAGGATCGCTCCCGGCCCGTCGACGGTCGGGGTGCGCTTGATCACCGGGCGCCACGGACGCCCCGCCGACCGACCGCCGTTCGAGATCACCGACAGCAGGAGGCCGCCCCTGGGGGCGCGACCCTCAGGCCGGGGGCCGGCACCACTGGGCCCATGACGACCGGCTCGTCGCCGGCCGGTTCACGTCGTTCCTCGCCGGGCGCCCGATTCGCCGGGGGCGCCGGCCGACCGGAAGGGCGGCCGTGGGACCGCAACGGTCAGGCGTGGTCCAAAACCGCGATGTCGGAGCCGAAGCCGACCACCAGCCGTCCGTCCGGCGCCATGGACAGCCTCCTGACGCCGGCGGGGAAGGCGTAGGCGCCGGTCTGCTCTCCCGTGTCCGCGTCCCACGTCCCGACCGTCGCGCCGTCGCCTCCGGCGGCGACCACGACGCGGCCGTCGACCAGACCCACCGCCCCCGCCCGCACCTCGCCGGCGAGGCCCGTCATGGGCTGCCCGAGCGGTTCGCCCGTGGCCAGGTCTCCCACAACCGGACGCTCTGCCGGTCGGCGTCCGACCCGGAACGGGTCACCACGACGCGGCGGCTCCCGAGCTCTTCGACCGCCAGGCACCGGCCCCCGCCCTGCCGTGGCTCCACTCCGGTCCACGTGCTCGTGGTCAGATCCCACACGCGTCCGCTGTCGGTCACGGCGACGAACCGGCCCTCCAGTGCCGCGAAGAAGTGGATGAACGTGCTGGTGTGCTCGCTCGTCGACCGCCCGTGCAGCTCTTCGCGGGCGGTCAGGTCCCACATGCGCACCGTGTCGCCCCGGCCGCGCGTGATCAGAGTGGCTCGTCCGTCCACCGTGCCCACCGTCAGCAGGTCGACGCCGCCGCTCCGTCCCGTCAGCGGCTCTCCGAGGAGTTCCCCGTCGTCGAGGTCCCGGATCCGCAGCTCGTCCCCCTCCGCGGTGACGACGACGCACCGGCCGTCCACGACAGCCGCGGCGAACCTGTGCACGGGCGGCGCACCGCCGGCCGTCCCCCTCTCCCCGTCGAGGTCCCAGACGCGGAGCGACGCGTCGTCGCCTCCGGTGACGGCGAGGTGACGTCCCCTCACCACCGCCGTCGCCACTGCCCGCACGGTGTCCTCGTGACCGGTCAACGGCGGGCACAGGCGCCTGCGGGCGGACAGGTCCCACACCTGGACGGGGCTGCGGCCGGAGTGTCCGAGCAGCGCCGCGGGGCGGCCCCGGAGCACGGTCACGGCCGCCGTCTCCACGAAGCCGGCCGGCACCGGGTCGCCGAGCTGCTCGCCCGTGGCCGGGTCCAGGACACGTACCTCGTAGGCGTCGGCGCCGACGGCCCACGCGCTCCCGGACGTGGGGTCCGTCGCGAGGACCTGCGTCGAGGCGGCGAGTTCCAGGGTCCCGCAGACCCGTAGGCCGTCGCCCTCGTCCCCGTCGCCCTCGGGGTCGCCGTCGGTGTCGGTGTCGCGGCTCTTCGCCGACGGGACGCCGAGCTCCCGTCCCGTGATCAGGTCCCATGCCCGGACGGCGCCCCGGGAGTGGCCGGTGAGGGCGACCGGACGGCCGTCCGGCGCGGCGGTCGCCAGTGCGCAGACGGGGCCGGTGCGGACGGTCAGGAGCGCCTCGCCGTGCGCGCGGTCGGCCGGGTCCCACACCCGCATCACCCCGTCGGTGCCGCCGCCGACCACGAGCGGGCGGCCCTGGACCCGCTGGACGGCCAGCCGGTGGACCCAGGCGTCGCCGGCGACGCCGAACGAGGCGGCGACTTCTCCCCGGGCGAGGTCCCACACCCGGACCGTGCCTTCGGATCCGCTGGTCACGGCGACGGCACGGCTCTCCAGGACCGCCGTCGCCAGCGCGCGCACCTCGCCGGTGTGCCCGGTCGCGGCCGTGCCGAGTCCGCGGCCCGTCGCGAGGTCCCACCAGTGCAGCGCGCCGTCCTTGCAGCCGGCGACGGCCAGTGCGCGGTCCCCCACGACCACCGTCGCCACCGCGCCCACCCGGGCCGGCACGGGCAGCGCGTACCGCAGCCGGGAATCCAGGCCGCTGCCGGTCGCCCACCGCACCCGGAAGGCGTCGGCCTCCCGACCGGTCGGCACCGCGGCGACGGCCCTCGCCAGCTCACGGTCTCCGTACCGGGCGGCGTCCAGGGCCAGCACCTGTCGCCGCACCCGCGCACCGGCCTCCCGGTGGACGTGACCCGACGCCCGGTAGACGGCGCCCGCCACGGCCCCTCGCCCCGAGGCGGCGTCCAGCGCCGCCAGGACCCGCACGGGGTCGCCGTGGACCAGCCACCCCGGATCGACCGGCGACCCGTCCGCCGCCGCGCGGGCCCTCTCATCGCTTCGGAGATCGTCAGACATGCCCGGCACGCTAGCCACCCCACCGGTCCCGCCGCACGCGAAAGGGCGGACTCCCGTGGCGATCCACGTAGTTCCCCGCAGGCTTTCGCGCACCCGCCCGGACGCACACTGCCGGCGCGGGCACGCGAGCACGCACGTCGGGGAACAACGGTGGCGGAACCGGGCCAGGTTCCCGGAGAAACGGTGAAGAAACCAGGTGATTCGACCGTATGTTCTTCGAATCGGCGGGCACGAGGAGCGTCGGAGGTTGATAACTATGGTTCCCCTGCTTCTCGTTCTGCTTCTGGCCCTGCTTCTCTTCGGCGCGGGCTTCGCGCTGAAGGCACTGTGGTGGATCGCCGTCATCGTGCTGGTCGTCTGGCTGCTCGGCTTCGTGATGCGCAGCGCGGACTCCGGCGGCCGCCGGGGCCGCTGGTACCGCTGGTGACACAGCGCACGACAACGCGTTCTGTGGGCCCCGGGAACACCCGGGGCCCACAGTCGTCTCTCGCACCGGGACACACCACCGGACAAACGGTGTAGCGACCACCTTCCCGGGCATCAGGCTGATAGCTGGGGCCCGGTGACGCAGCGGAACCTGCGCCTCCAACCACCGGGCCCCAGCCCCGCTGGCGTCCGCCGGATGCCGGAGTGCCTCGTGTGAGCGGGCGGGCGGCGTGGCAGCGATGCTGCATGCCCCTCATGGTCAGTCGTGCGACGCCGGACAGCGCGCCCCGCCCCGCGGTCCGACCCGCGCCGGATGCGGTGCGAGCCGTGGACGCGGCGGGTCGCCCGTGCCCGTGACGACCCGTGCGGTCCGTGACCGGCCCGGACCGCCTCCCCCGCGCTCCCCGCGTCCACCACGGCGTCCGCCGGCGCTGCTCGTCGCCGCCCACGGCGGTCCGGCGCTCGCGGTCACCGCGGTCACGGGTCTGCTCGCGGTGCGCGCAGGCCTGCGTCCGCTCGACGCCGCCGTCGTCACGGCGGCGGTGTTCACCGGTCAGCTCACCATCGGCTGGGGCAACGACCTGCTCGATCTGCGGCGCGACCGCGCCGTCGGCCGCACCGACAAACCGCTGGCCGTCGGCGCCCTCGCGGCCGGCCGGGCGGCATGGGCGCTGGCCGTGGCCGCGTCCGCCTGCCTCGTGCTGTCGGCGCTCGCCGGGTGGCGCTGCGCGCTGGTCAACGCCACCCTGGCCACCGGTGCGGGCCACGCCTACAACCTCGGGCTCAAGGCGACGGCGTGGTCCTGGGCGCCGTACGCCTGCGCCTTCGGCACACTGCCCTCGGTGGTCGCGCTCGCCGGCCCGGGCCGGGGCTGGGCGCCGCTGTGGATGTCCGGCGCCGGCGCCGCGCTCGGGGTGGGGGCGCACCTGCTGAACGCGCTGCCCGACCTCGCCGACGACGAACGCACCGGCGTCCGCGGGCTCCCGCACCGGCTCGGCGCGGGGCGCTCGCGCGTCCTCGCCGCCGTGCTGCTGCCCGCCGCCTCGCTGCTCGCCGTGCTCGGTCCGGCCGGGACGCCGTCCGCGTGGGCGGGGGCGGTCCTCGCCCTGGTGGGCGTCCTGGCCGGGCTCGCCCTGGTCACCCGCGGCCGCACCCCCTTCCGGGCCGCGGTGGCCATCGCCCTCCTCGACGTCGCGCTGCTCGTGGCGGCCGGCTGATGGCGGCCCCGGCCCGGCCGGCGTCACCGCCACGCGCGGTCGTCCCGCTCCCCCGCCCGCCGCGCCCCGCGCCGCCGACCAGCCGACCCTGCGATCATCGGAGCCCAGCATGACCATGCGCGTCCTCAGCGTCCGCGGCGCCCTGCCCAAGCACCGGCATCGTCAGGAGGAGATCACCGCGGCCTTCACCGCCACGCTGGGCGACGGCGTCGACCGCGCGGTCGTGGAGCGCTTCCACCGCAACATGTGCGTGGAGACCCGCCACACCGTGCTTCCGCTGCACGAGTACGCCCGGCCCGGCGACTTCGGCCGCTCCAACGACGTCTTCATCCGGGCCGGCGTCGAACTCGGCGCCCGCGCGGTGGTGGACGCGCTCAAGGACGTCGGCCTCACGCCGGCCGACGTCGACTACATCGTGTCCTGCACGGTGACCGGGCTCGCCGTGCCCTCGCTGGAGGCCCGCGTCGCGGCGGAGATCGGGCTGCGGCCCGACGTGGTGCGGCTGCCCCTGGTCGGCCTGGGGTGCGTGGCGGGGGCGGCCGGCGTGGCCCGTCTGGACGACCTTCTGCGCGGCCGGCCGGACGGGGTCGCGGTGCTGATGTCGGTCGAGCTGTGCTCGCTGACCCTTCAGCGCGACGACGCCTCGGTCGCCAACCTGGTGGCCGCCGGACTCTTCGGGGACGGGGCCGCGGCGGTGGTCGCCGTCGGGCGCGAGCATCCGCTCGCGCGGTCCGACGACCCGGCCCGGCCCGAGGTCCTCGCGTCGCGCAGCCGTCTGTACCCCGACTCGGAGCGCATGATGGGCTGGGACGTCGGCTCCGGCGGGCTGCGGATCGTGCTCGACGCGTCGGTCCCCGACCTGGTGCGCCGTCACCTCGGCGACGACGTCCGCGGCTTCCTAGCCGACCACGGGCTGACGCGTGACGACGTCCGCTGGTACGTGGCGCACCCCGGCGGCCCCAAGGTCCTCGAAGCGCTCCAGGAGGCCCTGGCGGTCGGGCGCGACGCCCTGCGGCCGACCTGGGACTCGCTGCGGCGGATCGGCAACCTCTCCTCCGCCTCCGTGCTGCACGTCCTCGCCGACACGCTCGCCGAGCGCCCGCCCCCGCCCGGCTCCCACGGCCTCATGCTGGCCATGGGGCCGGGGTTCTGCTCCGAGCTGGTGCTCCTGCGCGCACCGGGCGGTGAGCGGTGAACGGCCTGACCGCGTTCACCGCCCTGGTCGTGGCCGTCGCCCTGGAAAGGGTCGCCGAACTCGTCGTCTCCCGCCGCAACGCCGCCCACAGCCTGGCACGGGGCGGCGAGGAGCGCGGGCGGGGGCACTATCCGTTCATGGTGGCCCTGCACACGGGTCTGCTCGTCGGCGCGCTCGGGGAGGCGTGGACGCGCCGGCCGGACCCGTCGGCGCTCCTGGCCTGGACCATGTTCGCCCTCGTCGTGGCCGCCCAGGCGCTGCGCTGGTGGTGCATCGCGGCACTGGGGCGGCAGTGGAACACGCGGGTGATCGTCGTGCCCGGCGCCGCCCGCGTCACGGTCGGCCCCTACCGGCTGCTCCCCCACCCCAACTACGTCGCCGTCGTCGTCGAGGGGATCGCCCTGCCCCTGGTGCACGCGGCCTGGGTCACGGCCGTCGTCTTCACCACGCTGAACGGTTTCCTGCTCGCCGCCCGCATCCGCACCGAGGACGCGGCCCTGACCCGGCTGGCCTGAGGAGGCGCACATGGACCTGCTCGTCGTCGGCGGGGGCCCCGCGGGCCTGGCGACGGCCCTGCACGCGGCCCGGGCCGGGCTCGACGTCGCCGTGTGGGAGCGGCGCGCCGGCGTCGTCGACAAGGCGTGCGGCGAGGGGCTGATGCCGGGCGCCGTGGCCGCGCTGGCCGCGCTCGGCGTGCGCCCGCCGGGACACGACCTGCGCGGCATCCGGTACGTCGCCGGAGCGCGCCGCGTCGACGCCGCCTTCCGGGCGGGGCCGGGTCGCGGGGTCCGGCGCACGACGCTGCACATCGCGCTGCGTGAGGCGGTGCTGGCCGCGGGCGTCCGGGTCGAGCGGCGCACCGCGGGCCGGGTCGAGCAGGACGAGGACGGGGTGCGGGTGGACGGGACCCGGGCCGGTCACCTCGTCGCCGCCGACGGGCTGCACTCGCCGGTCCGCCGGGCCCTGGGCCTCGACCGGCCGCACCGGGGCCGTCCACGGCACGGCCTGCGGCGCCACTACCTGGTCGCCCCCTGGAGCGACCACGTCGAGGTGCACTGGGCCCGCTGTGCGGAGGCGTATGTGACGCCGGTGGCCGACGGCCTCGTGGGCGTCGCGGTGCTCACCGGCGCGCGCGGCTCGTTCGACGACCACCTGGCCGCCTTCCCCGAGCTCCGGGACCGGCTGGCCGGGGCCGGATCCGCCGGGCCGGTGCGCGGGGCGGGCCCGCTGCGCCAGGACGCCCGGGCGCGCACCGCGGGCCGCGTGCTGCTCGTCGGCGACGCCGCGGGCTACGTCGACGCGCTGACCGGCGAGGGCGTCGCCCTCGCCCTCGCCCAGGCGCAGGCCGCGGTCCGGGCCGTCACCGGCGGCGACCTCGCGGGTTACGAGCGGGAGTGGCGGCAGCTCACCCGGCGCTGCCGCTGGCTGACCCACGCGCTGCTGGGCGCGACGCGGACGCCGCCGGCCCGTGCGGCGCTGGTGCCGGTGGCGCAGCGGCTGCCGTGGCTGTTCCGGGCCGGCGTGGACGCGCTGTCCCGGCCGGCCGAGCCGCCGGCACGGGCGCGCCGGTAGCCGCCCCTCACCGGGTGCGCGGTCGCGGCGGGCTCACAGGGCGGCCGCCTCGGTGGTCTCGGCCGTCCCCGGCTGCTCGAACTGCGTGCGGTACAGCTCCGCGTACCGTCCGCCGTCCGCGAGAAGTTCCTCGTGCGTGCCGCGTTCCACGATCCGTCCGGCCTCGACGACGAGGATGAGGTCGGCGGCGCGCACGGTCGACAGACGGTGGGCGATGACGAGCGCGGTGCGGTCCACAAGGGCCTCGGCCAGGGCTTCCTGGACGGCGGCCTCGGAGGTGTTGTCGAGGTGCGCGGTGGCCTCGTCCAGGATGACGACGCGCTGTCCGGCCAGCAGCAGGCGGGCGATGGTCATGCGCTGGCGTTCCCCGCCGGAGAGCCGGTAGCCGCGCTCGCCGACCACGGTGTCCAGTCCGTCGGGCAGGGCGCGGACGAGGTCGTCGAGGCGGGAGCGGCGCAGGGCGTCCCACAGTGCGTCGTCGTCGGCCCCGGGCCGGGCGAGCAGGAGGTTGGCGCGGACGGTGTCGTGGAAGAGGTGACCGTCCTGGGTGACCATGCCGAGCGTGGCCCGCAGGGAGGCGGCGCTCAGGTCGCGGACGTCCACGCCGCCGATGCGGACGGCGCCCTCGTCGACGTCGTACAGCCGGGGCAGGAGCTGGGCGATGGTCGACTTGCCGGCGCCGGAGGAGCCGACGAGCGCGACGGTCTGGCCGGGTTCGGCCCGGAAGGAGAGGCCGTGCAGGACCTCCTCGCCCCCGCGGGTGTCGAGCACCGCGACCTCCTCGAGGGAGGCGAGCGAGACCTTGTCGGCGGACGGGTAGGCGAAGCGGACGTCGTCGAACTCGACGGAGACCGGGCCCTCGGGCGCCTCGCGGGCGTCCGGCCTCTCCTCGATGAGCGGCTTCAGGTCGAGGACCTCGAAGACCCGCTCGAAGCTGACCAGGGCGCTCATCACCTCCACCCGCGCCCCGGCGAGGGCGGTGAGCGGGGCGTACAGACGGGTCAGGAGCAGCGCGAGGGCGACGACGGCGCCGGGTTCCAGGGAGCCGCTCAGGGCCAGACGGCCGCCGAGCCCGTAGACGAGGGCGAGAGCCAGGGCGGAGACGAGGGTCAGGGCGGTGAGGAAGACGGACTGGGCGGTGGCCGTGCGGACGCCGATGTCGCGGACGCGGGCCGCCCGGGCGGCGAACTCGGCCGATTCCTCGTCGGGGCGGCCGAACAGCTTGACCAGGGTGGCGCCGGGCGCGGAGAACCGCTCGGTCATGCGGGTGCCCATGGCCGCGTTGAGCGCGGCCGCCTCCCGCTGCATGCCGGCCATCCGGCTGCCCATGCGCCGCGCCGGGATCACGAACACCGGCAGCAGGGCGAGCGCGAGCAGGGTGACCTGCCAGGACAGGGTGAGCATCACGGCGAGGGTGAGGACCAGGGTGACCAGGTTGGAGACCACTCCGGAGAGCGTGTTGCTGAAGGCGCGCTGGGCGCCGATCACGTCGTTGTTGAGTCGGGAGACCAGCGCTCCCGTACGGGTACGTGTGAAGAACGCGACCGGCATGCGCTGCACATGATCGAACACGGCCTTGCGCAGATCGAGGATGAGTCCCTCCCCGAGCGTCGCCGAGAGCCTCCTGCCCAGGATGCCGAGCGCCGCCTCCAGCACCGCGATGCCCGCGATGAGCAGCGCCAGCCGGACGACCGTGTCCGGGTCGCCGTGCGACACGATCGCGTCGACGACCCGTCCGGCGAGGACGGGGGTGGCGACGGCGAGCAGCGCGGTCAGCATCCCCAGGACCACGAACAGCGCGATGCGGCGGCGGTGCGGGCGCGCGAAGGCGCCGATTCGGCGAAGTGTCGCCCGGTCGAAGGGGCGGCGTTCCTGCTGGGCGTGCATGACGCTGTACAACTGCGTCATGGCCGTGGCGTCCATGCTCATGGAAGCGACCGTAGAACCTCGAGCTTCCTTGAGGTCAAGGTTTTCCCCCAGCCTGTCCTCACGACGGCCTCGAACGCGAAGGACCCGATGACAGTACGCAATGTTCCGTCCCCGCTTCCGCAACCCGTCGTTGGCGCCGCGCGGAGACCCTCTCCGAGTGTGACGACGGTTTCGCTCCCCCCGCTCGGGCCGGCCCGGCGGCTGCCGGTGCGCCAGGTCCTGTGTCTGGTCCCCCTGGTGCTCGTCACCGTGGTGGCGGTACGGCACCGGTCCGTCCTCGCCGAGGGGTTCGCGCAGTTGCGGCGGGCCGAGTGGCCCTGGCTGCTGGCCGCCGTCGGGGCGACCTGTCTCACCTGGGTGGCGGCGGCGGTGACCCGGCAGGGCGCGGTCGCGGAGCGGCTGCCCGCACGGCGGCTGCTGGCGGCGCAGTTCGCGGCGGGCGCGGCCAACCACCTGCTGCCCACGGGGCTGGGCGCGAGCGCGGTCAACCTGCGGTTCATGACGGTGTGCGGGGTGCCGCTGGCCCGATCCTCGGCGGCGCTCGCGCTGTATCTGCTGGCGGAGGGCGTCGCCCGGGTGGGCCTGCTGGCGGTGCTGCTGCTGGTCTTCCCCGACGCGCTGCGGCTCGGCTCGCTGCTGCCGGACGGGACGCTGGGCCCGTTGCTGGCCGCCCTCGGCGCGCTCGCGCTGGCGGCGGCGTGCGCGCTCCTTCTGGTGCGACGGCTGCGGTCGGCGGTGGCCTCCTTCCTGCGCACGGCGCTGGCCGAGGCGCGCTCGGTGCACTGCCGTCCGGCCCGGGTGCTGGCCCTGTGGGGCGGCTCCCTGGCGTTCCCCGTCCTCCAGGCTGCCGGTCTGGCCGCGGTGGGGCGGGCGTTGGCGCTGCCGGTGCCGGCGGCGCACATGGCGGTGGCGTATCTCGCGGCCACGGCCGCGGTCGCGCTGGTGCCGACGCCCGGCGGGATCGGTTCGGTGGAGGCGGCGCTGGTGGTGGCGCTGGTGGCGGCCGGCGGTCCGGTGGCCCTCGCCACGGCGGTGGTCCTCGGGTACCGCATCATCACCGTGTGGCTGCCGCTGGTGCCGGGCGCGTTGACGCTGGGAGCGCTGGTCCGGATGAAGGTCATCTGAGCCGCCCGGACGGGCCGGAAACAGTCCGGCCGCCGTGGCCGAAGCCCGTGGCCGAGCTGCGTCATCGCGCCGTCGTGGCCGGTTCCTCGGGTACGAACTCCCCTGCCGGATACGGCAGGATGAGCGGTCGCGTCTTCGTGCGAGCGAGCCGGAGGGGCGACCGCACATCCCGGAACCGAGCAGGTGACATCGTGACGACACTCCCCACCCGGCCGTCGACGGCCCTCGCGGCCGCGCAGCGACTTCCCGGAGACGGCCGGTGAACCGCGTCCTGACGCTGGACGACAGCGTACTCGCCGGAATCGCCCTGGCCGCGGGCCTGTTGGCCGCCTTCCTGTCCCGCACGGTGCTGCGCTGGCTGGCGAAGCACGCCAAGCGCACCCGGTGGAGCGGCGACGACGTGATGGTCGACGCGCTGCGCACCGTGGTGCCGTGGGCGGCGATCGCCGGCGGCGCGGCGTCGGCGGCCGCGGTGCTGCCGCTGAAGAAGGCCGTGCAGCACACCGCCAACCAGTCCCTGACCGTGCTGCTGATCTTCGTGGTGACGGTGTCGGCGGCCCGGGTCGTCGCCGGGCTCGTGCGGTCGGTGACCTCCTCGCGCTCAGGGGTCGCCGGGTCGGCCACGATCTTCGTCAACATCACCCGGATCCTGGTCCTCGCCATCGGCTTCCTGGTGGTGCTCCAGACGCTGGGGATCTCGATAGCCCCGCTGCTCACCGCCCTGGGCGTCGGCGGTCTGGCCGTCGCGCTGGCGTTGCAGGACACCCTCGCCAACCTCTTCGCGGGCATCCACATCCTGGCGTCCAAGACCGTCCAGCCCGGCGACTACATCAAGCTGAGCAGCGGCGAGGAGGGGTACGTCGAGGACATCAACTGGCGCCAGACGACCGTGCGGGCGCTGTCCAACAACCTGGTCGTCATCCCCAACGGCCAGCTCGCGAAGTCGAACATGACCAACTACATGCGTCCCGAGCAGCAGTTGACGGTCCTGGTGCAGGTGGGCGTCGCCTACGACAGCGACCTGGAGCATGTGGAGCGGGTGACGTCGGAGGTGATCGCTGAGGTCATGGCGGGCGTGGACGGCGCCGTGCCGGACCACGAACCCGCCATCCGCTTCCACACGTTCGGCGACTCGCGGATCGGCTTCACCGTCATCCTCGGCGTCGGCGAGTTCAGCGACCAGTACCGGATCAAGCACGAGTTCATCAAGCGCCTGCACCGCCGTTACCGCGAGGAGGGCATCCGGATCCCGGCGCCGACGCGCACGGTGGCGTTGCAGCAGGGCGCGGTGGTCATCCCGCAGCAGCGCTCCGCAGACGGGGCCGTGCAGGGCGAGAGGCCCGCCCTGCACGACTGACGGCGTCCGGCGTCAGAGGGTGGCCGAGTTCTCGTGCCACCGCGCGTCCGCCCGGCGGCGCGGCGCGGTCAGGGACGGCGGCACCGGGGTGACCGTCCAGTCCGGATGGCCGGGCATCCTCGGGGTCGTCGTCCCGTACAGCCAGTCGCGCAGGAAGCCGGAGACGTCCTGCCCGCCGACCTCGCAGGCGAGGGCGATGTAGTCCTCGGTGGAGGCCGAGGAGTTGCGGTGGCGGGCCAGGAAGGCCCGCTCGACCGCGTGGAAGGCGTCCTCCCCGATGAGCTGGCGCAGTGCGTACAGGACGAGGACGCCGCCCAGATAGCGCTGGCTGTCGAAGAGGTCGGCCGCGTTCGGCGCGGCGACCGGGCCGGAGGTCTTGCGCCACTGGTCGCCGCGCGCGTAGGTGTCCTTCATCCGGGCCTCCATGGTGGTCAGGCCCAGGGAGTCCGCCCAGCCGCGCTCGTAGCGGTAGAGCAGCCCGTAGAAGTCGGCGTGGCCCTCGTTCAGCCACAGGTCGGCCCAGGTGGCGGGGCTGACGCTGTTGCCGAAGTAGGAGTGGACCAGCTCGTGCATCATGTGCGAGCCGATCTTCGGCTCCGGCTGGAGCAGGAAGTTCGGCTTGTACAGGGTGAGGGTCTGCGTCTCCAGGCCGGTGAAGTCGAAGGCGTTCGGGTCGTCGGAGTTGCAGGGCAGCAGCCCGTACGTCTCGAACGGGTAGGCGCCCAGCCGGGCCTCGAGCCACTCGACCAGGCCCGGGGTGAGGGCGAGGGCGGGCTCCAGGGCCTCGGCCCGCGCGGCGGGGACGACGTCGCGCAGGGGCAGCCCGTGCGGCCCGCGGCGCTCCTTGACGACGTAATCGCCGACGGTGATCTGCACCAGCTCGGTGGCGATCGGCGAGCGGGAGCGGTAGGTGTAGGCGGTGCGGTCGCCGGCCAGTTCCTCGGTGCACACCAGGGTGCCGTTCGCGACGGCGCGCAGGGTCTTGGGGACGGTGAGGCGGAAGGAGAAGCGCGCCTTGTCCGAGGGGTGGTCGTTGCAGGGGAACACGGTGTGCGCCGAGTCCGGCTGGGGGCATATCGCGAACCCGTCCGGGGTGGGCACCCAGGCGGTGTGGGCGAGGGCGCGGCGCGGGTCGGCCGTGTAGGTCACGCACACGGTGACGCGGTCGCGTGCGCGCAGCGGCCGGGCGGGCGTGATCCGCAGCTTCTCGTCGGCCTGCTCGAAGGCGGCGGCGCGCCCGTCGACGCGGACCGTGCGTATGTCGAGGCCGAGGGAGTCGAGGGAGAGGCGGGTGAGGGCCTGCCGAGTGTGCAGCTCCAGTGTCGCCGTGGCGTCGACGAGAGCGGTCGTCGCGTCGTAGGAGAGGTCGAGGTGGTAGGCGGCGACGCGGTATCCCGCGTTGCCCAGGTTCGGGAAGACGGGGTCCCCGAGCGTCTCGGGGGCCGGGCCGGCGTCGGGCCTGCCGTCGCCGCTCCTTGCGCCGTCGGTCCCTGTGGCCGCCCGGGCCGCGGTTCCCCCCGCCAGTACTGCTGCCGTGCCGATCAGGGCGGCCGCCGGGGCCGTCACTCTGCTGCGATATCTCATGGTCCGCTTTCGCTCGGGCGGCCGGGTGGTCGGTCCGGCCGTCGGATGGGTCGTGGCTCTACCCCGTTGACCGCGAAAACGGCCGCTTCGGTTGCATCCGGCGGGCCGCTCGCTCGCATCCGGCGGCCCGCTCGCTCGTCGCGACGGTGAGGAGACCCCTGTCGAGCCGGACCCGGGCACGAGATATCTTGATGTCGAGCAATGTTGCAGACGTGGAGCGGAGCACCCGGTGACTGACTCGACCATCATCTATACGCACACTGACGAGGCCCCGGCCCTGGCGACGTATTCCTTCCTGCCGGTGGTCCAGGCATACGCCTCGCAGGCGGGTGTCGCCGTGGAGACGCGGGACATCTCGCTGGCCGGACGCATCATCGCCGTGTTCCCGGAGTACCTGACCGAGGACCAGCGGATCCCGGACGCGCTGAGCGAGCTCGGCGAACTGGCGAAGACGCCCGAGGCCAACATCATCAAGCTGCCGAACATCTCGGCGTCGATCCCGCAGCTCAAGGCCGCGGTCGCCGAGCTTCAGGCCCAGGGCTACGCGCTGCCGGCCTACCCGGACGACCCGAAGACCGACGAGGAGCGGGAGATCCAGGCCCGCTACGACAAGATCAAGGGCTCCGCCGTCAACCCGGTCCTGCGCGAGGGCAACTCCGACCGCCGCGCCCCCGCGTCGGTGAAGAACTACGCCAAGACCCACCCGCACCGCATGGGCGCCTGGTCGTCGGACTCCAAGACGAACGTCGCCACCATGGGCGAGAACGACTTCCGCTCCACCGAGAAGTCCGCCGTGATCTCCGAGGCGGGCTCGCTGCGCATCGAGCTGGTCGCCGCCGACGGCTCCACGACCGTGCTGCGCGAGTCGGTGCCGGTCCAGAAGGACGAGGTCGTCGACGCCTCCGTGCTGCACGTCGCGGCGCTGCGGCAGTTCCTCACCGCGCAGATCGCCCGCGCCAAGGCCGAGGGCGTGCTGTTCTCGGTGCACCTCAAGGCCACGATGATGAAGGTCTCCGACCCGATCATCTTCGGTCACGTGGTCCGCGCGTTCTTCCCGAAGACCTTCGAGCAGTACGGCGCCGCCCTGGCCGCGGCCGGCCTCTCCCCCAACGACGGTCTCGGCGGCATCTACAAGGGCCTGGAGGCCCTGCCCGAGGGCGACGCCATCAAGGCCTCCTTCGACGCGGAGCTCGCCGAGGGCCCGGCCCTGGCGATGGTCGACTCCGACAAGGGCATCACCAACCTGCACGTGCCGTCCGACGTCATCGTCGACGCCTCGATGCCGGCCATGATCCGCACCTCCGGCCACATGTGGGGCCCGGACGGCCAGGAGGCCGACACCCTCGCGGTCCTGCCGGACTCCTCGTACTCGGGCGTCTACCAGGCCGTGGTCGACGACTGCCGCGCCCACGGCGCCTACGACCCCTCGACGATGGGCTCCGTGCCGAACGTCGGTCTGATGGCGCAGAAGGCCGAGGAGTACGGCTCCCACGACAAGACCTTCGAGATCAAGGCCGCCGGTACCGTCCGCCTGGTCGACCAGGCCGGCAACGTGGTCATCGAGCAGGAGGTCGCCGAGGGCGACATCTTCCGCGCCTGCCAGACCAAGGACGCCCCGATCCGCGACTGGGTCAAGCTGGCCGTCACCCGCGCCCGCGCCACCGGCGACCCGGCCGTGTTCTGGCTGGACGAGACGCGCGCGCACGACGCGCAGCTGATCACCAAGGTCAACGCCTACCTGCCGGAGCACGACACCGAGGGTCTGGACATCCGCATCCTCGCCCCGGTCGAGGCCACCAAGCTGTCGGTGGAGCGCATCCGCCGCGGCGAGAACACCATCTCCGTCACGGGCAACGTGCTGCGCGACTACCTCACGGACCTCTTCCCCATCCTGGAGCTGGGCACCAGCGCCAAGATGCTGTCGGTCGTCCCGCTGATGGCGGGCGGCGGCCTGTTCGAGACGGGCGCCGGCGGCTCCGCGCCGAAGCACGTCCAGCAGCTGGTCAAGGAGAACTACCTGCGCTGGGACTCCCTGGGCGAGTTCTTCGCCCTGGTGCCGTCCTTCGAGCAGTACGCCGAGGCCACCGGCAACACCCGTGCCAAGGTGCTCGCCGACACCCTCGACCGCGCCACGGCGACGTTCCTCAACGAGGACAAGTCCCCGACCCGTCGCGTCGGCGGCATCGACAACCGCGGCAGCCACTTCTTCCTGTCCCTGTACTGGGCGCAGGAGCTGGCCCGGCAGACCGACGACGCCGAGCTGGCGAAGGCCTTCGCCCAGCTCGCCGAGACGCTCGCCGCGAACGAGCGGACCATCGTCGACGAGCTGATCGCCGCGCAGGGCGAGCCGGCCGACATCGGCGGCTACTACCAGCCCGACCCGGCCAAGGCGGCGGCGGTCATGCGCCCGTCGGCCACCTGGAACGAGGCCCTCGCCTCGCTCGGCTGACGCACGCGGCCGCGCGCCGCTTCCCGTCCCGACCGCGCCCCGACCGGCATCGCCCGGCCGGGGCGCGGCGCGTGTCCCGCTGCGCCCGCCCGCGCGCGCACCGGCCCCGGGCAGCGATCAGCTCCTCCGCCGGCGTCCGGGAAGCCGTGGGCCGGGGCGACGAAGCGGAACTCCCCGGTCCTCACCTCGCGGACCACGGTCTCGATGTCGCTGTCGGCCCGCCCGGAAGCCGTCCTGCAAGGCGCGGACTCCCCGGTGGCGGCCCGGGTCGGCGCGCACAGCGCGTCGAGGCCGCAGGGCCGCCCGGCGTCCGCCCGCGCGTCAGGAACGCGTGTCCCCGTCACCTGCTCGTTCGTCACCGCCATGCCGCTTCCCCGCCCGGTTCCCCGTCGTGCTGTGATGACGTCTCCGATCATGCAGCACACCGCCGACAACACCCCCGGAGCCGCCCGATGACCCCAGCCGCACCGTCCTTCGCGTTCCTGCCGGGCGCCGCCGGCTCCCCCGTGATCCTCCATGTGCCGCACTCGGCCCGGGAGATACCGGCCGACGTGCGGGCGGACATCGTCCTGGACGACGCGGCGCTGGAGCGCGAGCTCGACCACATCACCGACTCGCACACACTGCGGATCGCCGAGGAGGCCGCGCGGACGGCCCCGCAGACGCCCTGGATGTTCGTCAACCGGCTGTCGCGGCTCGTCGTCGACCCGGAGCGGTTCCCCGACGAGCGGGAGGAGATGCGGGCCGTCGGGATGGGCGCCGTCTACACGAGGACCACGCACCGCGAGCCGCTGCGGCCGGACGGCGCCGATCCCGAGCCGCTCGTCGCCCGCTACTTCCGGCCCTACGCGCAGGCCATGACCGACGCCGTCGCCGACCGGCTGGCGGCCGTCGGCCGGGCCGTCGTCATCGACGTCCACTCCTACCCTTGCGCACCGCTGCCCTACGAGCTGCACGGCGGGGGACCGCGACCGCCGGTGTGCCTGGGCACCGACCCCTTCCACACCCCGCCGGACCTGCTCGCCGCCGCGCGCGAGGCGTTCGCGGAGTTCGGGGAGACCGGGCTCGACAGTCCCTTCTCGGGGGCGTACGTCCCCCTGGAGCACTACGGCAGGGACTCCAGGGTGAGCGCGCTGATGGTGGAGATCCGCCGGGACACGTACATGAGCGAGCCGGGCGGTCCGGCCGGACCGGGCCTCCCCCGCCTCGCCTCGGCCCTGGCCGCCCTGGTGACGGCGGCCACCGCCTGACCGCCGTCCCGGGGCCCCGCCCGGGGCACGGACGCGGACGCCGGACGGGTGTCCGGACCGAGGCCGGGGTCGACCCGGGGCGGGCCCGGCGGGAGTGGCGGCCGCCGTGGGCCCGGGCAGGCGCGGTGCGGTCGGACGCGCGCGGTGCGGCCGGACGGCGACGGCTCCCGGCGCACGGCGGCGACTCCCCGTGGCCGGTTCGCGCGGCGGTGCGGGGGCGTGCGCTCAGGCGTGCTCAGGCGCGGAGCCACTCCGTCACGACGACCTCGCCGCCGGTGCGCAGCCGCAGGGCGAACGGGCCGGTGGGCGGCGCGGTGCAGGAGAAGCGGCCCATGTCGTCGGCGCAGAGCACGGCGGTCGCCCGAGGCCCGTGGAGGACCTCGATCGCCGCCGACTGGGGCGGCAGCACCTGCCCGAGCAGCCCGTCCCCGGTCACCTCGACGTCGACCGTCAGCCCACCGGAGTGGAAGGTCAGCATCCGCGGCACGTCCACCGCGCCCCGCACGGGAATCGCGTCGACCAGCGAGTCGAACGTCAGCTCGGCGATCGTTGCGTCCAGGTCGTGCAGCGCGTAGGCCTCGATGGCGATGCGCCGCAGCTCGGCCGGGACCGGGTCCAGGATGGCGCCGGCCTCGCGGAGCTCCTCCTCCAGCCGGTCGTGGTCCAACTCCTCGTCGACGAAGGGCGCTTCACCGAACAGGTCGTCCTGTCCCCCGTCGTGCGCGTCGTTCATGTCGTTCATGTCGGTCACTGTGCTCCCCGTGCGTCGAGTCGGGCGCGCAGCCGGCGCAGGCATCGCTGGCGCATCGGTCCGATGCTTCCGACGGCGATGCCGAGGGCGGCCGACACCTCCTGGTAGCTGGGCGGCGGCGAGGCGATCAGGACCCGCAGCAACTGGCGGCAGCGCTCGCCGAGCGCCTCGAACTCCTGCCACAGGAAGCGGACCAGCTCGCTCTGCGCGGCCGCCTCCTCCGAGTCCAGCACCGACTGCTCGGGCGTGCGGTCCTCGCTGGCCCGGTCGAGCAGCTGGGGATCGTCGGTCGGCGTCAGCCGCTTCAGGCCCTTGATCACTTTCAGGCACTCGTTGCGCGCGGTGCTCGCGAGCCATGAACCCGCCTTGTCCGGCTCACGGATCCGCCCCAGATGCTGGGCGAACCGGAACCAGACCGTCTGGTAGACCTCGTGCCCGTCGGCGTCCGAGAGCCGGTGGGCGCGCACCACCGACCACACCAGCGGGCTCAACCCGTCCACCAGCGCTTTCCAGGCCGCCGTGTCACCGTCGACGGCGGACCGGACGAGCGCGCCGACATCACTACGGTCCACGGTCCCACCCCTCGTGTACGGCCTGTCATCGTACGCCGTGGCGGGGCTCGGTCCGGACCTCATGCCGGCCTCACGAGAGGCCGACCGGGACCGGGCGCCAGGTGGGCGGGAGCAGGGCCGGCACCTGCGCTCCCCGCACCTCGGCGAAGTCCGCGTGGAGGGCCAGCAGTTCGCGGGCGGCGGCACGCGGGTCGCGCACCCCGTCGCCGGTCATGCGGGCGGCGACGAGGCCGGCCGCCACGGGCGTCGCGAAGGACGTCCCGCTCCAGGACGCCAGCCCCTCGAACATCACCTGGTCGGGCTTGCCCGGCGCGGTCTGCTGCGCCTCGCTCAACACGCCGGTGTGGCGCGGCGACCGGCAGGTGCAGGCGTAGGCGAAGCCGTAGCGGCAGGTGTCGTAGGTGGAGTGCTGGTACACGTACGGCACGGGCGCGTCGAAGCCGGTGAGGGCGCTGACCAGCCGCTCGCCCGGGGCGTACACCTTCACCCAGGGGCCGTGGTTGCTGAAGCAGGCGCCGAACTCGCCGTCGCCGCGCAGCGCGCCGACCGAGAGGACGGCGTCGGCGTGGTCGGGCGAGGAGGCGTAGGCCGCGGGCCAGAAGGGCGCGGCGCTGGCGTTGTTGCCGGCCGCGGCGACCAACAGGGTGTCGTGGACGCGGAGTTCCTCCATGAACGCGGCCACGCCGAGCAGACCGTCCAGCCGGCCGTTGGAGGTGCCGGCGGACAGGCTGATGATGTCGGGCCAGCCGTCCTCGACGGCGTCGAAGAGCCGCTCGCCGAACTCGGACTCCAGGATCGCGCCGGCGTCGTTGAGCGTGCCGCGCACGGTGACGTCGGTGTGCGGGGCGACGGCCGCGACGAGGCCCGCGATGAACGTGCCGTGCCCGACGTACTGCTGGAGGATGCCCTCCTCGTCGGTCTCCCTGGCCTGGACGTCGCCCCGGGTGCGGGCCAGCAGCGGGTAGGAGCGGTAGTCGTGGGTCAGCCCGGTGTCGATGACGAGCACGCCGACCCGGCCGCCGGGGTCCTCGTCCGGCTGGGCCGGGGCCGGGTTGGGCCGTTCGGTGCGCGCGACGGGCACCGGCTCGTCGCCGGGGCAGGCGTTGACGGCGATGGACACCACGTGGTTGCGGCTCACCAGCCGGCGGCCCGCGCGGCCCTCCGTGGCGCGCAGCGCGCGCAGCGCCCCCGCCACGGCGTGGTCGGCCGACCGGCCGCCCTCCCCCGGGTCGCCGACGCGGATGCGGGTGATGCCGGAGCGGTTCGTGTCCGGTCCGGCACGGCGCACATGGTCGGGCACCAGGCCCTCGGTGGCGGTGAAGTGGGAGCGCACGGCGTCCTCGACGACCTGGGCCTCCTCGCCGTCGCGGGCGAGGACGACGCCCTTCTCGTAGATGAACTCCGCCGAGTCGTCCGGTCCCATGGCCAACGGGACGTCGGGCAGCGAACGTTGGATCTGGTCGAACTGCTCGTGGAATCGCTGTGGTGCCATGGCGTGTCCTCCCCCTGCGGCCGGTGGTCGTCAGCAAGACCCGCCGGACGGCCGTCTGATACAGGTGGTGCGACGGCGAATGAGGGCGGTGCGGTTGCGTCCGCGCGCCCCTTCCCGCTCCGCGCCGCCCTCATTCGCCGTCGCACCACCTGTATCAGACGGCCGTCCGGCGG
>NZ_JAHHIT010000047.1 GCF_024539675.1 Streptomyces hilarionis | reverse complement strand
CCCCCGTGGCTCGGCCGCCCGGTTTCCCGTCCCCCCCCGTCCCGCTCCGCCCGGCCCGGTGCCGGGCTTTTCCCGTTCCCCGGTTCTTTCGTTCTCCCGTTCCCGGAAATGCCGGCCCGCGAGGACGGGAGAGGGAGGTGTTGCCTTGACGTCGGCGTCAAGCCGTACCTTCGAGGGCATGCGCATCGGAGAGCTGGCCGCGCGGGCCGGGACGACGACCCGGACGCTGCGGTACTACGAGTCCCGGGGGCTGCTCCCCGCCCGGCGGAGCGACAACGGCCACCGGACCTACGACGAGGACGACCTGAGGCTGCTGCGGCAGATCAGGACGCTCCAGGACTTCGGGTTCGACCTGGAGGAGACCCGGCCCTTCGTGGAGTGTCTGCGGGCCGGACACCCCGAGGGCGACTCCTGCCCGGCCTCGCTGGCGGTCTACCGGCGCAAGCTGTCGGAGCTCGACGAGCTGATCGGCGAGCTGCGGGCGGTGCGCGCCCAGGTCGGCGAGCAGCTGGTCAGGGCCGAGCGGGCGCGGGACGAGCTGGCGGCCGATGCGACGGTTCCGGGAGGTCCGGATCCGGTGTGCGAACTGGGAGGGCAGACGCGGTGATCAAGGCCGACGGTGTGGCGGAAGTGACGGACGCGGACTTCGCGGCGGAGGTGCTCGGGGCGCAGGGGCCGGTGCTGGTGGAGTTCACCGCCGACTGGTGCCCGCCGTGCCGTCAGATGGGGCCGGTGCTGACCGCGCTCGCCGCCGAGGAGGGCGAGCGGCTGAAGGTGGTGCAGCTGGACGTGGACACGAACCCCGCGACGACCAACGCCTACCAGGTGCTGTCGATGCCGACGTTCATGGTGTTCCGGTCCGGCGAGCCCGTGAAGGCGATGGTGGGGGCCCGGCCGAAGCGGCGGCTGCTCGAGGAACTGGCCGACGTGCTGTAACCCCGCCGGAAACAGGGAAATCCCCCGAGCAATTGCGCTCGGGGGATTTCTCTGCGTATATTCGTTGATTCGCGACTCGATGGAAATCAGGTCGCAAAGGAGCTCAGTGAGCACAGTATATGCGGGCGGGAGTGGAATTGTCAAACACCGACTTTCCTGACAGTGAATTGCGGCACGAACAGGAATTCATCGACGGGCTGTACGCGCGCGTGGACGCCCTGCGCGGGGACACCGAGGCGGGCGTCACCGACGCCCTCGCCCAGGGGGACAAGCCCATGCAGGCCCGCCTGGAGCGGGACATCCTCGTCGCCGAACGCTCCGGGCTCCTGGCCGCCCTGAACGCCGTGGACGGCTCCCTGTGCTTCGGCCGCATCGACCTCGCCTCGGGCACGAACCACCACATCGGCCGCATCGGCCTGCGCACCGACGACGCCGAACGCACCCCCCTCCTCATCGACTGGCGGGCCGACGTCGCGCGCCCGTTCTACCTGGCCACCGGCCACACCACGATGGGGCTGCGCCGGCGCCGGCACCTCACCACCGAGGGCCGCCGGGTCACCGCCCTGCACGACGAGATCCTCGACCTCGGCGACACCACCCGCACCGGCCACGAGGACCCCACCGGCGACGCCGTGCTGCTCGCCGCCCTCGACTCCGCGCGCACCGGCCGGATGAGCGACATCGTCCAGACCATCCAGGCCGAGCAGGACGAGATCATCCGGGCCCCGCACCGCGGGGTGCTGGTGGTGGAGGGCGGTCCCGGCACGGGCAAGACGGCCGTCGCCCTGCACCGGGCCGCCTACCTCCTCTACGAGCACCGCGAGCTGCTCGCCAAGCGGGCCGTCCTCATCGTCGGCCCGAACCCCGCCTTCCTCGGCTACATCGGCGAGGTGCTGCCCGCGCTCGGCGAGACCGGCGTGCTGCTCTCCACGGTCGGCGAACTGTTCCCCGGCGTCAGGGCCACGGCGACCGACACCCGCGAGGCGGCCGCGGTCAAGGGCCGCGCCGACATGGCGGACGTGCTCGCCGACGTCGTCCGCGACTGGCAGGCGCTGCCCGACCCGGTGATCGCCATCGAGCACGACCGCGAGATCCTGATGCTCGACGACGGGCTGGTGAAGATGGCCCGCGAGCGCACCCGCGCCGCGAACCTCCCGCACAACGTGGCCCGTGAGCACTTCGAGGGCCACATCCTCAACACCCTCACCGACATGGTCGCCGAACGCATCGGCACCGATCCGTTCGACGGCACGAACCTGCTGGACCCGAGCGACATCACCCAGATCCGCGACGAACTCGCCGAGAACCCCGAGGTCTGGGCCGCCGTCGACCAGCTGTGGCCGCGCCTGACCCCGCAGCGCCTGGTCGCCGACTTCCTCGCCGACCCGGTGGGCTACGTCTCCGACGACGACGCGGCCGTCATCCGCCGCCCCCTCACCCGGGCGTGGACGGTGGCGGACGTCCCGCTGCTGGACGAGGCCGCCGAACTGCTCGGCGTGGACGAGCGCGTGGCGCGGGCGCTGGCCGAGCGGGAGCGCGAGACGCAGGTCGCCTACGCCCAGGGCGTCCTGGACGTCTCCTACGCCTCGCGCACCTACGAGTTCGACGACAAGGACGAGGAGGACTCCGAGGTCCTGTCCGCCCACGACATCATCGACGCCGAACGGTTCGCCGAACGGCACGAGGAGGACGACCACCGCAGCGCCGCCGAGCGCGCGGCGGCCGACCGGACCTGGGCGTTCGGGCACATCATCGTCGACGAGGCGCAGGAGCTGTCGCCGATGGCGTGGCGGCTGCTGATGCGGCGCTGCCCCACCCGCTCGATGACGCTGGTCGGCGACCCGGCGCAGACCGCGGAGGCGGCGGGCGTCGGCTCCTGGGACCGGATCCTGGGGCCGTACGTCCAGGACCGCTGGGAGCACACCCGCCTGGGCGTCAACTACCGCACCCCGGCCGAGATCATGGAGGTCGCCGCCGCGGTGGTGCGCGCCGAACGCCCGGACTTCGCGCCGCCGAGCTCCGTGCGGTCGACGGGGGCACGGCCGTGGGCGCGCGCGACCGGCGACCTGGCCGAGGCGGTCGCCGAGGCCGTCGGCGAGCTGACGCCCGCCGAGGGCCGGCTCGCCGTCATCGCCCCGCGCGACCTGCACCGCAGGCTCGCGGCGCGGCTGGACGGGATCACCGCGGGCGCGGAGCCGGACCTGACGCAGCCGGTCGTCCTGCTGGACCCCCGGCAGTCGAAGGGCCTGGAGTTCGACTCCGTGCTGGTGGTGGAGCCGGCGCGGTACGGCACCAGCGACCTGTACGTGGCGCTGACCCGTGCCACCCAGCGGCTCGGGGTCCTGCACAGCCGGCCGCTGCCCAAGCCTCTGGCCGACACCCTCGCGCGCCGGGCCCCCACCGGGACCTGACGCCCGTCTCCGCGCGCCGGGAGCGGGTCGCCGGGTGCGGTCCGCCGGGAGCGGGTCGCGCCCGGCGTCCCGCTCCCGGGCGTCGGCGGGCGGGGCTCAGGCCGGGCGGAGCCAGATCGTCGCCAGCGGGGGCAGGGTCAGGCGGACGGTCGCCGGGTGGCCGTGGCGGCCCTGCGGCTCCGGCTTGACCGGGTCGGGACCGGTGACACCGCTGCCCCCGTACCCGGACGCGTCGGTGTTCAGCGCCTCGTGCCAGGCCGGCACGTCGTCGGGGACGCCCAGGAGGTAGTCGTGGCGCACGACGGGCGACAGATTGCTGACGCACAGCAGCGGGGAGCCCTCGCCGTCGTGGCGCAGGAACGCGAAGACGTTGTCCTCGGCCGCGTCGCCGACCACCCACGCGAAGCCGGCCGGGTCGGTGTCCAGCTGCCAGAGCGCGGGCGTCGCCCGGTAGACGGCGTTGAGGTCGCGCACGAGGTCCCGCACGCCCCGGTGGTCCGCCTCGGCCCCGTAGGCCGGGTCCAGCAGCCACCAGTCGGGGCCGTGCGTCTCCGACCACTCCGCGCCCTGCGCGAACTCCTGGCCCATGAACAGCAGTTGCTTGCCCGGGTGGGCCCACATGAAGGCCAGGTAGGCCCGCAGACCGGCCCGCTGCTGCCACCAGTCGCCGGGCATCTTCGACACCAGCGAACGCTTGCCGTGCACCACCTCGTCGTGCGAGATGGGCAGCACGTAGTTCTCGCTGTACGCGTACACCATCGAGAACGTCATCTCGTGGTGGTGGTACCTGCGGTGCACCGGCTCGTGGCTCATGTAGTCCAGCGAGTCGTGCATCCAGCCCATGTTCCACTTCAGCCCGAAGCCGAGCCCGCCGAACCCGCTCGGCCCCGGCTGGTCGGTGGCCCGCGTGACGCCGTCCCAGGCGGTGGACTCCTCCGCGACGGTGACGACGCCGGGACTGCGGCGGTACACGGTCGCGTTCATCTCCTGGAGGAAGGCCACCGCGTCCAGGTTCTCCCGTCCGCCGTGCTCGTTCGGGGTCCACTGGCCGGGCTCGCGCGAATAGTCGAGGTAGAGCATCGAGGCGACGGCGTCCACCCGCAGCCCGTCGATGTGGAACTCCTCGCACCAGTACACCGCGTTGGCCACCAGGAAGTTGCGCACCTCGCGCCGGCCGAAGTCGAACTCCAGCGTTCCCCAGTCGGGGTGCGCGGCCCGCAGCGGGTCCTCGTGCTCGTACAGCGGACGCCCGTCGAACTCGGCGAGGGCCCACTCGTCGCGCGGGAAGTGCGCCGGCACCCAGTCCATCAGGACGCCGATGCCGGCCCGGTGCAGGGCGTCCACCAGGTACTTGAAGTCGTCCGGTGTGCCCAGCCGGGCCGTCGGCGCGTAGAAGCCGGTGACCTGGTAGCCCCAGGAGCCGCCGAACGGATGCTCGGCGACCGGCATCAGCTCGACGTGCGTGAAGCCCAGGTCCTTGACGTAGGCGGGCAGCTGGTCGGCGAGCTGGCGATAGGTGAGGCCGGGCCGCCAGGACGGCAGGTGGACCTCGTACACGGAGAACGGGGCCTGGTGCACGGGTATCGCGGCCCGCCGCGCCAGCCACTCCTCGTCGCCCCACTCGTGGTGCGAGGCGGTCACGATCGACGACGTCGCCGGCGGCACCTCGGTGCGCCGGGCCATCGGGTCGGCGCGCAGCGTGTGCGAGCCGTCGGGCCGGGTGATGTCGAACTTGTACAGCTCGCCCTCGCCGATCCCGGGCACGAACAGCTCCCACACGCCGGTCGCGCCGAGCGAACGCATGGGGAACCCCGTCGGGTCCCAGAAGTTGAAGGAGCCGGCCACCCGCACACCGCGCGCGTTCGGGGCCCACACCGAGAAGCTGGTGCCGCTCACCCCCTGGTGGACCCGCGGATGCGCGCCGAGCACCGTCCACAGTTCCTCGTGCCGGCCCTCGCCGATCAGGTGCAGGTCCAGCTCGCCCAGCGTGGGCAGGAATCGGTAGGCGTCCTCGGTCTCCACGGTCGCGTCGTCGTAGGCCACGAGCAGCCGGTAGTCCGGGACCTCGGTCAGGGGCAGCAGGCCGGAGAAGAAGCCGTCGCCGTCGTCCCGGAGCTCGGCGCGCAGTTCGCCCGCCAGCACCGTGACGGAGCGCGCGTACGGGCGCAGCGCCCGGAAGACGACCCCGCCGGGGACCGGATGCGCGCCGAGCACCGCGTGCGGGGCGTGATGGGACCCGTGCAGCAGGCGCTCGCGGTCGACGGCGTCCGGCACGGGCGACACCGCCGGAGCGGGGGACGGGTCCGGGCCGCCGGACGGGACCGGACCGTCGGACGTGGCCGGACCGTCGGACGTGGCCGGCGCGGGGCCGGCGGCGGGCTTGTCGTTCTTCCCGTCGGCCTTCTTGACCTTCTTCGGGGGAGTCACGTGCGGAGCCTCCTCAAGGCAGGTCGGGGGCGGCGAGGCGGTGTATCGCGGACAGGGGGACGGGCAGCCACTCGGGACGGTGCCGGGCCTCGTAGACGACCTCGTAGACCGCCTTGTCCGTCTCGTAGGCCCGCAGCAGCACGGGGTCGGTGCGCGGGTCCGCGCCCGCCGCGTCGGCGTACCCGGAGCAGTAGGCGGCCCGGCAGGCCTGCGCCCAGCCGGGGTCCGGCGGGCTCGCCGAGTGGGCCGCGTAGTCGAAGGAGCGCAGCATGCCGGCCACGTCCCGCACGGTCGGCTGCGGCATCCGCCGCTCGGCCAGCGGGCGGGCCGGCTCCCCCTCGAAGTCGATCAGCGTCCACTCGCCGGCGGAGGTGCGCAGGCACTGCCCGAGGTGCAGGTCCCCGTGGACGCGCTGAGCGGTCCAGGTGCGGCCCTCGGCCGCGAGGTCCGCCAGGGCGGTGAAGGCGGTGCGCAGCGCCGGCGCGTAGGGGCGCAGGGCCGGCACCGCCTGTGCGGCCGCGTCGAGCCGCTCGGTCATGCCGTCCACCATCGGCGCCGCCTGGGCCGGCCCCAGCGTCGCGGTGGGCAGCGCCCGCGCCAGGGCCCCGTGCACCTCGGCCGTGGCGCGGCCCAGCGCCCGGGCCTCGGCGACGAAGTCCTCGCCCTTTTCCAGCTCCCGCAGTGCCAGCTCCCACCCGTCCGCCGCGCCCTGTAGATACGGCTGGAGCACGCCCAGGACGTAGGTCCCGTCCTCGCCCCGGCCGTCACCGCTCTCGCCCAGGTCGGCCTGGAGCCAGGCCGTCGGCGCGGGCACCCGGGCGCAGCCCTCGCGGGCCAGCGCCAGCGGCAGCTCCAGGTCGGGGTTGACGCCGGGCACGACCCGGCGCAGGAGCTTGAGAATGAACGTATCTCCAAAGACGACGGACGAATTCGACTGCTCGCCCGTGAGCCGGCGCGGGACCAGTCCCGACCGGATCTCCTGCCCCGGGTCCCGGTCGAAGCGCAGCGCCCCGATCCGGGCCCGGGTGCGCATCGCCTCCAGCAGCACCTCGGCGGGCCGGGCGTCGTACAGCGCGTCGAAGACGGTCCGCCCGGCCAGCGGCCCCCCGGTCACGTGCCCGATCAGCGCGGGGGCCAGCCGGGGCGGCAGCGCCTCGCGGACGCCGAGGAGCAGCTGGTAGCAGTCGCCCGGGCCCGGGCCCTGACGGGCGCGCACCAGCAGGTGGTAGAGCCCGAGCCGGGAGTCGGCCGGCAGCAGCTCGGTGGCCGCCACCAGCGAGAACCCGGTGATCGGACGCCCCTTGCCGGCGAACCAGCGCTGCCGTGGCAGCCACTCGCGCAACAGGGGATCCAGCGACCCCAGGAGGCCGGGGACTGTCTTGCCGGAGAGCGTGACCGTTTCCGCCATGGCGTCGCATTCCTTTCCCCGCGGGGGTCGGGGTGTTACTCATGCGTGCCCCGGGCGGAGCAGGGGAAACCGCCCCGCCCCGGGGTACTAGGGGGTGTCCTTGCGCAGCCGGAACCAGTAGAAGCCGTGCCCGGCCAGCGTCAGCAGGTAGGGCAGCTCGCCGACCGCCGGGAAGCGCACTCCGCCGAAGAGCTCCACCGGGTAGCGCCCGTTGAAGCGGCTGAGGTTGAGTTCGGTGGGCTGTGCGAAGCGTGAGAAGTTGTGCACGCACAGGACCAGGTCGTCCTCGTGTTCGCGCAGGAAGGCGAGGACGGCGGGGTTGGAGGAGGGCAGTTCGGTGTAGGTGCCCAGGCCGAAGGCGTGGTTCTGCTTGCGGATCTCGATCATGCGGCGGGTCCAGTGCAGCAGTGAGGAGGGCGACGACATCGACGCCTCGACGTTGGTGACCTGGTAGCCGTAGACGGGGTCCATGATGGTGGGCAGGGAGAGGCGGCCGGGGTCGCAGGAGGAGAAGCCGGCGTTGCGGTCGGGGGTCCACTGCATGGGGGTGCGCACGGCGTCGCGGTCGCCGAGCCAGATGTTGTCGCCCATGCCGATCTCGTCGCCGTAGTAGAGGATCGGCGAGCCGGGCAGGGACAGCAGCAGTGCGGTGAACAGCTCGATCTGGTTGCGGTCGTTGTCGAGGAGGGGCGCGAGGCGGCGGCGGATGCCGATGTTGGCGCGCATGCGCGGGTCTTTGGCGTATTCGGCGTACATGTAGTCGCGCTCTTCGTCGGTGACCATCTCGAGGGTCAGCTCGTCGTGGTTGCGCAGGAAGATGCCCCACTGGCAGTTCGCGGGGATGGCGGGGGTCTTGGCGAGGATCTCGGAGACGGGGTAGCGCGACTCGCGGCGCACGGCCATGAAGATGCGCGGCATGACGGGGAAGTGGAACGCCATGTGGCACTCGTCGCCGCCGGAGGCGTAGTCGCCGAAGTAGTCCACGACGTCCTCGGGCCACTGGTTGGCCTCCGCCAGGATCACCGTGTCGGGATAGGCGGCGTCGATCTCCTTGCGGACCCGCTTGAGGAACTCGTGCGTCGCGGGGAGGTTCTCGCAGTTCGTGCCCTCCTCGGCGTACAGGTAGGGCACGGCGTCGAGGCGGAAGCCGTCGATGCCCAGGTCCAGCCAGAACCGCAGCGCGGAGATCATCTCCTCCTGGACGGCCGGGTTCTCGTAGTTGAGGTCGGGCTGGTGGGAGAAGAAGCGGTGGAAGAAGTACTGCTTGCGGACGGGGTCGAAGGTCCAGTTGGAGACCTCGGTGTCGACGAAGATGATGCGGGCGTCGCCGTACTGCTTGTCGTCGTCGGCCCACATGTAGTAGTCGCCGTAGGGGCCGTCGGGGTCCTTGCGGGACTCCTGGAACCACGGGTGCTGGTCGCTGGTGTGGTTCATGACGAAGTCGATGATGACGCGCATGCCGCGCTGGTGGGCGGCGTCGACGAACTCGACGAAGTCGGCGAGGTCGCCGAACTCGGGCAGGACCGCGGTGTAGTCGGAGACGTCGTAGCCGCCGTCGCGCAGGGGCGACTTGAAGAAGGGCGGCAGCCAGAGGCAGTCGACGCCGAGCCATTGCAGGTAGTCGAGTTTGGCGGTGATGCCCTTGAGGTCGCCGACGCCGTCGCCGTTGCTGTCCTGGAACGAGCGGACGAGGACTTCGTAGAAGACGGCGCGCTTGAACCACTCGGGGTCGCGGTCCTTGGCGGGGGTGTCCTCGAAGGTGTCCGGAACGGGCTCGTTGACGATCATGATGTGGGTGACCCTCCGATCTGCGGGTTGGACGGTCGCAGGACGGTGAACACGTGCGCGGGCCGGGTGCCCGGTTCGAGGCGCACGTAGTTGGCCCTGCCCCAGTGATAGGTCTCGCCGGTCAGCTCGTCGCGCACCGGCGCGGACTCGTGCCAGTCCAGGCCGAGTTGCGGCATGTCCAACGACACCGTCGCCTCCTGGGTGTGGTGGGGGTCGAGGTTGACGACCACCAGAACCGTGTTCGAGCCGCTCCTCTTCGAGTAGGCGATCACCGCTTCCTGGTCGGTGTGGTGGAAGCGCAGATTGCGCAGCCGGTGCAGGGCCGGGTGGGCCCGCCGGATCTCGTTGAGCCTCGTGATCAGCGGGGCCAGGCTGCGGCCCTCGCGCTCGGCCGCCTCCCAGTCACGCGGCTTGAGCTGGTACTTCTCCGAGTCCAGGTACTCCTCGCCGCCCTCCCGCAGCGGCGCGTTCTCGCACAGCTCGTAACCGCTGTAGAGACCCCAGGTGGGGGAGAGGGTCGCGGCCAGCACGGCCCGGATCTCGAAGGCGGGCCGGCCGCCGTGCTGCAGATAGGCGTGCAGGATGTCCGGTGTGTTGGGGAAGAAGTTGGGCCGCATGTAGGAGGCGGCCTCCCCCGAGAGTTCGGTGAGGTACTCCGTCAGTTCCTGCTTGGTGTTGCGCCAGGTGAAGTAGGTGTAGGACTGCTGGAAGCCGATCTGGCCGAGCGTGTGCATCATCGCCGGGCGGGTGAAGGCCTCGGCGAGGAAGATCACGTCCGGGTCGGCCCCGTTCACCTCGCCGATGACCCGCTCCCAGAACACGACCGGCTTGGTGTGCGGGTTGTCCACCCGGAAGATCCGCACCCCGTACGACATCCAGTGCCGCAGCACCCGGACGGTCTCGGCGACCAGGCCGTCCATGTCCGCGTCGAACGCGATCGGGTAGATGTCCTGGTACTTCTTCGGCGGGTTCTCCGCGTAGGCGATCGTCCCGTCCGGGCGGTGGTGGAACCACTCCGGGTGTTTCTGCACCCAGGGGTGGTCGGGGGAGCACTGGAGGGCGAAGTCGAGGGCGATCTCCAGCCCCAGCTCCCGCGCCCGCTCCACGAACCACGCGAAGTCCTCCGGCGTGCCGAGATCCGGGTGGACGGCGTCGTGACCGCCCTCCGGCGAGCCGATCGCCCACGGCACGCCCACGTCGTCCGGTCCGGGATCGAGCGTGTTGTTGCGGCCCTTGCGGAACGTCGTGCCGATGGGATGGATCGGCGGGAGGTAGACGACGTCGAAGCCCATCTTCGCGATGGCCGGCAGACGGCGCGCGGCGGTGCGGAACGTGCCGTGCGGACGCTCGGGGGTCCCCTCCGAGCGCGGGAAGAACTCGTACCAGGACCCGTACAGGGCCCGCTCCCGCTCCACCAGCAGCGGCAGCGGCTCGCAGGCCGTCACCAGCTCACGCAGCGGATGCCGCTCCAGGACGGCGTCCACCTCGGGCGTCAGCGCCGCCGCCAGCCGGGAGACGGCCGGGCGGCCCTCGTCGCGCAGGGCCTCGGCGGCCGTCAGCACAGCGGTGCGGTCCGGCCCCTCGGGCGCTCCGGCGGCCGCCCGCTCGTACAGGCGCGCGCCCTCCTCCAGCACCGCTTCCGTGTCCATCCCGGCGGGGATCTTGATGCGGGCGTGGTGCCGCCACGTGGCGACCGGATCGCCCCAGGCCTCCACGGTGTAGGTCCAACGGCCCGGCGCGTGCGGGGTGACGTCCGCGCCCCACCGGTCCGTGCCGGGGGCGAGCTCGCGCATCGGGGTCCACGGTCCGCTCGCGCCGTCCGGATCCCGCAGGACGACGTTGGCCGCGACCGCGTCGTGGCCCTCGCGGAACACGGTGGCCGAGATCTCGAACGTCTCGCCGACGACCGCCTTGGCGGGCCGCCGCCCCTGCTGGACCAGGGGGCGGACGTCCAGGACGGGTATGCGCCCGACGGCGGTGGTGACGTGACCGTCCGTCGCGCTGCCGGCGCTCTCGGTGCTCGTGGCGGGCGCCGTCGCGGCCCGCTCGACGGGTTCGCCCGCGGCCACGCTCTTCGCGCGCTTGCCGTCCTGGCCGCCCTTGGCGCGCTTGCTGTCCTTGCCGCTCTTCGAGCTCTTGCCGCTTTTGGCGGCCTTGGCGCTCCTGGCGGCCTTGCTGTTCTCGCCGTCCTTGTCCTGAGGTCCGTTCCCGGCGTTCTCGCCGTTCTCGGTACGGGGCGTCGGGGGTGATGACGGGTGGTGCCTGGCTGGCATGACCGCTCCTGTCCGCATCAACGGGGGGTAGGCGGATGGATGTGGGGAGGTGGGTCCTGCTGGGGGAGTACCGGGGGAGCCTTCCACCCTATTCGGGTGCGCAATCCGGCGCTTTGTTAACTGCTTCCGCCTATGTCTTTACACAAGACATGCCACGTACGAGACGAACGCAGAGCCGCTTTCGGACGCCTGTCACATGAACGGTGGCATGTGCCGGAGGGTGTCCGGCGAACCGGGCCCCCGGCCGGACATCCTGCCGTGCACTGCCCCCGCGACCAGCGCTCGCGCCACCGGCGCGGGGGGTGACAGGGGCGGGCGGCCGGTGGCGCCGGCGCCCCCCGGGCAGACGGCCGGTTCTCGCCCCGCGGGCGTCGCCGGGACGCCGTCGGGCCGCCGGTGCCCGCCGGTGCGGCACGCGCGGGCGGGGTGGCGGCCCACGGCGCCCCGGTCGTCACGACCGCCGTCGGGCTCCCCGCCCGGAGCGGACGCCGCCTGCGCGTCCGTGCCATGATCCGCGTTCCCCTTCTCGGCTCGGCGCGCCCCGGCCCGGCCCGGACCCGCCGGGGGCAGCCTCTCGCGGTGCGCGAAGCGCCACAAGGCGGCCTTCGGGGAGAAACAGGGTTTTCGGCCCGTTGCGGCCCGCCCCGGCGACGGTGGGCCCGGGGGCGCCCCGCCCCTTGCGGCGTCCGCGATGCGCGCCCGACCGGGCCGAAAAACACCGGCCTCCACGGAAAAGCGGCGGCCCGCGGGCGGCCAGCCCTCAGCGAGGTCGACACCCGCGCCGGTACCGTTTCCGTAGACGTGGACGCACAGCGCCGTGTGTCCATCCAGCGAACGCGCAACGCCGAGGTGGAATGTGAAGGCGATCCGTCGATTCACCGTCCGACCCCTCCTCCCCGAACCTCTCCGACCGCTCAGCG
Organism: Streptomyces hilarionis; assembly: GCF_024539675.1. GTDB lineage: Bacteria > Actinomycetota > Actinomycetes > Streptomycetales > Streptomycetaceae > Streptomyces > Streptomyces hilarionis. The sequence goes on along the minus strand of NZ_JAHHIT010000047.1, from coordinate 72,692 downwards.
ACCTGTCCCGCAACCTGCGCTGGTCGTGGCACGCGGAGACCCGTGACCTCTTCCAGTCCGTCGACCCCGAGCGCTGGGCGCTCACGGAGGGCGACCCCGTGAGACTCCTCGGCAGCGTGCGCCCGGCACGTCTGGCCGAGCTCGCCGAGGACCGCCGCTTCCTGCGCCGGCTCGCCGCCGCAGCCGACGACCTGCACGACTACCGGACCGGCGACCGCTGGTACCAGGAGCAGCCCGCCTCCGCCGGACTGCCCGCCGCCATCGCCTACTTCTCGCCCGAGTTCGGCGTCACCGCCGCGCTGCCCCAGTACTCCGGCGGCCTCGGCATCCTCGCGGGCGACCATCTCAAGGCGGCCAGCGACCTGGGCGTCCCGCTGATCGGCGTGGGGCTGCTCTACCGGCACGGCTACTTCCGCCAGTCGCTGTCCCGGGACGGCTGGCAGCAGGAGCACTACCCCGTCCTCGACCCCAACGAGCTGCCGGTGACCCTGCTGCGGGAGGACGACGGCTCGCCCGCGCGCGTCTCCCTCGCCCTGCCGGGCGGCAAACGCCTCCACGCCCGTGTCTGGCTGGCCCAGGTCGGCCGGGTCCCGCTCCTCATGCTCGACTCCGACGTCGAGGAGAACGACTTCGGCGAGCGCGGGGTGACCGACCGGCTCTACGGCGGCGGCAGCGAGCACCGCCTGTTGCAGGAGATGCTGCTCGGCATAGGAGGTGTCCGCGCGGTACGCGCGTACTGCCGGCTCACCGGGCACCCGCGCCCGGAGGTGTTCCACACCAACGAGGGCCACGCCGGCTTCCTCGGCCTGGAGCGGATCGCCGAGCTCGCCGACGAGGGCCTCGACTTCGACTCCGCGCTGGAAGCGGTCCGCGCCGGGACGGTCTTCACCACCCACACCCCCGTCCCCGCCGGCATCGACCGCTTCGACCGCGAGCTCGTCGCCCGCCACTTCGGGCCCGACGCCGAACTGCCCCGCATGGACGTCGACCGCATCCTGCGGCTGGGCAGGGAGACCTACCCCGGCGGTGAGCCGAACCTCTTCAACATGGCCGTGATGGGCCTGCGGCTGGCCCAGCGCGCGAACGGGGTGTCGCTGCTGCACGGGCGCGTCAGCCGCGAGATGTTCTCCGGCCTGTGGCCCGGGTTCGACCCCGACGAGGTGCCGATCACGTCCGTCACCAACGGTGTGCACGCCCCCACCTGGGTGGCGCCCGAGGTGCTGCGCCTCGGGGCCCGCCAGATCGGCGCCCAGCGCGCCGAGGACGCCCTCAGCGTCGGCGGCTCGGAGCGCTGGGACTCGGTCGCCGACATCCCCGACCAGGACATCTGGGAGCTGCGCCGCGATCTGCGCGAACAGTTGGTGGTGGAGGTGCGCGAGCGCCTGCGCGCCTCCTGGCGGCAACGCGGCGCGGGCACGGCCGAGCTGGGCTGGATCGACGGCGTCCTCGACCCGGACGTCCTCACCATCGGCTTCGCCCGCCGGGTCCCCTCGTACAAGCGGCTGACGCTGATGCTGCGGGACCGCGACCGGCTCAGGGATCTGCTGCTGCACGCGGAGCGGCCGATCCAGATCGTCGTCGCGGGCAAGGCGCACCCGGCGGACGACGGCGGGAAGCGCCTGGTCCAGGAACTGGTCCGGTTCACCGACGACCCGCGCGTGCGGCACCGCATCGTCTTCCTGCCCGACTACGGCATGGCGATGGCGCAGAAGCTGTACCCCGGCTGCGACATCTGGCTGAACAACCCGCTGCGCCCGCTGGAGGCCTGCGGCACGTCCGGAATGAAGGCGGCCCTGAACGGCTGTCTCAACCTCTCCGTCCTGGACGGCTGGTGGGACGAGTGGTTCCAGCCCGACTTCGGCTGGGCGATCCCCACCGCGGACGGCGCCGGCACGGACGTCGACCACCGTGACGACATCGAGGCGGCGGCCCTGTACGACCTCCTCGAGCAGCGGATCGCACCGCGGTTCTACGAACGCGGGCGGCAGGGCCTGCCCGACCGCTGGATCGAGATGGTCCGCCGCACGCTCGGCCTGCTCGGCCCGAAGGTCCTCGCGGGGCGCATGGTCCGCGAGTACGTCGAACGGCTCTACGCGCCGGCCGCCCACGCGCACCGGACGATGACCCCCGACACCTCGCGCGAACTCGCCGGCTGGAAGCAGCGGGTGCGCTCCTCCTGGCACGCCGTGCGGGTGGACCACGTCGAGACGTCGGTGGCCGCGACCACCGCCGAACTCGGCACGACCCTCGCGCTCCGGGTGCGCGTGGGCCTCGGCGACCTGACCCCCGACGACGTCGAGGTGCAGGCCGTCTCGGGCCGGGTCGACGAGGAGGACCGCATCACGGACGCCGCGTCGGTCCCGCTCAAGCCGACCGGCGGCCCGGACCTGGAGGGCCGCTGGGTCTACGAGGGCCCGCTCTCCCTGGACCGCACCGGCCCGTTCGGCTACACCGTCCGCATCCTGCCGGCCCACCGGCTGCTGGCGTCCGGCGCGGAGCTGGGGCTCGTGGAGGTGCCGTCGGAGGAGGCGGTCGAGGGCGCGGGCGTGCTGCTGCGCTGACCGCCGGGGGCGTCCGACACATGCCCGCGGCGTCGCGGCGACCCGCGCGCGCCCTCGCCGTGTCGACGCCCCCAAGGCCTGTCGTTCGGATCGTGTCGGCGTCGCGGGGTCCTAGCAGACGTCCCAGAAGGCGGCCGCGGGGCTCTGCCTCCGGCGCCACTGCGCGGTCGCGTCCCGCAGGGCGGTGTTCCGCGCCCAGGCGGGGAGGGCGGGCTCGGGCGGACGCCCGGCGCCCGGCCTCCCCCGGCTGTCGGCCACCGCCAGGTCGTGGACGTCCTTGGGACGCCGCAGCACGTCCTTCCAGCGCAGCGTGTCGGACAGCGAGAGGAACCTGATCCCCTCGATGACCTCCGCGCTTTCGATGATGCGGTCCACCGGGCCGAACAGCTTGGGGAACCACGCGTTGAGGATCTCGATCCGCTGGTCGGCGAGACCCACCGACAGGACCGTGCCCCGCCCGTAGGGGGCGGGCACGGGGGTGGCGAGCGTGCGGGCCCGCCGCCAGCCGGCCCCGCGTGCGACGACGTCGAGGTCGGAGACGTGGTCGCGCAGCCCGCGGACGAACAGGGGCGCGCTGCCCGCCACGACGAAATCGTCCCGTGGCAGCCCGAGCGCCCGCAGGCGCTGGAAGTGGTCGTTCCGCAGCCGGTCCCGCATCACCGGACACACGGGTGGCGCCTCGCTCCGCCGATCACGCGGGCGGTGGTCGAGTTCCGGGCGTCCGGTGCTGTTCATGCCCCTAGCCCCGCAGGGCGCGGGAGGAGGGAGTAAGCGGGCGGAGGGGCGAGGGGATGAGCGGGGGAATGGCAGCGTCCGCTACCGGACCTCTGACACACGACGTGCACAGTTCAGCAGTCACAACGTCTCCCGTGAGCCTGGTTGCCGAGCCCTGCGTGGTGACCGACGGCCACGCCCTGGTAGGAGGCGTGTTTGACGCGTCGTCGCACGACTGACCACGGTACGTTCCGTCGCCCGCCGGGACCAACACCGCGCCGCCGCCGGGCAAAGAGACGACAAGGCCGCCGAACCATGTCATCCGACGTAGTTCCGGGAGCGGCGACGCGTCTAGGCTGGTCGAATCGTTCGGGAGTCTCTTTGCCGAGCCCTCGTCCGATGACCGCGCAGGCAGGCTGCGGGGGTGGTAGCCCGCAGTTTTGCCTGCGTTCGGCCTACCCCGGCCTCCTACGGACGGCGTAGGCCGGACCCGTCCCCGCCCGGGCCCGTCGACGGGCGGAGCCGGGCGGACCGCCGCGCTCAGGACTCGTGGGCGACCTCGGTCAGCGCGGCCCGGTCACGCAGCGTCAGCCGGCGATAGCCGCTCTCCAGCATCCCCGCCCGGCGGAACTCGCTGATCGCCCGGGCCACGGACACGGGCGAGGCCGACACCAGGGCGGCCAACTCGGCCTGCGTCAGGGCCATGTCGAGCACCGTGCCGCCGTCGTGCGGATGGCCGAGCGAGTCGGCCAGCTCCAGCAGGACGCGCGCCAGCCGCACCCGCACGCTGTAGGTGTGCACCTCGACGCGGGCCACGGTCGCCGAGCGCAGCTTGGCGGTGACCACCCGGAACAGGGCGGTGCCGAGGTCGGGGTGCTCCTCGGCGAGGTGGAAGAACGCGCGGTGGGACAGCCGCCAGGCGGTGACCCGGCCGGCCGGGGCCACCGTGGCCGACCGCAGCGGGGTCTTCTCCAGCGCCGAGAGCTCCCCGATGACGTCCCCCGGGTAGCGAATGGCGAGCAGGGTCTCCTGCCCCGACTCGGACGACGCCGACACCTTCGCGAGACCCGAGCGGATCACCAGCAGGTAGGAGGCCGGGTCCCCTTCCCGGAAGAGCAACTCGTCCGGCGCGTAGGACACAGGGGAGGCCGCGTCGAAGAGCGCCTGCCGCGCCTCCCGGGAGATCTGGCTCAGGTACGTGCCCGCCCGCCAGGTGTGCACCGGTTTCCACGGCTCGGCGTCGCCCATGCGTCCTCCCCTCCGCGCAGCCCCGATGATGGCAGGCCCCGGGGCGAATGGAGAAGGACGGGTGTGCCGCGAGGGGAACGTCACAGGTGCTCTTCAGGCCACCGCGTGCACCGGAGGCGGCCGCGCCGGCCCCGCCGGAGACGCGCCCGGCGAGGACGACCCGGATCGCGTTGCGGACTCCCCGCCGGCCCGGGCCCGGGTGGTGGAGATCGGCTGACGTGCCGTCAACCGCCCCTGGAGTGGGGGGCGGAACCGGACCCCCGGCCGGTCCCCGGACGCGCTGGCCTAGGCTGTGGCGTCCGGTGACCGACGTGGAGAGAGGCCGACGGAGCGTGTCCGACAGATCGCGCGAAGAGCACGGATCCGGTTCGCCCGAGGGGGACGGCGGTTCCCTGTCCGACGAGGAGTGGGCGAGGTTCGTCCAGGACAGCGCGCGGGGGATACCCGACTCCGCCCCCAAGGAGCCGTCCGCGCGGGCCCGGATGGTGACCGAGCGGCTGCGGCAGCAGGAGGCGCGGGGCGAGCTGCCGACGGGCTGGCGCAGCGGGCCGTCCGCGCAGGAGACGCGACGCAGGGCGACGCGCAGGCGGCGGCTGTGGGCGGTCGTCGGGCTGCCCGTCGCGGCGGCCCTGGCCGTCGTCGCGATGCGGCCCTCGCTGCTGCCCGGCGATCCCTTCGGCGGCCGGGACGCCGAGGCGGCCGTCCCGCCGCTGCCGGCGGAGACCGCGGCCCCGACCGCCGCGCCCGGCGCGGTCGACGCCCGCACGCCCACGCTGGAGCGGCCGTTCGCGGGATCTCCCGCGCTGCGCTGGGCGGACGGCGCCGCCGGCATCGTCGTGCCCGAGGCGGCTCCGGTCGGGACGCTGTCCAAGGCCCAGGTGGAGAAGGCGCTGCGGCAGAGCAGGCAGCTGCTGATCGACGCCAACCTCGACCCGGCGACCCTGCGCGGCGCCCGTCCGCGGGCCGCGCTCGCCGCGATCGACCCGCGGCAGAAGGACCTGCTGACCCTGCTGAACACCGCCCTGAGCAAGCCCGACGAGGCGCACGACCCGCTGTCGATGTTCAGCCGCTTCGACCCCCGGCGGCTGCGCCTGGTCGGCGAGGTGGTGAAGACGCGGGGACGGATGACGTTCACGGCGGGCGAGCACGCCTCCGTCGTCGTGCACGCCGACTACACCTTCGTCTACCCGGTGACCCGCGTCGGCGGGGACGCACCCGCCGAGGTCGCCCGCACCATCGTGCGGCGCGCGCTCGACCTCGAGTTCTCCGACCCGCGCAGGTACGCGGTCACGCCGGGCACGATCACGGTCGTCAGGTACGACCGCGACGTCGGCAACACCGCCTGCGACGTCCACGACGGCTTCCTGCATCCCTCGTTCCCGACGGCCGGGGCGACGGACGAGCCCACGGGCGCGGCGCCGAGCGGGCCGACCTCCGACCCCTACGACCGCAGCCGGGACCTGAGCGACCGCCGCGACGAGCCCTGCGGCGTGACGTCCCGCACCTGAGCCCCGCCGGGCCGGGCCGCCTTCTCCCCGGCTAGGACTCCTCGTCCGCGCACAGGCCCCGCAGCACCGTGCCGCAGCGGCGGGCGTAGGCCTGTTGCAGGCCCCTCGTGGCCGGGCCGCCGGCCCTCGCGTACCACTTGGCGGCCCGGCTGAAGGCGGAGACCGTCAGCCAGACCGTGCCGTCCCCGGTGCGGTCGACGACGAAGGACTCCTCGCCGGTCTCGGGGTGGCCGGGGAGGGTGCCGTAGGCCCAGCCGGCGCGCCGGTGCTCGTCCACCGTCCAGACCACCCGGCAGGGGGCCCGGACGATGCCGGCCAGGGTGACGGTGACGTCCACGTCCGGGGCCGCGCGGTCCGCGGAGGTCTCGACGCCGACGCCCAGGGCGCGGTGCATCTCCCACGTCATGACGGCCTGCGCGGCGCGGCGGAAGACCTCGTGGCCCTCGCCGATGCGGGTGCGGACGTGGAGGGGGTGGAACCCCGGGGGGCAGAAGCCCGGGCGGTCGCGGGTCGCGCCGACCTCGTCGTACGTGAAGTCCTTCGAAGACATGGGAGCCAAGAGTAGGGCGGCACCCGGGAGGTCCTCCTCCCGGGTGCCGCCCGTCACTCACTGCCGTGGCGTCAGCTGACGTTGACCGCCGACCAGGCCGCCGCGACCGCCTTGTACTCGGCGCTGGTGGAGCCGTACAGGGCGGAGGCCGCGCTCAGCGTCCCCGTCCGCGCCGACTTGTAGTTCGTCGTCGACGTGAAGTACGTGGTGAGCGCCTTGTACCAGATCTGAAGCGCCTTGTCGCGGCCGATGCCGGTGACCGTGGAGCCGTTGGACGTCGGCGAGTTGTAGGTCACGCCGTTGATCGTCTTCGAACCGCTGCCCTCGCTCAGGAGGTAGAAGAAGTGGTTCGCGACGCCGGACGAGTAGTGCACGTCCTTGTTGCCGACACCGGAGGACCAGGAGTCCGCCGAGCCGCCGTCCTTGCTGGGCTTGTCCATGTAGCGCAGCGGGCTGCCGTCGCCGTTGATGTCGATCTTCTCGCCGATGAGGTAGTCACCCTTGTCGGACGCGTTGTTGGCGTAGAACTCCACGCCGGTGCCGAAGATGTCCGAGGTGGCCTCGTTCAGACCGCCGGACTCGCCGGAGTAGTTCAGGCCCGCCGTGTTCGAGGTGACGCCGTGGCTCATCTCGTGGCCGGCCACGTCCAGCGAGGTGAGCGGGTGGTTGTTGCCGTCGCCGTCGCCGTACGTCATGCAGAAGCAGCTGTCGTCCCAGAACGCGTTGACGTACGCGTTGCCGTAGTGGACGCGGGAGTAGGCGGCGACGCCGTTGTTCTTGATGCCGCTGCGGCCGAACGTGGACTTGTAGAAGTCCCAGGTGACCTGCGCGCCGTAGGCGGCGTCCACGGCGGCCGTCTGGTCGGTGGCGGAGCTGGAGGCCGCGCCGGTGCCCCAGACGTCGTCCGCGTCGGTGAACAGGGTGCCCGCCGACGAGGAGGTGCCGTGCGACTTGTTGTACGTCTTGTGTCCGCCGCGCGTGCCGTCCGTCAGGTTGTACGTCGAGCCCGACTTGGTGGTGCCGAGGGTGACGGTGCCCGAGTACAGGCTCTTGCCGGTGCCGGTCTCGATGCCCTGGTACTCGTAGAGCTTCTTGCCGGTGGCCGCGTCGGTGATGACGTGCAGCTCGCTCGGGGTGCCGTCGTCCTGGAGACCGCCGACGACCGTCTCGAAGGCGAGGACCGGGGCGCCGTTGGCCGCCCAGATCACCTTGCGGGGGGCCTGGTCGGCCGAGGTGGACTCGGAGCCCACGGCCTTGGCGGCGGTGAGCGCCTGCTTCTCCGCCTTGGCGGGGGCGACCTTCGGGGTCAGCGTGGCCACCTTGATGGTGGCCGCGTTGGCCTTGGTGACGCCCTTGGCCGCGCCGGTGGCGGACTCGTGCACGACGAGGTCGCCGCCGAGGACCGGCAGGCCCGCGTAGGTGCGCTCGTAGCGGGTGTGGACGGTGCCGTCGGCGTCCTTGACGACGTCCTTGACGACGAGCTTCTCCTTCGCGCCGAGGCCTATGGCCTGGGCGGTCCCGGGTGCGTCGGCCTGCTGCTGCTTGATGAGCGTCGTGCGGGCGGCGGCCGACAGCTGGACCGGGGCGGCCGCCCGGACCGCCTTGGCGCCGGTCTCCGCCGGGGTCTGGGCGGCGGCGGTGCCGGTGGTCAGACCGGTGGTGACCAGGGCTCCGGCCGCGACGGCGGTGGCGATGGCCAGAGTGGTGCGCTTGTGACGCGCGTAGAGGGAGGTCACACAAGCTCCTTGGATGTGGGGGGTCCAGGCGGCGTGGGGCGGCCGCCCGAGACGGGTGTGAAGTTGTGCGGCGGGTGAAGGAAGACTGACATCAAGGCGCGTACATGTCAGGACCCCCAAGTGATGTTGGCCGAAACTCGACTGTCCGGTGAACATTGCCGGAATGTAAACCGCGTTGACCTCGGTCAAGGGCCAACAGGGCGCGGGCATACGGCCGGTAAAAACCGAGGGCGCCGTTCCGGGGGAGTCGGGACTCCCCCGGAACGGCGCCCTGCGCGTCACGCCGCGGACGGCTGTGCGTGGCCCGTGCGGGGCCTGCCGCCTACGGGAAGGTGAGCTTCCAGCTGTTGATGTAACCGGTGTCCTGGGCCGCGTTGTCCTGGACCCTCAGCTTCCACACGCCGTTGGCGACCTCGGAGGAGGCGTTCACGGTGTACGTGGTGTTGATGTTGTCCGCGCTCCCGCCGGTGCCGTACGCCTTCAGCGTGTACGCCGTGCCGTCGGGGGCCACCAACTGCACCTGGAGGTCGCCGATGTAGGTGTGCACGATGTCGACCCCGACCTGGAGGTTCGACGGCGCGTTGCCGGTCCGGCCCGAGACGGTGATCGACGAGGTGACCGCCGCTCCTCTGTCCGGAATCGATACGTCGGCGGTGTTCTCGAAGGAGGTGCCGCCACCGCCGCCGCCACCGGAGCGGGCGCCGACCGCGACGCCGGCCCACGCGTCCTGGACCGCCTTGTACTCGGTGGACGTCGTGCCGTACAGCTCACCGGCCGCCGCCAGCGTGCCGGTGCGGGCCGCCGCGTAGTTGGTCGTCGAGGTGAACTTCGTGGTGAGCGCGCGGAACCAGATCTTCTCGGCCTTGTCGCGGCCGATGCCGGTGACCGGAAGGCCGTCCGCCGTCGGCGAGTTGTAGCTGACGCCGTTGATGACCTTGGCGCCGCTGCCCTCGCTCAGCAGGTAGAAGAAGTGGTTCGCCGGGCCGGACGAGTAGTGGACGTCCACCCCTCCGATCCCCGAGTACCAGCTGTCCTTCGACGCGCCGTCCTTGCTCGGCTTGTCCATGTAGCGCAGCGGCGTGCCGTCGCCGTTGATGTCGATCTCCTCGCCGATGAGGTAGTCACCGACGTCGGACGGGTTCGCCGCGTAGAACTCCACCGAGGTGCCGAAGATGTCCGAGGTTGCCTCGTTGAGGCCGCCGGACTCGCCGCTGTAGTTGAGGCCCGCGGTGTTGGAGGTGACGCCGTGCGTCATCTCGTGGCCGGCCACGTCGATCGCCGTCAGCGGGTGGGTGTTGCCCGAGCCGTCGCCGTACGTCATGCAGAAGCAGCCGTCGTCCCAGAACGCGTTGACGTAGTTGTTGCCGTAGTGCACCCGCGAGTACGCGCCGACGCCGTTGCCCTTGATGCCGCTGCGGCCGTGCACGTTCTTGTAGTAGTCCCAGGTGAGGGCCGCGCCGTAGTGCGCGTCGGCGCCCGCCGTCTCCGCGTTGGAGGCGGCGCCGTTGCCCCAGACGTCGTCGGGACCGGAGAAGAGCGTGCCGGTGCCGGAGGAGCCGTGGTTGAGGTTGTACGTCTTGTGGTTGCCGCGCGCCGCGTCGGTCAGGTTGTACGTCGACCCGGACTGGGTGGTGCCGAGCGTCACCGTGCCGCTGTACATCGTGTTGCCGGTGCCGGTCTCGATGCCCTGGTACTCGTAGAGCTTCTTGCCGGTGGTCGCGTCGGTGATGACGTGCAGCTCGTTGGGGGTGCCGTCCTCCTGGAGGCCGCCCACCACCGTCTCGTACGCGAGGACCGGCGTGCCGTTCGCCGCCCAGATCACCTTGCGCGGCGCCTGGCCGGCGGCCGGCTTCGAGGCGCCGGCGTCGGCGGCGAGGCCCAGCGCCTGCTTGCGCGCCGTCTCCGCGCTGACGGCCGGGCTGAGCGAGGCGACCTTGATGGCGGCCCGGGTCGCCTTGGTGACGCCCTCGGTCGCGCCCGACTTCGCCTTCTCGACGACGAGGTCGCCGCCGAGGACCGGCAGGCCGGCGTAGGTGCGCTCGTAGCGGGTGTGGACGGTGCCGTCGGCGTCCTTGAGGACGTCACGGACGACGAGCGCCTCCTTGGCGCCCAGGCCCAGCTCCTTGGCGGTCGCGGCCTTGCCGGCGTCCGCCTCGCGGATCAGCGCGGCGCGCTGGGCGGGGGTGAGGCGCAGCGACTCGGCGCCCGGGTTGGTCTGACTCGACGTACGCGGCGACTGCGCCGGGGCGGCGGTCGCGGCGCCCGACTGCACGGCGGCGGCGATGAGCGCGGAGACGCCGACGAGGGCGACGGCCGCGGCGCGACGGGTGGTGTGGGGGGTGCGTCTGCGAGAGGGACTGCTGCTCAACACTGACTCCTTCTGCGCGGCCGCGGATCACGCGGCCAGGGGAGACCCGACGACGGGTGGGCCGTACGGGCACGACAAAGGCGGTACGCAGAACCAAGGCGGAACCTGGAGCGAGGTGTTGCTGTGGGGTTGCTGTGAACTGGCAGTGGGAAGAGTGGCAGTGGATTGCGCTGTCTGTCAGGAGCGCGTCAGGAAGTTGGCCGGAAACGGTCCGTTGTCCGGCAATTCATGTTCGATATACGGACCCGTTGCGTCTGGCCGGACAGGACCTCCCGGTGCGCCGGCCGCGGGGAGCCGACCGCGCCGCCGCCGAGCGGGCCGGCGCCCTCGGAGCGAGCGGATCGCGCTCGCCCGCGCGCGGGCGCTCAGGACGGCTGCGGCCCCGAGCGGGCCGCACCCCCGGCCGGCTCCCCGTGCCAGGTCCGCCACAGCGCCGCGTACGCCCCGCCGCCCGCCACCAGCGCCTCGTGCGTGCCCAGTTCGGTGAGACGCCCGTCCTCCATGACGGCGACCCGGTCCGCGTCGTGCGCGGTGTGCAGCCGGTGGGCGACGGCGATCACGGTCCGGCCCCGGAGCACGGCGGCCAGCGCGCGCTCGGTGTGCCGGGCCGTCGTCGGGTCCAGCAGGGCCGTCGCCTCGTCCAGGATCAGCGTGTGCGGATCGGCCAGCACCACCCGGGCCAGGGCGAGCTGCTGGGCCTGCGAGCCGTCCGGATGTCGGCCGGTTCCGCCCAGTGCGGCGTCCAGGCCGCCCGGCAGCTCCCGCACCCAGCCGGCGGCGCCGACCGTGCCCAGCGCCTCCCACAACCGCGCGTCCGTCGCGCCCGGTTCGGCGATCAGCAGATTGTCGCGGACCGTGCCGAGGAAGACATGGTGCTCCTGGGTGACCAGGACGACCTGGCGGCGCAGCGTCTCGGGCGCCAGCTCCGCCACCGGCGCCCCGCCCACCGTCACCGTGCCCGCGCTCGGCGCGTCCACCCCCGCGAGCAGCCTGCTCAGCGTGGTCTTGCCCGCCCCCGACGGGCCGACGACCGCCAGCCGCTCCCCGGGCCGCACCGTCAGATCCACCCCGCGCAGCACCTCGCCGCCGCGCTCGTAGGCGTACCGCACGCCGCTCACGTCGATCCGGTCGTCCGCCGGAGTCGGCGCCTCGCCGTCGGCCACGGCGCGCGGCGCCCCGGCGAGGCCCTCCACGCGGGCGAACGAGGCCCCGCTGCTCTGGAGTTGCTCGACGCGCACCAGGATCTGGTCCAGCGGCTCGGTGAACTGGCGCAGATACAGCGCGGCCGCGACCACCGCGCCCAGACTCGTCGCGCCCCGCGCGTGCAGCGCCCCGCCCAGCAGCAGCACCCCCGCCACCGGCAGCGCGTACGACACCTCCACCGCCGGGAAGAACACCGTGCGCAGGAAGAGGGTGTGGAAGCGGGCGCGGCGTGAGACCTCCAGCGCGTCCCGGCTCGCCGCCGTGCGCCGCTCCCGGAGCCGGAACGCCTCGACCGTGCGCGCACCGGCCGCCGTCGCCGCGACGATCTCGGCGACCTCGGAGTCCGCCGCTCCCTGCGCCAGATAACCGGCGCGGGCCCGGCGCAGATACCAGCGCAGCGCGCACCAGATCGGCGTCAGCGCCAGCACCCCGACGACCCCGAGCAGCGGGTCGATCACGAAGACCGCGGCGAGCGTGAACAGCGCCTGGACGGTGCAGACCAGCAGCTCCGGTCCGGCGTCGCGCAGGGTCGTGCCCACGGCCGCCACGTCCGCGGTGCCGCGTGTGGTCAGGTCCCCGGCGCCGGCCCGCTCGACCGCCGACGCGGGCAGCGCCAGCGCCCGGCCGACGAACTCCTCCCGGACCCGGGCGAGGGTGCGCTCGCCGAAGCGGTGTCCGGCGTACCGGGCCCAGCGTGCCAGCAGCAGCTGGGCCAGCGCGCAGACGACGATGACCGCCGACAGCCGGTCCACGACGCCGGTCCCGTGTCCGGCCCGCACCTCGTCGATGATGCGGCCCAGCAGCCACGGGCCGACCAGACCGGTTCCGGCGGCCGCGACGTTCAGCGCGAGCGCGGCGGCGAACGCCCGCGCGTCGGCGCGCACGAGGCGCACCGCGGCCCGCCGCACGTCGGCCCGCCCGGCGACCGGCAGCCGCCCCGGCCCCGCGTCGGCCGCCGCCGTGATCCCGGTCGGCGCGGTCATCGCAGGGCCTCCTCGGCGTCGATGTCGTCCGGATTCCCGCCCTCGGGTCCGCGGCCGTCCGCGGGCGCCCGGACGTCGTCCACGCTCACGCCGTGCCCGGCGTCCACCACGCTCTCGTCGCCGCGACCGCCCCCGCCGCCTTCGTCCGTCTCGTCGTCGGCGTCCCGCGCCACCAGCGCGCGGTAGCCGGGCTCGTTCCGCAGCAGGTCGCCGTGGCGGCCGGTCGCCGCCACCTTGCCGTCGACCAGGTAGTGCACCGTCTCGGCCTGGTCCAGGAGCAGCGGGGAAGTGGTGGTCACCACCGTGGTGCGTCCCTCCCGAGCCGCCCGCAGCCGCCGCGCGACGACCGCCTCCGTGTGCGCGTCGAGCGCGGACGTCGGCTCGACGGCCAGCAGCACCTCCGGATCGGCGAGCAGCGCCCGCACCAGGCGGACGCGCTGGCGCTGGCCTCCGGAGAGGCTGCGGCCCTGCGCGGTCACCGGCGAGTCGAGCCCCGCCGGCAGGCCCTGCACGATGTCGTCGGCCGCGGCCGCCCGCACGGCTCGGGCGATTTCCGCCGCACCGGGCTCACGCCGCCCGGCCACCACCTCGCGCAGGCTCCCCGCGAACAGGTCGGCCTCGTTGTCGGCCACCAGGATCGCTGCCCTGACCCGGTCCAGCGGCAGCGCGTCCAGACGCACCGCGCCCCAGGTGACGTCGGTGGGACCGTAGCGGCCGAGCCGGTCCACCAGGGCGGCCGTCTCCGCGTGCCGCGCGCCGACCAGCGCGGTCAGCCTGCCCGGCGCCACCCGCACGCCCGACGCGGGGTCGTGCAGGACCGACGGCCCGGCGGGCGGCTCGGCGGCGCCGGTGTCCGGCTCCGGCTGCACGCGCAGCAGCCCGACGACCCGTCGGGCGGCCACCACGCCCCGGCTGAGCTGGTAGCCCATGTCGACGAGGAACGCCACCGGCCCGACCAGGACGGCGACATAGCCGTACACCGACACCAGCTCGCCCACCGTCAGCTCGCCCCGGGCCGCGAGCCGGGCCGCGAGCCACGTCACCACGGCGAGGAACAGCGTCGGCAGCCCCACCCCGAGCGCCTGCATCCAGCTGGTGACCGCTCCGACCCGGTAGCCCTGCTCCCGCAGCCGCTGCGAGTCACGGCCGAAGGCGTCCGCGAACAGCCCCTTGCCGCCCAGGCCGTTGAGGACGCGCAGGCCCCCCGCCAGATCACCGATGCGCGCGGTGAGCACGCCCTGCCGCTCGCGGTACTCGGCCTCCGCCCCCTGAAGTCGCGCCATCAGCGGGCCCACCAGCAGGGCGACCACCGGCATCCCCAGCAGCACGACCCCCGCCAGCAGCGGCGACACCGACAGCAACAGCCCGGCCACGAACACGTACACCACGACCGAGCCCACGCCGGGCCCGATCACCGTCAACGCGTTCGCGATGGTCTGCACGTCGCCGACGCCGATGGTGACGACCTCGCCGCTGCCCACCCCGCGCGCGAGCGTGGCGCCGAGGCGCGCCGCGTGTCCGACCACGACCTTGATGGTGCGGAAGTAGGCGTCCATGCGCACCCGGGTCATCGTGCGGTGGCGCATGATGCTCACCCAGGCGTTGACCGCGCCCACGGCGAACAGGACCGCCGTCCAGCCGGCCAGCGCCGCGTCGTCACCGGGTTCCAGCCCGTCGTCCACCGCCTTCGCCAGCAGGTAGGGCGCCACCGCCATCAGCACCATCCACACGCTCGCCAGCACCGCGCCGGCCGCCGACCGCCAGGGCTGGCAGCGCACCAGCCAGGCGAGATACGCCCAGCCGCCGCGGGTGTCCGGCCTGCCGGGATCCTCGTACGCGTCGATCACACAGTCCCCCGGGGTTCGGGCTGTCGGGTCCTGCCGGACGGCCGGACCGTCTCGCCGGTCGGGCCGCTCCCGCCGGTCGGGTCAGACGAGGCTGTCGCGCCAGGCGCGGTGCAGGTCGGCGAACCGGCCGTGGCCGGCGACGAGTTCGGCCGGCGTGCCGTCCTCGACGATCCGGCCGTGCTCCATCACGAGCACCCGGTCGGCGATCTCCACCGTCGACAGCCGGTGCGCGATGACCACCGCCGTGCGCCCGTTCAGCACCGTCGCCATCGCCGACTGCACGGCGCGCTCGCCCGGCACGTCGAGCGAGCTGGTCGCCTCGTCGAGGATCAGCACCGCCGGATCGGCCAGCAACGCCCGTGCGAACGCCACGAGTTGCCGCTGCCCGGCGGAGATGCGGCCGCCGCGTTTGCGGACGTCGGTGTCGTAGCCGTCCGGAAGAGCGCTGATGAACTCGTGCGCGCCGATCGCCTTCGCCGCCCGCTCGATGTCCTCCCGGGAGGCGTCCGGCCGCCCGATGGCGATGTTGTCGGCGACCGTGCCCGAGAACAGGAACGCCTCCTGCGTCACCATCACCACCCCGCGCCGCAGTTCGGGCACGGGCAGCTCGCGCAGGTCGACGCCGTCCAGCAGCACCCGGCCCCGCGAGGGGTCGTAGAAACGTGCGAGCAGCTTGGCCAGCGTGGACTTGCCCGCGCCGGTGGAGCCCACCACCGCGACCGTCTGCCCGGCGGGCAGGACCAGGTCGAAGCGGGGCAGCACCTCGCCGCCCGTGCGGTAGCCGAAGGACACCCCGTCGAAGACGACCTCGCGGCCGGGCAGACCGCCCCGGGGCGCGGGCAGTTCCCTCGGCGCCGACGGCTCCGGCACCGACGGCGTCTGCGCGAGCAGGCCCGCGATCTTCTCCAGCGAGGCGGCGGCCGACTGGTAGGAGTTCAGGAACATGCCGAGCCGGTCGATCGGGTCGTACAGCCGCCGCAGATACAGCACCGACGCCGCGAGCACGCCCAGTTCCAGCGAGCCGTCTGCGACCCGGGTGGCGCCCCACAGCACGATCAGGGCGACCGCGGTGTTGGCGACCAGCCGCGAGCCCACCACGTACCGGGCCATCTCCAGCAGCGCGTCGCCGTTCCTGCGCTCGTGCCGGCGGTTCAGGACCTGGAACGCGGCCTCGTTGACCGCCTCGCGGCGGAAGGCGCGCACCGGCCGGATCCCGTTCATGGTCTCCACGAACTTGACGATCACGGCCGCGATCGCGGTGGAGCGGGCCGTGAACACCCGGCCCGCGCGCCGCTGGTAGACCCGCACCAGCTGGTACAGCGGCACGAACGACGCGACGGCGACGGCGCCCAGGCCCAGGTCCAGCCAGAGCAGCATCGCGGAGATGAACAGGAAGGACAGCACCACCGAGACGAGTTCCTGAAGGCCCTCGTTGAGCAGCTCGCGCAGGGCCTCCACATCGCTGGTGGAGCGGGAGATCAGCCGGCCCGAGGTGTAGCGCTCGTGGAAGTCCAGGCTCAGCGCCTGGGCGTGCCGGAAGATCCGGCCGCGCAGGTCGAGCAGCACGTCCTGGCTGATCCGGGCGGAGACGATCAGGAACGCGTACTGCAACCCGCCGGAGGCCAGCGCGCACAGCAGGTAGCCGACGCCCACCGCGACCAGCGGCCCGTGGTCGTCCGACCGCCAGGCGGGCACGGCCCGGTCGATGGCGTACGCCACCAGCAGCGGGCCCGCCTGCACGGCCGCCTGCTGGAGCAGCAGCACCAGCGTGGTGAGGGCGACGCGCGCCCGCAGGGGGGCGAGCAGGGAGCGCAGCAGCACGCGGGTGGCGCCGGGCGGGGTGGGCAGGACGTCCCGGTCGAAGGGGTCCCGCGCGCTCTTCGGACGCGGTCGTCCCGGTCCGCCGTCGGTCGTGGGGGACGAGGGGGCGGGGGCGGTCATCGGTCGTCCTCCTGGCGGCCGGTTCCGGACATGAGGTGGGCGTACTCGGGGTGGTCGCGCAGCAGTTCGTGATGGGTGCCCACCGCGACGATCCGGCCCCCGGACAACAGGGCCACCCGGTCGGCGAGGAGCACGGTGGACGGGCGGTGGGCGACGATCAGCGCGGTGGTGTCGGCGAGGACCTGCCGCAGCGCGGCCTCCACGGCGGCCTCGGTGTGCACGTCCAGCGCGGAGAGCGGGTCGTCGAGGACGAGGAACCGGGGGCGGCCGACCACGGCTCTGGCCAGGGCGAGCCGCTGCCGCTGCCCGCCGGACAGGCTGAGCCCCTGCTCGCCGACCTGGGTGTCGGCGCCCTGCGGCAGCGCGTGCACGAACGCGGCCTGCGCCACGGCCAGCGCCCGCTCCAGCTCGTCGGCGCCCGCCCGGTCGTCGGCGCCCATCAGGACGTTCTCCCCGACGCTCGCCGAGAACAGGGTGGGCTCCTCGAACGCGACGGCGACCCGCGCGCGCAGCTCCTCGCGGGGCAGCGTGGCGACGTCCTCGCCGTCGAGGGTGATGCGTCCGGCCGTCACCTCGTGCAGCCGGGGGACGAGGGCCGTCAGGGTGGTCTTGCCGCTGCCGGTGGCCCCGACCAGGGCCATCGACTCGCCAGGGCGGACGTGCAGGTCGACCCCGTCGAGGACGGGCCGCGCACCGGGTTC
The DNA here is from genome assembly GCF_024539675.1 of Streptomyces hilarionis. Lineage (GTDB taxonomy): Bacteria > Actinomycetota > Actinomycetes > Streptomycetales > Streptomycetaceae > Streptomyces > Streptomyces hilarionis. The sequence continues at coordinate 55,332 of NZ_JAHHIT010000047.1, read as the reverse complement.
GGCGTCCGGGTAGCGGAAGACGACACCGTCGAACCGCAGTCCGGTGTCCGGCGCCCGCTCCGAGCGCACCGCGGAGTCCTGTTCGGGCTCCTCGTCCATCACCTCGAAGTACCGCTCGGTCGCCGTCGCCGCCTCCTGGCTCATCGCGAGCAGGAACCCGATGGAGTCGACGGGCCAGCGCAGCGCGAGCGCGGTGGACAGGAAGGCGACCAGGGTGCCCGCGGACAGGTCCCCGTCCGCGACCTGGACCGCCCCCAGCACCAGCGCGGCGCCGATGGCCAGTTCGGGCAGCGTCACGATGACGGCCCAGATCGTGGCCAGCAGCCGGGCCTTGCTCAGCTCCGTGCCGCGCAGCGTCGAGGACAGCTCCCGGAAGGCGCGCGCCTGCGTGCGGTGCCGGCCGAAGCCCTTGATGATCCGGATGCCGAGGACGCTCTCCTCGACCACCGTCGTCAGATCCCCGACCTGGTCCTGCGCGCGTCGGGCCACCACCGCGTACCGGTGCTCGAAGTACACGCACATCACGACGACGGGGACGGCCGGGCCGAGGATGACCAGCCCGAGCGTCGCGTCCTGCACCAGCATGACGACGACGCCGAAGACGATCGTCACCGTGTTGACCAGCAGGAACGTCAAAGGGAAGGCGAGGAACATGCGGATCAGGCCCAGATCGGCCGTCGCCCGCGAGAGCAGCTGGCCCGACGCCCACCGGTCGTGGAACGCCACCGGCAGCCGTTGCAGCCGCCCGTACAGCCGCGCCCGCATCTCCGCCTCCACGTGCGCCAGCGGACGCGCCACCAGCCAGCGCCGCATCCCGAACAGCAGCGCCTCCGCGAGGCCGAGCAGCAGCAGGACGAGCGCGCCCAGCCAGACCCCCGAGGTGTCCCGGTCCGCCACCGGACCGTCCACCATCCACTTCAGGACCAGCGGGATCACCAGCCCCGTGCAGGAGGCCAGCACGGCGACGAGGGCGGCCGTGAACAGCCGGGCCCGTACGGGCCGGACATACGGCCACAGACGCAGCAGGGACCGTACGGCGGAGCGGTCGGGGGCGGTGGTTGCACGTGTGGGGGCCATCACTGCGAGCCTACGGACCGGCACTGACATCGCCCACCGAGTTTCGGCCCGGCCGGGCTCGTCCGCAGGTCCTACGACCTGCGGGTCCGCCGGGTCGTAGCGGCGCATCCACCGATCGGCCGATGCCCGTTCGAGCGAGCCGGCCGATGCGCGCGCGCCGCCCCGGCCGCGACGCTGGAGCCATGTCCGTCATCGAAGTCACCGACCTGCGCAAGACGTACGACGGCCGAGCGGTCGTCGACGGCGTCACCCTCGCCGTGGAGGAGGGCGAGATCTTCGGGATCCTCGGCCCGAACGGCGCCGGCAAGACCACCACCGTCGAGTGCGTCGAGGGTCTGCGGGCGCCCGACGCGGGCCGGGTGCGGGTCGCCGGGCTGGACCCGGTCGCCGACCACGAGAAGGTCGCCCGGGTGCTCGGCGCCCAGCTCCAGCAGAGCGAACTCCAGCCGAAGCTCACCGTCCGCGAGGCGCTGGAGCTGTACGCCTCCTTCCACCCCCGGCCGCTCGACTGGGCCCCGCTCGCCGAACGCCTCGGTCTGGCCGCGAAGCTCACCACCCGGTTCGCGCGGTTGTCCGGAGGCCAGAAGCAGCGCCTGTTCATCGCGCTCGCGCTGATCGGCGACCCGCGGATCGTCGTCCTGGACGAGCTGACCACCGGCCTCGACCCGCGGGCCCGCCGCGACACCTGGGAGCTCATCGAGGACGTGCGGGCCGGCGGGGTCACCGTCCTGCTCGTCACCCACTTCATGGAGGAGGCCCAGCGGCTCTGCGACCGCGTCGCGGTGCTCGACCGGGGCCGGGTGGCCGCCCTCGACACCCCCGCGGGCCTGATCCGGCGCTCGGCGGGCGCCACGGTCATCAGCTTCACCCCCTCCGCCCCGCTGGACGACCGCGACCTGGACGCCCTGCCCGAGCTGGCCTCGGTCGAGCACAAGGAGGGCCGCGTCACCCTGGCGGGCACCGACGCCACCGTCAACGCCGTCATCACGCTCCTCGCCCGCCACCGCGTCACCGCCCACCAGCTGCGCGTCGTGGACGCCACGCTCGACGAGGCGTTCCTCGACCTCACGAAGGAGACCGCGTCATGAGCACCGCCGTCCTGCGGACCGAGGCCGGCCTGTTCCGGCGCGAGCCCGGCGCCCTCTTCTGGATCCTGCTGTTCCCGAGCCTGCTGCTGGTGATCCTCGGCTCCGTCCCGTCCTTCCGGCAGCCCAGCGACGACCTCGGCGGGCTGCGCACCGTCGACGTCTACGTCCCGGTGGCCGTGCTGCTCGGGCTGATCGTCGGCGGCCTCCAGTCGATGCCGCAGACCCTGACCGGGTACCGCGAGCGCGGCATCCTGCGCCGGATGGCCCTCACCCCGGTCCGGCCCCGCGCCCTGCTGTCCGCGCAGATGCTGGTGTACGGCGGGGCGTCCCTGGCGTCGGCGCTGCTGGTCCTCGCGGTCGGCCGGCTCGGCTTCGACGTGCGCCTGCCCGAGCAGCCCGCCGGGTACGCCCTCGCCCTGCTGGGGGCCGTCCTGGTCGCGCTCGCGCTCGGGTCGGTGGTCTCGGCGCTGTCCCGTACGACGAAGATCGCGGGCGCGATCGGCTCCGCGGTGTTCTTCCCGTCGATGTTCTGCGCCGGGGTGTGGGCCCCGGTGCAGACCATGCCGCACCTCCTCGCCCGCGTCGTGGGCTGGACCCCCTTCGGGGCGGCCGCGCAGGCCCTGGACGAGGCGGCCGCCGGCCACTGGCCCGGCTGGAGCCACCTGGGCGTGCTCGCGCTGTGGATCCTGCTGCTGACGGGCGCCGCCTCGCGCTGGTTCCGCTGGGAATAGGCGCGGCGCCGTGCAGACTGGTGAGATGACCGCGGCGGACCGGCAGATCGAACGGCGCTGGGAACAACTGCACACCTGGGGGCCCTACGGGCTGCTCGGCGCCGGCGTCGTCCTCGCGGTCGCCTCCGCCCCCGGGATCGACCGCTCCATCCAGTGGTACGCCGCCTGGGACCTGGTCGGCGCCGGCGTCGCCCTCCAGGCGGCGTGGCAGGGCGTCAGGTCCCGGCTGCCCGACCGCGGCCGGACCCCCTCGCGCACGGGGACGGTCTACTACGTCGTCCGCTGGGCGCTCGCCTTCGCCCTCACGTGGATCGACCCGTTCTTCGCGTTCTACGCCGCCACCGGCTACATGGACGCCGACGAGCTGCTCCCCGGCAGGTTCCAGCGGCTCGGGCTGCTGGCGAGCGCGGTCACCGTGGCCGGCGCGCAGGCCGGCGGGCTGCCGTTGCACGGCCCGGTCCAGTGGATCCTCTTCTCCGCGCTCCTGGCCGCCAACTCCGGCCTCCAACTGGTGATCGCCCACATCATCGGCCAGGAGGCGCAGCGCACCCGCGAGCGCACCGCGACCATCGCCGAACTCGAGCGCACCAACACGGCGTTGCAGCAGGCCCTCGACGAGAACGCCGCCCTGCACGCCCAACTCCTGCTCCAGGCGCGGGAGGCCGGGGTCGCCGACGAACGCCGCCGGCTCGCCGCCGAGATCCACGACACCATCGCCCAGGGGCTGACGGGCATCATCGCCCAGCTCCAGGTCGTCGCCAACGCCCCCGACCTCGACGCGGCCCGCGCCCACCTCGAACGCGCCGCCGGTCTCGCCCGGCACAGCCTGGGCGAGGCCCGCCGCTCCGTGCACAACCTGGCCCCGGTGGCCCTGGAGCACGACGGACTGCCCGAGGCGCTGGAGAAGACGGTCGCCGAGTGGGGCGAACGCACCGGCGTGCGGGCCGGGTTCACGGTGACCGGCACCGCGGAGCAGCTCCACGACGAAGTGGCCGCGACGCTGCTGCGCCTCGCCCAGGAGGCCCTGTCGAACGCGGCCCGGCACGCCCGTGCCTCCCGCGTCGGCGTCACCCTCTCCTTCCTGGGGGACGAGGTCATCCTCGACATCCGCGACGACGGCCGGGGCTTCGACCCGCGGGCGGTGCGCCCGCGCACCCGCGGCGGTGGCTTCGGCCTCGACGGCATGCGGGCGCGCGCCGAACGCGTCGCGGGCGCCCTGACCGTGGAATCCGCCCCGGGCCAGGGCACGGCGCTGTCGGCTCGCGTACCGTTGATCCGCCATGAGTGACGAACCCCTGATCACGCTGCTGATCGTGGACGACCATCCCGTCGTGCGGGACGGCCTGCGCGGCATGTTCGAGTCGGCCCCCGGTTTCCGGGTCGTGGGCGAGGCTGCCAACGGCGTCGAGGCGCTGACGGCCGCCGCGACGGCCGACCCGGACGTGATCCTGATGGACCTGAGGATGCCGGGCGGCACGGGGGTGGACGCCATCCGAGAGCTGACCCGCCGTCGGGCACGCGCGAAGATCCTCGTCCTGACCACGTACGACACCGACTCCGACACGCTCCCGGCGATCGAGGCGGGCGCGACGGGCTATCTCCTCAAGGACGCCCCGCGCGACGAGCTGTTCACGGCGGTCCGCGCGGCGGCGCAGGGCCGTACCGTGCTGTCCCCCGCCGTGGCCACCCGCCTGGTCACCGCGGTGCGCGCGCCCCGGACGCCGGCCGCCGAGCCTCTCTCCGCGCGCGAGCGCGAGGTCCTCGCCCTGGTGGCCCGGGGCACCTCCAACCGCGAGATCGCCCGCGAGCTCTTCATCAGCGAGGCGACCGTGAAGACCCATCTCACGCATCTGTACGCCAAGCTGGGCGTGAACGACCGCGCGGCGGCCGTCGCGGCGGCCTACGAGCGGGGGATCCTGGGGCGGTCCTCGGAGTGAGCGGGAGCGCCCGGGCGCGCCCGTCGCCCCGGCCCGCCGCCCGTGCGCCTCAGCCCACCACCCGCAGCAGCAGCACCGCCCGCCCCGGCACCGTCACCGCCGTCCCCGCCGGCAGCGCCACCCCCGGCGCCTCGCCCTGTTCCTCGCGCGAGGTGTCGACGACCACCTCGTAGCGCTCGGCCCACGGCGGTCCCGGCAGGACGAAGTCCACCGGCCGGTCCCCGGCGTGCAGGACGGCGAGGAAGCTGTCGTCGGCGATCGGGACGCCCCTCTCGTCCCGGCCGGGGATGTCCCGCCCCGACAGGTACATCCCCAGGGTCGCGGCGGGCGCGTACCAGTCCCCCTCCGTCATCTCCGCGCCCCGCCGGGTGAACCACGCGAGGTCGCGCAGCCCGTCCGCGGAGTGCGCCCGGCCGGAGAAGAAGGCGCGGCGGCGCAGCACCGGGTGGCGGTGACGCAGCGCGATCAGCCGTGAGGTGAGGTCGCACAACGCCCGCCAGCCCGGATCCTCCAGCAGCCCCCAGTCGAGCCAGCTGATCTCGTTGTCCTGGCAGTAGGCGTTGTTGTTGCCCCGCTGGGTGCGCCCCAGCTCGTCGCCCGCGACCAGCATCGGCACGCCCGTGGACAGCAGCAGCGTCGTGAGCAGGTTGCGCAACTGCCGCCGCCGCAGGGCCCGTACGCGCTCGTCGTCCGTCTCGCCCTCGGCGCCGCCGTTCCAGGCGCGGTTGTCGTCCGTGCCGTCCCGGTTGCCCTCGCCGTTGGCCTCGTTGTGCTTGTGTTCGTAGGACACCAGGTCGCGCAGGGTGAAGCCGTCGTGCGCGGTCACGAAGTTGACCGAGGCGTACGGCCGCCTGCCGCCCCAGGCGTACAGGTCGCTCGACCCCGACAGCCGGTAGCCCATCTCCCGCACGTCGGGCAGCGCGTGCCGCCAGAAGTCGCGCACGGTGTCGCGGTAGCGGTCGTTCCACTCCGTCCACAGTGGGGGGAACGCGCCCACCTGGTAGCCGCCCGAGCCCACGTCCCACGGTTCCGCGATGAGCTTCACCCGGCGCAGCACCGGGTCCTGGGCGATCACCGCCAGGAACGGCGACAGCATGTCGACGTCGTGCATGGAGCGGGCCAGCGCCGCCGCGAGGTCGAAGCGGAAGCCGTCGACGCCCATCTCGGTCACCCAGTAGCGCAGCGAGTCGGTGATCAGACGCAGCACGTGCGGCTGGACCACGTGCAGCGTGTTCCCGCAGCCGGTGTAGTCGGCGTAGCGCCGGGCGTCGGGCTGGAGCCGGTAGTAGCCGCGGTTGTCGACGCCCTTGAGGGACAGGGTCGGGCCGAGCTCGCCGGCCTCGGCCGTGTGGTTGTAGACGACGTCGAGGATCACCTCGATCCCGGCGGCGTGCAGCGCGCGCACCATCCGCTTGAACTCGCCGACCTGCTGCCCCGTCGTCCCGGACGCCGAGTAGGCGGCGTGCGGGGCGAAGTAGCCGATCGAGTTGTAGCCCCAGTAGTTCTTCAGGCCGCGGCGCAGCAGGTGGTCCTCGTGCGCGAACTGGTGGACGGGCAGCAGCTCCACCGCCGTCACGCCGAGCCGCACCAGGTGGTCGACGGCCGCCGGGTGGGCGAGCCCGGCGTAGGTGCCGCGCAGCTCCTCGGGGATCCCCGGGTGCCGTCGGGTGAAGCCGCGCACGTGCAGCTCGTAGATCACCGAGTCCGCCCACGGGGTCTTCGGGCGGCGGTCGTCGGCCCAGTCGTCGTCGTCGTGGACGACGACGCCCTTGGGGACGTGCGGCGCCGAGTCCCGCTCGTCGCGCACGGTGTCGGCGACCTGCTGCTGGGGCCAGTCGCGGACGTGCCCGTAGACCTCCGGGGGCAGCGTGAACTCGCCGTCGACCGCGCGGGCGTACGGGTCGAGCAGCAGCTTGGCCGGGTTCCAGCGGCCGCCGGTCCACGGGTCCCAGCGGCCGTGCACCCGGTAGCCGTACCGCTGGCCCGGCATGATCCCGGGCAGGAAACCGTGCCAGATCTCGTGGGTGAGCTCGCCGAGCCGGGCTCGGGTCTCGCGCCCGGCCTCGTCGAACAGACACAGGTCGACCGCCTCCGCCCCGCCCGCCCACAGGGCGAAGTTGGTGCCCGCGACCCCGTCGGGGCCGACCCTGAACCGGGCGCCCAGGGGCGTCGGCGCACCCGGCCACACGGGTGGGCCCGGCACCTTGCGCGGCGCACCGTTCACGACGGTGGCCGGCGTGGCGCGCTGGGCCGCCACCGCCTCCTGCTCGGCTGCGCTGGACACCGTTCAGCCTCCCGCGGCTCGTGGGACGACGTGGGTGAGGAGCGCGCGGTGTCCCGGCCGCGGCTCCCCGTCGTGTCGTCCTCCCCCCATTCCTGCCCAGAGCGGCCCTCGCACTCACGTTTCCCCGAGGCGTGCCCGGTCGTTGGGCACGCCGTGAGGCACGTACATGGGCGCGCACGGCGCGCGGGGGTCGCACTGGCCGCCGTACTGACATGGGCAGGACTACTGGCCGGGGCCGCCGGCTGCACCGGCGGCGACAGCCGCAGCGGACTCGACCGGATGCTCGGCAAACCGCGGGCCCCCGAGGACGTCATCCGCGTGGCCCCGCAGGACGGGGCCAGGGGCGTGCGCCCCGGGGAGCGTCTGCGGGTGCGGGTGCCCGACGGACGGCTGGAGTCGGTGAAGGTCGTCAGATCGCAGGACGCCGAGCAGACGGAGGTGAGGGGCCGGATCGCCGCGGACGGGACGAGCTGGCGGCCGGACGACGACCGGCTCGGTCTCGCCGCCCGCTACACGGTGGACGTGGTGGCCCTGGACGGCGACGGCGACCGTTCGGCGCGCCACACCACGTTCACCACGTTCGTCCCCGAGAAGCGCTTCATCGGCTACGTCACGCCCGAGGACCGCTCGACGGTCGGCACCGGGATGATCGTCTCGCTGGAGTTCAACCGGGAGATCGAGGACCGGGCGGCCGTCGAGCGCGCCGTCCGGGTCACGGCGCAGCCGGCGGTGGAGGTCCGGCCCCACTGGTTCGGCCGCTCCCGCCTCGACTTCCGTCCCGAGGAGTACTGGAAGCCCGGCACCCGGGTCACCGTGGCGCTGGGGCTGCGCGACGTCGAGGCGGCGCCCGGGGTCTACGGGCTTCAGCACAAGACGTTCTCGTTCACCGTGGGCCGCAGCCAGGTCTCGCTGGTCGACGCGGCGCGGCACACGATGCAGGTGCGGCGCGACGGGGACCTGCTCGCCACCGTGCCGATCACGGCCGGGTCCCCGAAGAACACCACCTACAACGGCAAGATGGTGGTGAGCGAGATGCTCGAGCTGACCCGCATGAACGGCGCCACGGTCGGCTTCAGGAAGGCCGACGGCAAGGGCGAGTACGACATCCCGGACGTGCCGCACGCCATGCGCCTGACCAGTTCCGGCACCTTCCTGCACGGCAACTACTGGGCGGACGACGTCTTCGGCCGCGCCAACGTCAGTCACGGCTGCGTCGGCCTGAGGGACGTCAGGGGCGGCGCCTCGGACACGCCCGCGGGATGGTTCTTCGACCGCAGCCTCGTCGGGGACGTCATCGAGGTCGTGCACAGCAAGGACAAGCAGGTGGCCCCCGACAACGGTCTGGGCGGCTGGAACATGACCTGGAAGGAGTGGACGGCCGCGCCCGCGGAGTGACCCGCGAGAAGTCCCCGCCCTCCGGGGGCAACCTTCCCCGCCGTCCCATGGTCCAAGTTGGGACTGAACGGTGACATTTTCGGCCCGTCCAGGCCGCTGACCATGTGGTTAATATGCGGCGAACGCGGGGGACGCGTCGCTGTGCGGCCCGGGGAGGGCCCGGGGGAGTGGGGAGAACGACTTTGAACGTGCGACCGATACCGGGGGCGTCGGTTGGGGGGCGCTCACGCGGCCGCGACAGGCGGCTGGCGCTGATCGCCGGCGGGATGCTGCTCGCCGTGACGGCGTGCGGCGGCGGTGGCGACGGCTCCGGCTCCGGCTCCGACGGGAAGGCCGGCGGCGACAAGGGCGCGACGGCCGCCGCGCAGAGCAAGCAGTCGGAGGCGGTCGTCACCATCGCCCCGAAGACCGGCGCCAAGGGCGTCGACACCAGCGGCGCGCTGAAGGTGACCGCGGCCAAGGGCAAGCTCACCGAGGTGACCGTCAAGGACACCAAGGGCAAGAAGATCGACGGCGTGATCTCGGCCGACGGCGCCGGCTGGACGCCCGCCACCCACCTGGCCGCGTCCACCGCCTACCAGGTCCACGCGGTCGCCAAGGACTCCGAGGGCCGCACGGCCGCCGAGGACTCGTCCTTCACGACCCTGAGCCCGCAGAACACCTTCATCGGCAACTTCACGCCGGAGGACGGCTCGACGGTCGGCGTCGGCATGCCGTTCTCGGTGAACTTCACGCGCGGCATCACCAAGCCGGACGACGTCGAGAAGGCCATCAGGATCACCACCGTGCCGGCCGTCGAGGTCGAGGGCCACTGGTTCGGCAACGACCGCCTCGACTTCCGCCCGGAGAAGTACTGGAAGGCCGGCACCAAGGTGACGGTCGAGATGAACCTGGACGGCGTCGAGGGCCGCAAGGGCGTCTACGGCAAGCAGTCCAAGACCGTGTCCTTCACCGTCGGCCGCAACCAGGTGTCCGTGGTGGACGCCAAGAAGCACACGATGAAGGTCACCCAGGAGGGCAAGGTCGTCCGGACCATCCCGGTCACCACCGGCAAGCCCGGCTACGCCACCTGGAACGGCCAGATGGTGATGAGCGAGAAGTTCACCGTGACCAGGATGAACGGCGACACGGTCGGCTACGACGGCGAGTACGACATCAAGGACGTCCCGCACGCCGTGCGCCTGACCAACTCCGGCACCTTCGTGCACGGCAACTACTGGGGCGGCGACGCCTTCGGCAACTACAACGCCAGCCACGGGTGCATCGGCCTGCGCGACGTGCGCGGCGGCTACGACAGCTCCGTCGCGGCCGCGTGGTTCTTCAACCACTCGATCGTCGGCGACGTGGTGGTCGTGAAGAACTCCACCGACCCGACGGTCGACCCGGCCAACGGCCTCAACGGCTGGAACATCCCCTGGGCGGAGTGGAAGAAGTAGGGCGGCGCACGCCGCGGGGCGCACGCCCCGACCGACGGACCCGGTGCTGTGACCCACGGCACCGGGTCCGTCGTCGTTAATGGTGGTTAACCTGCTGGCATGACCGTGAATCTCGAAGTCGCCGACGGCGTCGGCACACTGCGCCTCGAACGTCCGCCCATGAACGCGCTGGACGTGGCCACCCAGGACCGTCTCAAGGAGCTCGCCGAGGAGGCCGGCCGGCGTGACGACGTGCGCGCGGTCGTCCTCTACGGCGGCGAGAAGGTGTTCGCGGCGGGCGCGGACATCAAGGAGATGCAGGCGATGGACCACACCGCGATGGTGTTGCGCGCCCGCGCCCTCCAGGACTCCTTCACAGCCGTGGCCCGCATCCCCAAGCCCGTCGTGGCGGCCGTCACCGGGTACGCGCTGGGCGGCGGCTGCGAGCTCGCCCTGTGCGCGGACTTCCGGATCGCCGGGGACAACGCGAAGCTGGGCCAGCCGGAGATCCAGCTCGGGCTGATCCCCGGCGCCGGCGGCACCCAGCGCCTCTCCCGGCTGATCGGCCCCTCGAAGGCCAAGGACCTCATCTTCACGGGCCGCATGGTGAAGGCCGACGAGGCGCTGGCCCTCGGCCTGGTGGACCGCGTCGTCCCGGCCGCCGACGTGTACACCGAGGCGCACGCCTGGGCCGCCAGGCTGGCGCGGGGTCCGGCGATCGCGCTGCGTGCCGCCAAGGAGTCGATCGACACCGGTCTGGAGACCGACATCGAGACGGGGCTGACGGTCGAACGCAACTGGTTCGCGGGTCTGTTCGCGACCGCCGACCGCGAGACCGGCATGCGCAGCTTCGTCGAGGAGGGGCCGGGCAAGGCCAAGTTCCTGTGATCAGCGTCTCCTTCCGGGACGCCGGAACCGCTTGCAATTGACGAGGCGTCTCATCCGGGTCCCCCGATGGGGCGGTTTATCGGAACCTTAAGACGGCCTTAAGGCCGCCTTTCCGGGGGCGAGCGTCGATCGCCCCCGGGCGGGCCGTCCTCGCAGGTGGGCGGGGACCTCGCGGCGGCCGTGCTGCCTGCGGCATATGCCGAACGCCGTCCGGGAAGGGCCCGCGCACGGGGGGCGTATTCCGGCGGAACCGCCCCGACGGGCTCGGCGGGCGGCCATGATGGGGGCATGGCGGGGCTGGAGGGCATCGGACAGCCGCGGGGACACAGCCGTGCGACCGCGGCGCGCTGGTCGCCTGCGGTCGAGGACGAACGGGCGCTCAAGGCGCTGGAGTTGTTCGGGAACCCCACGGAGGGCGAGGTCCTGCTGCCGTCCCGCCCCGAGTCCGCCGCCACGGCCCGCCGGCTCGCCCAGGTCGTCGTCCTGCGCCAGTGGGGACTGACCCCCAGGATGACCGAGGACGCGGTCCTGCTCGTCTCCGAACTCGTCGGCAACGCCGTACGGCACACCGGTGCCCGCATGTTCGGGCTCCGGATGCGGCGACGGCGCGGCTGGATCCGCGTCGAGGTCCGCGACCCCTCCCGGGGGCTGCCCTGCCTGATGCCGGTTCAGGAGACGGACGTCAGCGGCCGGGGCCTGTTCCTCGTCGACAAGCTGTCCGACCGCTGGGGCGTCGACCTGCTGCCCCGGGGCAAGACGACCTGGTTCGAGATGCGGGTCGCCGACCGGTAAGGGAGCCCACCGCAGGCAAGGAACCGGTAAGGCGTCGGGCGGCAGGCTGCGTCAATGGCCCGAATTGTGGGATATCGCCCCTTAAATGGGGTGGATGACCACCTCCGACCGTCGTACCGCGCTGCGGGCGGGCGCCGGGATCGTCGCCGCCGGCGCGCTCGCGGCCGCGTGCTCGCCCCCGGAGACCTCCTCCGGCGCCGGCGCCGCCCGCGGCGCCCCCACGCCGACCGCGCCCGTGCCGACCGCCCCCGGCAAGGCGGCCCGGCCCCGCGTCCCGCCGCCGGCGCGCGCCTTCCCCGGGCAGCCCGCGCAGATCGCGCACGGTCCCCGCGACCGTCCCCGTGTGGCCCTCACCTTCCACGGCCAGGGCGATCCGGCCGTCGCGCGCGCCCTGCTCGACACGGCCGAACGGCATGGCGCGCGGGTCACCGTGCTGGCCGTCGGGACCTGGCTCGACGAGCACCCCGGCATCGCCCGCCGGATCCTGGACGGCGGCCACGACCTCGGCAACCACACGCAGCGCCACCTCGACGTCAACGCGATGTCCGAGGCCGAGGCGACGGCCGAGATCACCGGGTGCGCCGATCGGCTGCGCCGGCTCACCGGGTCCGCCGGCTCCTGGTTCCGCCCCTCCCGCGCCGCCCGCGCCTCCCCCCTCGTCGAACGGCTGGCCCGGCGCGCCGGGTACCCGCACGTCCTGTCCTACGACGTCGACTCCCTCGACTTCACCTCGCCCGGCGCCCCCGCCGTCACCCGCAACGTCCTCGACGGGGTCCGCAACGGATCCGTCGTGAGCCTGCACTTCGGCTACCCGGACACGGTCGCCGCCCTCCCGGTCCTGCTGGACGAACTCGCCCGCCGCCGCCTGCGCGCGGTCACTGCCACGGAGCTGATCGGCTGATGCACCCCAACCTCGTCAAACGCGCCCTGCTCGCCGGTGCGGCGCTCGCCGTCCTCGCCGCCTGCGGCGCCGGGGCCAGGGGCGGCCCCGACGGCGCCACCAGGGCCGCGGTGCCGGCCCCGGCGAAGAAGGCCGCGCAGAAGCCGGCCGTCGACGGGCTGCCCGGCATGCCGCCCGTGCTGGACCCGAAGGACGTCTACGCCGCGGACCGCCCGAACCGGCTCTCCCCGGTGGTCCGCGACTTCCCCTCCCGGGTCTACGTGCCCAACACCGAGTCCGACACCGTCTCCGTCATCGACCCGCGGACGTACCAGGTGATCGACACCCTGCGGGTCGGGCGCCAGCCGCAGCACGTCGTCCCCTCCTGGGACCTGAAGACCCTGTGGGTGAACAACGACCGCGGGAACACGCTCACCCCCATCGACCCGAGGACCGGCAAGACCGGCCGGTCGGTCGAGGTGCACGACCCGTACAACCTCTACTTCACGCCCGACGGCAAGTACGCCGTCGTCATGGCCTCCCTCGACCGCGAGCTCGTCTTCCGCGACCCGCACACCATGAAGCGGGTCAGGACCGAACCGGTCACCTGCTACGGCGTCAACCACGCCGACTTCTCGCTCGACGGGCGGTACTTCATCGTCTCCTGCGAGTTCAGCGGCGAGCTGCTCAAGGTCGACACCGCGAAGATGAAGGTCGTCGCCCAGCAGAGGCTGCCGTTCCCGGGCGCGATGCCGCAGGACGTCAAGGTCTCGCCGGACGGGAAGCGCTTCTACGTCGCCGACATGAAGGCCGACGGGATGTGGATCGTCGACGGCGACACCTTCGGCAAGCCCGCGTTCCTGCACACCGGCAAGGGCTGCCACGGCCTCTACGTCAGCCGCGACTCCCGCAGGATGTACGTGTCGAACCGCGGCGAGGGCACCATTTCGGTCTTCGACTTCGCCGCGAACGAGGTCACCGACACGTGGCGCCTCCCGCAGGGCGGCAGCCCCGACATGGGCGGCGTCTCGGCGGACGGCAAGGTCCTGTGGCTGTCGGGCCGCTACAACTCCGAGGTGTACGCCATCGACACCGGCACCGGACGCCAGCTCGCCCGCATCAAGGTCGGCAGCGGACCGCACGGTCTGGCCGTCTACCCCCAGCCCGGCCGCTACTCGCTCGGCCACACGGGCGTCTTCCGCTAGGGCCCGCCCGCCCGGCTCCCGTCCCCGCCCTCGGCGTCCCGGCCGGTCGTCGCCGCCTCGCCGGTCCGCCGCAGGCCCGCCGCCGGTCCGCCGTACGTTCGTCCACCGGGTGGTCGCCGCGCTGCGCACCGCGGGGGGCCGTTAATCTGACCTGCGTCAGTAGGACAGCAAGACAGCACGTATGACCGCAAGGCATCTCAAGAGGGGCGGATCGGTGGCCGACATCGAAGAAGCGCGCAAGCAGTTCCAGCGGATCGACACGGACGGGGACGGCTACATCACCGCGGCCGAGTTCAAGACCGCCCTGGCCCAGGGCGGCGACTGGAACGTCACGGAGTCGGTGGCCGAGGTCATCATCAAGAGCCGTGACCTCGACGGCGACAAGGTCCTGTCGTTCGACGAGTTCTGGGCCCACCTCGACAAGTGACCCGGGCCGGGCCGGGCTGAGCCGGGCCGAGCCGTGCCGGAATAGTCGGGCGCAGGGCGCGGTTGACGCCGTCCAGACGTATGCGTGTGCATTGATATGGATCGCTCATCGACCTCGGATCGCATCGGAAGGCAGGGCCTGTCATGAAGATCGGCATCATCGGCGCGGGCAACATCGGCGGCAACCTCACCCGTCGGCTCACCGCCCTCGGCCACGACGTCGCCGTCGCGAACTCCCGCGGCCCGCAGACGCTCACGGACCTCGCCAAGGAGACGGGGGCCACCCCCGTGACCGTCGGGGAGGCGGCACGCGACGCCGAGATCGTGGTGGTCACGGTCCCGCTGAAGGCGGTGCCGGACCTGCCGTTCGGCCTCCTGGACGGCGCGGCCGACGGCGTGGTCGTCATCGACACCAACAACTACTACCCGCAGCAGCGCGACGGCCGGATCGCGGCCATCGAGGACGACGGCCTCACCGAGAGCCGCTGGGTGGAAGGCCGGCTGGGCCACCCCGTGATCAAGGCCTTCAACGGCACCTACGCCCAGGACCTGCTCGACCGGCCGCGACCGGCCGGCGACCCCGAGCGGATCGCGCTGCCCGTCGCCGGCGACGACGCGACCGCCAAGGCCACCGTGCGCGCCCTGATCGACCAGCTCGGCTTCGACACCGTCGACGCGGGCGGCATCGACGACTCCTGGCGCCAGCAGCCCGACACCCCCGTCTACGGGCTCCGGGCGGGCGTCGAGGCGGTCACCGAGGCCCTGGCGCAGGCGAGCCCGCAGCGCCCGGAGGCGTTCCGCGGCTAGACCGTTTCCTTCGGATCACGTCGATGACCTCGTGGATGCCTCCCTCGCCACGGGATCACGCCTGAGCTCGAGGCGCCGCCGGGCTCCACGTCCATGGGCGGCGCCGTCAGGCGCCGCCCGCACCGCGTCGTTCAGCGGGGGCACGTCGGCGGTCGGCCGGCAGGTGCGGCGTGGCCGCTCCGGGTCACGAGCGTGGGGCGGGTCATCCTCGTGCGTTCCAGACGAGGGGAGCCTTGCGGATCCAGGTGTCCTGCTCCAGCGCGTCGAGGAGGAAGCGGGCGAGATCGGCGCGGTTGATCCGCGTCCCCGGCTTCTCGGTGCCGGCCTCGGCGGCGTGCGGAGGGCCGCTCATCGGCTTGTCGGTGAGGGCGACGGCCCGGGCGAGGGTCCAGTCGACGTCGGAGGCGCGAAGGAGCTTGTCGACGCCGTGGTGGTCTTCGAAGCCGGCCTTGATGTTGGAGACCTTGATCAGGGCCTTGAACACCGGGTTGATCCGGGCCCAGTCGTCTCCGGCGCCCATCGTGGAGGTCAGGACGATCCGGTCGACGCCCTCCTCCTTCATCACGGCCAGGGTGTTGCGGGTGGCGTCGGTCATGAACATGGGCGGACTGACGGGCTTGGCCCACGGGTTGTCGGAGGCGCGGGAGTTGTTGAGCGTGCTGATCACCGCCTCGGTGCCCCGGGCGGCCTTGCGGACGTCGTCGATGCTGGCGGGCGTGCCCCGGATCAGCTCGACGCCGGCCGGGGCCCGGGCGGCGTCGGGGTCGCGCACGAGGGCCCGGACGCGGTGGCCGCGCTGTGCGGCCTCGTTGAGGACGTGGATGCCGGTGCGGCCGGTGCCGCCGAGGACGAGCAGGTAGGACATGGGGAATTCGGCCTTTCGAAACGATCAAGGGTGGGCCGGGGAGTGACCGGTGGGGGTCAGCTGTGGGCCGGTACGGCGCAGCCGTCGGGGCCGCAGACCGGTGCGCCGCCGCCGGTGCCGGGGGTGAGCGGGCGGGATGGGTGGACGACCTCCACCTCGTCGCCGTGCTCGAACCGCTCCACGGCCCCGTCCGGACGGTGGCTGCCCAGTCCGCACCAGGGACAGGTGACCTCGGCCCGGACCTCGACCTTCATGACACGCCTCCCATGCCCTGCGCTGGACTCCTACGTTTTGTTCGTAGCGCCATGATGGGCCAGTATGGAAGTCGACACAAAAGGCACACCGGTGTTCGTGCCGGAGAGGAATGTGCGTCATGGAGGTCAACGGCAGTTCGGGCGGCGCGGCGGCGGTGGGGCCCTGTGCCCGCATCCCCGCCGAGCACATGGAGTTCATCCGGCAGGTCCTCGACCGCGTCGGCGACAAGTGGAGCCTGCTGCTCATCGCGGTGGTCGAGGCCGGCCCGCTGCGCTACACCGACCTCCAGCGCCAGGTCCCCGGGATCTCCCAGCGGATGCTCACCCTCACGCTCCGCCAGCTCCGGGAGGACGGTCTGATCACCCGCACCGCGTACGCGGAGGTCCCACCGCGCGTCGAGTACGCCCTCACCCCGTTGGGGCGCGGCCTCCACGAGATCGTGACCTCCCTGATCGGCTGGGCCGCCGACCACCACGACGAGATCCGCGAACACCGCGCCCGCGCCGCGGCACCGGCGGCCCGGTCCTGACCGCAGGATCGGCGACCGGCCGTCGGCGTCCGGTGCGGCGCGGACGCCCCCGAACACCACTGGTCGCACCACGACCTGCCGACGTCGTATGTCACCCGGGTCCCGGCCATGGTGACCGTGCTGGTCGTCAGCACCATGGCGGCGGTCGGACCGGGGCCGGCCGGCCGGGTCGCGCGGGCCTACATCGCCGCTCTGGAGGACCGGGCCGTACGCCTGGAGACAGAGCGTCCGGGCCGGCGGCCGCTCCCATGTCCTGGTCCTGACCACCTTCGACCTCGACGAGCACGCGTATGCCGCCCTGCGCGCCGGGGCCAGCGGCTTCCTGCTCAAGGACGCGCTGCCCGACGAACTGGTCGCCGGCATCCACGCGGTGGCCGCCGGGGACGCGGTCATCGCACCCGGCCTGACCCGCAAGCTCATCGACGCCTTCTCCGACCGCCTGCCCGCCCGCAGCGCCGAGCAGGAGCGGATGCTCTCCGCGCTCACCGAGCGCGAGCGCGAAGTGCTCACCGCCGTCGCCTCCGGCTGGAGCAACATCGAGATCGGCGAACGGCTCAACCTCGCCGAATCCACCGTCAGGACCCACGTCAGCCGCATCCTCGCCAAGATCGCCGCCCGTGACCGCGTCCAGGCCGTGATCTTCGCCTACGACACCGGGCTGGTCAGGCCCGCACGACCGGCCGGCCGTCTCAGTCGGCGGCCTCGGCAGGACCGGCCTCGGCTCCCCGCTGCCGCGTCCTGCGCCGCTGGATCAGTTCGAACAGCTCACGGCACTCCTCGGCCCCCTCGGCGGCGTACGGCCCCAGGCCCCGCGTCGCCGAGGCGAGCGCGGCGCGGAAGTCGTCGGCCCGGTCCTCCTCGACGAGGGCGTCCAGCCGCAGCAGGGAGGACGACAGCTCCCTGCGACGGTCGCCGCCCAGGGCGTTGGCCCGCTGGATGTCCCAGTAGATCTCGGGCGGCGCCGCCAGGATGCGGCAGGCCAGCGCCACCAGGGTGCGGGCCGGGGGCGGGGCGATCCGCATCAGGGTGGGCACGTCCACCGGCGCGGCCAGGAGCGCGTCCACGAACGACAGCACCGCCGCGTGCGGCAGGGCCTGGAGCACGGACATCGCCGCGTCGTGGCCGGCCGGGTCCATCACGGAGACCGTCATGGACCCGGCCTCCAGCCGCGCCGACAGCCGGCGGACATGAGCGTCCGTCCGCTCGCCCGCGTCGCCCCCGTCACCGGCGTCGTCCCCGCCCGAGCCGGCCGGCCGCCCGGCCCCGGGCGCGATCACCACGACGGACTGTCCCGCCGAGGGCAGGGTGGGCGAGAACATCGGGTTCACCCCGCGCAGCGGGGCGCGCAGCCCCTGCTCCGCCGCGGCCGCGAACAACGGCAGCTGGACCGAGCAGGTGGACACCACCACCGTTCCCGGACCGGTGCACCCGGCCAGCCACGGCAGACACGCGGCGGCCACGTCCTCGGGCAGGGCGAGGACCACCTCGTCGGCCGCGGCGACGGCCGAGCGCAGCCCCGCGCCGGGTGTGCGCACGTCACCGGGGTGGTCCGCGTCCGCGCCCAGGTCGGCGGTGGCCACCGCGTCCCCGGCGTCCGTGAGGTGGGCGCGGTACCAGCGGCCGACCGTGCCCCCCGCGCCCAGCAGCACGATCCGCCGCAGTGCCGTCGCCCCCTCCGGGGCCGGGGCGCTCACGCCTCGCCCCGCCGCTGCCAGCCGCGCAGGCCGAAGTAGGGCACGCTCGCCTTCACCAGGGTCTCCTCGTACTCCTCGTCGGGGTCGGACTGCGAGGTGATCGCCCCGCCGACGCCGAAGCGCGCCGTGCCCCCGCGCACCACCGCGGTGCGGATCACGATGTTCAGGTCGAGCGCGCCCGAGAAGGACAGCCAGCCCAGGGCGCCCGAGTAGACACCGCGGGCCTCGCCCTCCAGCTCGTCGATGATCTCCATGGTCCGCTTCTTCGGGGCGCCGGTCATCGAGCCGCCCGGGAAGCAGGCGCGCACCGCCGAGAGCGCCGACTCGGTCCGCCGCAGCCGCCCGCGCACGGTCGACACCAGCTGGTGGACGGAGGAGTAGCTCTCGATCGCGAACGCCTGCGGGACGTGGACGCTGCCCGGGACGCACACCGAGTTGAGGTCGTGCCGGACCAGGTCGACGATCATCAGGTTCTCGGCGCGGTCCTTGCGCGAGGACCGCAGGTCCTCCCGCAGCGCCGCGTCCTCCTGCGGCGTCGCCCCGCGAGGGCGGGTGCCCTTGATGGGCCGCGACTCCACCACGCGGCTCTCGTCGACCCGCAGGAACGTCTCCGGCGAGGAGCACAGCACCTCGACGTCACCGGCCCGCAGATAGGCGCCGCGCGGCACCGCGCTGACCGTGCGCATCCGCGTGTAGGCGGGCAGTCCCGCGCCCACGCCGGACAGTTCGGCGCGGTTGGTCAGGCAGATCTCGTAGCTCTCGCCGTCGGTGATGAGGCGCTGGCTCTCCTTGATCTTCGCGAGGTAGGCCGCCCGGTCGTCGCGCAGGTCCAGCAGCCGCTCGGACACCGGCCCCGGTGTGTAGGCGGCGGTCCCGCCCGGGCCCGCCCCGCTCGTCGCCGCCGTGGGAGCCTCCGGGGCGGTGAGCCGGTCGGGGGCGGCCGCGCTCGTGCCGCCGTCGGGCCCGTGGCCCGGGCCGGCGTCCTCGGGGACGAGCCGGCAGTCCAGGGCGACGCCGCGCGCGTGGTCGAAGACGGTGAACGCGCGGGTGTGCAGGAACCAGGCCTCGGGCTCCAGCGAGGTGTGCCGCTCCTCGCCCGTGGTGAGCGCCTTCAGCTCGTAACCGAACCAGCCCACCAGACCGCCGCGGAAGGGCAGCGGCCAGTCCGCGGGCGCCGTGACCTCCACGGCGTCGACGATGTCCTCCAGCAGGGCGAAGACGTCGCCCGTCACCTCCTCGGTGCGGCCGGGGCCGCGCAGGGTGAGGCGGCGTGCGGCCAGGTCGTAGCCGAGGGCGACGTCGCCCGGCTCGCCCCAGGCGCCCATCAGCGAGTACCGGGAGCCGGGGTGCTCGCTGCCCTCGGAGTCGAGCCAGAACGCGTGCGGGCGGCCGGCGCAGTGCCGGTGGAAGAAGTCCGCGGGCGTGTCAGGCGTGGTGAAGGGCTCGGCTTGCAGCCGCATCCGCAGCGAGCCGCCCGCCCTGCGGAACGCCGCCACCGACGCGGACTCGGCGGCCGCCGGCCCGGGCGCGGGGGAGGCCGGGGACCGCACGTCGTCCCCGGCGTGGTGGCGGGCGGCCAGCGCGACGAAGTTGGCGAGGAGGCCGTGGCCGCCGGCCGACTCGACGGACTCGGGATGGAACTGCACGCCCCACACCGGCCGGGAACGGTGCGTGACGGCCATGACCAGCCCGTCCCGCGTCCACGCCGTGCGCTCGAGCGTGTCCGGCAGATCGGTGCTGACCAGCGAGTGGTAGCGCACCACCGGCAGGTCCTGCGGCAGCCCCGCGAAAAGGCCCGTGCCCAGGTGGGCGACCGTGTCGACGACGCCGTGCGCGGGGGCGGGCGCGTGGACCGTGCGCCCGCCGAAGAACTCGGCTATCCCCTGATGGCCCAGGCAGACCCCGAGCAGCGGCAGTGCGCAGCGCGCGATGATCTCGCGGCAGACGCCGAAGTCGGCTGCCCGCGAGGGCCGTCCGGGGCCCGGCGACAGGACGACGGCGCCGCACTCGTCGAGCGGCAGCGCGTCGAAGGGGGTGGTGTTCGGGACCACGAGCGGCTGCACGCCGGTCACTTCGTACAGGTACTGGGCGATGTTGAGGGTGAAGGAGTCGAAGTTGTCGACGACGAGGACCTTCACCGGTCCTCGGCCCCGTTCAGCTCGGCCATCAGCACGTCCTCCTGGGCGCACGTCTCGGCCACGATCCGCTCGAACAGGTCGCCGAGGTACTCCTCGGGCAGACCGTGGGCGGCCGCGTGGGCGCGGGCCCGGCCGACGACGAGCCCGACGCGCGAGGGCTGCATCATCGGGATCCCGTGCTCGGCCTTGAGTCTGGCGATGTCGAGGCAGAGGTCCATCCGCTCGACGATCAGCGCGAGCAGCCGGCGGTCCAGATCGTCGAGCCGGTCGCGCAGCGGACCCAGCACCGTGGCAGCCTCGGTCTCGCCGGGCGCCGCACCAGACGTGATCATCTCAGTCCTCTTCACTTTCGTCCCAGAAGAAGGGGGCCTTGGCCCGGGTGGTGATGCGCGGCGCGCTTTCGACGTCGACCGTGAGGCCGGCGAAGCGCGCCGAGCCGACGACCTTGCGCAGGGTCTGGTGCCGGCCGAGGGCCGTGCGCGCCGTCTCGCCCGTCAGCGCGCCCAGGGCCGAGCCGCGCAGCGTCAGCCGCAGCAGGCCCTGGCGCGAGCCGAAGGCGACCTGGTAGCGGGCGTCCGGCGGCAGGCCGAGCGCGGTGTCGAACATGGAGCGGGTGACGAGGGTGCCGTCCAGGTTGGCCGACACGTCGTCGCGGGCCCCGATCCGCAGCACCCGGGCGGTCGAGCCGCAGGGGCAGTCGACGGTCCGCAAACTGGCGCGGTCGCCGACGAGATAGCGCACCAGCGCGCCGCCGGTGTCGGCCAGCACGGTGACGGCGAGCGCGCCCACGTCCCCGTCGGGCAGCCGCCGGCCGTCGTCGTCGACGACCTCGGCGATCACCAGGTCCTCGTGCACATGGTGGTCCGTGCCGGTCAGGTGGGCGCACTGGAACCCGATGGGCCCGGTCTCGGTGGTGCTGTACGCGAAGGAGCGCACCGCGCAGCCCGCCTCGGCCAGCAGGTCCGCGGCCGGTCCGGTCATGCGCTCCCCGAGGTAGAACAGGGTGCGCAACTGCCGCATGGCCTCGGGGATCTCGGCGACCAGGCGCTCGACGTAGCCCGGCAGGCCGACCATCGCGGTGACCGGGAGGTCGGCGATCAGTTCCGCGAGGTGGGGCGCCGGCATGGAGGTGCCGGCCGGGAGCACGGCCGCGCCGCGGCGGGAGAGCACCGCGTCGGCGAAGCCGAACCCGCCGAACAGGTCGCCCGGAGCCAGCGAGTTGAGCACGAACGGGTTGTCGCCCAGGCCCTGCGTGCACAGTCCGCGGGCGCCGAGGGCCTCGACGCGCTCGTTGAAGGGGCGGTCGTGCAGCAGCGTCCGCACCCGGCCCGAGGAACCGCTCGACCGCAGCACCAGACGGATGTCGCCCTCGGTGATGCGGTGCGGCGCACCGGGCGCCAGGCTCCACTCGGCCAGCCGGTCGCGGGTGGTGAGAGGGACCTGCTCCAGCCCCTCGTGGGTCAGCGAGTCCGCGTGCGGGCGCAGCGCCGTGCAGGTCGCCGACCCCCGTACGGCGTCCCGCATGAGCGTCAGATTGTCCGCCTGGACCCCGAGCAACTCCGGGCGCGGCAGCGTGAGATCCGCGAGGAGCCTCACTGTTCCTCCATCCGTAGGGTGATGGCCCGGCAGGCCCGCTCGGCCGCCGCCGCGGCGGCCGCGGTGTCGGGGCCGACGGCGACGACCTCGCCGAGCCGGTCCCAACTCGCCGTCGCCGGGCGCACGGTGTCGCCCGGACCCGTCCAGACCCGCACGCTGTGCACGCCCGGCAGCGCGGCGGCCTCGGCCGTGCCGTCGACGGCGGCGACCCGGCCGGCGCGCTCGGCCAGCAGATACCG
Organism: Streptomyces hilarionis; assembly: GCF_024539675.1. Classification (GTDB taxonomy): domain Bacteria; phylum Actinomycetota; class Actinomycetes; order Streptomycetales; family Streptomycetaceae; genus Streptomyces; species Streptomyces hilarionis. The sequence goes on along the minus strand of NZ_JAHHIT010000047.1, from coordinate 33,091 downwards.
CTTCACGGCCGCCGCGCCCAGCGGCCGCACCGCGGGCGGCAGCGGCAGACCGCAGGCGTGGGCGAGCATGTCCGCCTCCATGTCCCGCCCGGTGACCAGCGTGAGCAGCGCCGGGATCTCGTCGCCCCCGGTCCGGGCGTGCGACTCGACGAGGTGGACGCCCGCCTCGCCGACGATGACCTCGGTGTGGGCGGGGCCCTCGCTCAGCCCGACATGGTCGAGGAAGGCCACGACACGGTCGACGACCGCCCGGTGGCGCTCGGCGTCGAGGTCGGCCGGCACGAGGTGGCCGGTCTCGACGAACGCGCCGCCCACGAGCTTGCGCACCACCGCCCGCACCTCGTGGCGGCCGCCGCGGCTGAACGTCTCGACGCTGAACTCCTCGCCGGCGGCGAAGGGTTCGACGAGATAGCCGGTCACGGGCAGCACCTCGTGGTACCGGTGGCCGTTGCGCAGCGTCTCGCGCACCCGCCGCCAGGCGTCGTCGAGGTCCTCGGGGCCGTCGACCCTGAGCACGCCGAGGCTGGCGGAGCCGTCGACGGGCTTGAGGATCAGCGGCCAGCCGGCCTCGCCGGCCACCCCGAGCGCGGTTTCGGGGCCGGTCAGCCGGGCCCAGGGAGAGCGCAGCGAAGGGCTCTTGTCGAGCACCTCGTGGGTCCTCGCCTTGTCGCGCAGCAGGGCTGCGACCCCGGTGCCGGGCGCGGTCAGCCCCAGGTCCAGGGCGACCGCCTCGGCCGCCGCGCACGCGGGTTCGTGGTTGCTGCACACCCCGGCGAAGCCGAATTCCTCGTGCAGGGCGCGGGCGAGGGCCACGACGCCGGGCACGTCGAGCAGGTCGGTGCGCACCGAGCGCAGGCACAGCGGGTCCAGCGAGGCGTCGGTCATGGTGGGCGCCTGGAGGTGCACCACGTCGAGACCGAGGCCGAGGGCCTTGTCGACGACTCTGCGGCTGCCGCTGAGCAGCAGGAGCACGGGGCGGCGCGGGGCCGCGGGGGATGTCACGAGGCGTTCTCCCTCACGAGCGGAGAGCGGCGGGCCAGGGCGACGCAGTACTTCATGGCGAAGGACGCGCCGAGGAACAGGGCGCCGAGGGCCAGCCAGCCCCAGGAGCCGTGGGAGAGCAGGAGCCAGGTGAGGGCGAGCGGGCCGACCGCCTCGGCGATCGTCGAGCCGATGCCGAAGAAGCCCTGGTACTCCCCGTACCGGCCGTCCGCCACCAGCCGGAAGCTGATCTCGTTCATGCTGGAGATCTGCCGGATCTCGCCGAAGGTGAGGACCGTGACCGCCAGCACGAGCACCCCGCCCGCCGCCCAGGGCGAGGAGGGCAGCCCGGACAGCGAGTACAGCGCCATGCCGGTGAACAGCAGCACCCCGCCGACGCGCAGACTGCGCACCCCCGCGTCGACGCTGGTCACCGTCTTGGCGGTCCGGTACTGGAGGGCCACCACCAGGCCCGTGTTGATCATGAAGACGGCGGCGATGCTCCACTCCGGCGCGTGCGTCTGCCGGACGATCCACAGCGGCAGCGCCACGTCGATCAACGGCACGTGCAGCATCAGGACCAGGTTGACGAGGCTGACGGCGGCGTAGCCGCGGTCGCGGAACACCCCCAGGGGCGAGCCCCCGGCCTCGGCGGCCGCGTCGCCGTCCGCGGGGGAGGCGACCGCCGTGCGCAGCGTCCGCGGCACCTTGAGCAGCAGCGCCGCGGCGAGGAAGAACGACAGCCCGTCCAGGGCGAACGCCAGCCGGTAGGCGCCGTCGGTGTCCACGGCGATGACCAGGGCGCCCAGTGCCGCCCCGACCGCCAGACCGGCGTTGGCGGTCGCGATCAGCACCGCCCGCACCCGGGTGACCCGGTCGGGCGGGAACGAGCGGGCGATCAGGGCGGAGCGGGCGGACATGGTGCCCTGGGTGGAGACCGCCAGCAGACAGGCCCCCACGAAGAACAGCGGCACGTTGGAGGTCGCCAGGTACAGGCAGATGGACAGTCCGGCCACCGCGAGCAGGGAGACGGCGACGGTGCGGGCCTCGAACCGGTCGGCGAGATGACCGACCGGCACGCTGAGCACCATGGCCAGCAGCCAGGACGCGGTGAGCGCGGCGCCGTAGGTGACCGGTTCCAGTCCGACCACCCGGGTGAAGTACAGCGCCGCGCAGACGTAGAACAGCCCGTCGCCGAAGTAGGTGACGAAGTGCGACACGGCGAGGGGGCGCACCAGCGGCCCCAGCGCCGGGCCGGGCGGCTTCGGGTCCCGCGCCGCGGCCGGCGAGGTGGATTGCTCAGTCACGGGCGTCGGACTCCTGACCGCTTCCGTAGTGCCCGCTCTCCTCGAGCGTGTCGGCGAGAAGGGTCAGATCCTCCTCACCGTGCAGTGCGGACAGGGCGAACCGCAGCAGGGACCGGCCCTGCGCCACCGTGGGGTAGAACGCGGGAAGCATGATCACTCCGCGTTCCTTGAGCCGCCGTACGGCGCGCAGCCCCTCCTCCTCGGTCTCGAACACCGCGCCGCGCACCGGTGTGCGCAGACCGGCGTTGGACAGCTTGTTGCCGGTCAGTTCGTCGAGCCGGGCCGCGTTCGCCCACAGCCCCCGCTGGAGCACGGTGATCTCGGGGGAGAGGTGGATGCGGGCCGCCGCGACGTTGGCCGCCATCATCGGCACCATCACCGAGTGCCCGAAGACCAGCGGGTTGGCGAGCTTCCTGACGACGGCGACGTCCTCGGCGGACGCCACGAGCAGGAAGCCCCCCGAACCGCCGAAGCCCTTGGACAGCGAGCCGGCCAGGACGACGTGGTGGGGGAGTTTGCCGCCGAGCGCGTCGAAGGCGTAACCGCAGCCGTCGGCGCCGTCGATGGAGATGCCGTGGGCGTCGTCGACGTAGAGGTACCCGCCGGCGGACGCCGTGCGCCGCGCGAGGTCCTGGACGGGCACCAGGCCGTTCATCGATCCGACCCCGTCCACCAGCAGGACCGGCGTGCGTCCCGCCCCGGCCGCCCGCCGCAACGACTCCTCCACCGAGGCGGGGTCGTCGGACCGGAACCGGTCGACCGGGCCGAACTGCTCGAAGATGCCGCGCAGCACCTGCATCGAGGCGTGCGCGGTGCGGTCGACGAACAGATGCGGCCCGCCCTGCACGGGGTAGCTGGGCAGCGACCCCGACGCCAGCAGCGGCAGCACCCCGAGGTGCACGTTGCTGGTGGAGGTGAACACGCAGGGGGTGGCGCCCGGGTAGACGCGGCCCAGCAGTTCCTCCAGCTCGGGCAGGTAGGACGGCCGCATCCGGTTGCGCGAGGACGACAGGTGCACGCCGAAGCGGCCGACGGCCTCGACCACGGCCTGCGCCAGCGCGGGGTGCGACTCCAGCCCCAGGTAGGAGCAGGAGACGAACTCCGTCGCGGTGGTGCCGTCCTGGAGGGTGACCCGTTTGCGGTCGCGGGAGACCACGGTGTGTCCGGTCAGCCCTTCGGCGAAGCACAGGTCCAGCGCCGAGGAGGTGCGGTCCCTGCGGGTGGTCAGCCAGTTCTGCGATGTCGGGGCGCTCACGAGGTTCCCTCCTGGTCGGCACGGCGGGCGACCGTGATCCTCGGTTCTCCGGCGGTGTCGACGAAGGTGGTGACGTCGTCGAAGGCGTCGTCGAGCAGGAGCGCGCGCACCTGCTCGGGCTGCGCCCGGTCGTGTTCGAGCGCCAGCCGCCCGCCGGGACGCAGCGCGGCGGCGGCCAGGACGGCGATCCGGCGGATGAGGTCGAGTCCGTCGGCGCCGCTGTAGACGGCCGCCCGCGGCTGGTGCTCGGACCACTCGGGCAGCAGGCGCACGTCGGGGGAGACGTACGGAGGGTTCGCGACCACCAGGTCGGTCCGCCCGTCGAACGCGTCGAGGCAGCCCGGCTCCGTCAGGTCGGCGGCGAGCACGGCGACCGGGCCCAGGACCGCCTCGTGGCGTGCCGCGTTGCGCCGCAGGTACTGCACGCAGGTGTCGTCCCGCTCGACGCACGTCACCTCCGCGTCGGGGCGCCGCCGTGACAGGGCGAGGCCGAGGGCCCCGACGCCCGAGCACAGGTCGAGGGCGACGCCGCCGTGCGGCAGGGTCTCGTGGTCGGCCGCCCACGCGACCAGCGCGGTGCTCTCGTGACGGGGCACGAACACGCCGCTTCCGACGACGAGTTCGAGGCCGTCGAAGTCGACCGAGCCGATGATGTGCCCGAGCGGGATGCGCCGGCAGCGCTCGGCCACGGCGGCCTCGAAGCGGGCCACCGCCGCCGCGCTCCCCGCGGTGAGGAAGCGCTCCCGCAGGGCGGCGAGGTCGCCCTCGACGTCCCACACGCCCGCCTCGGCCAGCCGGGCGCGGGCCGCGTCCTGCACGGACCGGATGCCCTGTGCGGTCGTCATCACGACCACGCCGCGTAGTACCGGGTGAGGGAGGCGCGGATGCCGTCGGTCATCGCGGCGACCAGTTCGGCCGGGGGCGTGAACGACGGGTGCAGCTCCTCCACCAGGGAACCGTAGAACCGGCGCAGATGACGCTCGATGCGCGGCGGCCATTCCGGCGTGACGTTCCACTTGTACTCGTAGCCGGTGGCCATCATGTGCTCGACCGCCGTGGTGACGACCTGCTCGCGGGTCCCGCCGGCCAGCGGGGCGCGCACCGGCGAGAAGGACGACAGGAAGTCGTACTCGCTCGTGCCGCCCTCGACGAGGGTGGCGATGTGCCGGGCCAGCAGCGGGGACTGGTGCAGTCCGTCGCGATACGTGCCGGTGGCCAGCCACAGCCCCTCCGCGCCGGCGTTGCCCACCAGCGGGAAGCCGTCGGCGGGCACCGGCCGGTTGCCGACCTGCACGGACAGCAGCGACGACTCGGAGAGGTTGGTGTGCAGTTGGTCCACGGCGCAGCCGAGCAGGAACTGCAGGTCGCCGACGGCGGCGAAGCGGCGGGGCTGCTCGGAGATGATGTTGGTGGCCCCGAGGTAGAGCACGCCGTCGGCGCGGGGCACGGCGTGCAGACCGCAGGCGAAGGCCCGGTTGGGGGTGCGCACCACGGACGAGGGCAGCGCGCGGTCCTCGGTCTCGACCAGCACCGAGACGCCGTACCCGCTGACCATGGGCGGCATCTGGGCGCGCGCCTCGGCCACCTCGTCCAGCAGCGTCAGGGACCGGGCGCCGGCGGCCACCACGACGTGGTCGGCGGGCAGGATCTCCCCGTTCGCCAGCTCGACGCCGGTCGCGCGGCCGTTCGTCACGCGTACCCGCAGCGCCTCGGCGTCGACCACCCGGCCGCCGGACTTCACCAGCGCCTGGTCCAGCTTGACCAGCAACCGGTGGGAGTCCACCGCGTGTTCGCCCGGGATGTACATGCCGCGCAGCGAACGCGAGAGGTCGTTCGGGGCCAGCCAGTCCAGGTCCTCGGGGTCGGCCGTCTCGTACGGCTCCTTGTACTCCTGCAAAGTCGCCTCGATGGCGCGGAAGTTGCCGGAGTCGACCGCGGCCGATCCCATCGTGTTGAGGAGGACGAACGTGCCGTCGGCGCTGAAGAGGGTGCGGGAGTCGCCCGAGTCCTGGCTGAGGCGCTCGTCCCACTCGGCCCAGTAGCGGCGGGCCCGGTGGTCCATGTCGAGCTTGGCCCGGCCGTGGTCGCTGGCCAGCAGCGACGTGGTGACCTCACCGAAGCAGCCGAGCATCGCGCCGGCGGCGAGCGAGGCGGCGTAGGGCCGGTTCTCCCGGCCGACGCGCGTGACCTGGAAGCCGCGGCTGCTCAACTCGTAGGCGATGGAGGCGCCCACCGCTCCGTTGCCGACGACGACGGCAGTCTGCTGTGGCCCTGCGTACATGGTTCTCCTCGTGATCTACGGGCACGGGGGCGCCGCTCGGCGCGTGCTCCGGCCGTGAGAAAAGGTGGGGATGTCGTCGTGCCCGGACGGGCGTCAGACGGTCGCTCGGACCGCGCTGTCCGGAGTCACGTGGTGCCACCGCGCGCACGCCTGCCACAGGGGCGTGGCGCACGGTATGAAGGGCGGGCCGCTTCGCGGTCTCGCGGGGGCGTGGGTACTGCCACGCCGCCTATGCGTCCGCTTTCGGCCGCGTGAGGCGGCCGCTTCCGGAACGGGGCGAGAAATGGGGTGGAGGTCCAGTCCGAAGATCCACCGACATGGGCCCAGGACTGTGCACTTCGCCGCATCGCTTCACGTTCCCCCGTTGCAGATGCCACTGGCCAGGTAGCGCCGTGGAGTCTAAGTTGCGCATGATGGGGTGTCAATCCTATGAATAGGGAAGCGGGACCCATGAATTTCGCGATTTCCCAGCCGGTGACGACCGATCGGTTGGTGCTGCGTCTGTTCACGGCGGACGACCTCGACGACATGCACGCATATCAGGGGCTGCCCGAAGTCGCCCGGTTCCTCTACCGGCCGCCGCGCGATCGCGCGCGCTGCGCCGAGGTCATCGAGCGCATCGGGCAGGGCACGCACTGGAAGGAGGACGGCGACAACCTGACCCTCGCGGTGTGCCGCCGCGACACCCCGGGGGTGATCGGCGAGGTGCAGGTGACGCTGTCGAGCGCCTACGCCCGGCAGGCCGAGATCGGGTGGGTCTTCCACCCCGACCACGGGGGCCGGGGCTATGCCACGGAGGCGTCGCTCGCCCTGCGTGACCTGGCCTTTCAACAGCTCGAGGTGCACCGGCTGTTCGCCCGCATCGACGCCGACAACACCGCCTCCGAGCGGATCTGCGAGCGGCTGTCGATGCGTCGTGAGGCCCATCTGATCGAGAACGACCGCGACGACCGCGGCTGGGGCAGCGAGTACGTGTACGCGGTCCTCGCCCGCGAGGTCGCCCCCGCCGGGACCGACTAGGCCGGGCGCGGCCGCCCCGCCCCCTGCCGGTTCGGACCGGGGGGCGGTTTCCGGACATGTTTATGGCCGAATTCCCCGGGTGTGGCTTCGGCCGTCGCCTGACCGGAATACCGCTTGACTTGTTCGGAATCCCCCGGGGTGAAGTCGTGTCGAACCTCGTCAAGGCCGTGCATCTCCGCCGCGACCGGCGGGGTGCACGGCCGCATTCGTCACCGGTGGGACTTCTTCCGTTGCCGGCGTGTTCGCCCGGCAGCCCGGATCCGGGTCCGGATTGCGTTGCACAACGGCGCCTTCACCGGCCTACCGTGAGAGGAGCAGGTGCAGCAGAGAAACGGGGGAACGTTGATCAGCTACAGTGCGACCGCCGATGACGTCGCGAAAGTTCGATTTTCCATGTCTCCGCTCGGGGAAACCGTTTACAGCTTTCGCATGCTGGCGTCTCCCGAGCGCCGAAGGCAGCACCAGCCGTGGGTGGACGACGTCCTGCACCGGCTGAAGGGCCTGGACCTCCGGCCGCTGCGAGCCGTGATCCCGCCCACCGGATACGTGCCCGACTTCCTCACGCCGCCGCCCACCGGCACGCCCTCCAGCTTCGAGAACGAACTGGAAGCGGTGCGCGCCACCCGGCTCTCCCACTTCGTGGACGAACTGGCCTGGATGGTGGGGGACACCGGGACGCCGCTCGCCTGGCGCCGCGAGACGGCGCCGCTGCACCGGCAGATGCTCGACGAACCCGAGAAGGCCGTCCAGCAGATCACCCAACGGCTGCGCGCCTACTGGCGGGTGGCCCTCGAACCGTCCTGGCACAAGCTGCACGCCGGGCTCGTCTCCGACGTGCGCTCCCGGATGCGGGTGATGGAGAACTCCGGCGCGGCGTCCGTCTTCTCCACGCTCAACGAGCGCATCGGCTGGCAGGACGACCGTCTCGTCGTGCGCAGCAGCTACGTCTTCGAGAAGAACCTCGACGGCCAGGGCATCGTCCTGGTGCCGAGCGTCTTCTGCGGCCCCGAGGTGCTCACCATGCTGCCGCCGCTCCAGGCGATGATCGTGTACCCGCGGCCCGCCGTCGCCGACATCTGGCGCCACCACGGGGAGGAACGCCCCAGCCCGCTGAGGGCGTTGCTCGGCGGGGTGCGCGCCGCGGTCCTCGAAGCCCTGCTCACGCCCTCCTCCACCGGCGAGCTGGCCGCCAAGGTCGACGTCACCCCCGGCGCCATCAGCCAGCACGTCTCGGTGCTCCGGGGCTGCGACCTGGTCACCAGCCAGCGGACGGGGCAGCGGGTCGTGCACGCCCTCACGGAGACGGGCGAAGCGCTCGTCCGCGGCGCCGAGCACTCCGCCGGCCGCACCTTCTGACGGGCCACCGCCGCGCCCTCCCGCCCGGCGGACTCCGCGCCCCGCGTGCCCCGCGGCCGGCTGACCCCGCCTCGTCCGGTCGCCGTCGGCCGCGGGGGCGGGCCGCCGTCGCCCCCCGCACCTGCCGCCGCCCCCGGGTACCGGTCGCCGTCGCTGTCCGTGAGCGAGCCTGTGCGGAGCTTTTAGCCTCAGCTAAAAGCTTTGGGGGCCCTCCTCGCCGTGTGTTTGGCTCACAGGGCCACCTTGGCGGGACGCTGGGCAACGGCGCCGAGCGGTCCCGCCGACTCCCTTTCCCGCACGGACGCGCGGCCGTACTGGGCCGTGCCCGCCCGACACCGGGAGGACCCCACCACCGACGGAACCAGCCCGTTGCACCACGACGTTCAGAAAGGCACAGGCATGACGACGACCTCGAGCCCTGAAGTCGGGCTGGCGGGTCTGCGCGCCGAACTCGACTTCAGCGACGCGACGTCGCTCCACGCCCCGCGGACCCGGACCGACATCCGCGTCCGGGGCGCCCGGCAGACACGGGAGCACGGCGCCGCCGGCCCGTTCACGCGGCGCGGGCAGCGCCCGATCACCGAACAGACCAGCGCCGTGGAGGAGTTCGTGACCGACCTGCCGGACACCCACGGCCGGCGGCCGGCCTGGGACGTCGCCTCATGAGACGCCCCGTCCGCACCCTCCTCGTCGACAACTACGACTCGTTCACCTACAACCTCTACCAACTCCTCGGCGAGGTGAACGGCCAGCCGCCCGTCGTCGTCCGCAACGACGTCGACTGGTCCGCCCTGCACCTCGGCGACTACGACAACATCGTCGTCTCACCGGGGCCCGGACGCCCCGACCGGGACCGCGACTTCGGCGTCGGGAGCCGCGCGATCCGCGACTCCGGACTGCCCGTGCTCGGCGTCTGCCTCGGACACCAGGGCATCGCCGCCCTGTTCGGCGGCACGGTCGAGCACGCCCCCGAACCGATGCACGGCCGGCCGTCGCGGATCCTGCACAACGGCGAGGACCTCTTCGCCGGGCTGCCCTCGCCGTTCTCCGCCGTCCGCTACCACTCCCTCGCGGTCTCCGCGCTCTCCGACGAACTGGAGGGCGTCGCCTGGACCGAGGACGGCGTCCTCATGGGGCTGCGGCACCGGACCCGTCCCGTCTGGGGCGTCCAGTTCCACCCCGAGTCCATATCCAGCGAGTACGGCCGTGAACTGCTCGCCAACTTCCGGGACCTGTCCCTCGGGCGCGCCGCGGGCGAGACGCCGGCCGCCCCGCCGTACCGGTTGCACACGCGGCGGCTGGACCAGGCGCCCGACACGGAGGCGGTGTACGCCGAGCTGTTCGCCGGCCGGCCGCACAGCTTCTGGCTGGACAGCGGCTCCCACGCCGACGGCGACTCCCGCTTCTCCGTCCTCGGCGACGGCAGCGGTCCGCTCGCCGAGTACCTCACCTACCGGGTCGCGACCGGCACCGTGCGCATCGAGCGGACCGGCCGCCCGGACGAGCAGGTGACCAGCGGCTTCTTCGACTACCTCGACGCCGAGTTACGGCGGCGCGCGCTGCCGACCGACCCGCTGCTGCCGTTCTCCTTCAACCTCGGCTACGTCGGCTACCTCGGCTACGAACTCAAGGCCGAGGCGGGAGCGGCCGCCGCGCACACCGCGCCGACCCCGGACGCGGCGCTGCTCTTCGCCGACCGCGCCGTCGTCGTCGACCACGAGGCGCGCTGCACGTACCTGCTCTGTCTCGGCACCGGCCCGGACGACCCGGACGTCGTCAAGTGGCTCGACGCGACCGCCGGCCGCCTCGCCGTGCTGCCCGACCAGACCGACCGCGAGCGCACCCCGCTCACCGAGGCGCCCCCGCTCGCCGTCGCCGCCCTCGCACAGCGGCACGACGAGCAGGAGTACCTGACACGCGTCGGGCAGTGCCTGGAGAAGATCCGCGACGGCGAGTCGTACGAGATCTGCCTGACGAACATGGTCTCCACGCCCACCGTCATCGACCCGGTGGCCACCTACCGGCTGATGCGGGAGATCAGCCCCGTGCCCTACGGCGCGCTCCTGGACTTCCCCGAGGTGGCCGTGCTCAGCGCGTCCCCGGAACGGTTCCTGAGCATCGGGACGGACCGGGTCGCGGAGTCGAAGCCGATCAAGGGCACCCGGCCGCGCGGCGCCACCCCGGACCAGGACCGGGAGCTGCGCGACGGCCTGCTGGCCAGCGAGAAGGACCGCGCCGAGAACCTGATGATCGTGGACCTGCTCCGCAACGACCTCAACACGGTGTGCGAGGTCGGCTCGGTGCACGTTCCCAAGCTGTTCGACGTGGAGACGTACGCGCCGGTCCACCAGCTCGTCAGCACCGTGCGCGGGACGCTGCGCGAGGGGGTGTCGGCGGTGGAGTGCGTGCGGGCCTCGTTCCCCGGCGGGTCGATGACCGGCGCGCCCAAGCTGCGGACCATGGAGATCATCGACGGGCTGGAGGGCGGGGCCCGGGGGGTCTACTCCGGCGCCCTCGGCTGGTTCTCGCTCAGCGGCGCGGCCGACCTCAGCATCGTGATCCGCACGATCGTCGCGACCGACGAGGGCGCCTCCTTCGGCGTCGGCGGAGCGGTGATCGCGCTGTCCGAGCCGGCCGAGGAATACGAGGAGACCCTGGTCAAGTCGCGGACGATGACCGCGGCCATCGTGGCCGGCTCGGCCCGCGCGGTACTGGTGCCGGGCGAGGCGGTGGACGCGTGAGCGCGGCCCTGGACCTGCCGGCCTCGATGACGAAGGCGCCGCAGGCGGTGCCCGCGAACGCCGCGGAACGCGAGGTCCGCGCGCTGCTCGCCGACCTCGACGGCCAGATCATCACGATGGTGCTGCGCCGGGCGGAGCTCGCCCGCTACGACCAGTCGACGCGGAGGCTGTCGGGCCTGCCGGCCTCGGAGCTCGCCTGGGAGAACGCCGTGCTGGGACGGTACGCCGACGCGCTCGGCCGTGCGGGGGTGGACATCGGGCGGGCGCTGCTCGCGCTGTCGCGGCTCCCTCCGGCGTACGCGTCGGCAGGGCGGGGGGCGCCGCAGCAGGAGTGACCCTCGACGCGGCGGACGGGGTGGTTAATGCCGAAAGCACCCTCGGAGGATTCTGCCGCCGCATGCGGGGCGAATCTTCCTCGGGTGCTTTCGGACGCTCTTCTCCGGCCGGCGCCGGTGAAGCTCACAGACCCATGATCTCCGGGTGGTCGGCCAGCTTCGCGAAATGCTCCGCCGGGTGGGAAATCAATTTCCGCTGCGTCAGGTCGATGAGTCCGGCGACGCTCGACAATTCACAGGCGAGGACGCCGTCCGTGCGCCGGATTTCCTGTTCGACGCGGAAGGTCTTTCCCTCGCCCCAGATCCACTGGCAGGTCACGTCGACCTCGTCCCCGCCGCGCAGTTCGTGGCGGAAACGCATGGTGTTCTCCAGGACGGCCGGCCCGATCTGCGTCGCGATCAGCTTGTCCTGCGAGATCCCGGCCGCGCGCAGGCTCTCCCAGCGCAGGTGCTCGCAGTACTGCAGATAGACGGCCTGGTTCAGGTGTCCCTGTGTGTCGAGTTCGTAGCCCCGTACGGCGATCCGCAACTGGAACGGTTTCGTCATGTGCTGTCGACCTCCTTGGTGGATGGATGAATTCCTACCGCATGTAGTTGGGGCGGGCAAGACCGCGTCGACGCGCGAAAATGCGTGTGGGGTGGATCACGCGCGAAATCGGCTTGACTCGCCGAGATTTTGGAGTGGTAGCGTCATGGTCATGCTGGAAAATGAAGGGATAAGTTGATGGTGGGTATAGTGCCCGCCTTTCTGGAAATGGCTCGCACCTTTCCCGAAAAGTGCGCCGTCGAATGCGACGGACGTGAACTGACCTACGCGGAGCTGGCCCGCCGGGTCCGTGCGACGGCCCGCGAGCTGGGGCCCGCCCCCGGGCCGGTGGGGGTCCTGACGGACCGCTCCGAGGCCACCGTCGTCGCCCTCCTGGGCATCCTGGCCGCGGGCGGCGTCTACGTCCCGGTCGACCCGGCCTTCCCCGCCGCCCGGCAGCAGGCCCTCCTGGCCGCGGCCGGCTGCACCCGGGTGCTCGGCGCGTCCGGCCCCGGGCACGCGTCGCGGACGGAGCCGGCCGCGACGGGCCTCCCGGCGACGGAGCCCGAGGAGAAGGACCCGCAGGACAGGGACCCCGAGGCGCCCGCGTACACGCTGTTCACCTCCGGATCGACCGGGCGGCCCAAGCCCGTCCTCACCCCGCGGCGCGCCATCGCCGCCTCGGTCGCCTCGCTGCGCGACCTGTTCGCCCTGACCCCCGCGGACCGGGTTCTGCAGTTCGCCTCGCTCAACTGGGACACCTGTCTGGAGGAGATCCTCCCCGCGCTGACGACGGGCGCGACGCTCGTCTTCCACCGCGAGGCGTACACCGGCTCGATCCCGCGCCTGCTGCGGGCCGTCGACGCGAGCGGCGTCACACTGCTCGACCTGCCCACCGCGTTCTGGCACGAACTCGTCCGCCACCTCGCCGAGAGCGACGAGCGGCTGCCCGACCGCGTGCGGACGGTGGTCATCGGCGGCGAGGCCGTCAGCCCCGCCCGGCTCGCGGACTGGCGGGCCCGCGACACCGGCCGCGTCCGGCTCGTCAACACCTACGGATGCACCGAGACCACCCTGATCACCCACGCGGTGGACCTGCACGGTCCGCGGGCCCCCGGCCCGGGCGCCTGGTGGGGCGAGGACGGCGGCGTCCCCGTCGGCCGGGCGCTGCCGCACGTCGCCGACGCCGTCGGCCCGGACGGCGAACTGCTGATCGGCGGGCCCGCGCTCGCGCTGGGCTACCGGGATCTGCCGGAGGTCACCGCCGAACGCTTCGTGACCCGCGACGGCCCCGGAGGACCCGCGCGCTGGTTCCGCACCGGTGACCGCGTCGCCCGCCGGCCGGACGGCCACCTGGTCCACGAGGGCCGCCTCGACGCCGAGATCAAGGTGCGGGGCATCCGCGTCGACCCCGGCGAGATCGAGGCCCACCTCACCGCGCACCCGGAGGTCGGCGTCGCGGTCGTCGTCGGCACCCGGGTCGAGGACCGCACGACCGTCACCGCGTACGTCGTCCCGCGGCGCGAGGGCGCCGACGACGCCGCGCTCGCCCGGCAGGTCCTGCGCGACCTGCGCGCGAGCGTGCCCGGCCACCTCGTCCCGCACCGGGTGACCGTCGTCCCCGGACTCGTCCACACCGCCGGCGGAAAGATCGACCGGCTCGGCACCCACCGACGTCACTCACCCGCCGCCGCGCCGTCCGCCCCCGCGGAACACCCCGGCGGCCTCACAGAACAGGACAACCGATGAGTCCCGACGACATGGTCGCCATCTTCCGCAGGGTTCTGGAGACCGACGGCGTCACGGCGGACACCGACTTCTTCGAATCCGGCGGCGACTCGCTCATGGGCACCCGCGTCCTGAGCGCCGTCGCCCGCGCGCAGGGGGTGGAGCTGACCTTCGACGACCTCCTGGGGGCGCCCACGCCCGCGCTGCTCGCCGACCGCGTCGCGAGCGTGGCCCGATGAGCGCGACCACGGACGTCCCGGCGAACGCCCCCGCGCGCGTCGTCGTCGTCGGGGCGGGACTCGCCGGCCTCACCGCCGCCGCCGACCTCGCCGACCGCGGCGTCGACGTCCAGGTCCTGGAAGCCCGCGACCGGGTGGGCGGCAGGACCCACGGCATCGAGGTCGCCCCCGGCGACTGGGCCGACGCCGGCGCCGCCTACCTGGGCGAGCGGCACACCGACCTGCTCGCGCTGATGGACCGCGCCGGCCTCAAGACCGTGCCCACCGTCATGGAGGGGGACAGCCGCTTCGACGTCTCCGGCGCCGCCCGGGCGGACAGCGTCCCCGGCCGCTTCCCGCCGCTGAGCGGCGTGGCCCTGGGCGAGCTGTTCGACCTGCTGGACGAGGTCACGCGGTCCGTGCGCGTCGACGCCCCCTGGCTCACCCCGGACGCCGGACGCCTCGACGCCATGACGGCCGCCGAATGGGCGGACGCGTCGTTGCGGCACCCGGACAGCCGGCTGTTCTTCCCGCTGTTCCTCGGCGAGATGATGGCCGCCGCCCCCGCCGACGTCTCCGTCCTGCACATGGCCTTCTACCTGCGCTCCGGCGGCGGACTGCGCTACCTCAACGCCTTCGCCGGGGGCGCCCAGGAGTGGCGGATCGACGGCGGCGCCCACCGGCTCGGCGAGGCCCTCGCGACCGGACTCGGCGACCGGGTGCGCCGGTCCGAGCCGGTCACGGCGGTGGAGCAGGACGCCGACGGCGTGACGGTGCGCTCCGCGAGCGGCGCCACCCGCGCCGACGCGGTGATCGTCGCGCTGCCCCCGGTCCTCGCCGACCGGATCGACTACTCGCCCGCCCTGCCCGCGCCGCGCTCGGGAGAGCGGACCGGGCCCGGCTGCGCGGTCAAGGTCCATCTGATCCACCCCTCCCCGCTCTGGCGCCGACAGGGCCTGTCCGGCTGGTCGGTGAGCTCGCGGGGCCCCCTGCTGTCCACGGTCGACGACTCGCCGGCCGACGGCGGTGCGGGCATCCTGACCGGCTTCGTCACGGGGGAGGAGGCCCGCCGCTTCGCCGCGCTGCCCCTCGCCGAACAGCGGGCCGTGGCCGTCGCCCAGGCCGGCCGGCTCTTCCCCGACCTGCCCGAACCCATCGGCTTCCACGTCACCGACTGGGTCAACGACCCCTACAGCCAAGGCTGTTACGCGGCCCTGTTCGGCCCCGGCGACTGGTCGGCGCTCGGCCCGCACCTGACCCGCCCGCACGGTCGCGTCCACTGGGCCGGCACCGAGACCAGCACCGCGTTCTTCGGGCTCATGGAAGGCGCCGTCCGCTCGGGCCACCGGGCCGCCGCCGAACTGACCGCCCGCCGGTAGGAGACCGCCGCCGGCCGCCCGCGTCCCGGGGCCCGTCCGCCCGTGGACGCCGTCCGCCTGCCGCCGCCGTCCGGCGGACCGCGGCCGGACGTCCGTCCCACCGGCCCGCGTCGTCACGAGACCACCCCGACATCCTCTGGAGAGCACCGTGACCACCAGCCCGATCGCCCCGCTCGCCGTCCGGCGGCAGTTCATGACCGACCCCGGCCTGGGAGCCGGCAACTTCCTTCAGAAGGCGCTGGAGGCGAACCCGAACAACACCGTCCCGTACGCGTTCACCCACACCACCGACCACCGGGGCCGGGTCGTGCTGCGCGGCCACAGCCTGCGCGACCTGGCCGCGCTGCGCGACCGTTACGCCCACTGGTACCGGGCCAACGGGGTCCGTCGCGGCGAGCCGGTCGCCGTCCTCGTCGCCGAGGGCCTCGAACCCCTGCTGCACTTCCTGGCGCTCACCGCCCTCGGCGCGGTGCCGGCCCTCGTCAACGACGCCATGCCGCAGACCACGGCCCTGCGCTACATCGACCACGTCGGCGCGGTGGGCCTGGTCGCCGACGACCCGACCCGGCTGGTCGCCGCCTACCGGGCCGACGCCAACCGCCGCCGGCCCCGCTTCATCGTCCCGGCCGCCGAGATCAAGGCGTACGAGCCGAGCGGCCCGCTGCCCGAGGGATACCCCCACCAGCACGCGGACGACGAGATCGTGGCGCTCATCCACTCCTCCGGCACCACCGGCACACCGAAGTCGACGATGCTCGCCCACCGGCAGTTCTGGGCCGGCAAGGAACCGCGCATGGAGCGCTTCCCCGCCTCGCCGGACGACCGGCTGATGTCCCTGATGCCGCACACCCACGCCGGCGGGCTCAGCTACTTCCTCACCGCCACCCTGCTCGGGCTGCCCACCGTCGTCATGGGCGACTGGCGGCGCGCCGTCGTGGAGCCGGTCATGGAGGCGTTCGAGCCGACGATGGTCGCCTCCTTCCCGCGCACGTTCGTCGAACTGGCCACGGGAGAGCCGCCCACGCGGGCGGCCGCCAAGGTGCACAGCTGGTTCAACACCGGCGACGGCGCCCACTACGGTCACATCCGTCGCCTGGTGCAGCTCGGCGAACGGCCCGCCGGGCTCATCAAGCCCTGGCTGCTGCCGCGCGGCCACGCGGGCGACGAGGCCGTCCCCGGCTCGCAGTTCATCGACGGGCTGGGCTCCTCCGAGATGGGCATGGCCCTCTTCGGGCAGGTGACCACCCCCGAGTCGGAGCGCGACGACCGCTGCGTGGGCAAGCCCACCGAGGTCGTCACGGCCGCGGTCGTCCTCGACGCCGACGGCCGCGAGGCGCCCGTCGGCACGGTCGGCCTGCTGGCCGTGAAGACCCCCTCGCGCACCCCGGGCTACTGGAACGCCCCCGAACTGACCCGCAGCTTCGAGGTCGACGGCTACTGGCTGACCGGCGACGTGGCCCGCAGGGACGAGGAGGGGAACTTCTACCACCTCGACCGGACCGTGGACGTCATCGACACCGAGGACGGCCCGGTCTACAGCCTCCCCGCGGAGGAGGTGCTCCTCGCCGACTGCGGGGACGTGGTGCAGGACTGCGCCGTCGTCGGCGTGCCGGCCGCGAACGGCCGAGGACAGGTCCCGGTCGCCGTCGTACGGCTGCAACCCGGCGTGGTCGAGCCGTCCGCGACCGAGCTGTGCGCACAGGCCAACAAGGAACTGGCCACCGTCGGACTCGCGCCGCTGGCGGCCGTGATCGTCGCCCGCGACCCGGCCGACTTCCCGACCGGCGTCACCGGAAAGGTCCTCAAGCGGGAGCTGCGCACCCGCTGGGCCACCCTCTTCACCGGCGCCGAACCCGCCCTGTCGATCAGCTAGGAATCCGATGGGAACCATGACGACACAGGGACCGCACACCCTGCCCGTACCGCAGCCCTACGAGTACGAGCGCGTGATCCCGGTGGAACCCGACTGGCGCCGTCTGCCGGGCTGGAGCGAGGTCACCGCCGTCCAGTGGCGCGACGCCCAGTGGCAGCGCGCGCACTGCGTGAAGACCGCGCGGCAGCTGAGGGCGGTGATGGGCCCGTTGCTCGAAGACCGCTTCTACGACGACCTGGAGGCCGACCACAAGCGCTTCGCCACCATGTCGATGCTGCTGACGCCGCAGATGCTCAACACCATGGCGCCCGACGCGCCCGCCCGGCCGGCGGCCTTCACGGACGCCTTCATGACGGACCCGGTCCGCCGGTACATGCTGCCGGTCGCCTCCGACCGCGAGCCGGAGTGGCCGAGCCACCCCTACGCCGAGCGCGACTCGCTGCACGAGGCGGAGATGTGGGTCGTCGAGGGGCTCACCCACCGCTACCCGACCAAGGTCCTGGCGGAGCTGGTGTCCACCTGCCCCCAGTACTGCGGCCACTGCACCCGGATGGACCTGGTGGGGGGCTCGACCCCCCAGGTGGAGAAGCAGAAGCTGACGCTCAAGCCGGCCGACCGCCAGGACCAGATGATCGACTACCTCAAGCGCAACCCCGGCGTCCGCGACGTCGTCGTCTCCGGCGGCGACGTGGCCAACGTGCCGTGGCCGCGGCTGGAGTCGTTCCTGATGCGGCTGCTGGACCTGGAGAGCGTCCGGGACATCCGGCTGGCCACCAAGGCCCTCGCCGGGCTGCCGCAGCACTGGCTCCAGCCCGCGGTGCTCGAAGGACTGGAACGCGTGGCGCGCACCGCGGCGCGGCGCTCGGTGAACCTGGCGGTGCACACCCACGTCAACCACGCCCAGTCCGTCACCCCGCTGGTCGCCGAGGCCGCCCGGGCCGCGCTGGACGCCGGCGTGCGCGACATCCGCAACCAGGGCGTCGTGATGCGCGGGGTCAACGACACCCCCAAGGCGCTGCTGGACCTGTGCATGGTCCTTCAGGGCGAGGCGAACATCCTGCCCTACTACTTCTACATGTGCGACATGATCCCGAACGCCGAGCACTGGCGGATCGCGGTCTGGGAGGCGCAGGAGCTCCAGCACGCCGTCATGGGCTACCTGCCCGGCTACGCGACGCCGCGGATCGTGTGCGACGTCCCCTACGTCGGCAAGCGCTGGGTCCACCAGCTCGTCGACTACGACCGCGAACGCGGCGTCTCGCAGTGGACGAAGAACTACCGCACCGGCATCGAGCTGGACGACCCCGAGGCGCTCGCACGCCGTCACCCGTTCTACGACCCCATCACCACGCTGCCCGAGGCGGGCCGGCGCTGGTGGCGGGAGAACGCACAGGAGAAGGGCTGATCATGACCGACCGGCACACCGCCGCAGTCCCGTCCGAGGGCGCGGTCCAGGAGCTCGACCGCAGGGCCGTGCTGCGCAGCGCGCAGATCGTCGCGCGGATCCGCGACGACCAGTGGGACGCACCCACCCCCTGCGGGGACTGGACCCTGCGCCGCCTCCTCGCCCACATGACCGCCCAGCACCTCGGCTTCGCCGCGGCCGCCGACGGCGGACCGGTCGACGAGTCGGTGTGGCGGGAGACGCCGCTCGCGGATCCCCGCGGGGCCTACGCCGCCTCCGTCCACCGCGTCCTCGACGCGTTCGCCGCCGACGGCGTGCTCGAGCGGGAGTTCGTCCTGCCGTGGATCCACCCGACGATGCGGTTCGCCGCCCCCCGCGCCATCGGCTTCCACCTCGTGGACTACGTGGTGCACGGCTGGGACGTCGCCGTCTCCGCGGGCCTCCCGGCGGCGTACGACGACGACCTCGTGGCGGCCGCCGCCGAGGTCGCCGTCAAGGAGGTGCCGGTCGGCCCGTCCCGCGAACGCCCCGGCGCCGCGTTCGCGCCGCCGGTCGAGCCGGCCGGCTCGACGAGCGCCGCGGACCGGCTGCTCGCCTCGCTGGGCCGGGACCCGCGGTGGTCACCGGCGTGAGGGGTCCTGCTGCCGCGTCTCGGGAGCCGGGCGGCTCCCGAGCGTGTGGCTCTGCCCCCGGAACTCGGCGACCGGCACGCCGTCCGCACGGCGCACGGTGACGTCGTACAGGCCGCCGCGCCCGAACCGGGTCCGCTCCACCGCCTCGGCGACCAGGTCGTCGTCCACCTCGGCCGGGCGCAGGAAGGTGATCTGGGCGCCCTGCGCCAGGGTCGTCGGGCCGTACGTGTTGCAGGCGAAGGCGAACGCCGCGTCGGCCAGCAGGAAGAGGAAGCCGCCGTGCCCTATGCCGTGGCCGTTCACCATGGCCTCCGTGACCCGCATGCCGACGGTCGCCCGCCCCGGCCCGGCGTCCAGCAGGGCGATGCCGAGCAGTTCGCAGGTGCGGTCCTTCGCGTACAGCTCCTCGGCGCGCCGCCGGGCCGCGAACTCCACGTCGCCCTCGTCGCCGGTCCCCGTCATCGAATGAGCCTCAATTCCCTTGATTTCACATTGAACTTGGCGCGCCGATCCTTCCATCCGTGAGTGACCGCGGTCAACAGACACAGAAAACCATCCAGCCAAGGAGCGGCATGACTTCGCGTACACCCTGGATTCAGGAATTGTCAGACACTCCGCCTTCCGAACGCCGGGCGCTCCTCGAATCGCTGGTCGTCGCGGAGTTCAAACGGGAACTGATGATGGACGAGACGGAGGAGATGCCTCTCGGGGTGAGTTACTTCGAACTCGGACTCACCTCCCTCGGGGCCGTCGACACCCGGCGCCGGCTCGAGGGGGAGCTCGGCCGCACCCTCGACGCGGCCTTCCTGTTCAACCACCCCACGGTCGGCGACCTCGTCGCCTTCCTGACCGCCGAGGTGCTGCCCGACCTCTTCTCCGCAGGTCCGCCCACCCCCGAGGCGCCCCAGGACGCAGGAGTGCCCACCTCCGCGAAGCACCTGGTCAACGACATCCTCAAGGAGCTCTACCAGTGACCGACACGGCCTCGTCGCGCACCGACGCCCTGCTGAAGGACCTGCTTCTGGAGAAGTACGAGCCGATCGCCGTCATCGGGCTGGGCATCCGCTTCCCCGGGGACAACGACACTCCCGAGGAATTCTCCGCATTCCTCAGGGAAGGCCGGGCGGGAACCGGACCCGTGCCCGCGGACCGCTGGGACATGGACGCCCTTCAGGCAGCCGAGAAAGAGGCCGGAAGAAGCCCCCTCGCGGCCGGCGGGGGATTCGTCTCCGGAGCGGACGAATTCGACTCGAAGTTCTTCAACATATCGCCCAAGGAAGCCGACTTCATGGACCCCCAGCACCGCTGGGCCCTGGAATCGGCCTGGCGCGCCATGGAATCCGCCCACCTGGACCCGGCGGCCCTGCGCGGCAGGAACGGCGGCGTCTACCTGGGCGTCGGACAGATGGACTTCGCGATCGACGTCGAGGCCCTGGACCCGGTCGACCTCGACGCGCACGTCGCCGCGGGCACCGCGCACAGCGCCGCCGCCGGACGCCTGTCCTACTTCCTCGGCTGGCGCGGCCCCTGCATCAGCGTCGACACCGCCTGCTCCGCCTCGCTCGTGGCCCTGCACCTCGCCGCCCAGGGACTGCGCCGGCGCGAGTGCGACATCGCCCTGGCGGGCGGCGTGAACGCGACCCACCACCCGCGCAACCACATCGTCTACTCCCGCGCCGGCATGCTGTCGCCCGACGGCCGCTGCAAGACCTTCGACGACTCCGCCGACGGCTACAGCCGCAGCGAGGGCTCCGGCATGGTCGTCCTCAAGCGGCTCTCGGACGCCCGGCGCGACGGCGACACCGTGCTCGCGCTGCTGCGCGGCTCCTCGGTCCGCCAGGACGGCGAGAGCGGCGGCCTCACCGTCCCCAACGGCACCGCCCAGGTCGCCCTGATGCGCGACGCGCTGGCCTCGGCCAACCTGGAGCCCGAGGACATCCAGTACGTCGAGGCGCACGGCACCGGCACGTCCCTCGGCGACCCCATCGAGATGGGGTCCGTCAACACCGTCTTCGCCGAGTCGCGCGCGCACGGCGCCCCGCTGCCCGTCGGCTCGGTGAAGACCAACATCGGCCACATGGAGGCCGCCGCGGGCATCGGCGGCGTCGCCAAGGTCCTCCTCCAGCTCCAGGAAGGCGTGATCTACCCGCACATCAACCTGGAGACGCCCTCGCGCCACATCCCCTGGGACCGCTACCGGGTGACCGTCCCCACCGAACTGCGCGACTGGCGCGCCGACGGCCCCCGGCGCGCCCTGGTCAACTCCTTCGGCTTCGCCGGCACCATCGCGTCCGTCGTCCTGGAGCAGGCGCCGCCCGCCCGCGCGTCCGAGGCGGCCCCGGACGACGGCACCGCCGTCTTCGCCCTGTCGGCGAAGGACCACGCAGGACTGCGCGCCCAGGCCGCCGCCCACCTACGCTTCCTCGACGCGCACCCCGGCCTCGCCGTCCCCGACTACTGCCGCAGCTCCACCCTCGGCCGGGCTCACCTGCCCGCACGGCTCGCCGGGCCCGTCTCCTCGCGGGAGGACCTGGTGCGGCTGCTCGACCGGCAGCTCGCGGACGACGGCGACGGCGGCGAGGCCCGCTTCACCGAGGCCGCCTTCCTGTTCTCCGGACAGGGCGCCCAGTACGCCGGGATGGGGCGCGGACTGTACGAGCGCCATCCCGTCTTCCGCCGTCACCTCGACGCCTGCGACCGGCTCTTCGCCGCCCACCTCGGCCGCTCCGTCAAGGACGTCATGTTCGGCGACGCGCCCGACGGCGACCGCGACCTCGACCGGACCCTCTACACCCAGCCCGCCCTGTTCAGCCTGGAGTACGCGACCGCCCGGCTCTGGATGTCCTGGGGGATCCGCCCGGGCGTCCTGCTCGGCCACAGCGTCGGGGAGATCGCCGCGGCCGCCATCGCGGGCCTGTTCTCGCTGGAGGACGCCGTCCGGCTGGTCGCCGTACGCGCCCGCCTCATGCAGTCCGTCACGGCGCCCGGGGGCATGGCCGCCGTCTTCGCCCCCGCCGAGGAGGTGGCCCCGCTCCTGGAGCGCCACCCCGACGCCGGCTTCGCCGCCGTCAACTCCCCGCGCCAGTGCGTGATCTCCGGCGGACGCGACTCCCTCGCCGCCCTCGTCGGCGCCCTGCGCGAACGCGGCGTCGACGTCAGGGACCTGCCGGTGTCGCACGCGTTCCACTCCCCGCTGATGGCCGAGGTCGCCGACGCCTTCCGGGACGCGATCGCGGACATCGCCTTCCACGAACCGCGGCTGAGCTTCGTCTCCAACCTCACCGGAGAGGTCGCCACCCTCGCCGACGCGGGCACGCCCGAGTACTGGGTACGCCACATCCTGGAGCCCGTCGACTTCGCCGCCGGCATGCGCCGGGTCCAGGCCCGCGGCCCCCACGTCTTCGTCGAGGTCGGCCCGTCCGGCGCGCTCACCGCGCTGGGCCGGCACAACGGCGACCCCGACGCCCACGTGTGGGTGTCCAGCATGGCGAAGTCCGATGCCGGCGCCGCCACGATCGCCGCCGCCGTCGCCCGCTGCTACCAGGCGGGTCTCCCCGTCTCCTGGACGGGCTACCACGCCGGGCGCGGCGGACGGCACGTGCCGCTGCCCGGCTACGTCTTCGCCAAGAAGCGCCACCCGCTGCCCTCCACCCGCGTCCGCGCCGCCCTCGCCGGCCGCACGTCCGGGCCGGCCCGCCATCCGCTGCTGGGCCGCGACGTCACCGCCGAGGACCGTCGCGCGGCGGGGGAGCGCGAGTTCAGCGCGTCGACGGCCCCCCACTCCCCGGCCTACCTCGCCGACCACGTCGTCATGGGCCAGGCGGTGTTCCCCGGCGCGGGATACGTCGAGATCGTGCTGGCACTCCAGGACGCGGTGCACGGTGAGACCGGCCGGCCGGTGCGCGACCTGCGCATCCACGAGCCCCTGTTCCTGCGCGAGGGCGAGCCGACGGAGATCCGCACCCGGCTGCGCCCGCACGGGGACGCCGACGGGCCCGCCGCCGTCGAGATCGTCAGCCGCGTCGACGGCCGCGACGGCGTGATCGAACGCGTCCACGCCACCGCCGTCCTCGACGGCGCGCCCGGCGGCCCGGCCGCGCTCGGCGACGTCGTGGACCGCCTGCGCAAGACGGCCGCGGCCCACGACGCCCCCCGGGCCCGCCTGAGCGGCGAGGAGCTGTACGAGCGGTACGCCGGACTGGGGCTGCCCTACGGCCCGGAGTTCCGGCGCGTCCTGAGCGTCGACCGGTACGCCGACGGCTTCGCGACCGGCGAGCTGCGCGGCCTCGACACGCCGACCGTCGAACATCTGCGGGCCTCGGTCCTCGACTGCGCGATGCAGACCCTCGGCGCGGCCGTCGACCTGGACGGCACCTATCTGCCCGTCGGCTTCGACGCGGTCGAACTGCTCAAGCGTCCCAAGGGCGACCTGCACGTCCTCGTCCAGGTGGACCTCCGCCCCGGCGGCGAACTCAGCGCCGACGTCGTCGCCCTGGAGGGCGCCCGGACGGTCTTCGCCGTCAAGGGCGTCCGCCTCAAGCGCGTCGCCGACGCCCCGGCCGACCCGGCCGAGCGCATGCTGCTGCGCCCCCGCTGGCTCAAGCGCTCCCTGCCCGCCGCCCGCACCGGCGCCCAGGACCGCCGTGTCCTGGTGGTCCGGCCGGGCGACGGCCTCCCCGGCGACCTGCCCGACCGGCTCGCCGGCACGGGCGTCCACGCCCTGCACGCCCCCGACGCCGTCGCCGCCGCCGCGCTGCTGGCCGCGGACGAGGCCGTCACGGACCTGTGCTGGTTCTGGACGCCCGAGCCCGCGCTGCGCGGCGAGGAGCGGCTGCGGACCGAGACCGAGCGCAACTACCGCGACCTGCTCGCCCTGGTGGCGGCCGCGGCCGACGGCCCGGCCGCGGGGCGCGACCTGCGGATGCTGCTCGTGACCGAACGGGCCCAGTGGCTGCCCGGCGACGTCGTGGACGACGCGGCCCAGGACGGCGACGCCCTCGCCGCCGCCACCCTGTGGGGCTTCGGCGCGGCCCTGGTCCACGAGCATCCCGCGCTGCGGACCGTGCTGCTCGACCTCGACGGGCCCGATCTCCAGCCCCTCGCCGACGAGTTGCTCGCCGCGGACGCCTCCGCCGGCGAGCACCGGATCGCCTACCGGTCCGGCGTGCGCCACGTGCTGCGGCTCTCCGCGCCGCCCGCCGGCGGCCGCGACGACGTCAACACGGAACTCACGATCACCGAGTACGGCCAGTTCTCCGCCGTCCGGCCGGTGCCCGTCGAGGACCGGCCGCCCACCGGCGACGAGGTCACCGTCCAGGTCCACGCCGCCGGACTGAACTTCAAGGACGTCCTCAACGCGCTCGGCATGCTCCGCCGGCACGCGCTGGACCACGGCATCGCGCACGAGCCCCTCCCGCTCGGCTTCGAGGCGTCCGGCACCGTCGTCGAGGCGGGACCCGACGCGGCGTTCCGGCCCGGCGACGAGGTGGTGCTCAGCCGCATCGGCTGCATGCGGCGCCGGGTCACGGTCCCGTCCACCGTCGTCGTGCGCAAACCCGCCGGCCTCACCTTCACCGAGGCCGCCGCACTGCCCGCCGCGTACGTCACGGCCTTCCACGCCCTGCACGACCTCGCGGGCCTCACGGCGGGCGACCGGGTCCTGATCCACGCGGCGGCGGGCGGCGTCGGCCAGGCGGCCGTCCAGCTCGCCCGGCTCGCCGGCGCCGAGGTGTACGCCACCGCCAGCCCCCGCAAGTGGCCCCTGCTGCGCTCCCAGGGCGTCGAGCACCTCATGAACTCCCGCACCCTCGACTTCGCCGACGAGGTGCTCGCGGCCACCGGCGGCCGGGGCGTCGACGTCGTCCTCAACAGCCTCAACAAGGACTACATCCCGGCAGGACTGCGCTGCCTCGCCGAAGGCGGCCGGTTCGTCGAACTCGGCAAGATCGGCGTCTGGTCGCCCGAGGAGATGAGCGCCCGGCGACCCGACGTCGGGTACCACAACTTCGACCTCAGCGAGCTGCCCGCCGACGAGCTCGACCGCCTCAACCACGACATCCTGCGCACGGTCGCCGACCACATCGAGGCCGGCCGGCTCACCGCCCTGCCCGTGGTCGGCTACTCCCTCGACGAGGTGGAGGAGGCGTTCGGCGTCCTGAGCCGGGGCGCCAACCTCGGCAAGATCGTGCTGGAGTTCCGCGACGAACGCGACCTGCCCGCCCGCCCGGTGCGCATCGACGCGGGCGAGACGTACCTCGTCACCGGCGGCCTCGGCGCGCTCGGCCTGGCCTCCGCGCGCAAGCTGGTGCGGCAGGGCGCCCGCCGTGTCGCACTGGTCAGCCGCCGCGCCGTCGACGAGCGGCGCCGGGCCGAGATCGCCGCCGGACTCGGCGAGGGCGTCGAGGTGGAGATCCACCAGGGGGACGTCGCCGACGCGGCCGACGTCGAACGGATCGTCGGCGCCCTCGCCGGGGGCGAGTCCCCGCTCGGCGGCGTCGTGCACGCCGCGGGCGTCCTCGCCGACGCCCCGCTCGCGGCCCAGACCTGGGAGACCATGGCCGCCGTCCTGCGCGCCAAGGTCCACGGCTCCTGGCTGCTGCACCGCGCGCTGGCCGACGTGCCCACGGTCCGGTTCTTCGTCGGCTACTCGTCGATCGCCTCGGTGCTCGGCTCCGCCGGCCAGGCCAACTACGCGGCGGGCAACGCCTACCTGGACGCCCTCATGCGGCACCGGGCCGCCGCCGGACTGCCCGGACTCAGCGTCAACTGGGGCCCCTGGGCCCGGATCGGCATGGCCGCCTCCCTCACCGGCCGCCAGATCGCCGGCATCGAGGCCCGCGGCCTGAAGTTCGTCACGCCCGACGCCGCGCTGAACGCGCTGTTCGCCGCGCTCGCCCGGCCGTACGCCCAGGCCGTCGCGGGCGAGTTCGACTGGGACGCCTACACGGGCGCCCTGGCGTCCCCGGACGCCCTTGTCGCCGGCCTGCGTTCGGGCCGGGACACCGCGCCCGGCCGGGCCGGCGTGGACGTCGAGGAACTGCTCGGCCGGCCGAAGCCCGACCGCGAGGCCGCGCTGCGCGCCCTGCTGCGCGGCCGGATCGCGGACGTGCTGCGGTACGACTCGCCCGAGGAGATCGATTTCGACGCCCGGTTCGTGGACCTCGGCCTCGACTCGCTCGGCTCGGTGGAGCTGAAGAACGCCCTGGAGACCGTGCTCGGCGTCCCGCTGCCCGCCTCCGCCCTCTTCGACCACCCCGCCGTGCGCCCGCTGGCCGTGTTCCTCGACGAGCAGCTCGTGCCCGCCGGGACCGAGGACGCACCGGCCGCACCGCCGCGGGAGGACCCCGGCGAGGACGTCCGCGCGCTGACCGACGCCGAGGCGGACGACGAACTCGACGCGCTGCGCGAGATGTTCCGGTGACGGGCGGCCCGAGGGTGACGAGCTACATCGACCACCTGGAGACCCTGTCGAGGAAGCAGCTCATGGTGATGCTGGCCCGCCAGCACCACGAGCGGACCCAGCCCGTCGCCGTCGTCGGCATGGGCTGCCGGCTGCCCGGCGGCCTCGACGACCCCGACGAGCTGTGGAACGCGCTGCGCGAAGGGCGGGTCCTGCCCACCGAGTCGGCCGGCGTGCCCGAGGACAGCCTGGGCCGGCCGCGCTGGAACCTCGCCGCACCGGACCTCGCCCCGCTTGCCGGCCGGCTGCGCCAGGGCGCCTACCTGACGGACGTGGACCTCTTCGACGCCGACCGGTTCGGCATCGGCGCGCAGGAGGCCCGCGACATGGACCCCCAGCAGCGCCTCCTCCTGGAGGTCGCCGCCCAGGCCCTCGCGGACGCCAACCTCTCCCGGCAGCGGCTGCGTGGCCGCACCACCGGCGTGTACGCGGTGGCCGGACCGGTGGAGTACCCGCACGCCTGGCTGCGCGGCGGGCGCCCCGGCGACGGCCTGTCCGCGCACATGAGCACGGGCTCCTCGCCCAGCGCCTTCAGCGGCCGCATCGCGCTGTCGCTGGGGCTCGACGGTCCGGCCGTCACCGTCGACACCGCCTCCTCCTCCATGCTGACGGCCGTGCACCTGGCGGTGCGGGCGCTGCGCGCCCGCGAGTGCGACATCGCCCTCGTCGGCACCTGCAACCTGCTGCTCTCCCCGTTCGGCACGGGCATCCTCGACCGGGCCGGGATGCTGTCGCCGACCGGCCGCAGCAGGCCCTTCACCCGGCATGCCGACGGACACGTGCGCGGCGAGGGCTGCGGGGTCGTCGTCCTGAAGCGGTACGCGGACGCGATCGCCGACGGGGACCGGCCGTACGCGCTCGTGCGCGGCAGCGCCGTCCACGCCCAGGGCGACCGGCCCGGCATCTCGGTGGCGCCGGCGCGCGGTCAGCGGACCGTGATCGAGCGGGCGCTCCAGGACGCCGACGTCGCTCCCGAGGACGTCCAGTACGTCGAGGCCCAGGCCAACGGCTCGCGGATCGGCGGCCAGATCGAGGCCGAGGCCCTGGCCGACGCGTACGCACGGCGTTCGCCCGACGCGCCGCCGCTGTACGTCGGCTCCTGCAAGGCGAACCTCGGCTACCTCGAAACCGCCTCCGGCGCGCCCGGGTTGATGAAGACGGTGCTGGCGCTCGCCCACGCGGAGATCCCGCCGCAACCCGGCGAGGACGAGCCGGACCCGGACATCCCGTGGGGCCGGACCGCGCTGCGGCTCGCCGCGAAACCGCAGCCCTGGCCCACACGGGGCAGGCGGCGGGCGGCCGTCAGCGGGTTCGGGTTCTGCGGCACCCTCGCGCACGTCGTGCTGGAGAGCGTCCCCGAGCGCCCGGCCGCCGCGGAGTCCGGACCCGCCGGGACCGGCGAGGGCGCGGGCCCCTGGCCGCTGCTGCTGTCGGCGCACACCGCCGAGGCGCTGGCCCGCACGGCCGCCCGGCTGCACCGGCATCTGCGGCGCCGGGCCGACTGGACCCCGGCCGCCGTCTGCCGGACCCTCGCCGAGGGCCGCGACCACCTTGCCGCCCGGTACGCGGCCGTCGTCCACGACCGCGCCGGCCTCCTCGCCGCCCTGGAGCGCGCCGCCGCGGCCGGGCAGGAACCCGGGCTCGACGACGCCCACGACGCCCACGACGCCGACGGCGCGCCCGGCCGCGCCGCCGACGCCGTCCGGCACGCCCGGCGCCACATCGCCGGAGAAGCCCCCGCCACCGACGAGTGGTGGACCGCCGAGGCCCCGCGACCGGACCTGCTCCACCTCCCCGGCCCCGCGCTCGTCGGGCGACGCCACTGGCCCGACCACCACAACTGGATCTGAGCCCCCGCCTCCTACGGACAGGACATCCCTTCATGCACTACCCGAACCTCAGGACCGCCGTCGACACGGTGGCGTTTCACGCCACGCACCACCCCCGGCGCACCGCCCTGAGCTGCGAGGGCCGCAGCGTCACCTACGAGCAGCTGCACCGGGAGAGCAACCGCACGGCCCGGTCCCTGCTGGCGGCCGGCGCCGGACGGGGCTCCCGCGTCGCCTTCCTGGGCAAGGAGTCCGAGCACTACTACGAGATCTTCTTCGCCTGCGCCAAGACCGGAGCGGTGCTCGTCCCGATCAACTGGCGGCTCACCCCCGCCGAGGTGGAGCACATCCTGCGCGACTCCGGCGCCGAGCTCCTCTTCGTGGAACAGGAGTACGCCGAGACCGCCGCCCGCATCCGCGAGGAGCTCCCCGCCCGGCCCACGCTCGTCCGGCTGGACGACGGCGACGACCGGGGCGCGGGACTGCGGGAGTGGAAGGCGGACCGGCCCGACGACGACCTCGCGGCGCGGGCCCACCCCGACGACCCGGTCACCCAGATCTACACCAGCGGCACCACGGGCCTGCCCAAGGGCGTCGTCCTCGCCCACCGCAGCTTCTTCGCGATCCGCGACCTGCTCGCGGAACACGGCCTCGACTGGATCGACTGGTTCCCGCAGGACGTCAGCCTGATCTGCATCCCCGGCTTCCACGTGGCGGGCATCTGGTGGGCCATGCAGGCCTTCAACGCGGGCGTGACCAACGTGGCCATGCGCATGTTCGCCGCGCACGACGCCGTCCGGCTGATCCGCGAGCACGGCGTCACCACCACCTGCGCCGTGCCGGCGATGCTCCAGATGATGGTGTCCGAGGCCGGCGTCGGCCCCGCCGACTTCGCCTCGCTGCGCAAGGTCACCTACGGCGGCTCCCCGATCTCCGAGACGCTGATGCTCCAGTGCATGCGGATCCTGGGCTGCGACCTGGGCCAGCTGTACGGGCTCACCGAGAGCGGCAACACCGCGCTGTGCCTGCCGCCCGCGGACCACCGCGCCGGCAGCCCGCGACTGCGCGCCGCGGGCCGCCCGTACCCCGGCGTCGAGGTGCAGGTGGTCTGCGAGGACGGCGACCCCCTCCCGTCCGGCGCCATCGGGGAGATCTGTCTGCGCACGCCCGCGGTGATGGTGGAGTACTGGGGCATGCAGGAGGCGACGCGGGAGACCCTCGCCGACGGCTGGCTGCACACCGGGGACGCCGGATACCTCGACGAGGACGGCTACGTCTACGTGTGCGACCGCCTCAAGGACACCGTCATCGTCGCCGGCGAGAACGTCTACCCGGCCGAGGTGGAGAACGCCCTGGCCACCCATCCGGCGGTGGCCGAGGCGGCCGTCATCGGGGTGCCCGACGACCGCTGGGGCGAGGTCGTGCGCGCCTTCGTCGTGCTGCGGGCGGGGATGTCGGCGAGCCCGCGCGAGCTGAAGCTCCACCTCCAGGGGCGGCTCGCCGACTTCAAGTCCCCGAGCGGCTACGAATTCATCGAGCGCGTCCCCCGCAATCCCAGCGGGAAGATCCTCAGACGGGAACTCCGCAAGGAATTCTGGGCCGGCCGGGAGCGGCAGGTGAACTGATGACGCGCGGGTAATTCCCGCGGAACCGGGAAAACGGGAACCGGGACCGGCCGAAGCCGGTCCCGGACCTTTCCGTGCGCGGATCCGGGGGAATTCAGCGCGAGCGGCAGCAGCCCTGGTGCCGCCATTCCGCCTCGTGCCAGTAATGCGCGGCGTCGTCACGGGCGCTGGGCGCCGCGGGCCGGACCGTGTTGAGCGCGGCGCCGCCCGGGGCCGCGCCGCGGGCGGCGGCGGACGGACGGAACGGTGCGAGCAGCTCGGGCACGTCGTGGGGACGACCGCCCACCACGACCGTGCGCACCGCCGCGGCCGCGCGGATGTCGGCGAGCGGGTCGCCCGCGACGGCCACCAGGTCGGCGAGGGCGCCCGGGGCAACCTGCCCCAGCCGGCCGCCGAGGCCGAGCGCCCGGGCCGCGTTGCCGGTGGCCGTCCGCAGCGCCTCGCGCGGGGTGAAGCCGTACTTCACCAGGATCCGCAGGTTCTGGTGGATGCTGATCCCGATGTCGTCCAGGGCCGAGTCCGTGCCGGCGACGACCAGCCCGCCGGCCCGGTGCACCCGCAGCAGCATGTCGCAGTCCCCGACCGTCCAGGCGTGGTTGAGCCGGGTGTCCGCGCTGTCCGACGCCGCGTCGTCCGCCTTGCGCACCAGCCGCGCGTACTCCCAGTCGGGGTACAGCACCCGGGTGCGTTCGTCCTCGACGAGCGAGCGGTCCTCGACGAACAGCTCGGAGGCGAACAGCGTCGTCGTGGAGATCCACATGCCGCTCGCCGCCAGCAGGTCCACCGAGTCCTGGAACGTCCGCCCGGCGGCGAAGCTCAGCGTCCGCGAGTATCCGAGGCGGTTGCCGCCCCCGGTGTGCTCCATGCCGTCCAGGCCGGTGCGCGCCGCCGGGTAGAGGTAGTGCGAGGTCACCGGGATGCCGGCGGCGTGGCCGCGCGCCACGACCTCCCGCTCGTACTCCAACGGCAGCCGGATGTACGACTTCAGCAGGTCGTAGCGCAGGGCGAGGGCCCGTCGCAGGTCCCGGTCCAGCTGGTCGCGGGAGAAGACCGGCCGCATGACGCGGTGGCGCCCGCGGGTTCCCTCCAGTCCCTCGCCGGACCCGAAGTAGCGCGGCCCGACCCGGGCCCCGGAGGCCAGCGCCTCGCGCGTCTCGACCATCTGGTACGCCGGGTCGCCGGGGGTACGGCTGGTGGTGACGCCGTACGCGAGCCAGGCGCGGCCCTGCCGGTCGCCCCACTGGGGGCCGCGCCAGTGCCAGTGGTTGTGGGTGTCGATCAGACCGGGCATGACGGTGAGCCGCGAGGCGTCCACGACCCGGTCGCCGCGCGCGCCGCCCCGGCGCACGACCTCCTCGATCCGGCCGTCACGCAGCACGACGTCCGCGTCGTGCCGCAGGGTCGCGGACGTCCCGTCCCACACCGCTCCCGCGCGCACGACGGTCCGTCCGGCGGGGGCCGGGCGGCGGGTCCAGGTCAGCCGGGTCGGCAGGGTGCGCGCCGACCCGCCGTCGAGGCCGACCATGCGCAGCCGGCCCAGAGACAGGTAGAGCAGCGCGCCGCAGCGCGTTCCCACGGACAGCGAGTCGGCGACGTCCTCGGTGATCCGCACCGGCTCGCCGGTGATCCGGCCCGTCGCGTCCACCGGGACCTTCCACGCCTGGCTCTCGATGCCGACGACGAGATGCGTGCCGTCGGGCGTCCACAGCGGGCCGTCGCCGCTGCGGGTGGAGACCGAGCGGCCGGGCGCCACGCTCTGGTAGCGCAGTTCGTGGGTGGTCAGGTCGACGGTGAGGATCTGGTTCACGCCGTTGACGCTGCGCCGGGAGTAGGGGGCGGCCGCGGCGAGGGCGAGGACCCGGCCGTCGGGCGACCAGGCGGGCGGCCCCGGCTGGTACAGCGCGGGGACGACCTGGGTGACGGAGCCGTCGGCCAGGGTCAGCACCCAGGTGGCGCCGCTCTCGTCCTGGTAGGCGATCCGGGAGCCGTCCGGGGACCAGCGCGGCGAGAGCTGGGCGTTGGGCAGGTCGGTGAGCCGCTCGGACGTGCCCGCGGCGACGTCGTGGCGCCACAGGTTCGCCGTGCCGGCCCGGTCGCTGACGTAGACGAGGGACCGGCCGTCGGGCGCCCAGTCGGGGGCGGAGTTGAAGTAGCCGTCCGCGACGATCCTGACGGGCCGCTCCGCGCCGGTGCGCAGCCACAGCGCGTTCAGCGCCCGGAAGGCGATCTTGCGCCCGTCGGGGGAGAGCGCGGGGTCGGCGATGCCCAGCACGTCCTGGGGGCCGCCCCCGGTGAGGTCCGGTCCCTTCCGCCTGCCGTGGTCGACCCGGCGCACCTCGACCGAGGCGGTGAACGGGACGACGCCGCGCCCGCCGCCGTCGAGCCGGCGCCGGCATATCTTGCCGTCGGCCGTGTAGAGCAGCTCGTCGGCCGACAGCCAGACCGGTGCGAGCGGGAAGACGTCCTCGTCCTCGGACACCACCCGGTCGTCCACCATGAGCTCGGCGCGTGCGCCGGTGACCCGGACGTACGCGATCCGCCGGCCGTCGGGGGCGAAGGACGGCGCGTACAGGGCGGCGTCCGCGGGGCCGGTGAGCAGCGTCCGCGTCGCCCCCGACCCGAGGTCGACGGCCTCGATCGAGCCGTACTCGGCGACGTAGGCCACCTGGCGCCCGTCGGGGGACCAGGTGGGCATGGCGAGGTCGCGGTCCTTCCCGGTGATCGCCCGGCGGGCGCCCGTCGCGACGTCGAGGACCTCGATCCGGGCGGCGTTGTCGCGGTCCGAGGCGAACGCGACCGAGCGGCCGTCCGGCGAGAACTCGGGCTCCAGGTCGTACCCGGCGCCGCTGGTCAGCGGGCGGGCCCCGGTCCCGTCGACGCCGATGCGCCACAGGTCGTACGTCCCCTCGCGAAACGACTGGAACACCAGGCTGCGCCCGTCCGGCGCCCAGTGCGGCTGCGTCGCGTCCAGAGCGTCGTCGGTGAGCCGGCGTGCCGTGCCGCCCGCCCGCGGTAACAGCCAGATCGCGTTGAGGGCGTCCAGGGCGAGCGTCGTGCCGTCCGGCGACAGCGCGACGCACAGGTTGGCGCTCTCGTGGGTGTCGACGCGGACGAGACCCTCCCCGGCCGCCCCCTCGGCCC
>NZ_JAHHIT010000046.1 GCF_024539675.1 Streptomyces hilarionis | reverse complement strand
GCCGGGGGACTTCGTCGGCGTGGCCGGTCGCCGTGCCCGCTGTTCAGCGCCGGGGCAGGGCCGTCAACCGGTGCAGCCGCAGCGCCAGTTGTATCTCCAGCGCGCGGGACGGGCTCTGCCAGTCGTCGCCCAGGAGACGGCCGACGCGTTCCAGGCGCTGGGCCACCGTGTTGACATGGACGTGAAGCGCGTCCTTGGTGCGGGCGGGGCTCATGCCGGAGGCGAAGTACGCGTCGAGGGTGCGCAGCAGGTCGGTGCCCCGCCGTTCGTCGTAGGCGACGACCTTGCCTATCGTGCGGGCCACGAAGCCCGTCACGTCCCGCTCGCCGGCGAGCAGCAGTCCCAGGAATCCGAAGTCCTCGGCGGCCGCGCCGTCACCGCTGCGGCCCAGCAGGCTCAGCGCGTCCAGACATCGGCGGCTCTCCTCGTACCCGGCGACCATCGTGTCCGGCGACGCCGCGAGGTCGCGCACCGGGCCGGACGCGCCGACCGTGACCGTCTCGTGCACGGCGCCGCCCAGGTGCACGGCGGTGCGGCGGGCCAGTTCCGTCGCGCTGTCGCCGGGTTCCAGCGGCAGCAGCAGGACGGTGCCGCCGTCACGGGCCGCGGCGAGGCCGCGGCGGGTGGCCGCCAGATGGGAGGCCGCGGCCCACAGGCGACGGCGGGCGGCCGCCTCGTGGTCGGCGTCGGGTGCGACGCCGTCGAGACGGGCGGCGAGGACGACATGGGTCGCGTCGAGGTCGGCGCGCAGCCGGGCGGCGCGCTCGCGCAGCAGGCGCGGATCCCGGTCATGGGCGTCGAGCAGGTCGTCGAGGAGTTCGCCGCGCACGCGCTGTTCGGCCTCGGCCGCGGAGCGCCTGGCCAGCAGCAGGAGCGACGTCACCATCGCGGCGCGCTCCAGCGTCAGCTGGTCGACCGGATCGAGCCCCGGATGTCCGTGCAGCACCAGCGCCCCCAGCAGTTCCCCGCCGGCCGCCACGGCCGCCACCCAGTCGTCCCGGTGGCGTACGGCGTGCCCCTCCGCGCGGGACGCCTCCAGGGCGTCGGCCGGTGCGGTGTCGGTGAACTCCACGACCTTGTCGAGCACGTGGGACACCGCGGCGGCCACGTCGTGGACGCCGCCGCCGCGCAGGACCAGCTCGGCCAGCCGGTCGTGGACGTCGGAGGCGCGCTCGATGACGGCGCTGCGGTCCTTGATGATCTCGTTGGCGCGCTCCAGTCCGGCGAGGGCCGAGCGGGTCTCGGTGAGGAGGTTGGCGGTGTCGATGGCGGCTGCCGCCAGCGCCGCGAAGGAACCCAGCAGGGCGATCTGCTCCCGCTCGAAGACCCGGGCGCGCCGGTCGGCGGCGAACAGCACGCCGATGACGTTCGGCCCCAGGGTGAGCGGCACACCGAGGATCGCCACCAGGCCCTCGTCGCGCACGCCCGCGTCGATGGCCGCCGTGTGCCGGAAGCGGTCGTCGCGGAAGTAGTCGTCGGTGACGTAGGGACGGGCCGTCTGGGCGACCAGGCCGCCGAGCCCCTCCCCCATCCCGAGGCGCAGCTGCTGGAAACGGGCCGCGACGGAGCCTTCGGTGACCCGCATGTAGGTGTCGCCCCGGGCCGGGTCGTGGAGGCTGAGGTAGGCGACGTCCGTGCCGAGCAGGGAGCGGGCCCGTTGGACGATCGCCTGGAGGACGGCGTCCACGTCCCGTGGGCCCGCGAGGTCGTGCGCCGTCTCGAAGAGCGCCGACAGCTCGGCCTCACGGCGGCGCCGGCCCTCCAGCTCCGCGCGGACCCGCAGCGCGAGCAGCCGGGCGTGTTCGAGCGCCGCGATCCGCTCCTCGGGCCCGCCCTCGGCGCGGGCGAGCAGCACGGGGCGGTCGTAGGCCTCGGCGGCCGCCCCGCGGGCGAGCAGTTCGAGGAACGGCGCGTCGGCGTCGTGAGCGGGGCTGCCGGGAGCCGTGGTGGCGCCGTGCGAGTGATCGCGGGACATGTGCACAGGATTCCTCATCGTCCGCCCGCGCCGTCAGCCCTGTGGAAAACTCCGCGGGCACCGGGCAGCGGCCCGTTCAGTGCGCGGTCCAGCCGCCGTCCAGGACGAGCGAGGCGCCCGTGACGAAGGAGGCCCGAGGGCCGCACAGGTAGGCCACGGCCTCGGCGACCTCCTCCGGTTCGATGAGGCGCTTGACGGCGCTGTCGCGCAGCAGGACGTCGGCCAGCACGCGTTCCTCGGGGATGCCGTGGGTCCGCGCCTGGTCGGCGAGCTGCCGCTCGACGAGCGGGGTGCGCACGTAGGCGGGGTTGACGCAGTTGGAGGTCACGCCGTGGGGCGCGCCTTCCAGGGCGGCCGTCTTGGACAGTCCCTCGAGTCCGTGCTTGGCCGCCACATAGGCCGACTTGTAGGCGGAGGCCCGCAGTCCGTGCACGGACGACACGTTGACGATGCGGCCCCAGCCCTGTCCGTACATGTGGGGCAGGGCGCCGCGGATGAGCCGGAAGGGCGCCTCCAGCATCACGGTGAGGACCGTGTGGAAGACGTCCGGCGGGAAGTCCTCCAGGGGAGCCACCCGTTGCAGTCCGGCGTTGTTGACCAGGACGTCGGTCCCTGCGGCGGCCTGCTCGGCGGCCTCCAGGTCGGTGAGGTCGAGGACGTGCGGCTCGACCGAGCCGGGCAGTCCGACGGCGCTCTCGACGAGCCTCTCCAGGCCGGGTCCGTCCCGGTCGACGGCCCGCACCTCGGCTCCGGCCGCCGCGAGCCGCAGCGCGCAGGCGCGCCCGATGCCGCCGGCGGCGCCGGTGACGAGTGCGGTGCGGCCTCCGAGGTCGGGCGAGGGGGCGGCGGGGCCGCAGGCGGCGACCTGGGGAGAAGTCATGCTCCGACCCTAGGCAGAGCGCTTCTCCCGCCCCATGTGGTCACCGCCCATAGTTCACTGGGAGGCGGTGGTCTCGAACCACGTGGGTTCGTCGGAGATCGCCTGCTTGATGCGGAAGAGCTGCCGTTCGTTCATGGGCGGCAGCGCGTCGAGCGCGAACCAGCCGACGGCGACGGACTCGTCGTCGTTGACGCGTGCCTCCCCGCCGACGGCTCGGCAGCGCAGGGTGACGTCCATGAACTGGCACCGGTCGCCGTTCGGGTACTCCACCGGGCTCCCGGCGCGCACCAGGACGACGCGCTCGGGAACGCAGTGCACGCCCGTCTCCTCGTAGACCTCCCGGACCGCGCAGTCGGCGGGCTGCTCGCCGGGGTCCGGGATGCCGTTGATCACGGTCCACTGGCGGTTGTCCGCGCGCTGGCCCAGCAGCACCCGCCCCTCGTCGTCGAAGACGACGGCGCTCACGCCGGGCAGCCAGAGCAGGTGGTGTCCGGCGGAGGTCCGGATCTCGGTGATGAAGTCGGGAGTCGGCATGGACCGACCCTAACCGGGCGGAGCGATCAGCTCGCCGGGTTCCGCCGGGCCCGCGACCCGGAGGCGACCGCCCATCCCAGACCGCCCGCGGCGACGAGCACCAGGAGCATCTCGGGCAGGATCCCGAGCTTGGTGGCCGGCGTCCGCGTGGAACGCAGCGGCACCTTCTGCACCAGGGAATCCGCGACGAACATGCCGGTCTTCTGCGTGATCCTGCCGTCCGGCATGATGATCGCGCTGACGCCGCTCGTGACGGGCACCGTGACGGTCCGGCTGTGCTCGACCGCGCGGACCCGGGACATGGCGAGCTGCTGGTAGGTCATCTCGCTGCGGTCGAAGGTGGCGTTGTTGCTGGGCACGGAGATCAGCTGGGCGCCGTCGGTGACCTCGGAGCGCACGGCCCAGTCGAACGCGGCCTCGTAGCACGTGACCAGGCCGACCTTGGCGTGGTCCATGGCGAAGACGCCCGGCTTCGTGCCCCGGCTGAAGTCCTGGCGGACCATCGACGTCCAGTCGCTGTTGATCGCTCCGATGACGGAGCGCAGCGGGAGGTACTCGCCGAACGGCTGGACCTGGCGCTTGTCGTAGGTCTGGGTGGGTCCCTTGACCGGGTCCCACAGGACCTGCTCGTTGTAGAGCCTGCCCTCGCGTTCGACGACGGCGCCGACCGACACGGGCACGCCGATCGCCTTGGCCGCGCGGTCGATGACGACGGCGGCGTCGGCGTTGGCGAAGGGGTCGATGTCGGAGGAGTTCTCCGGCCACAGCACGAAGTCGGGCCGGGGCTTCTTGCCGGCCGCGACCTGGGCGGCCAGTCGTTCGGTCTCCCGCGCGTGGTAGTCGAGGACGGCCCTGCGCTGGGCGTTGAACTCCAGGCCGAGCCGGGGGACGTTGCCCTGGATGACGGCGACCGTCGCGGTGCCGTCCTCGGCCTTGTCGCTGACCAGCGCGCGGGAGGCCACGGCCGCCACGACCGGGACCGTCACACTGAGCAGGGCGATCGCGGCCGCCGACCGTCGCAGCTCGCCCGAGCGGCGCCGGTCCAGGACGAGACGCACGATCTCGTAGAAGCCGAACCCGCACAGGACGACCGCGAAGCCGAGCACGGGGGTGCCGCCGAGCGCGGCGAGGGGCAGGAAGACGCCGTCCGCCTGTCCGAAGGCGATCTTGCCCCAGGGGAAGCCGCCGAACGGCGCACGCGCGCGTGCCGCCTCGCCCGCGGTCCACAGGGCCGCCGCCCACAGCGGCCAGGCCGGGAGCTTGGAGACGGCGGCGATGCCCACGCCGACCAGCGCGACGAAGACCGCCTCGATGGCCACGAGGGCCAGCCAGGGGCCGGGGCCGACCTCCACGCCGGTCCACACCAGCAGCGGAAGCAGGAAGCCGAGACCGAAGAGGTAGCCGAGGCCGAAGGCCGCCTTCCAGGCACGTCCGCGCAGGACCCAGCCGAGGCCGGCGAAGGCGGGCAGCGCGAGCCACCACAGGGTGCGTGGCGGGAAGCTGACGTAGAGCAGCACTCCGGAGAGCGCCGCTGCGGCGGCCGGGACGAGACGCAGGAGTCGCGCGCCGCGCGTGGGACGCGCGGTCGGGGGCTCCAGCTGGTCCGGCTGGCCCACGGAAGTTGCGGTGACGGTCACTCCGGGAGTGTACGGCGAGTGACCTTTTGGCCGACAGCGCAGTCTGAGGGGCGGACCGCCGCGCCCGAAGCCCGTGGGCCACCGGACCCGGCCCCGCCCGGTCCCCTCCTCCCGTGCTCTCGCGCCACGGCGTTCGGATGGAGGGGGCCCGGGTCGATCCCGGTCCGCCCCGGGCGCGCTGCGTCCGGCCGCCGGGCGCGCGCGGGGCGCGGAGGGGAGTCGTACAACCCGGCGCAAGTCATCCACAAACCGCCCATCAGCGGTTACGGTGTGCCAGAGCTCCGGTCGCGCGTGAGCGGCCGGGGTCCGTCACGGTTCAGGTCCGTGACGCGTTCAGGCTCACGGTCGGGGGGCGACCGGGTTCGGGGGCGTGGTGGGTTCCACGGGGACGGCGTCTGCCGGCACGGCCGCGGACGGGGAAAGACGAAACGTTCTGGACGCGGTGGGCACAGGGGTTCTGGCGGGCTGCGCCGTCTGGGCCCTGGTCACCGCCGCCGTGCACGACGGACGTCCGGAAGGTGTGCTGCTCGCGGTGCTGGCGCTCGCCGCCGGGTACGCCGCGGGGCGGATCCTCGGCGCGCTGCTGCCGGTCGCCGCGCCGTGCGCCGGATCCCTGGCCGGACTGGCGCTGGCCATGGCGCTGCCCCGGCTCGGCCCGGGGCCGGAGGCCGTCGCGCCGTCGGGCCATGCCGGCGCCACCGCCGCGGTGCTGGCGCTGTCGGCGGGCGCCGCGTGCTGCGCGGCCTGGACGACTCCCGTGGCCTCGCTGCGGCTCGCACTGTGGGTGCTGGCCGGGAGCGCCGTGGTCGCGGGCGCGCTGCTGGGCTCGACGGCGGCCGTGGTGACGTGTTGCGCCGTGCTGCTGTGCTCGCTGGTCGCGGGCCGGGTGGCGCGCCGGGGGCCGGCGCTCGCGGGGCTGGCGGTCGTGGCCGCCCTGGCGACGGGCCTGATCTGGGCGGTGGCGGGGAACGCGCTGCCGGGCGGCCTCGCCGACGCCGTCCGGGACCGGCTGACGCCGGAGCGCGTCGGGCTGTGGCGGGACGCTCTGGGGATGGCCCGCCGCGCGAGCGGCTTCGGCGTGGGCCCGGGGCGTTTCGGGGAGCTGAGCGAGACGGCCGCGCGGTCGACGCCGTCCGACGGCAGGCCCCACTCGGCGCCGTTGCAGCTCGCGGCGGAACAGGGGGTCGTCGGCGTGGCTCTGCTCGCGGCGGTGTTCTGCTGGGTGTTGTTCGCCCTGTGGCGTGCGCCGCGTCCCACGCCGGTGGTCCTCAGCGCGGGGGCCGCGCTCACCGCGCTCGCCGTCCTCGCCGCGGCCGGGAACGCGCTCGGCTTCACCACCGTGACGGTGGGCGCGGGGCTGCTGGCGGGCCTGGCCACGGCCCGGCCGCTCGCCGAGGCGCCGCCGTCCGTGCCCGCTCGGGCGACCGGGGCGCCGTCGCGGGGCGAGTGCGATCTGCGCGGCGGCCGCCCGGCGTCCTGAGGGGACGGGCCGCGGGCGCTCCGCTCAGTGCGCGGCGTCCGCGGCCCCGGTGCGCAGCCGGCCCCTGATGACGCGGACGGCCGACTCGGCGTCGTCCACGGTGATGGTGAAGGTGTGTCCGTCCCAGAGCCGCAGCACCACGCCCTCGCCCCGGCGCACGACGACGGCGGTCCCCTTCTCCGGCCGCCATCGGTAGCCCCAGCCGCCCCAGTGGCGCGGGGTGACGAGGGGTTCGAAGTCGGCCCCCGCGACATGCGCCAGCGGGATACGCCGGCGCGGCAGCCCGATGTGGCCGCAGCGCACTTCGAGGCACTCCCCGTCCAGCTTGAGGTCGACGTGGACGAAGGCGAGGGTGCCGAAGAGGACCAGCAGACCGGCGGCGATGCAGCCGACGACGGACATGACGAGGGGGGCGATGCCGGACGTCCACGCCGAGTCGATGGCGAGCTCGACGCCGAGTCCCAGACAGGCGGCTCCGCCGAGGGCGAGCAGCCACTGGATGCGGTTGGTGGCGCGGCCGGTCCAGACGTCGGGGTGGGGCCCGTCGCCCTGCGGGACGTCCGGAAGCGGGATGCTCTCGTCGTGGGGGTGGTCCCTCATATCCATGAGGTTACTCAGGTTTCGCTGCGCCGGTAGGTCGTGGCGCAGAGTGACTGCTCCGCCCGGGCGGACCGCCGCGACGGGCCGGTCAGCGGACCGGGGCGGCGGCCTGGAGCAGGCGGCCCTCGGCGTAGGCCAGGGCGGGCGCGGGGAGGCCGCCCGGACGGCCGCTGAGGATGACGGTGACGGCGCCGAGCGCGGCCGCCTCGGGCTCGGGGCGGGCGCCGATCCGGCGCAGCGCCTGCGCGGCCACGGCGTCGGCGGAGCCGAGCAGGGCGGGCGCGGGGCGTCCGGGGCTGCCGACGGCGGCCCGGATGCGGTCGGCGACCAGTTCGTAATGGGTGCAGCCCAGGACGACGGTCGTCACCTCGTCGGGGGTGAGGGCGGCGGCCGCGGCGACCGCGGCGTCGATCGCTGCCTCGTCGGCGTGCTCCACCGCCTCGGCCAGCCCCCAGCAGGGCACCTCGGCGACGGCGACACCGCCGGCGAAGTCCTCGATCAGGCCGCGCTGGTAGGGGCTGCCCGTGGTGGCGGGGGTGGCCCAGATGGCGACGGGGCCGCCGCCGGCCGCGGCGGGCTTGATCGCCGGAACGGTGCCGATCACCGGGACGGCGGGTTCGAGCAGGGCCCGCAGGGCCGGCAGGGCGTGCACGGTCGCCGTGTTGCAGCCGACGATCAGGGCGTCGGGCCGGTGGGCCGCGGCGGCCTCGGCGACCGCGACGGCCCGCTCGGTGAGGTCCTGCGGGGTGCGCGGTCCCCAGGGCATGCCGTCGGGGTCGAGGGAGAGGACGAGATCGGCGTCGGGCCGCAGGCGGCGTACCGCGGCGGTGGCCGCCAGCAGGCCGATTCCGGAGTCCATGAGCGCGATCTTCACCCGGCCACCATAGACGATGTGCCCGTGCCGCCCGGCCGGGTGGGGCAGACTGCGCGCGTGAGCGCCATCATGTGGATCGCCGCCGTGTCCCTGGCCGCCTGGCTGTGGCTGTCGCTCTGTCAGGGCTTCTTCTGGCGCACGGACGTCAGACTTCCCGCGCGCACCGCGCCGGGGCGGTGGCCCTCCGTCTGCGTCGTCGTGCCCGCGCGCGACGAGGCCGCCGTCCTTCCCGCGAGCCTGCCCACGCTGCTCGCGCAGGACTATCCGGGGCGCGCGGAGGTCTTCCTCGTCGACGACGGCAGCGGCGACGGAACCGGGGACCTGGCACGGGCCCTCGCCCGGCGGCACGGCGGGCTCCCGCTGACCGTGGACTCGCCCGGGGAGCCGCCCGCGGGCTGGACCGGGAAGCTGTGGGCGGTGCGTCACGGGATCGCGCTGGCACGCGCGCGTGAGCCCGAGTACCTCCTCCTGACGGACGCCGACATCGCGCACGCGCCCGACAGCCTGCGCGAGCTGGTGGCGGCGGCGCACACCGGGGGGTTCGACGTGGTCTCCCAGATGGCGCGGCTGCGGGTGGAGAGCGTGTGGGAGCGGCTGGTGGTGCCGGCCTTCGTCTACTTCTTCGCACAGCTCTACCCCTTCCGCCGGATCGGCCGGCCCGGCTCGCGCACGGCGGCCGCGGCGGGCGGCTGCGTCCTGCTGCGCGCCGACGCGGCCGAGCGGGCGCGCGTCCCGGACTCGATCCGGCACGCCGTGATCGACGACGTGGCGCTCGCCCGGGCCGTGAAGGCGGGGGGCGGTCGCCTCTGGCTGGGGCTGGCCGACCGCGTGGACAGCGTGCGCCCCTACCCACGGCTGCACGACCTGTGGCGGATGGTCTCGCGCAGCGCCTACGCGCAGCTGCGCCACCAGCCGCTCCTGCTGGCCGGCACCGTCCTCGGCCTCGCCCTGGTGTACCTGGCTCCGCCGCTCACCCTGCTGTGCGGGCTCGCCGCCGGGAGCACGCCGACCGCGGTGTGCGGCGGCCTGGCCTGGCTGGTCATGGCGGGGACGTTCCTGCCGATGCTCCACTACTACCGGCAGCCGGCGTGGCTCGCTCCCCTGCTGCCGTTCACCGCGTTCCTCTATCTGCTGATGACGGTGGACTCGGCCGTCCAGCACTACCGGGGGCGCGGTGCGGCCTGGAAGGGCCGCACCTACGCCCGTCCGGACGCCGTCGCCGACGAGGGCTGACCCCCGCGGCCGGGCGGCCGGCTACTTGCGGCCCGGCGTCCAGTTCATGCCCCATCCGTAGGCGTGGTCGACGGTGCGCTGGGGACTCACGCCGCGCTCCGGGACGAGGTAGCGGGCCTCGCGCTGGACGACGAGGTCGCCGCCGTGGTTGGTGATGAGCGCGAGGGCGCAGACGGTGGAGGGGACCGTGCACTCGTCCAGCGAGAAGTCGACCGGCGCGCCGTGCTGGGGCTGGAGCGTGACCGTGGCGTGCAGGTCGGCGAAGGAGCGGGCGCCCTCGTAGATGGTGACGAACACCAGGATGCGCCGGAAGTCGTCGCGGCGGTCGAGGTTGACGGTGAGATTCTCGCCGCTCGACACCGCGCCCGTGCGGTCGTCGCCGTCGAGGTGGATGTAGGGCGGCTGGTGCAGTGAGCCGAAGGCGTTGCCGAGGGCCTGGACGACGCCCTTGCGGCCGTCGGCGAGTTCGAACAGGGCGCACAGGTCGAGGTCGAGGTCGTTGTGCAGGGCGACGGCGCGGCCGCGCTTGCTGCCCCACCCGGAGAACTGCTTGCGCACCTCCCAGTTCAGGTTGACGCGCAGGGCGCCCGAAGTGCCGCCCTGCTTGGTCAGCGACACGGAGGGGGCGGCCTTGGTGAGCGTCACCTTGGACAGCCGTACCGGCGCGGCGGGCGGGGCCGGCGGCGGAGGCGGGGCCTGGTGCTGCGGCGGCGGGACCGTGGCGGGGAAGGCGGGCAGGGTCGGCGCCTGGTGCGGCGGCGCCACGGGGGGCGCCGGGGTCTGCGGCACGGGCGGCGCGGGTGCGGCGGGCGCGGTATGCGCGGCGGTGCGCTGCGGCTCGTCGACGGTGATGCCGAAGTCGGTGGCCAGCCCCTCGAGGCCGCTGTCGTAGCCCTGTCCGACGGCCCGGAACTTCCAGGCGCCCTGGCGGCGGTAGAACTCGCCGAGGACGAAGGCGGTCTCCACCGTGGCGCCGGTGCTGTCGAAGCGTGCCACGACGGTGCCCTGCGCGGTGTCGCGCACCTCGATGTAGAGCCCGGGAACCTGGCCGAACGTGCCGCCGTCCGCGGAGGCCGCCACGACGACCGTCTCGACGGCCGGCTCCACGCGCGCGAGGTCGACCGACAGGCTGTCGGTCGTCGCGCCGCCGGCGACGCTCTTGCCCTCGTGACGGACCGCCCCGGAGGAATGGGCGGGCTGGTTGTAGAAGACGAAGTCGGAGTCGGAACGGACCTTTCCGCCCACGAGCACCAGCGCCGAGGCATCGACGTCCGGCACGCCCGGCCCCTGACGCCACCCCAGCTCGACCCGCAGTGCCGTGGTCGGCACCGGAGCATTGGAGCCCTTCGGCATGGACATGTACGCCCCCATCGTCGGTCCGCGCACCGGACGGCGCCGGCACTCCTCGGGTTGTCTACCCGTCAACCTATTGCTCGCGACGACGCACGCCCATCCGGAGCACGGGAACGACCCCGGCCGACCGTGGGTAACCC
Source organism: Streptomyces hilarionis (assembly GCF_024539675.1). Classification (GTDB taxonomy): domain Bacteria; phylum Actinomycetota; class Actinomycetes; order Streptomycetales; family Streptomycetaceae; genus Streptomyces; species Streptomyces hilarionis. The sequence continues at coordinate 75,221 of NZ_JAHHIT010000046.1, read as the reverse complement.
GCCCGGATCTCGGCTTTTACACGATCTCCCGAGCGTTTGCCGTCCTTTTTTCCCACGTTCGCTCGCATTGGGGATCCAAGGCCACCGCCGACACGGAAATCAACCCTCTTATCGGTCTCCCCAACCAGCACATCGTGGGCTTAACTTATGTGCCATGACCTCCCCCCGCTCCACCTATGGCGGCGGCTACTACTCCGCCTCCTTCCCGGACACCCCGATCTACGACTCGCTCGTCGCCGAGCGGGGCACCCCGCAGATCGCCCCGATCCGGGTTCCCGCCGCGTACGACATGGGCGCGAGCCATCTGCCCGCGCTCCCCTCGGCACTGCCGGCGCTCCCGGCGGGCCCCTCCCAGGCCTCCTACGCCTACGGCTACCCGCAGGCGCAGCAGCCCGCGCCGTTGCAGCAGGCCCCGGCGGCGTACATCCCGCCGCAGGCCGGCCCGCCGCGCGGCTATCCGGGTCCGCAGGCGCAGCAGCAGATGCGCCCCGCCGCCCCGGCCGGCTACGAGGCGATGCGTCCCGCGGCGCCCCGGCCGCCCGCGCCCCAGTACCAGGACCCGTACAACAACCAGCAGTACCGCGGTTACTGACAACCGCTCCGGGGCCCCTGCCGCGACCTGGCAGGATGACCTCATGGGGAATGCGGAGCTGCTGTCGATACACGTCCATCCGGTCAAGGCGTTGCGGGGCCAGGCGCCCCGCGAGGCCGTCGTGGAGCCCTGGGGGCTGGCCGGTGACCGACGATGGGCGCTGATCGACGACGGGGGAAAGGTCGTCACGCAACGCCAGCAGCCGCATCTCGCCCTGGCCGCCGCCGAGCTCGTGCCCGGCGGCGGCGTTCGTCTGTCCGCGCCCGGTCTGGAACCCCTGACCGTGCCGGTGCCGGAGCCCGTCGGCACGGTGTCCATGGAACTCTTCGGCGACAAGGTGGAGGCGGTCCTCGCCGGCGCCGACGCGCACCGCTGGTGCAGCGCCCACGTCGGCGCCGAGGTCCGGCTGGTGCACATGGACGACCCGGCGGTCCGCAGGCCGGTCGATCCCGCGTACGCCCTGCCCGGTGAGACCGTCTCCTTCGCCGACGGCTATCCGCTGCTGGCCGTCTCGACGGCCTCCCTCGACGCCCTCAACTCCCTGATCGAGCAGGGCGACCACGCGGGCGAGGGACCGCTGCCGATGAACCGTTTCCGGCCCAACCTCGTCGTGGCGGGCACCGAGCCCTGGGCCGAGGACGACTGGTCGCGCCTGCTGGTGGGCGAGGTCGAGTTCCGGGTGGCCAAGCCCTCGGGCCGGTGCGTGGTGACCACCACCGACCAGGACACCGCGGGTCGCGGCAGGGAGCCCCTGTCCACCCTGGGCCGGCACCGGCGCCTCGGCGGCAAGCTGGTGTTCGGCCAGAACCTGGTCCCCCTCTCCGCGGGCACGGTCAGGGTCGGCGATCCGGTGCGCGTCCTCGCGTAGTCCCGGCCGGGCCCGACGACCGCACGTTCCGCGGGAACCCCCGCCCGCCCGTGAAGCGTTGGGGTGGAATGAGAAGGGCGTGAGAGGTCCCGGGCCCTGGTGATGCGGCTTGCTCTTCACCGGGTTCGCGCGTGAACGGCTCCGCGGGGAGTCACCACGGAGCGGGAGGGGGTGCGGACGATGGGAGCGATCGGCGGAATCTGGCGCTGGCGGCACAATCCGCTGCGCAGGGGTACGGACCTGGCCGAGGCCTGGGTGGCGCTGTCCGCCCTGCTGCTGGTCTGTCTCGTCGCGCCCGTGGTGGGCTCCCTCGCCGGCGGGGCGGCGCAGGACGCCCTGCAACGGTCGGTCCGTGAGCAGCACGCGTCCCGCCACGAGGTGACGGCCACCGTGGTGCGCACGGCGCGCGCCGCGTCGCTGGAGGCGGACCCCGAGGCGGCCACCGGCCGCGAGGCGCGCACCCGGGTCCTCGCGGGCTGGACGGCGCCGGACGGCACCGCGCGGCACGGCACCGTCCTGTCGGGCCTCGAGACCCCGCACCGCGGGGACCGCTTCGGGATATGGACGGACGCGCACGGCCGTCTGGTGGCCCGCCCGCTGGACGCGGCGACCGCGACCACGCACGCCGTGCTGGCCGGTCTCGGCGCGGCCCTGCTCACGGCCGGGGCCGTCGAGGGCGGACGGCGGGTGATCATGTGGCGCATGGTCCGGCGCCGGTACGCCGGCTGGGACCGGGCCTGGGACCGGGCGGGCCCGGACTGGGGCCGCACCGGCGCCGGTAGTTGACGGCCTTCCGTCTCTGGTCAACCCACCACCCGCGCGCACGCTACGGTGGTCCGGCCGAACCATTCGGCATCAACCCGCGTACCACGAGGTGGGGGCACAGCAACGCCATGGCACAGGGCACGGTCCAGGTGACGCACACCGGCACATCGCGGTGGCGGCGCCGCACGGGTGAGTACGCATCGCTCGCCGCCGCCCTGGAGGCCGCGGCCGAGGGCGACGTCCTCACCATCGCTCCCGGCACCTACCGGGAGAACCTCGTCGTGCAGCGGTCGGTGACCCTGCGCGGCCCCGAGGGCTCCCCCGGCTCCGTGCGGCTGGCTCCCGCGGACGGCGTGCCGCTGACCGTGCGCGCCTCGGCGGTGGTCCAGGACCTGCACGTGGAGGGCCAGGACGCGGCGGCGCCGGCGGTGCTCGTCGAGGAGGGCGCCCCGGAACTGCTCGACCTGCGGATCGTCACCCGCTCCTCGGCGGGCGTCGAGGTGCGCGGCGGCGCCCGGCCCACGGTCCGGCGCTGCACGGTCGACAACCCGGCCGGCATCGGCATCGCCGTGGTCGACGGCGGCGGCGGTGTGTTCGAGGAGTGCGAGGTCGTGGCCGCCGGTCAGGCCGGCGTCGCCGTGCGCGGGGGCGCCCATCCCCGGCTGGAGCGCTGCCGGGTGCACCACGCCTCGGGCGCGGGCCTGAGCGCGACCGGCGACAACTCCGCGCTGGAGGCGGTGGGCTGCGAGGTCTACGAGATCAGGGGAAGCGGCGTCCAGGTCACCGCCCGGGCCACCGCGCACCTCACCGACTGCGACGTGCACCGCACGACCGCCGACGGCGTCACCCTCGACACGGACGCCGTGCTCACCCTGGCCGACTGCCGGATCCACGACATCCCGGAGAACGCCGTCGACCTGCGCTCGCGCTCGGTCCTCACGCTGACCCGCACGACGGTGCGTCAGTTCGGCCGCAACGGGCTGTCGGTGTGGGATCCGGGCACGCGCGTGGACGCCAACCAGTGCGAGATCTTCGACAGCACCGGCGACTACCCGGCCGTCTGGGTCAGCGACGGCGCCACGGCCGTGCTGGACTCCTGCCGGGTGCACGACGTGCCGGACGCCCTGTTCGTCCTCGACCGCGGCTCGCGCGCGGACGTCGTCGACAGCGACCTCTTCCAGGTGCGCAACACGGCGGTGTCGGTGAGCGACGGGGCGACGGCCCAGCTCGACGACTGCCGGATCCGGGACGCGGCGACCGGCGCGTGGTTCCGCGACCACGGCAGCGGTGGCACCCTCGCCAACTGCACGGTAGACGCCACGCAGACCGGCGTGATCGTCACCAAGGGCGCCGACCCCACCGTGGAGCGCTGCACGGTCGACTCCCCCGCCGAGGCCGGTTTCTACGTGTCGGCCGGGGGCCGGGGCAGCTTTCTGAACTGCCGGGTGACCAACAGCGGGGGCTACGGCTTCCACGTGATAGACGGCAGCCGCACGACGCTGCGCAAGTGCCGTACGGAGCGCTGCGCGCGCGGCGGCTACGAGTTCGCGGACGCCGGGGCGGACGCCGCGTCCGGTTCCGGCCCCGTGGTCGAGGACTGCACCAGCGACGAGAGCGCGGGCGTGCGCACGCCCGGCCTCGCGGCGGCGCCGGAGCCGGCCGTGCAGACGACCGCCCAGTCGCCGGGGCTGCTCGGCGCCATCCCCGAGCAGCGCGTCACGGCGCCGGAGCCGCCGCGACAGCCCGAGGGCGAGCCGGGCGCACCGGTGCGGAGCTCCCAGGACGTGCTCGGCGAACTGGACACGCTGGTCGGCCTGGAGAGCGTCAAACGCGAGGTGCGCGCCCTCATCGACATGATCGAGGTGGGCCGGCGCCGTCAGCAGGCCGGGCTCAAGGCCGCGTCCGTCAAGCGGCATCTGGTCTTCACGGGCTCCCCCGGCACCGGCAAGACGACGGTCGCGCGGCTGTACGGCGAGATCCTCGCCGCCCTCGACGTCCTGGAGAAGGGCCACCTGGTCGAGGTCTCCCGCGTCGACCTGGTCGGCGAGCACATCGGCTCCACCGCGATCCGGACCCAGGAGGCCTTCCAACGGGCCCACGGCGGGGTGCTGTTCATCGACGAGGCGTACGCGCTCTCGCCCGAGGACGCGGGCCGGGACTTCGGCAAGGAGGCCATCGACACCCTCGTGAAGCTGATGGAGGACCACCGGGACTCCGTCGTCGTGATCGTGGCGGGCTACACGGCGGAGATGGAACGCTTCCTGTCGGTCAACCCCGGCGTGGCCTCCCGCTTCTCACGGACCATCACCTTCGGCGACTACGGCCCCGACGAACTACTGCGGATCGTGGAGCAGCAGGCCGAGGAGCACGAGTACCGGCTCGGTCCGGGCACCCCGGACGCCCTGCTGAAGTACTTCACGGAGCTCCCCAAGGGTCCCGCCTTCGGCAACGGGCGCACCGCGCGCCAGACCTTCGAGGCGATGGTGGAGCGGCACGCGAGCCGGGTCGCGCAGGTGGCGGAGCCGACCAAGGACGACCTGACGCTGCTGTACGCGGAGGATCTGCCGCAGCTGCCCTGACCGGCGCGCGCCGCCGCGCTCACACGCGCTGCACGGGAACCTGGGACCTCAACCGCCCGAGCAGCAGTTCGCGTTCCTCCGCGAACGCGGGGTCCGCCTGGTAGTCGGAGTGGCCGAGGACCGGTGCGGGCAACGGGTGGGCCGCGTCCCGGCCGTACGCCAGCGGGTCCGCCAGGGGCGGGCGGTCGACCTGCGGGCCGCAGTGTTCGCCCGACAGCCGGACCGGTCCGCCGATGGGGTCGGTGAGCCGGTACAGGTTGCGCCAGCAGGCGATGTCCTCGTGCAGCGCGGCGAGCGCGGCCGGGCCGAAGTGGGCCGGGAACCAGCGGCCGTAGAGGCGCTCGATCGGGGAGCCGTAGGTGAGCAGGGCGACCCGCCGGCGGTCGCAGGGTTCGAGCTGCCAGGCCGCGGCGGCCGCCAGGACGCTGCCCTGGGAGTGGCCGGAGATGACGAGGCGGCCGCCGGTGGCACGCGTCCAGGTGGCCATCCGCCAGGTCAGGTCGGGCACGGCGCGCTCGGCGTAGCAGGGCGGCGCGAAGGGGTGCGCGGCGCGCGGCCAGAAGGTGCCGACGTCCCAGAGGATGCCGATGGTGCGTCGCGCCGAGGGGTCCTTGTACGCGCGGCGCCCCCAGGTGACGAAGAGGACGCAGCCGAGTCCGATGAGCCAGGAGCCCAGCGCCTGGGCGGTCTGCGCCGCGCCGTGCACGAAGGGCTGCGCGGACTCGGCGGCCCGGGCCGGCGTCCTGCCGGTGCCCAGGGCGCCGACGACGGCTCCCGTGCCGAGCAGCAGCGTCGCGGTGGAGACGACGGCGACGACGAGCGGGCCGCGGTCGGTGAGGGTGGCCATCGCGCGGGTCCGGGCGATGCGGCGGGTGCGGGCGGGGTCGCCGCGCTGCACGCCGTACTCCTGGAGCACCTCGGTCTCCTGCGCGCGGGTGAGCAGCCAGGCCTGCCGGCCGAGCAGGGCGCACACCGCCAGCGCGACGACCAGCAGGACGGGGATCACGGACGCCTGCCAGGTCAGCACCACCGGGGGTCCGGCGAGGCCGGTGCCGGTGCCGTCCAGCCAGTCCGACACGCGCTGGGCGACGCCGCCGGACATCACGCCGCCCAGCGCGCAGGCCAGCATGGCGACGGCGGGGCCGCCGAGCCCGTGCAGCGCGCAGCGCTCCAGCCAGGCCACAGCGTCCGCCTCCGGTCCCGCCGCGTTGCGCCCCGGACCGTCGCCGGACGGCTCCGGGGCGGCGGGGTGCGGGCCGCCGGGCGGGCCGTCCGCGGCGGCGCCGGTCCCGCGCGGAGCCGGGGCCTCCCGCAGGACCACGGCGAGCGGGCCGGGGTCGCGCGACACGGACACCCCGCGCAGCCCGGCCCCCGTCCCCTCGGGGACGTCCGCATCGCAAGCGGGGGCCGCGGGGGCGGTCGCCGGACCGCCGCGGGCCGCGCTCGCGCGTTCCCGGGGGCAGCGGTGCAGGAGGCGGGCGACGACCGCCAGGGCGACGACCAGCGCGCCCTGGGCGAGGGCGAGCGCACCGAAGGCCGCGTCACCCGGCAGCCGGCCCGCGGAATGCCAGCCGGGGCGCTCCCAGCCGGCGTACGCGAGGGTGAGGACGAGCAGGACGAGGGCGGCCGCCGGCAGCCGGTGCACCAGGTGGGCGTCGAGGCGGCGGTCGAGCCGGTGCTCGCTGCGCCCCCGGCGGCACACCACCCACAGCGTGGCCACGGCGCCCGCGGCCAGGGAGGCCTCCAGCAGTCGGCCCAGCACGTCGAGGAGGGCCGGACCGCCGGCCGCGCGGTCCCGGCGCACGGCGGCGGCGCCGACCGCGGCGGCCACCGTCAGCAGGCCGGCCGCGGTGTGCGCCGCGCGCAGCCGGGCCACCAGACGGCGTCCGTACCAGAAGCCGGGCCGGCTGAGCGCGGTGTGTCCGGGGCCGTTCTCCGGTTCGGGCGCGCGGTCGAGGGGTTCCTGGGACTCGTAGGCCCGCCAGGTGCGGTGGGACAGGTACCACAGGAGGCCGACGAGCGCGGTCGGGACCAGCGCGGCGAGGGCCAGCCGGCGGCCCGGCGCGCTCCACCAGCCGTCGTGCGAGGCCGTCGGCGACAGGAAGCCGAGCCAGGAGTGGCGGCGCGCGCACGCGGACGTGCCCGCGCACTGCCACGCGGTCAGGTCCAGGGCGACCTCGCAGGCCGCGGCGACGAGCAGCACCGTCAGGCTCAGCGCCGCCAGCCGCACCAGCAGACCGTACAGACGCACCGCGCGGACGCGCTCGCGTGCGGCCGGGCGCATCCAGTGGGCGAGGTTGACGACCATGAAGGGCAGCAGGAGCAGCCACAGGGCGCGGGTGCCGTTGCCGGAGGTGAGGTTGGACCAGACGTAGGCCTCGGGGACGGGCGCGTCGCGGTGACGGTCGTCGGCGGGGCCGGTCCCGGCGGCGCCGTCGTCGGCGCCCACGTCGTCGGCCCGCCGGTAGACGGCCGCCGTGTCGTCGCCGGTGATCCGCACGGTGCGCGGATCGTTCAGCATCTTCTCGGGCGTGGCGCCGCCGACGCCGTGGACCAGGAGTTCCAGGGCGGCTCCGCCCGTACCGGCACGTTTCACTGTTGGCACTTCCCCCGTGACACGCCGTCGACATGTGTCCGTGCGGGCATAAGGATCGCCGCTGGGGACGCGTGATACACCTCCTGTCACCGAATCTCCCCGTACCGTGCGACGCGCGGGCCGCGGCGAAGGGCGACACTGTGGGTGACATGACCACGACGGGGTGGTGGCACGGCTGTGAACGGGCCGTGCGAGGATGGGACGCCCGCACACCGACGTCGGCCGTCACGCCCTCGTCGAAGCAGGTGAGCGGGCCTGTCGGACGGCTTGAGGGAAAGGACCGGAGCGTACGTGAGTGAGAATCAGAACCTCCTCGCGGAGCAGCGCCGCGCCCTCATCCTGGACGAGGTTCGTCGTCGTGGTGGTGTCCGGGTCAACGAGCTGACCCGCAAGCTCGGCGTGTCGGACATGACGGTCCGCCGCGACCTGGACGCGCTGGCGCGCCAGGGCGTGCTGGAGAAGGTGCACGGCGGCGCGGTGCCGGTGATGGAGGCGAGCACGCACGAGCCGGGCTTCGAGGCGAAGTCGGGCCTGGAGCTGACCGCCAAGGAGGACATCGCCAAGGCCGCGGCGCAGCTCGTCACCCCGGGCAGCGCGATCGCGCTGTCGGGCGGCACGACGACCTACGCGCTGGCGCACCACCTGGTGGACCTGCCGGACCTCACGGTGGTCACCAACTCGGTGCGGGTGGCGGACGTCTTCCACGTGGCGCAGCGCACCTCCGGCCCGCGGCAGGGCGCGGCCACGGTCGTGCTGACCGGCGGGGTGCGCACGCCGTCGGACTCGCTGGTGGGTCCGGTGGCGGACCAGGCCATCGCGGCGCTCCACTTCGACGTGCTGTTCCTCGGCGTGCACGGCATATCGGCGGAGGCCGGTCTGTCGACGCCGAACCTCGCGGAGGCCGAGACCAACCGTCGTCTGGTGCAGTCGGCGCGACGGGTCGTGGTGGTCGCGGACCACACCAAGTGGGGTGTGGTGGGGCTGAGTTCGTTCGCCGCGCTGGAGCAGGTGGACACCCTGGTGACGGACGCGGGGCTGCCCGGAGCGGCTCGCGCGGAGATCTCCGACCATCTGCGACGGCTGGTGGTCGCGGGCGAGCCCGACGAGGATGCAGACATCTGACGGACCCGCCGCTAGGGTGACCCACCCGTCGACCGAGGGGGTACGTCTCGCCATGGCCCGTCGCCTGCGCCCGGAAGGGCTCGACTTCGCCGGTACCGCTCCCGTGCGCGTGGTCTTCGCCCACGACGTCCGCGCTCCCGCGGAGCGGGTCTACCACGCCCTCGCGGACGACGTCCCCGGCTGGTCCGCATGGTTCACGGCCGTGGCCTGCGCGCGGGCGCTGGACGGCGGCGCGGGGCGCGACGTGCGGCTGCGGGGCGGGGCCCGGTTCCGGGAGACGGTCCTCGCCGCGAAGCCGTCGGAGCTCTACGCCTATCGCGTGGACGTCACCAACGTGCCGGGGATGCGGGCGCTCGTCGAGGAGTGGCGGCTCGCGCCCGCGGGCTCCGGCACGCGCGTGCGGTGGACCTTCGCGACGGACGGGACGGCCGTCTTCCGGGGTGGAGCGCGGCTGGCCCGGCCGGGCCTGGGGAGGTCGTTCCGGTCGGCCGTCGCGGCCCTGGACCGTCGCCTGGCCGGCTGAGGAGCGGCCCCGGAGCACCCTACGGGCGGGCCGGGCGTCACCGGCCGGGCGTCACCCGTCGGGTGTCACCGCGGCCAGACGCCGGTGGCCAGCAGCGACTCGATCGCGGCGGTGTAGGGGGCGATGTCCAGACCCTGTTCGGCGAGCCAGGCGTCGGAGTAGTACTTGTCGAGGTAGCGGTCGCCCGGGTCGCACAGCAAAGTGACCACGCTGCCCTGACGGCCGTCCGCCACCATCTCGGCGACGATCTTGAGCGCGCTCCACAGTCCGGTGCCCGTGGAGCCGCCCGCCTTGCGGCCGATGGCCTGTTCCAGCGCGCGCACGGCGGCGACGCTGGCCGCGTCGGGGACCTTCATCATCCGGTCGACGGCCCCGGGCACGAAGCTGGGTTCCATGCGGGGCCGGCCGATGCCCTCGATGCGCGAGCCGCAGTCGCAGGTGACGTCCGGATCGCCGGTGGTCCAGCCCTCGAAGAAGCACGAGTTCTCCGGGTCGGCGACACAGACGCGGGTGTCGCGCTGCGTGTAGTGGATGTAGCGCGCGAGCGTCGCGGAGGTGCCGCCGGTGCCGGCCGTGGCGACGATCCACGCGGGTTCGGGAAAGCGCTCCCACTCCAGTTGGCGGAAGATGGATTCGGCGATGTTGTTGTTTCCGCGCCAGTCCGTGGCCCGTTCGGCGTACGTGAACTGGTCCATGTAGTGGCCGCCGCCGTCCGCCGCGAGACGGGCCGACTCCTCGTACAGGGTGCGCGAGTCGTCGACGAAGTGGCACCGTCCGCCGTGGAACTCGATCAGGCGGATCTTCTCGGCACTCGTCGTACGCGGCATGACGGCGATGAAGGGCACGCCGATCAGCTTGGCGAAGTACGCCTCCGACACGGCCGTCGAGCCGCTGGACGCCTCGATCACCGGGCGGTCCGGCCGGATCCAGCCGTTGCACAGACCGTAGAGGAAGAGGGAGCGGGCGAGCCGGTGCTTGAGGCTGCCGGTGGGGTGGGTCGACTCGTCCTTGAGATACAGGTCGATGCCCCACCGCTCGGGCAGCGGGAAGCGCAGCAGGTGCGTGTCGGCCGAGCGGTTGGCGTCCGCCTGGACCTTGCGGACGGCCTCTTTCAGCCAGTGGCGGTAGGCGCTGTCACTGCGGTCGACGTCGAGGGTGGCGCCGGTCCTGGTGGGCGGGGAGGTGGTCACGGCGGGGCTCCTTCAGGCTTCGCGCCGACGGTGGTCCGCGCCGCCGACGTACCGATCATAAACACCTTGCGCACGCTTCTCACCTGCATAAACACTCCTTTGGCGTCCCCAAAGCCCGCCCTGGGGAGCGGGTGGGGGCGGATGGGGGGCGCATTCGTGCGAGTGCTCCGGGAGGGCACGCCGGGGGCGTTGCGCACACTGGTGCTCGACGCCGGGCGCGGGCAGACTGCACCGGGCGGGGCGACGGTCCCGGGCGGGGCGGGCGCCCCGGCCCGCAGCCGGACCCCGGTCGGGGGCGCACACCGGATCAGGGGAGAGAGATCGATCGCGAGGGGGCGGGAAGGCATGGCGGAGCCGGAGTTCACGGCTACGGGCGTGCGGATCGGCAAGCGGCTGCGTTCGCTCACCCGGGCCGGCCAGGTCCGGATCAACGACGGCAGGCTGGAGCTGCTGACCAGCTACGGCAGCGAGATCGACAGTGCGCCCGTGCAGGCGGTCCGCGCCTCCAGGCCGTGGTTCGCCGCGGAGGACCGGGCGCTGGCCGACCTCAACGGCAAGCGGTACCTGCTGACCCTCGGCGAGCACGATCCGGCGCCGGGCGAGCCGGGACCGCCGGCGGCGCGCCGTTTCATCGAGGCCGTGCGCAGGGCGGCGGGCCGCGGCGGCTGAGTGCGCGTCCGGAGGATGACCCGGTGGCCGGATCACCGCGAGTTGCGGTGCGGCATCCGCTGCGTCACCCTGGTCTCACGTCACTCTGGGTTTACCGGCGATAACGCTGCGAACCAGCCCGCCGGCCATGACAGCAGGCGGCCGCCTTGCGCAGACGCCCTGCTCGATCCGAACTCCGTGTTCTTCCGGACCTCAGTCGGGGAGTCGCAGCCGTGATCACCAACCCAAGCAGGCACTGCATGGTGGAGCTTCAGGCCCTGCCGTCGCGGATCGGCCAGGTCCGCAGAATCGTATCCGCGCAACTGCGCTACTGGCACATGGACCCGCTGATAGACCGCGCCGCGCTCGGTGTGACGGAGCTGCTGACCAACGTCCACCTGCACGCGAAGCCCGACAAGACGTGCGTGGTGGAGCTGGAGCTGCTGCTCGACCGGCTCACCGTCTCCGTACGGGACCACGATCCGCGACTGCCCGTCCTTGGGTCCGTCGACCACGAGGCCCTCTCCACCTGCGGGCGCGGGCTCGCGATGGTGGCCGCGGTGAGCGAGAGCTGGGGCGCCCGGCCCGACGGCGAGTCCGGCAAGGTCGTGTGGTTCACCCTGCCGGCGCCCACCGCCGCGCGCGAGGTGTCGGCGCGGCCGACCCGGCGCGCCCCCAGGGAGCAGGCCGCGCCCCTGTTCGCGGAGGTCGCCCCCGTCGACGACCTGCTGCCCGCACACGCCCCCGCCCGGCCGGCCGTCGTCGGCTGACCGGGCGGTGACCGCCGTCCGGCCCACCCGTCCGTCCGGTGCTCCCCGGGCCGTCACGCCGTCCGTGACACGGGCCCACCGGACAAGCCCGACGGCCCGCGGCCGGAGCGCCTAGGGCGTGTTTCGAAAGTAGCGTCGTCCGCCCGGAGGGCGGGCCCGGCGGCGTCTGGTGCGTGCGATCGCAAGGCGGAGGGTCACCCCGATACTGGTTGTATCGGGGTGATCCCGACAACGCGGCGAGCGTGCGTGCCAGGCGTCGCCAGGCAGACGGGACTTTCGAAACACGCCCTAGCGGCCCGGCCGGCCGAACTGCTCGTCCAGGACGGACACCCGCCGCCAGTACTCGTCCTCGTCGATCTCGCCGGAGGCGAAGCGCCGGCCGAGGACGGCGAGGGGGGAGTCGCCGGCGGGACGGTCCACGGGGTTCCAGGGTCCGCGGCGGCCGCGCCCGACCGTGCGGCGCACGACGGTGACCACGCCGACGACGGCGGCCGCCCAGATCAGCGGAAGGAACAGGATCCAGGGGCCGGGTCCGCCGCCGCCCCAGTTCGCCAGGGTGTTCATCTCGGGTCATCTCCTCGGTGAGATCCTCGTGCACTGCGATGCCTCGAGAGTCCCGCCGCGAGGGGGTCCCGGTCGTCGTACGGGCAGCGGCAGTGCGCGTACCTCCCCGGGAGTAGGCGCGACGAGCCGCCGGACGCGCCGCAGGCGCGGGGTCGCCCGGCACGGGCCGGGGGCGGCCGTGGCCCGATCGGGTGGACGTCCGGCACGTCGGGACGCTGTCCGGGGCGGGCGCGCCGGGCGAGGATGGCCGGCGGCGGACGAAGCCGGACGCCCGACGACGTCACAGGCGAGGAGCGGGACAGCCATGGCCCTGGAGATGCGCGACCACTGCGAGCGCTGCACGACGACCGCCCTGCCGCCCGACGCGGCCGCCCGGATCTGCTCCTACGAGTGCACCTACTGCGTGCCGTGCGCCGACGCCATGCGGGACGTCTGCCCCGACTGCGGGGGCGAGTTGGCCCCCCGGCCCCGCCGAGCCGCCGCCGTCTGACGCCTCGCGGCCCCGGGCGACGGCCGGCGGCCGGGCGGGCACTCCTCGCCGGGCGGTCGCCGGTCCCGGATCAGACGCCGTCGTCGGAGGGGGCCGCGTCGTCGAAGCTGGCGAAGTAGGCGGCGACCATGTCCTCGTCGCCGTGCCCTTGGGCCGCGGCGCGCTCCAGCCGCTCGGCGCTCGCCGCCGCCACGTCCAGCCGGACGCCGTTCGCGCGACCCGCCTCGACGATCAGACGCGCGTCCTTGGCGGCCGTCGTCACGGCGAACTGGGCGGGCGAGAGCCGTTCGTCGAGGACCAGGGCCGTCTTCGCCTTCAGGTAGCCCATGTCGAGCGGGCCGCCCTCGATCAGGTCGAAGAAGGCATGCGGGTCGACGCCCAGGGCCTGCGACAGGGCGAGGACCTCGCCGGCCGCGGCGGTGGCCGCGAGGACCCAGCTGTTGGCGACCAGCTTCAGGCGGGTGGCGCTGCCCTCGGCGCCGTCCTCGCCGGTCCACACGGTCCGCACGCCGACGGCCTCCAGGACGGGGGTCACCGCGGCACGCCCGGCCGGCGGTCCCGCCGCGAGGACGGTCAGCCGACCGGCCTCGGCGGGCTGGCGGGTGCCCAGCACGGGCGCGTCGAAGAAGACGAGGCCATGGGCGTGGGCGAAGGCGGCGAGGTCCCCGACGGCCTCGATGCCGGCGGTCGTCGACTGCACCCAGGCCGCGCCCTCGCGCAGCGCGGGCGCCGCCAGCCGCATGACCTCCAGTGCGGCGGGACCGTCGTGGAGCATGGTCAGGACGACGCCCGCGCCCTCGACCGCCTCGGCGGGAGTGCCGGCCACGTGCACGCCGTCCGCGGCGAGCGGCTCCGCCTTGGCGCGGGTGCGGTTCCAGGCCCGCACGGTGTGGCCGGCGCGGGCGAGGTTGCGGGCCATCGCGGCGCCCATGATGCCCGTGCCGAGGACGCTCACGGTCAGGTTGTCTGTCATGCCGTCAACCTACGTCGGCGGGGCGCGCGGAGGGCCGTCCGGCCGCGCCCGGCGCACCGGGTCGCGGCCCATGGGCGGCATGCCTTGTCCGCGGCCGACGTCGACCGCGATGATGGCGGTCTCTACCGGAGGTGACCATGCGGATGCGGAACGCCGCCGCGGCCTGCGCGGGCCTCGCGGCGCTGTCCTCGCTGACGGGCTGCACCGTGCCGGTCGCGGGGCTCACGGGCGTCACGGTGACCGAGGACGGACGGCCGGTCGGCGTGCTGATGGTCTGTCACGACCATGTCGACGGGGCCCTTCTGTACACCGACGGCGTCGGGTCGGCGGGGGACACGGCCGAGGAGAGCGAGTCCGAGGACGTGGGGCGCTGGAGCTCCTCGGAGCCCGTCACCGGCTTCGTGAGCTGGCCGCTGGCCACCGGGGGCGATGGCTGGCGGGTCGACGAGGCGATGCCCGCCGCGCTGCGCCCGCGGCGGGCGTACCACCTGTTCGGCGGGACCGACGACGACTCCTGGTCGACGGTCGACGTCTCCTTCACTCCCGAGCAGCTCGCCGCGCTCGCCCCCGGCCAGGTGCGCTACTTCGCCGGTGAGGTGCGGGGCGCGGACGCCGACGGCTATGTGACGGGGTCGGTGGCGCGGTTCCGTGCCGCCGCGTGCCGGGACGACTGACCCGCCCCGCCCGCGCCGCGCCCCGCGCGTCATCCGGCGGCCAGCGCACCCAACGGGTCGTCCAGCACGGGTTGCCAGGCCAGTTCGGCCGCGCCGACCAGGCTGTTGTGGTCGAGGGAGCAGGCCAGGATGGGGACGCCGCCGCTGTGCCCCCACAGGCTGCGGTCGGAGACGACCGCGCGCAGCCGGTCGGGGTCGGCGTCCAGGAGGGTGCCGTGCAGGCCGCCGAGGACGATGCGGTCGGGATTGAGGATGTTCACCAGGCCCGCCAGGCCCAGCCCGAGCCGGTCGATCAGGGCCTGGACGGCCCGGCGGACGACCGGATCGCCGTACTCCTCCCGGATGAGGTCGTCGGCCTGCCGCAGCAGGGAGCCCTCCGGGCCGGGCTCGCGGCCCGCGGCCGTGAGCAGGGCGAGCGGATCGGCCTCGACGTCGAGGCAGCCGCGGCTGCCGCAGTGACAGGGCCGTCCCTCGGGGTTGACGGTCAGGTGTCCGACCTCGAGGGCGAGACCCGAACTGCCCGTGTGCAGACGGCCGTCGAGCACGAGCGCGCCACCGACGCCCCGGTGTCCGGTGGCCACGCACAGCAGGTCGCGGGCGCCGCGTCCCGCGCCGTGCCGGTGCTCGGCGAGGGCGGCGAGATTGACGTCGTTGGCTGCGAAGGCCGGACCGGTGACACCCGCGGCCCGGATCCGCTCGGCGAAGATCTCCCGCACCGGCGCGCCCGCGGGCCACGCGAGGTGCAGCGGGTTCAGCGCCCGGCCCTCGGGCTCGGTGACGGCGGACGGCACGGCGAGCCCGGCGCCCACACAACGCCTGCCGGTCAGCCGCAGCAGGTCCGCCCCGGCGTCGACGGCGGCGCCGAGGACCTTGGCGGGGTCGGCGTCGACGGTCTCGCAACTGGGCGTCGTGGCGACGATCCGCCCGCCGAGGCCGACCAGCGCGGCCCGGTACCCGTCGGAGTGGACCTGGGCGGCGAGGACGACCGGTCCCTCACGCGCGACCTCCAGCCGGTGTGAAGGACGGCCCTGCGATCCGGCCGCCGCGGCGGGCCGCGCGTCCACCCGGATCAGCCCCAGCGCCTCCAGTTCCGCGGCGACCGCGCCCGCCGTCGCGCGGGTGACGCCGAGTTCCGCGGTGAGCACGGCCCGGGTGGGCGCCCGTCCGGTGTGCACGAGCTCCAGCGCGGGCCCGAGCGCTCCCCGCCCCCGGTCCAGCCGCGCCCTCGAAGTGCTCCCTTCCCCCGCCGGCCGGGGGTCCGCCTTGCCGCTCATGAGGGCGAGTCTCCCATGATCCGCTTCGTCAGGCGGCGTCCGGGAAGCCACTGACGCGCAGGGTGACGTTCAGCCGTCCGGTCAGCCCGAGCCCGGCCGGAGCCGTGCCCGGCAGGACCCGGGGCACCCCGTGACAGGCGAGCCTGGACGCTCCCCCGAAGACGAACAGGTCGCCGCTGCGCAGTTCGACGTCCGTGTAGGGCCGGGTCCGCGTCCGCGTGTTGCCGAAGCGGAAGACGCAGGCGTCGCCGAGGCTGAGGGAGACGACGGGCGCCGTGGACCGTTCGTCGGCGTCGCGGTGCATGCCCATCCGGGCGTCGCCCTCGTAGAAGTTGATCAGCGCGATGTCGTACGCGGCGCCCTCGGCCTGCGCCGGGCCCAGCGCGTCGGACACGGCACGCCGGCCCAGTTCGCCCAGCCAGTCAGGGAAGGGCTTGACGGGAGCGCCGTCGCCGTCGGGGGCCGTGCGCGCGTAGGCGTACGGGTACCAGTGCCAGCCCAGACAGACCTGTCGCGCGGTCATGACGCCTCCGCCGGGTGTGCGGACCGTGCGCAGACCGGCCGGGGGGCGGGCCCACTCCCGGCAGGCCCGCAGCAGCTCGCGCTGCCGGGCGCCGTCCAGCCAGTCGGGCACATGCACCGCGCCCGGCGCGACCCGCGCCCGCCCGCGCGGAAACAGTCCGGTGTCCATGCCCCCATCCTCCTCCCCGTCTCGGGCACGGGGCCTGATCTGCGGCTCGGCTAGCCTTGACCCACGATGAACGACGCTATGACGACGCCGTGGGGCGAGGTCGCCCTGTCCCGCTTCCCCGAGGACCCGCGCGAGACGCTGCGCGCCTGGGATGCCGCCGACGCGTACCTGCTCAGACACCTCGCCGCGCGCGACGTCCCGCCGGCCGGCTCCGTGGTCGTGCTCGGCGACCGCTGGGGCGCGCTGGTCACGGCGCTCGCGGCGCACCGGCCGACCCAGATCACCGACTCGTGGCTGGGCCAGGAGGCGACCCGGGCGAATCTCGCGCGGGCCGGCGTCGAGACCGGCGCCGTCGGGCTGCTCACCACCCAGGACCCGGCGCCGGAGCGGATCGACGTGCTGCTGGTGAGGGTGCCGAAGAGCCTCGCGCTGCTGGAGGACCAGTTGCTGCGGCTGGCGCCCGCCGTGCACGCGGACACGCTGGTCGTCGGGGCCGGCATGGTGAAGGAGATCCACACCTCGACGCTGCGGCTCTTCGAGCGGATCATCGGACCGACCCGGACCTCGCTCGCCGAGCAGAAGGCCCGGCTGATCTTCTGCGCCCCGGACCCGTCGCTGAAGCGCCCCCGCAACCCGTGGCCGCACGCCTACGACCTGCCCGACGACGTGGGCGGCGCTCTCGCGGGCCGGCCGGTCGTCAACCACGCGGGCGTGTTCTGCGCCGAACGGCTCGACATCGGGACCCGGTTCTTCCTGCGGCACCTGCCGCGGACCACGGACCGGCGCCGGGTCGTCGACCTGGGCTGCGGCAACGGGATCGTCGGCACCGCGGTGGCGCTGGCCGACCCGGCCGCCGAGGTGCTGTTCACGGACGAGTCGTTCCAGGCGGTGGCGTCGGCGGAGGCCACCTACAAGGCCAACGGGGTGCCCGGACACGCCGAGTTCCGGGTCGGCGACGGGCTCGCGGGGGTGGCCGACGGCAGTGTGGACCTCGTGCTCACCAACCCGCCGTTCCACTCCCACCAGGCCACGACCGACGCGACGGCCTGGCGCATGTTCACCGGGGCCCGGCGCGCCCTGCGGCCGGGCGGCGAGCTGTGGGTGGTGGGCAACCGGCATCTGGGCTACCACGTGAAGCTCAAGCGGCTGTTCGGCGCCTGCGAGACGGTCGCGGGCGACCGCAAGTTCGTGGTGCTGAAGGCGGTCAGGTCGCGGTGAGTCCCACCCCGACGACGATCCGTTCGACGGTGCGCGCCATGGCCTCGCGCCCGGCGCCGAGGTAGCGGCGGGCGTCGACGACGTCGGGGTCCGCCGCCAGGCAGGCGCGGACGGCACGGGTCATGGCCTGGTTGAGCGCGGTGCCGACGTTGACCTTGGCGATGCCGCCGGCGACGGCCGCCCGCAGGTCACGGTCCGGGACCCCGGAGGACCCGTGCAGGACGAGGGGCACGTCGAGCGCCGCGTCGAGCCGGCCGATCAGCTCGTGGTCGAGGGCGGCGGTGCGGGTCGTCATGGCGTGGACGCTGCCCACGGCCACGGCCAGGGCGTCCACCCCCGACTCGGCGACGAACGCGCGGGCCTCGGCCGGGTCGGTGCGGGCCCCCGCGACATGGGCGCCCTTGCCGCCGATCTCCCCCAACTCCGCCTCGATCCAGAGGTCTTGGGCGTGTGCCCGGGTGACGGCGGCCCGGGTCGCGGCGAGGTTGGCCTCGTACGGCAGCCGGGAGGCGTCGTACATGACGGAGCTGAAGCCCGCCTCGGCCGCCCGGTCGAGGAGCCGGTCGCTCTGGACGTGGTCGAGGTGCAACGCGACGGGCACCAGGGCCCGTTCGGCGGCGACGGCGGCCGCACGGGCCAGGGGCAGCACTTCCCCCTGCCGGAAGGCGACGGCGTTCTCGCTGACCTGGAGCACGACGGGGGCGCCGGCCGCCTCCGCCCCCGCGACGACGGCCTCGACGTGCTCCAGGGTGACGACGTTGAAGGCCGCGACGGCGGTCCGGGCCGCGTGGGCCCGGGTGACCAGTTCGCCGGTGGTGGTGAGAGGCACCGCTCCTCCTCAGGGGGCGAGGACGACCGAGCGGGTGAGGTGGCGCGGGCGGTCCGGATCGAGGCCGCGTGCGGCGGCGACGGCCACGGCGAGGCGCTGGGCCCGGACCAGTTCGGCGAGCGGGTCCAGCGTGCCCTCGATCCACAGTGCGCCGGTGGCGCGCACGTCGTCGGCCAGGCCCCGCGGCGCCTTCCCGAACATCCAGACGGCCGTGCCCCGGGCGCTGATGCTGATCGGACCGTGCCGGTACTCCATGGCGGAGTAGGCCTCCGTCCAGGACAGCGCTGCCTCACGCATCTTCAGGGCGGCCTCGTCGGCGAGGGCGGCCGTCCAGCCCTGTCCGAGGAAGGTGAACTGCCGGCATTCCACGAGACCTGGGGGCAGGGGTGCGGCGAGCGCGGTGCGGGCGTCCTCGACGACGGCCTCGGTGTGCAGCCCCAGATGGGCGCGGAGCAGGGTCAGGGCGGTGGTGGCGAACCGGGTCTGCACCACGGAGCGTTCGTCGGCGTGGCGCAGGACGACCGCGTGGTCGGCGGCGGTCATGACCGGGGTGTCCGGGTCGGCGGTGATCGCGGTGGTGCGGGTGCGTCCGCGCAACCGGGCGAGCAGGTCGAGGACTTCGGTGGTGGTGCCGGAGCGGGTCAGCGCGACCACCCGGTCGTAGCGGCGGCCGTGCGGGAACTCCGAGGCGGCGAAGGCGTCCGTCTCGCCGTGTCCCGCGCCCTCGCGCAGCGCCGCCGCGGCCCGGGCCATGAAGAAGGAGGTGCCGCAGCCCACGAGCGCCACCCGCTCCCCCGGCTTCGGCAACTCCTCGGTGCAGGCGCCCGCTTCGGCCGCGGTCCGGCTCCAGCACGCGGGCTGGTCGGTCAGTTCGTCCTCGACGTGCGTCATGCCCCACCTCTCGCCGACGAAGTCGTGCCTGCACGGTAGGGCCGGGCTTCCCGCCGCTTCAACCGTGCGGACGCTCCCGGCCGTGGGCAGAAGCGAGCCCGGCGACGAGCCGGGCGGGGCGCGCGGACGGAGCGACGAGCCGGGCGGGCGCCACGCCCGCCCGGCTCGCGCACCCCGCGCACAGGGCTACAGCGCGCGTTCCAGGTGGTCGGCGACCAGCTTGACGAAGCGGCCGGGCTCCTTCGGGCGGCCGCCCTCGGCGAGGACCGCCAGTCCGTGCAGCAGTTCCGCGGTCTCGGCGAGGCCCGTGCGGTCCTCCCGCTCCCTGTAGGCCTGGTTCAGGCCCTTCACCAGCACGTGGTCGGGGTTGAGTTCGAGGATCCGGCGGGCGCGCGGCACCTCCTGCCCCATGGCGCGGTACATGTTCTCCAGCGCCGGCGTCAGGTCGTGCGCGTCGGAGACGATGCAGGCCGGGGACACGGTCAGGCGCGAGGACAGCCGCACCTCCTTGACGTCGTCGTCCAGCCGCTCCTTCATCCAGCCGAGCAGGTCGGCGTACTCCTCGCCCTGCTTCTCCCGCTCGCCTTCGGCCTTCTCGTCGTCCGTTCCGCCGAGGTCGACCTCGCCCTTGGCCACGGACCGCAGGGGCTTGCCCTCGAACTCGCCGACCGCGTCGACCCACACCTCGTCGACCGGGTCGGTGAGGAGCAGCACCTCGATGCCCTTGGCCCGGAAGGCCTCCATGTGCGGGGAGTTCTCGATGCTCTGCCGCGACTCGCCGGTCAGGTAGTAGACGGCGTCCTGCCCGTCCTTCATCCGCTCCACGTAGCTCTTCAGCGTGGTCGGCTCGTCCTCGCTGTGCGTGGTCGCGAACGAGGAGACGGCGAGGAGGGTGTCGCGGTTGTCGGAGTCGGTGAGCAGCCCCTCCTTCAGCACCGCGCCGAACTCGCGCCAGAACGTGGCGTAGCGCTCGGGTGCCGCGGTCATCATGTCCTTGACGGTGGACACGACCTTCTTGGTGAGCCGGCGCTGCATCATCCGGATGTGCCGGTCCTGCTGGAGGATCTCGCGCGAGACGTTGAGCGAGAGGTCCGCCGCGTCGACGACGCCCTTGACGAAGCGCAGGTACGGCGGCAGCAGCGCCTCGCAGTCGTCCATGATGAAGACGCGCTTCACGTACAGCTGCACTCCGCGCTTGTAGCCCTGGTTGTACAGGTCGTGCGGGGCGTGCGAGGGGACGAACAGCAGGGCCTGGTACTCGAAGGTGCCCTCCGCCTGGAGCCGGACCGTCTCCAGCGGTTCGCGCCAGTCGTGGCTGATGTGCTTGTACAGCTCGTGGTACTCGTCGTCGGAGACGTCCTCGCGCGAGCGCGCCCACAGCGCCTTCATGGAGTTCAGCGTCTCGGGTTCGCGCGCGGCGCCGGCCTCGTCCTCGGAGCCTTCGGGGGCGTCGCCGGCGGCGGCCGCCTTCGGGATCATCCGGATCGGCCAGGTGATGAAGTCCGAGTAGCGCTTGACGATCTCCCTGATCGTCCAGTCCGAGGTGTAGTCGTGCAGCTGGTCGTCGGAGTCGGCCGGCTTCAGGTGCAGGGTCACGGTCGTGCCCTGCGGGGCGTCGTCCACCCGCTCCAGGGTGTACGTGCCCTCGCCGCGCGAGGACCAGCGGGTGCCCTGGCCCTCACCCGCCTTCCGGGTCAGCAGCGTCATCTCGTCGGCCACCATGAAGCCGGAGTAGAAGCCGACGCCGAACTGTCCGATGAGGCCCTCGGCGCCGGCCTCGTCCTGCGCCTCGCGCAGTTCCTGGACGAACTTGGCGGTGCCGGAGTTGGCGATGGTGCCGATCAGCCGGCCGACCTCGTCGTAGGACATGCCGATGCCGTTGTCGCGCACGGTCAGGGTGCGCGCGTCGGTGTCGGTCTCGATGTCGATGTGCAGGTCGGAGACGTCGGCGTCGAGCGTGTCGTCCCGCAGCGCGGCGAGGCGCAGCTTGTCCAGCGCGTCGGAGGCGTTGGAGACGAGCTCGCGGAGAAAGACGTCCTTGTTCGAGTAGACCGAGTGGATCATCAGCTGGAGCAGCTGACGGGCCTCTACCTGGAACTCAAACGTTTCGGTCGACATGATGTGCGTGTACCTCACAGTTCCGGGAGTCTCCTGGACGGGCGACAGCCACTGTAAAACACCAAGTCAGGGTGGGCTGCCCGGCGTTCTGATCTCGGTGGTCCGCGCGTGCGGCGCCGGCCGGCCGGCGGGGTCAACGCAGGAGCGCGCCGCGCAGGGTGAGGCCGTAGCCGACGCGCAGCCGGCGCAGTTCCCACAGGGCGACCGCGGTCACCGAGCAGGGAGCGCCCAGCACCAGCAGGACCCGCAGCGGCCCCGGCACTCCGGCGTACGCGCCGGTGAGCACGTCGACGAGCGCCATCTCCCACACGAGGACCAGCGCCAGCAGCGGCGGGACGGTCTCGTGGATGTCCGCCGTGCGGAACACGTGCACGAGGGACATGCCGACGCCGTAGGCGACGAACGGCAGGACCCACACCAGCATGAACAGGGCGACGACGACGGTGATCACGGTCGTCGCCGGGCCGGTGGCGAACCTGCCGTCCAGGAGACCGGTGAGGACGGCGGCCGGGAAGAGGGCCACGCCGCCGATGAGCGCGAGGACCGAGCCGAGCGGCTTGCGGGCCCGCAGCAGCAGTTCCCGCCGCGCGGGCGGACGGGCCGCGCCGATCAGCACGCCGACGACCACCGGGAACGTCACCGACAGGACGAGGACGGCGTTCCAGGACTGGTCGAGGCGGTCGTCCGCGAGGTCCGCCACGGACGCGGCGAGCTTGTAGGAGAACGTCACCCACACCACCGCGGCCAGTCCGACGGCCGTGCGGACGCGCTGCATGCGGGCGACCGCCGGATCGTCGACGCGGCCGGGGCGCGAGGGACGGAAGACCTTGCGGCCGGCGGCGAGCGGGCCGACGGCTCGCCACATCCGGCGCACCGCCCCCACCCGCCGCACGGGCGGCGGTGGCGTCGGCTGCGGGCCGTAGGGGCCGTACGGGCTGTAGGGGTCGTAGGGCGGTCGGCCGCCCTGCTGATTCCAGGCGTTCATGATGTCGGCTCCCCCGAGTCGCGGCCGGATGTCGGCGCGTCGCGGAATCCTAGTGGCCCGGCGAGCGGGTCCCCGCGCAGACTCCGGGATCCCCGCGAAATCTCCTTCACCGGGGAGGCGCCCGGCGGGCCCCGGTGTCGGCGGCGAGCGGCGGAGCGCCGGAAATTCCTCCTCCTGAGGGCGCCCCGTCGTGCAGACTCCCCTCATGGAGACTGCCGGGTTCATCCGCGTCCTGGAACGCGAGGGGTGGGCGCTCGCCGCCGCGGCGGCGGAGGCCGGTCCCGACGCGAAGGTGCCGACCTGCCCGGACTGGCAGGTGAGGGATCTGCTGCGGCACACCGGCACGGTGCATCGCTGGGCGACCTCGTTCGTCGCGGCGGGACACACCGAGTTCATTCCCTTCGGGGAGCCGCCGGACCTGGACGGCGAACCGCTGCTGGACTGGTTTCGCGAGGGCCATCTGCGGTTGGTCGCCACCCTGTCCGACGCGTCGCCGGACGTGGCGTGCTGGCACTTCCTGCCCGCCCCGTCGCCGCTCGCGTTCTGGGCCCGGCGACAGGCGCACGAGACGGCCGTGCACCGTGTGGACGCCGACGCGGCCCGCGGCCGTGACATCGCGGGGGCGGCGCGGGACATGGACGCCGGGTTCGCGGCCGACGGGGTCGACGAACTGCTGCGCGGATTCCACGCGCGCCCGCGGAGCAGGGTGCGCACGAGGGAACCCGCGGTCTTGAGGGTGCGGGCGACCGACGCGGCCGACGCCGTGTGGACCGTGCGGCTGTCGGCCGAACCGCCCGTGACGGAACGCGGCGGCGCGGGGGCGGCCGACTGCGAGATCTCCGGGCCGGCGGCCGCGCTCTACCTGTCGCTGTGGAACCGGCTGCCGCTGCCCACCGTGTCCGGCGACGCCTCGCTCGCGGCGCTGTGGCGGGAGACGTCCGGCGTGGGCTGAGCCGTTGCGGCCGTCAGTCGGCGAGCATGCGGGCCAGCACCGCGCGCTGCACGGGCTTCACGTCGGCGTGCAGCGCGCGGCCCTTGGCCGTCAACGCCACCCGGACGCCCCTGCGGTCCTCCGCGCACAGTGCGCGCTCGACCAGGGCGTCCTTCTCCAGCCGGGCGACGAGCCGCGACAGCGCGCTCTGGCTGAGGTGGACGCGCTCGGCGATCTCCTGGACGCGACAGGCGGCCGGGCCGTCCGCCGCGTGCGACTCGGCGAGGATGTCCAGAACCTCGAAGTCGCTTGCGCACAGACCGTGTCGGTGCAGCGCCCGGTCGAGTGCGCACTGCGTGCGCGCGTGCAGGGCCAGCATGTTGCGCCACTGCTCCACGAGCGCCTGTTCGTTCCCGGCCCCGCCCTCCGTAGCCGCCATGCGGCGCACCGTAGCAGAGGACAGAAATCATTGCATCTGAATTAAATGCGCTTGCATTCAATGCATGCGCATGTAGTGTCTTCGCCATGACCTCTCCGCTCTCCTCCTCAGCGCCTCCGCTCCCCGAGGGCCGCTGGAACGCCCGCCTGTGGGGCACCCTGCTCGTGCTGTGCGCCGCGATGTTCCTGGACGCGCTCGACGTGTCCATGGTCGGTGTGGCCCTGCCGTCCATCGGCAGCGACCTCGGGCTCTCCACCTCGACCCTCCAGTGGATCGTCAGCGGCTACATCCTGGGCTACGGCGGTCTGCTCCTGCTCGGCGGCCGCGCGGCCGACCTGCTCGGCCGCCGCCAGGTCTTCCTGATCGCGCTCGGCGTCTTCGCGCTGGCCTCCCTGCTCGGCGGCCTCGTCGACTCCGGCCCGCTGCTGATAGCCAGCCGGTTCATCAAGGGCCTGAGCGCGGCCTTCACGGCCCCGGCCGGCCTGTCGATCATCACCACGACGTTCCCGGAGGGCCCCCTGCGCAACCGCGCCCTCTCCATCTACACCACCTGCGCCGCGACGGGCTTCTCGATGGGGCTGGTGCTGTCCGGACTGCTCACCGAGGCGAGCTGGCGTCTGACCATGCTGCTGCCCGCGCCGATCGCCCTGGTCGCGCTCGCGGCGGGCCTCAAGCTGCTGCCCCGCAGCGAGCGGGAGAAGAACCACCACGGCTACGACGTCCCCGGCGCCGTCCTCGGCACGGCGTCCATGCTGCTGCTGGTCTACACCGTGGTCCAGGCCCCGCAGTCCGGCTGGGCGTCCGCCCGCACCCTGCTCTCCTTCCTCGCGGTCGCCGTCCTGCTGGCCGTCTTCGTCGCGGTCGAGCGCCGCTCGGCGGGTCCGCTGGTCAGGCTCGGCGTGCTGCGCTCGGGGAGCCAGATCCGCGCCCAGCTCGGCGCCATGGCCTTCTTCGGCTCGTACGTCGGCTTCCAGTTCCTGGCCACCCTGTACATGCAGACGCTGCTCGGCTGGTCGGCGCTGCACACGGCGCTCGCCTTCCTGCCGGCCGGCGCCCTGGTGGCGGTGTCCTCGACCAAAGTGGGCTCGGTCGTCGACCGGTTCGGCACCCCCCGGCTCATCGCCACGGGCTTCGCGCTCATGGTCGCCGGGTACGCGCTCTTCCTGCGCGTCGATCTCGACCCGGCCTACGCGTCCGTCATCCTGCCGTCGATGCTGCTGATCGGCGCGGCATGCGCGCTGGTCTTCCCCTCGCTCAACATCCAGGCCACCAACGGCGTCCCGGACCACGAGCAGGGCATGGTCTCCGGACTGCTGAACACCTCGGTGCAGGTGGGCGGCGCGCTCTTCCTCGCCGTCGTCACCGCCGTGGTGACCGCCGGCGCCCCCGCCGAGCCCACCGCGCAGGCGGTCCTCGACAGCTACCGGCCCGGGCTGGCGGTTGTGACGGTCATCGCCGCCGCGGGCCTGCTCATCACCCTCCCCGGCCTGCGCGCCCGCCGCTCCCCCGGTTCGGTCGTGGTCGCCGGGTCCACCGCGGCCGGACCGACGCCAGGCGTGCGGACGGACGCCGCGACCAGGGCGGGGACGGCGGCGCAGCAGAAGGAGACGGCCGCGGAGGCGGCGACGGCCGGGGCCCGCGACTGACGGAAACCCCTCGTCGATGGGCGGGTGCGCCCGGCGGGCCGGCCCGGCCCGCCGGGCGCGCACCTGTGTGAGACTCACCCCATGAGCGGTTACGGGGAGCGGCGGCGCTCGCAGGCCGAGCGGGACGCGATCACCGTCGAGATCGGATACGCGTTGTTCAGCGCGGTGTTCGCGGCGGCGGTGCTGTTCGGGGCGGTGGCCGGCCCGGCGTTGCTGTTCGAACTGCCGCCCCTGGCGGAGAAGGTGACGCTGCGTACCGGCCTGGTGCTCGCTCCCCTGATCTTCCTGGTCCGGGTCGTCTCCGTCCTGGTCCGTTTCCGTGGCGGCGGTCAGCCGAGCCATCCCGGCCGCACCAGCCCCGACTCGTAGGCCAGCACCACGAGTTGGGCCCGGTCCCGGGCGCCCAGCTTCACCATCGTGCGGCTGACATGGGTCTTCGCCGTGAGCGGGCTGACGACCAGGCGGCGGGCGATCTCCTCGTTGGACAGGCCGATCCCGACCAGCGCCATCACCTCCCGCTCCCGCTCGGTGAGCCGGGCCAGCGCGTCCGCGGCGGCGGGCTCCTTGGAGCGGGCGGCGAACTCGGCGATGAGCCGGCGCGTCACCCCGGGCGAGAGCAGCGCGTCCCCGGCGACCACCGCCCTGACGGCACGCAGGAGTTCCTCGGGCTCGGTGTCCTTGACCAGAAAGCCGGAAGCCCCCGCGCGGATCGCCTCGAAGACGTACTCGTCCAGCTCGAAGGTGGTCAGCATGACCACCCTGACCTGTGCGAGGGCCTCGTCCTCGGTGATCCGGCGGGTGGCGGCGAGACCGTCGAGCAGCGGCATGCGGATGTCCATCAGCACGACGTCGGGCCGCAGTTCCCGCACCGCGCGCACCGCCGCCGCGCCGTCGGCGGCCTCCGCGGCCACCTCGATGTCGGGCTGCGCGTCGAGCAGCGCCCGGAACCCCGCCCGGACCAACGACTGGTCGTCGGCCAGCAGTACGCGGATCACCGTTCCTCCCTCGCTCACCGGTGTCCCCCGGCCCTCGTCGGCAGCACGGCGAGGACGCGGAATCCGCCGTCGGGCCGCCGTCCCGCCTCGATCGTGCCACCGAGCGCCGCGGCTCGCTCCCGCATCCCGGCCAGACCGTTGCCGCTGCCGCCCGCCTCCTCGCCGGTCGCCGGTCCGTCGTCGTCGATCCGGAGGCGGAGCGTCGTGCCGCGTGCCTCGAGCCGCACGCGCGCATGGCGCGAGCCCGAGTGGCGGACCACGTTGGTGAGGGCCTCCTGGACGATCCGGAAGGCGGCGAGGTCGGTGTGGGGCGGCAGCCGGGGCGCGGGTCCGCTCACGTCGACAGTGAGGCCCGCGCGCGCCGCCTGCTCCACCAGCTCCGGCAGCCGGTCCAGGCCGGGAGCCGGGGCACGCGGCGCGTCGCCCGGCGTGCGCAGGGTGTCCAGCACCTGCCGCACCTCGTCCAGCGCCTCCTTGCTGGCGGACTTGACGGTGGTGAGCGCCGTGCGCGCCTGCTCCGGGTCGGAGTCGAGCAGCGCGAGGCCCACGCCCGCCTGCACGTTGATGACGGAGAGGCTGTGGGCGAGGACGTCGTGCAGCTCGCGCGCGATGCGCAGCCGCTCCTCACCGGCGCGCCGCCGGGCCGCCAGAGCGCGCTCGGCCCGCTCCCGGGCCCACTGCTCCCGGCGGATCCGGGCCAGTTCCGCGACCGCCACGATCGCCACGACCCATCCGGCGACGACGATCTCCTGCCCGAGCGGGGCGGGACGGTCCCCGGCGGGCGGCAGCCACCGGTACAGCCAGTGCGCCACCAGCAGATGGACGGCCCACAGCAGGCCCAGGGCCGTCCAGGCGGCCCGGCGGTGCCCCGCCGCCACGGCGGAGCAGCACGCCACCGCCACGGTGAGGAAGACCGGCCCGTACGCGTAGCCCGCGCCGAGGTAGACCGCCACGGCGGCGGCCGTGCCGAGCACCACGGCCACCGGCCGCCGAAGCCGCCACAGCAGCAGGGCGCAGGCGAGCACCAGCAGCACCCGCGCGAACGGGTCCAGCGGGGCCCGCTCGCCCTCCTGCACATGGGCGGCGAACGCGGAACCGGCGAGCACGAGCACGGCGACCAGGACGGTGGAACGCCAGGGCAGACGTCCCGCGTCCGGCTCCGCGCCCTCCCGGCCCGCCCACGGAGGCGGCCACGGCCGGCGCCGCCACCGTCTCGGGCCGCCCCGCCCGCGCACCCGCTCTTCGTCCATACCGCCACGCTAGACGCCCCGCACCGGCCCGGACGTCCGCCGGGCGAGGTGGGCGGCCGTACTCCCCTGGACGTACGCGCGGTCGGTGGACGTCCGCCTCACATCTCCACGTGTGGGGCCCCGTGGACGTCCGCGTCGGCCCGTGCGTCCGCCCGGGAGACGGACGGAGGCAGGACGTCAACGGCCGCCGGAGGGACGGACGGACGCAGGAGCTTCCGCGGTCGCCGGAGGACGGAACCGGTGGACACGCAAGGACGCCGGGGAACCGCCGGTCCGGGCGTCGGCGGACCGCCGGCCCGGACGTCCGCGGACCGCCGGCCCGGAAATCAGCCGACCAGTGTTCCCCGGAGCCGGCGCGGACCTCCGAAAACCGGCAGGAGGGGAGGCCGGCCTCAGGACTCGCCGTCCTCCGCCGTCGTACCGGGCTGTGAGGAGGCGGGCGCGGGCGTCGACGCCGACGCGGCCGCCTGCCTCCGGTCCATCGCGGTCAGCGCCCGCTGGGCCATCGGGTGCGAGCGGACCAGCTCGCCCAGGGTGGTCCGGCCGCGGGTGATGTCGGTGAACGCCCTCCAGGCCGGGCGGATCCCGGTGAGCGCCGCGTGGAAGAGCCCGGGACGACGTTCGAACGCGGCGAGCATCCGCTTGCCGACGCTCATCTCCACGCCCAGCCCCGCCTTGATCGCGAAGGCGTAGTTCAGGGCCTGGCGCCGGGTGTCCACCGCGTCGTGGGCCTCCGAGATGCGGACCGCCCACTCGCCGGCGAGCCGGCCCGAGCGCAGGGCGAAGGAGATGCCCTCGCGGGTCCACGGCTCCAGCAGACCCGCCGCGTCCCCGCAGACCAGCACACGCCCGCGCGAGAGCGGCGAGTCGTCCGCCCGGCACCGGGTGAGATGGCCGGAGGAGATGCTCGGCTCGAAACCGGCGAGACCGAGCCGCCCGATGAAGTCCTCCAGATAGCGCTTGGTGGCCGCGCCCTCTCCGCGCGCGGAGATCACGCCCACGGTCAGGGTGTCGCCCTTGGGGAACACCCAGCCGTAGCTGCCGGGCATCGGCCCCCAGTCGATGAGGACGCGCCCCTTCCAGTCCTCGGCGACCGTGTCCGGAACCGGGATCTCGGCCTCCAGGCCGAGGTCCACCTGGTCGAGCTTCACGCCGACGTGCGCCCCTATCCGGCTCGCGCTGCCGTCGGCGCCGACCACGGCACGCGCCAGCAGCGTTTCGCCGCCCTGAAGGACCACCGCCACCGAGCGCCGGTCGGGCACCGTCGAGCCGTGCTGTTCGACGCGCTGCACGGTGACGCCGGTGCGCAGCTCCGCCCCCGCCTTCTGGGCGTGCTCGACGAGCTGCTGGTCGAACTCGGGCCGGTTGATCAACCCGAACAGCATCTGCCGCGAGCGGCGGGTCCGGGTGAAGCGCCCGTTGTTCGAGAACGTCACCGCGTGCACCCGGTCGCGGAAGGGCAGCTCGAAGCCCGGCGGCAGGGCGTCGCGCGAGGGGCCGATGATGCCGCCGCCGCACGTCTTGTAGCGGGGCAGCTCCGCCTTCTCCAGCAACAGCACACGCCGCCCGGTGACCGCCGCCGCGTAGGCCGCCGAGGCCCCCGCGGGTCCCGCGCCGACCACGACGACGTCCCACACCTGCCGGGCGTCCGCCGAAGCGTTCTCGTCGTCCGCCGAAGAGTTCTCGCTGCTCACGATGGTCTACTGCTCCCGATCAAGCTGCTTGCCGCACCTGTCCCCCGCATCCTACGGCGGAGATCGCCACGGTCCGATGACGGTCCGCTGTGGCAGGATCGGCGGCGTGCGCGCCCTCACCCGGCAACGCGTACGCTCGCACGGTCCCGCGAACGGACCAGTGCCACCCCGTACAACGTCGCACCCACAAGGAGCGTGCCCATGTCGTCGAATCCGATCGCCGAAACCGTCGCCTCGCTGATGCCCAGGGCGCGGGAGGAGCTCACCGAACTGGTGGCCTTCAAGTCGGTGGCGGACTTCGACCAGTTCCCCCGGAGCGAGAGCGAGGCGGCCGCCGACTGGATCACCGCCGCGCTGCGCGCCGAGGGCTTCCAGGACGTGGCCGCCCTCGACACGCCCGACGGCACCCAGTCGGTGTACGGCTTCCTGCCCGGACCCGCCGGCGCGAAGACGGTCCTGCTGTACGCCCACTACGACGTGCAGCCCCCGCTGGACGAGGCCGCCTGGACCACCCCGCCCTTCGAGCTGACCGAGCGCGACGGCCGCTGGTACGGGCGCGGCAGCGCCGACTGCAAGGGCGGCGTGATCATGCATCTGCTCGCGCTGCGCGCCCTGAAGGCGAACGGCGGCGTCCCGGTGAACGTCAAGGTGATCGTGGAGGGCTCGGAGGAGCAGGGCACCGGCGGGCTGGAGCGGTACGCCGAGCAGCACCCCGACCTGTTGAAGGCCGACACGATCGTCATCGGCGACGCGGGCAACTTCCGCGTGGGCCTGCCCACGGTCACCGCCACCCTGCGCGGCATGACCATGATGCGGGTCGCCGTCGACACGCTGGAGGGCAACCTGCACTCCGGTCAGTTCGGCGGGGCCGCTCCCGACGCGCTGGGCGCGCTGATCCGCGTGCTGGACTCGTTGCGCGCCGAGGACGGCTCGACCACCGTCGACGGTCTCACCGGCGACGCGCGCTGGGAGGGCCTTCAGTACGACGACGACCAATTCCGCCAGGACGCCAAGGTCCTGGACGGCGTCGCGCTGATCGGTTCCGGCACGGTCGCCGACCGGATCTGGGCCCGCCCCGCCGTGACCGTCCTCGGCATCGACTGCCCGCCGGTCGTGGGGGCCACGCCCTCCGTTCAGGCCGGCGCCCGGGCGCTGATCAGCCTGCGGGTGCCGCCGGGCGTGGACGCCGACGAGGCGACGAAGCTGCTCCAGGCCCACCTGGAGGCGCACACCCCGTGGGGCGCGCGGGTGAGCACCGAACAGGTCGGCCAGGGGCAGGCGTTCAGCGCCGACACCGCCAGCCCCGCGTACGCCGCCATGGCCGAGGCGATGGCGGTCGCCTACCCCGGGCAGGAGATGCAGTACGCGGGCCAGGGCGGGTCCATCCCGCTGTGCAACACCCTCGCCTCCCTCTACCCGCAGGCGGAGATCCTCCTCATCGGCCTGAGCGAGCCGGAGGCGCAGATCCACGCGGTCGACGAGAGCGTCTCCCCGCAGGAACTGGAGCGGCTGTCGGTGGCCGAGGCGCTCTTCCTGCGGACCTACGCGGCGAGCTGACCCCGCACAGCCGCCGGCCTCGGCCGCCACCGGGCCCCGTCCGACGGACGGGGCCCTTCGCGCGTCCGCCCCGTGGACGGCGTCATCCCCTGCGCCGGGCGCGCGCGGGCCGAGTCAGGACGGGAGGGGACGGGGCGGGGCGGGTCCGGTCCCGTCCGGTGGCTGCATGAGGTGGGCGGAGGGAGGCCGAAGGCGGGCAGGGGTCGCACGGGCGGGGCCGGGCGAGCGGGACTCGGACGAGCGGGCGGGCGGGCGCCCGGCACGCCCCGGACGTCGTCGAGGGGTGCGGTCCGCGCGGCCGGTTCACACAACCGCGGGCGGTGAGGTCCGCGCGGGAGGACGATGCTCAGCCCTGCGGTACGCCGGCCTCCAGGTAGAGCGCGGACCGGCGCTCGCGGGCGCGCAGGGCCCAGCGCAGCCGCTCGTAGCGAACCGGCGGGAGGAGGTCGGCCGCCTCCTCCTCGGTGGCGAAGCGCCAGGCGCGCAGTTCGGGGCCGGGCAGCAGGAGGCCGGCGACGGCCGAGGGGTCGAGCCGGCCGCCGTCGAAGAGGAGGCGCAGGCCGCCGTAGGCCGGGGGCACCGGTCGTTCCCAGTCGACGACCAGGAGCCCGGGCACGTCCGCCAGCTGGATCCCGGTCTCCTCCTCCACCTCGCGCATCCCCGCGCGCGCGGGAGCCTCGCCGGGCTCCACCACGCCGCCCGGGAACTCCCAGCCGGGCTTGTACGTCGGGTCGACCAGCAGCACGCGGTCGTGCTCGTCGAAGAGGAGCACGCCCGCCGCCACCGTCTCGGCGGTGGGTTCCGGGGTCTGCACGATGTCGCAGGCGGCGACGGCGCCGCTGCCGACGGCCTCGGCGATCCGGGCGGCCGTCTCCCGCGGGGTGAGCGAGCCGTTGTCGACCGGGTGGGCGTCGGCGGTGAGCCAGGTCGCCAGGGCGGCCCGGTAGGGCTCGATGTGGTCGTACGACCACTGGCGGATCCGCATCTCGCCGTCGGGGAGGTCCGCGGGGACCTCCCGGTCGGCTATGCGCTCGCGCAGGATCGTTTCCGCCGGGGCGAGGAGCACATGCCGGACGGCGATACGGCGGGCGGCGAGACCGCCGAAGATCTCGTCGCGGTACTCCTCGCGCAGCAGGGTCATGGGAACGACGAGCACGCCGCCCAGTTCGGCCAGCAGCGCGGCCGCCGTGTCGATCACCAGCCGCCGCCAGATCGGCAGGTCCTGGAAGTCGCCGGCCTCGGCCAGGCGCTTCGCGGGCAGCAGGTGCGGGAGCGTCGCCCCGATGACCTCGGGGTCGAAGAGCGTGCTGTTCGGGATCAGGTCGATCAGTTCCCGTGCGGTGGTGGTCTTCCCCGCACCGAACGCGCCGTTGATCCAGACGACGGTCACGGTTCCCCCTCTTCTGTTGGCCCCCTGTGGCTTGCCCGCTCCACCCTGCCACGGAAACCAGTTCGCGTTGAGGGCGTACGAACGCGACGGCGCCGGCGCCCCTCGCGGTGGGGCGCCGGCGCCGTGGTGCGGGGACGGGCCGTCAGTCGTTCTGCCCCAGGGCGCTGTCGTCGACCGCGAGGCTGTCGCTGGCGACGGTGTGGTCGAGCGCGCTGAGGGTGTCGCCGACGTTCAGTTTGTCGAGGTCCTCGGCGCCCAGACCGTGCGAGGGGGTGATCGCCGCGACGACGAAGCCGGTGGCGAGGGAGGCGATGGCGAGCATGCTGCGCTTCTTCATGCGCTGATCAACTGTGCGGACGCGCGCGGAGTCACGCCCCGTCCTCCCGATCCGCGGAATCCGCCCGATCCGCCCGATCCGCCTGGTCAGCCGGAGCAGCCGCATGCGGCGGATCAGCCGCGTACGCCGGGTCCGCTCAGGCCGGCCCGTCCGCGGGGTAATCCGTTCGCGTGGCCCGCCGGCCCATGGCGAGAATGCGGGCATCGCCATGTTCCGTGTCCGTGAGGAGTCCCAGCCATGACCGGTCCGCAGTACGCCCACGCCAGTCTGGACGGTCTCGTCACGGGCGACGCGTTCGGCGACAGCTGGTTCACCCGCTCCGACGAGCCGACCGAGGCCCTCTGGGCGGCCCGCGAGCTGCGTCCGGCCCCCTGGCCGTGGACCGACGACTCGGCGATGGCGTTCGTCCTGTTCGCCCACCTGACGACGCACGGGGAGGTCCGTCCGGACGACCTCGCGCGGGAGTTCGCCGCCGAGTACGGCCGCGACCCCGGCCGCAAGTACGGCCCGTCCATGCACGGCGTGCTGCGCCGCGTCGCCGAAGGCGAGGACCACCGGGCGGTGACGACCGAGCAGTTCGGCGGTCAGGGCTCCTACGGCAACGGCGCGGCGATGCGGGTCGCTCCGCTGGGCGCCTGGTTCCACGACGACCTGACGGCGGCCCGGGAGCAGGCCCGTCTGTCGGCGCTGACCACGCACGCGCACCCGGAGGCGGTGGCGGGCGCGGTGGCGGTGGCGGTCGCCGCCGCGCTGGCGGCCGCGGGCGCGGGCGGCGAGGCCCCGGCGCGGGAGGACTTCCTGCGCGAGGTCGCCGCGCACGTGCCGGAGGGCGACGTGCGCTCCGGACTGCTGGTGGCGGCGGGGCTGCCCGGGCACACCTCGGTGCGCCACGCCGCGTCCGTGCTGGGCTCGGGCACGCTGATCTCGGCTCCGGACACGGTGCCCTTCGCCCTGTGGTCCGCGGCCGGGCACCCGGACGACCTCACCGAAGCCCTGTGGCAGACCGTGGGCGGATGGGGCGACCGCGACACCACCTGCGCCATCGCGGGAGGAGTGGTCGCGGCCCGCACCGGAACGGGATCGGTCCCCTCGGCCTGGCGCCGGGCGCAGGAGCCCGTCCCCGCCTGGAGCGGCTGGACCGCCCCCGCCACGCCGGTCCCGACGACCGACTGACCCCGGCCGGCCCCGCACACCGGCCGAAGGCCGCTGCCGGTGCGGGGCCGCTGCCGGAGCCGGGCCCCTGCCGGTGCGGGACCGCTGCCGAAGCCGGGCCCCCGCCGGTGCCGGGCCGCTTCCGGTGCCACGCCGCTTCCGGACGCCGCCCGGTTCCGTCCGGCCCGGGCGCGGCACCAGCACCAGCACCAGCACCAGCACCAGCACCAGCACCAGCACCGAACGACCCCACCCCGGCCCGAGCTGCGCCCCTCGAACGCCCCGTTCTCAGCGGGTGGCCGGAACGTTCCTGCTCGGGTTCTTCAGGCCGCTGCCGCCGCCGGTCGCCAGGGCGGCCGCGGCCGCTCCCACGAGTCCCGCGTCCGTGCCCATCAGCGCGGGCGCCACCGTGAGGCGCTGGACGAAGGAGAGGGTCGCGTAGTCGCGCAGGGCCCGGCGCAGGGGGGCGAAGAGGATGTCGCCCGCCTTGCCCACGCCGCCGCCGATCACCGCGATGTCGATCTCGACCAGGGTCGCCGTCGCGGCGATGCCCGCGGCGAGCGCCTGGGCGGCGCGTTCGAAGGAGGCGCGGGCCACGGGGTCGCCCGCACGGGCGGCGGCGGCCACGGAGGCGGCCGAGGCGTCACCGTCGGGGCCGGGCAGCCAGCCGTTCTCCCGTGCCCGGCGGGCGATGTTGGGGCCGCTGGCGATGCGTTCCACGCAGCCGCGCGCTCCGCACGGGCACGGATCACCGTCGAGGTCGACGCTGATGTGGCCGATGTGGCCGGCGTTGCCCGTGGGCCCGGGGTGCAGCCGTCCGCCGAGGACGAGGCCGCCGCCGACGCCGGTGGAGACCACCATGCACAGCGCGTTGTCGTGGCCGCGGGCCGCGCCCTGCCAGTGCTCGGCCGCCGTGATCGCCACGCCGTCGCCGATCAGTTCGACCGGCAGGTTCCCGGTCGCCGCCCGGACCCGGTCGACCAGCGGATAGGCCCGCCAGCCGGGCACGTTCACCGGGCTGACGGTGCCGGCCGACGCGTCCACCGGGCCGGCGCTGCCGATCCCGACGGCTTGGACGCGCCCCCACAGCGGCGACACGCTCAGCTCCCCCACCACCTCCTCGACGGCCCGCATGACGGTGTCGCCGTCCTCCCGGGCGGGCGTGGGGCGCTGAGAGCGGGCCAGGATCGTGCCGTCGCCGTCCACCAGCGCTCCGGCGATCTTGGTGCCGCCGATGTCGAGCGCGGCCACTAGGTCGGTGTGCATCAGTCTGGGTTCTCCCCGTCCACCGGAAAATGAGCTGGCCGGTCCAGCGGTTGGGGGACGCGGGCCGGATTGCGGTGGACAGTCTCTCCCGCATCTGACAACGTTGTCCAGGCTCTATGCTCGACGCCACATCCTCATACAAACCCTGGGGCACCGCATCCCCGTCCGCGAGATCGACCGGACGGCGAGCATGCCGACCTCCCGCGGACGACAGGACAGGACACAGCATCGTGCCGGAGACGCAGCGCCGCCCCGAGAGCCGTTACGGCAACCGCCCGACGATGAAGGACGTCGCCGCGCGCGCCGGGGTCGGTCTCAAGACGGTGTCCCGCGTGGTCAACGGCGAGCCGGGGGTCACGCCCGAGACGGAACGCCGGGTCCAGGAGTCCATCGACGCGCTCGGCTTCCGGCGCAACGACAGCGCCCGTGTGCTGCGCAAGGGCCGCACGGCCACCATCGGGCTGGTCCTGGAGGACCTCGCGGACCCCTTCTACGGGCCGCTCAGCCGGGCGGTCGAGGAGGTCGCCCGCGCGCACGGCGCGCTGCTCATCAACGGCTCCAGCGCCGAGGACCCCGACCGCGAGCAGGAACTGGCGCTGGCGCTGTGCGCGCGTCGGGTGGACGGCCTGGTGGTGATCCCAGCCGGTGACGACCACCGGTATCTGGAGCCCGAGATCAGAGCCGGGGTCGCGACGGTCTTCGTGGACCGTCCGGCCGGCCGCATCGACGCCGACTGCGTGCTGTCGGACAACTTCGGCGGCGCCCGCGCGGGCGTGGCCCATCTCGTGGCCCAGGGGCACCGCCGGATCGGTTTCATCGGCGACATGCCCCGCATCCACACCGCCGCGGAGCGTCTGCGCGGCTACCGCGCGGCGATGGAGGACGCGGGGATACCCGTCGAGGACGCCTGGATGTCCCTGGGGGCCACCGACCCGCTGCGGGTGCGCCGCGCGGCCGAGGAGATGCTGTCGGGGGACGCGCCGGTCACGGCCGTGTTCTCGGGCAACAACCGGGTGACGGTCACCGTGATCCGCGTCCTGGCCGAGCGGACCCGCCGGACCGCCCTGGTGGCCTTCGACGACCTGGAGCTCGCCGACCTGCTCCAGCCGGGGGTCACCGTCGTCGCGCAGGACGCGGCCACGCTCGGCCGGACCGCCGCCGAGCGGCTGTTCCGGCAACTGGACGGGACCCTGCTCGTCCCCGAGCGCATCGAGCTGCCGACCCGGCTGATCACCCGCGGCTCGGGCGAACTGCCGCCGGCGGACTGAGCCGGCCGTGGCCGCCCGCGCCGTGCACGGGACGCTGGAGTCGCTCGGCCTGGCCGAGGCGCCCCGCGACCGTCCGCTGACGTATCCCGGAGCATGGCCGAAGGCCTCGGTGCTGCTGGACGGGGACGAACTGCGGCCGCTGGACCGGCTGGCGCACCCGGCGCGGACTCCGGTGGTGGCCGTGGGGTCCAACGCGAGCCCCGCCCAACTGCGGCACAAGATGGCCGAGTCCGCGATCGCCTCGCCCATCCCGATGGTGCGGGCGCGGGTGACGGGCCTGGACGTGGGCGTGTCGGCGCACATCAGCCGGCACGGCTACGTGTCCGCCTCGCCCGTCAGCGCACCGCGCACGGCGAGGGAGTTGTTCGTCATCTGGCTGGACGCCGAGCAGCTCGCCACGATCGACGCGACGGAGCCGAACTACGACCGGGTCCTGCTGCCCGCGCCGCACTTCGGCGTCGAGCTGGAGAACGGCGAGCCGCTCCTCGAGGCGTTCGCCTACGTGAATCACCACGGCGTGCTGCACGACGGCCGCGGCGCGCCCCGCGCGCATCCGGGCCAGCATGCCCTGATCGGGGAACTCCTGGCGGGTTCGGCGGCGTTGAGGGAGCTTTTCGGGGAAACCCCCGAGGAGTTCTGCGCGCGTGCCCGGGCCGACGCCCGCCGGTGCGAGCGGGGCACCCGGTTGTTCGCGGAGGAGAACATGGTGACCGTCTCCGGTCTGGAGCACCTGCGCGTCCGTTAGGGTGACGGGACGGCGTCGCGTGTCGGTCACCGGCCGGGTGAGGCATGGAGGCGCCCGTGAGTTTGCCTTACGGAGGCATTCCACACATGTCAGTCGAGCTGAACCACACCATCGTGCACTCCCGTGACAACCGGGAGTCGGCCGCATTCCTCGCAGGGATCCTGGGACTCGAAGTCGGCGCGGAATGGGGGCCGTTCGTTCCCGTCGGCACCGGCAACAAGGTCACCCTGGACTTCGCCACCGTCCCCGCGGAGTCCATCGTCATGCAGCACTACGCGTTCCTCGTCTCCGACGAGGAGTTCGACGCGGCCTTCGAACGGATCGAGGCCGCGGGGATCACGTACTTCGCGGACCCGCACGGCAGGCAGCCGGGTGAGATCAACCGCAACCACGGCGGCCGGGGCCTGTACTTCATGGATCCGTCCGGGCACGGCATGGAGATCATCACCACCCCGTACACGTTTCCCGCGGCCTAGTCGCCGCTGAGGGCCGCCCGAGGGTCGGCGGCCGGACCGGGAGCCCGCGGGCTCCCGGTCCGGCCGGCGGCTCGGCGGGTTCCGCGCCACTGGCCCGGCGCCGTCCGCCCGCGTCAGTTCGCGGAAGCCGTCAGATCCCCCCGGCGGGGGGCCGCGAAGGCCTCGACGGCGGCCCGGGACAGCCCCGTCGCCCGTGTCACCTCGTCGAGGTCGAGGGCGCCGCAGTCCAGGCCGCGCAGCAGATAGCCGCTGAGGGCCTTGGCGGTCGCCGGCTCGTCCATGACGTCGCCGCCGGCCCGGTGGGCGTACCGGGACAGGCGCTCGGCGGCGCGGGCGAAGCCCTCGCGGTAGAAGGCGAAGACGGCCGCGTAGCGGGTCGGCAGGTGGCCGGGGTGCATGTCCCAGCCCTGGTAGTAGGCGCGGGCGAGGGCGCGGCGGGTGAGGCCGTAGTGCAGCCGCCAGGCGTCGTGGACCTGTTCCGTCGGGCCGACGGGCAGCACGTTCGTGGAGCCGTCCGACACGCGGACGCCGGTGCCCGCGGCCGCGACCTGCATGACCGCCTTGGCGTGGTCGGCCACCGGGTGGTCGCTGGCCTGGTGGGCGGCGGAGACGCCGAGGCAGGCGCTGTAGTCGAAGGTGCCGTAGTGCAGGCCCGTGGCCCGTCCCTCGGCCGCGCGGATCATGCGGGCGACGGTCGCGGTGCCGTCGGCGGCGAGGATGGCCTGGCTGGTCTCGATCTGGATCTCGAAGCCGAGCCGTCCGGGCTCCAGGCCCCTCGCCTTCTCGAAGGCCTCCAGCAGCCGGACCATGGCCGTGACCTGCTCGGGGTAGGTGACCTTCGGCAGGGTGAGGACGAGGCCGTCGGGCAGACCGCCCGCCTGGGCGAGACCGGTGAGGAAGACGTCGAGCGTGCGGATGCCCCGCTCGCGCACCGCGGCCTCCATGCACTTCATGCGGATGCCCATGGAGGGGGCCGCGGCGCCCCGGGCGAACGCCTCGGCGATCAGCCGGGCCGCACGGGCGGCCGCCGCGTCCTCCTCCGCGTCGGGGCGGGGGCCGTAGCCGTCCTCGAAGTCGACGCGGAGGTCTTCCACGGGCTCGCGCTCCAGTTTGGCCCGCACGCGCGTGTACACCGGCTCGGCGAGTTCGTCGGGCAGGCCGAGGCAGGCGGCGAAGGAGGCCGCGTCGGGGGCGTGTTCGTCGAGGGCCGCGAGGGCCCGGTCCCCCCAGGTGCGGATCGTGTCGGCGGCGAACACGTCCGCGGGCACGTAGACGGTGTGGACGGGCTGGCGGGTGCCGGGGTCTCCGGGGTAGTGGCGGTCCAGTTCGGCGTCGACCGGGGCGAGAAACGCGCCGATCTCCTCGCCGACGGCGCCCGCGAGACTCGTCGGCACCGTCTCCTGCTGGCCCTGGCCCATGCCACACCCTCCTGTTTTCCACCGTACGGAATCCGCAATCCGCACAGTGAAGTTATCCGTGCGGCTTCCGGCAGGTCAACACCCTGTCCACGGCGTGGTCCCTTCCGTTCACCGCCGTCCGTCGACGCGCCGGGGCCCTCTTCCGTCCACGCGTTCTCCCCTTCATCCTGACTCACGAGGCGAGGGGGACACATGACGGGCGCGAGCGGACCGAACCGACGGGCGGGCCTGAGAACCGTGGTGGCCGCCGCGGCCGCCCTCCCGCTGCTCGGCATGACGGGATCGTCGGCCGGACGGCAGGAGAGCCGGTCGCACGGAGCACCCGGGGCGACGCCCGCGCCGCCGCTGGAGGTGATGACCTTCAACCTCCGCTACGCGTCCCGCAGGAAGCCCAACAGCTGGGCGGTCCGTCGGCCGGTGATGAGCGCCCTGCTGCGTCGCGCGGCCCCGCACGTCATCGGCACCCAGGAGGGCCGGCCGCGCCAGCTGCGCGACATCGAGGACGATCTCGGACCGCACTACGACCGGATCGGCGTCCCGCGCGCCGCGGGCGACGACGAGGCCGTGGCCGTCTTCTTCGACACCCGCCGGCTCGCCCCGACGGCGCACGAGAACTTCTGGCTGTCCGACACCCCGGCGGTGCGCGGCTCCAACAGCTGGGGCGGCGGCCATCCCCGCATGGTCACCTGGGTCCGCTTCCGCGACCTGCGGGCGGCGGGGCGGGAGTTCGTCGTCCTCAACACGCATCTCGACAACGCGAGCCAGTACGCGCGCGTGCGCGGCGCCGCCCTGATCGCCGAGCGGATCGCCCGGTTCGACCCGGCGCTGCCCCTGCTGCTGACCGGCGACTTCAACGCCGTCGCGCACGTCAGTCCGGTCTACGACGCGCTGCTCGCCGCCGGCCTGGTGGACACCTGGGACACGGCACGCGCGCGGGGCGGGGCGTACGCGACGTTCCACGGGTACCGGCCGCTGATACCCGACGGGGACCGCATCGACTGGATCCTCGCGACACCCGGCGTCACGGTCCACCGGGAGTGGACCGACACGTTCGCCGTCGACGGCCAGTACCCGAGCGATCATCTTCCGGTGCAGGCCTCGTTGAGCCTGTGACGGGCCGAGGCCCCCGCGACCTCGGCGGTCACGGGGGCCTCGGGCGGTCTGCGACCGCGGGGGATCAGCCCTTGCGGGTGTTGATCTCCTCGGTGAGCTGCGGGACGACGTCGAACAGGTCGCCGACGACGCCGTAGTCGACCAGGTCGAAGATCGGGGCCTCGGCGTCCTTGTTGACGGCGACGATCGTCTTCGAGGTCTGCATGCCGGCCCGGTGCTGGATGGCGCCGGAGATGCCGTTGGCGATGTAGAGCTGCGGCGAGACCGACTTGCCGGTCTGGCCCACCTGGTTGGTGTGCGGGTACCAGCCGGCGTCGACGGCGGCCCGGGAGGCGCCGACGGCCGCGCCGAGGGAGTCCGCGAGGGACTCGATCAGCGCGAAGTTCTCGGCGCCGTTGACGCCACGGCCGCCGGAGACCACGATCGCGGCCTCGGTCAGCTCCGGGCGGCCGGTCGACTCGCGCGGCGTGCGGCCGGTGACCTTGGTGCCGGTCGCCTGCGCCGAGAAGGAGACGCCGAGCGCCTCCACGGCGCCGGCGGCGGGAGCGGCCTCGACCGCGGCCGAGTTCGGCTTGACGGTGATGACCGGGACGCCCTTGGAGACGCGGGACTTGGTGGTGAAGGACGCGGCGAACACCGACTGCGTGGCCACCGGGCCCTCGGCGCCGGCCTCCAGGTCGACGGCGTCGGTGATGACGCCGGAGCCGATGCGCAGCGCCAGACGCGCGGCGACCTCCTTGCCCTCCCCGGAGGACGGGATGAG
Source organism: Streptomyces hilarionis (assembly GCF_024539675.1). Taxonomy (GTDB): domain Bacteria; phylum Actinomycetota; class Actinomycetes; order Streptomycetales; family Streptomycetaceae; genus Streptomyces; species Streptomyces hilarionis. The sequence continues at coordinate 34,421 of NZ_JAHHIT010000046.1, read as the reverse complement.
GACGGCGGCCGGGGAGACCGACTCGACGGCGGCCTGGAGCGCGTCCACCTTCGGTACGACGAGGTAGTCGGCGTACTCGGAGGCGTCGTGCGTGAGGACCTTGACGGCGCCGTGCTCGGCGAGCGCGGCGGCGGTGTTCTCGGCGCCCTGGCCGAGCGCGACGGCGACCGGCTCGCCGATACGGCGGGCCAGCGTCAGCAGCTCCAGGGTGGGCTTGCGGACGGCGCCGTCCACGTGGTCGACGTAGACGAGGACTTCAGCCATGGGATTTGCTCTCCTGCGAAACGAAGTTGAGGGGCGGTCGGCGAGGGGCCTTTAGATGAACTTCTGGCCCGCGAGGAACTCGGCGAGCTGCTTGCCGCCCTCGCCCTCGTCCTTGACGATCGTGCCCGCAGTGCGGGCGGGACGCTCGGTCGCGGACTCGACCTTGGTCCACGCGCCCTCCAGGCCGACCTCCCCGGCCTCCAGGTCCAGGTCCGACAGGTCCCAGGACTCCACCGGCTTCTTCTTGGCGGCCATGATGCCCTTGAAGGACGGGTAGCGCGCCTCGCCGGACTGGTCGGTGACCGACACGACGGCCGGCAGGGAGGCCTCCAGGTTCTCGGAGGCGGCGTCGCCGTCGCGGCGGCCCTTGACCGTGCCGTCCTCGACGGAGACCTCGGAGAGCAGGGTGACCTGCGGGACGCCCAGGCGCTCGGCCAGCAGGGCCGGGACGACGCCCATGGTGCCGTCGGTGGAGGCGAGGCCCGAGATGACCAGGTCGTAGCCGGCCTTCTCGATCGCCTTGGCCAGCACCAGGGAGGTGCCGATGACGTCGGTGCCGTGCAGGTCGTCGTCCTCGACGTGGATCGCCTTGTCGGCGCCCATGGAGAGAGCCTTGCGCAGCGCGTCCTTGGCGTCCTCGGGGCCCACCGTCAGGACGGTGATCTCCACGTCGTCGTCGGAGTTCTCGGAGATCTGCAGCGCCTGCTCGACCGCGTACTCGTCGAGCTCGGAGAGCAGACCGTCCACGTCGTCCCGGTCGACGGTCAGGTCATCGGCGAAGTGCCGGTCGCCGGTGGCGTCGGGCACGTACTTCACAGTGACAACGATCCTCAAGCTCACGCCGGCTCTCCTACTGCATCGTCAGTTCTGGCTGCCTTCTTCCAGGCAGCATAGGCGTCTCAAGCGGCCGATCCCGGTTGGGGCGGCCTGCGCTCCGACCGAAATATTACTCGCCAGTACACCCAGTTGGTTCCCGCTAAGCAAGCGCTTTGAACTGTGACCTGTGCAACGCAGCGTAATCGGAACCCGGCGCGGGCGCAGGACGGCGGCCCAGTGATCAATCCCGCAGAGCCGTGAACCGACCCTGGTGGTACAGCAGCGGACGGCCCGTGCCCGTCGGGTCGCCGAGGACCACCTCGGCCAGCACGATGCGGTGGTCTCCCGCGGGCACGCGGGCGACGACGCGGCACACCAGCCAGGCGAGCACGTCGTCCAGCACGGGAACCCCCTGCGGCCCCTCACGCCACGCGGTCGGCGCGCCGAAGCGGTCGGCGCCGCTGCGGGCGAAGGTGGCGGCCAGCGCCTGCTGGTGCTCGCCGAGTATGTGGACCCCCACGTACTCCGCCCGCGACACCGCGGGCCAGCTGGAGGCGCCGGTGCCGATGCCGAAGGAGAGCATCGGCGGCTCCGCCGACACGGAACTGAGCGAGGTGGCGGTGAAGCCGACCGGACCGCTCTCGCCCGCGGCGGTGATCACGGCGACTCCGGCCGCGTGGCGCCGGAAGACGGAGCGCAGGAGATCGGGGGAGGCGAGCCGGCCGAGGCCGAGGTCGGGGGTGGCCGTCATGGGGTCGTCCTTCTGCGGGAAGTTGCGGGTCGGGCCGTGGGCGCTCAACGGACCGGACAGCGCGCGCTCGCGGTACGGAGCAGATCCACGTGGACCCGCCCGTGGAGAAGGAGTTCGACGGACATACGGCCAGGCTGACGACGGCCGGCACGCACAGTCAAGTCCGTCCCGGCAACTGGGAGATGCCTCACCGTTCCCCCACCGCAGGTCACACCGCCTCCCCCAACGCCGCGACGACGTCGGCCTTGCGGGGCTGACCGGTGGCGCGCCGGACGATCCGGCCCTCGGCGTCGAGGACCAGCACGGTCGGCGTCTTGAGGATGTCGAGTTCGCGCACGAGGTCCAGCCGCGCCTCGGCGTCGATCTCGATGTGGGCGACTCCGGGGACCAGGCCGGCCACCTCGCCGAGCACCCTGCGGGTGGCCCGGCACGGCGCGCAGAAGGCGCTGGAGAACTGCACGAGCGTGGCCCGTTCGCCCAGTTCGCCGCCGAGCCGGTCCGCGCCCAGCCGCCTGCCGTCGTCCCGCCCGCGCACTCGTACCCTCCCGCTCCGCCGCCGATGCAGCAGTCCGAAGGCGCTCGCCGCCGCGAGCACCGCCACGCACACCATGAGTCCGGTCATCGGCCGTTGCAGCGTTCACGAGACTGCAAAGATTCCCGGCCCCGTGCATCCTGCCCTATGCGGAATGCTTGATTCATGGACATCGACGCGAGGGGCCCGCGCTTCGGGGCCGCCGTGACGACCGTGGTGCTCGCGGTCGTCCTCATCACCGGCAGCCCCTGGCTGCTGGCCTGGCAGACGCTGGCGTTCGCGCTGGGCGCGGCGGGCGGACCGGGGCGTTCGCCGTACGGCTGGGTGTTCCGTCGCCTCGTCCGGCCGCGACTCGGGCCGCCGGTGGCGTTCGAGGCGCCGGAGCCGCCGCGGTTCGCCCAGGCCGTGGGCCTGCTGTTCGCGGGCCTCGGCCTCGTCGGTCTCGTCCTCGGGCCGGAGTGGCTCGGTCTCGCGGCGACGGGGGCCGCGCTGGCCGCCGCGTTCCTCAATGCCGCCTTCGGGTACTGCCTGGGATGCGAGATGTACCTGCTCGTGCGGCGCGTCGCGGTTCGGGTGGAGTAAAGACCACTTAAAAGCCCGAGGTGGATCAAGGGGGCCGACGTGACGAGTATCTCGCCGCCGCCGGGCACCAGGGCTGGCTCCCCGGCCGTTCTTCGGGCACGATCTGCGAGATGCCGTAAACCTACGGCTGCGTAACTTTGCCGCCGGGAGGCATCCCCGGCAAAGAGAAGGAAGGGTTCGCCCCGCCCATGGCAGAGCTTGTCTACCGCCCCGTCGTCGGCCTCGCCCAGACCCTGTTCAAGGCCTGGGACCTCAAGATCGACTGCAAGGGGTCGGAGAACATCCCGCGCTCAGGTGGTGCCGTGCTGGTGAGCAATCACATCAGCTACCTCGACTTCATCTTCGACGGTCTGGCCGCCCTCCCGCAGAAGCGTCTCGTGCGTTTCATGGCGAAGGAGTCCGTGTTCCGCCACCGGATCTCCGGTCCGCTGATGCGCGGCATGAAGCACATCCCGGTGGACCGCAAGCAGGGCGAGACGGCCTACGCGCACGCCCTGGAGTCGCTGCGCTCGGGCGAGATCGTCGGCGTCTTCCCCGAGGCCACCATCTCGCAGTCGTTCACGCTGAAGAGCTTCAAGTCCGGCGCGGCCCGCATGGCGCAGGAGGCGGGCGTCCCGCTGATCCCGGTGGCCCTGTGGGGCACGCAGCGCCTGTGGACCAAGGGGCACCCGCGCAACTTCAAGCGCAGCCACACCCCGATCACCATCCGGGTGGGCGAGGCCATGGAGGCCTCCCGGGACAAGTACGCGGGGGCCATCACCCGCCAGCTGCGCGAGCGCGTCCAGGAACTCCTGGAAGCCGCCCAGCGCGCCTACCCCGTCCGCCCCAAGGACGCGAGCGACACCTGGTGGATGCCGGCCCACCTCGGCGGCACCGCGCCCACGCCGGAGCAGGTCCGCGAGGCCGAGGCGCGCTGACGCGGGCGAGGCCCCGACGCCCCGTGCCGGACCTTCGCCCGGCGGGGGCCGCCGGGCGCCTCCCCGGTGCGCCCCCACCCACCACCGCGCCGCGGGCGGTACGCCGCCTCAGAGCGCGGTGGGAGGGTCTCCCACAGCCGCGCCCGGTCCGGGGCGGAACGCAGGGCGCCGATGACGGCGGGGTGCGGCGCCGCGTACAGGCCCGGGTAGTCGCACTCCCCCGCTTCGCGGTCGGGGACGAAGGCGAGACGCTCGCCGTCCAGCGAGAACCGCGCGTCCACTCCCGGCTTGTTGCCGCGCGGGTCCTGGCGGTGCCAGGCGCCGCCGAAACGCACCGCGACGAGTCCGTGCACGACATGGCCCCCGCCGTCGTCGTGCGCGAGCCGCTGGTAGCAGAGCCCCGTCGGGATGTCCTCGGCGCGCAGCAGCGCGGTCAGGGCGTGGGCCTTGGCGTGGCAGACGCCCGTCCCCCGCGCCAGCACGTCCGAGGCGCGCCAGGTCACCCGCGGGTCCCCGGCGTCGTGCGAGTGGGACACGGCGTCACGGACGTAGGCGAAGGCCAGCGCCGCATAGGCATACGAGTCCTCGGCGTCCCTCGCGAGCCGTGCGGCCGTCTCGCGCACCCGTGGATGGTGATGGTCGATGACCTCGTCAGCGGCCAGATAGGCGGACAGGTCAGGGTTCTCCTGGATCGGCTCCATACCGGGAGAGCATAGGAAAACGGCCACCCGAGCGTCAATGACTTTTCAGGTGACCGCATACCTATGCATTACAGCCGACGCCCCGATCCCGGTGGGTTCTCGTGGGCCGCCGGCGCCGCTACCGCGCCATCTCCTCCTTGACGGCCGCCACGAACAGGTCCACGTCGTCCTCGGTCGTGTCGAACGCGCACATCCAGCGCACGACGCCCGCCGCCTCGTCCCAGAAGTAGAACCGGAACCGCTTCTGCAGGCGCACGCTCACGTCGTGCGGGAGCCGCGCGAAGACGCCGTTGGCCTGCACCGGGTGGAGGACCTCGACGCCGTGCACGGCGCGCACGCCCTCCGCCAGCCGCTGGGCCATCTCGTTGGCGTGGCGCGCGTTGCGCAGCCACAGGTCCCTGGCGAGCAGCGCCTCGAGCTGGACCGACACGAAGCGCATCTTCGAGGCGAGCTGCATCGACAGCTTGCGCAGGTGCTTCATGTGGCTGACGGCGTCCTGGTTGATCACGACGACCGCCTCACCGAACAGCGCGCCGTTCTTGGTCCCGCCCAAGGACAGGACGTCGACGCCGACGGCGTTGGTGAACGTCCGCATCGGGACGTCCAGCGAGGCCGCCGCATTGGCTATGCGGGAGCCGTCCAGGTGGACCTTCATGCCCCGCGCGTGGGCGTGGTCGCAGATCGCGCGGATCTCCTCGGGCGTGTAGAGCGTGCCGAGCTCCGTGCTCTGGGTGATCGAGACGACCTGCGGCATCGCGCGGTGCTCGTCCTCCCAGCCCCAGGCCTGCCGGTCGATCAGCTCCGGGGTGAGCTTGCCGTCGGGGGTGGGCACGGTGAGCAGCTTCAGCCCGCCCATGCGCTCGGGCGCGCCGCCTTCGTCCACGTTGATGTGGGCGCTCTCGGCGCAGATCACCGCGCCCCAGCGGTCGGTGACCGCCTGGAGCGCGACGACGTTCGCGCCGGTGCCGTTGAAGACCGGGAAGGCCTCCGCCGTCGGCCCGAAATGACTGCGGACGATCCCCTGGAGGTTCTCGGTGTAGTCGTCCTCCCCGTACGCCACCTGATGGCCGCCGTTGGCCACGGCCAGCGCCGCCAGCACCTCCGGGTGCACCCCGGCGTAGTTGTCGCTGGCGAAGCCGCGGATCTCGGGATCGTGGTGGCGACGGGCGTCGGTCTTCGGAGGGTTCACGGCTGCTCGGTGAGCCACAGACGCTGTCCGTTCACTTCGGTGGCGGGCTTCTCCCAGACTCCGGCGATGGCCTCGGCCAGGTCCTTGACGTCCGTGAAACCCGCGAACTTCGCGTTGGGGCGGTCGGCGCGCATCGCCTCGTGCACCAGCGCCTTCACCACCAGGATCGCAGCCGCCGAGGTCGGTCCGTCCGCGCCCCCCGCCTTGCGGAAGGCGTCGGCGAGCGCCAGCGTCCAGGCCTCGGAGGCGGCCTTGGCCGCGGCGTAGGCGGCGTTGCCCGCGGTGGGCCTGGTCGCGCCGGACGCGCTGATCAGCACGTACCGGCCGCGGTCGCTGCGCTGGAGCCCCTCGAAGAAGGCGAGGGAGGTGTGCTGCACGGTCTTGATGAGCAGCAGCTCCAGGAAGTCCCAGTCGTCCAGGCTGGTCTTGATGAACGTCTCGCTGCCGCGCCAGCCGCCGACGAGGTGGACCAGGCCGTCGATCCGGCCGAACTCCTTCTCGACGCGCAGCGCCCAGTCGCGGGTCGAGTCCAGGTCGAGCAGGTCGACCGGCTCGCCGGTGACGGTGGCGCCCCCGGCCCCGTAGCGCGCCGCGTCGACGGCCTCCGCCAGACGCTCCGGGTCGTTGTCCGCGCCGACGACGGTCGCGCCGGCCTCGGCGAGCCTGAGCAGTGCCGCCCGGCCCGCGGGTCCGCCCGCGCCGGCCACCGCGATCACCGCACCGCTGAGAGCCCCGTTCCCCATGTTCCTCGCCTCCTGAGCAGTGTTCTCGGTACGCAGGTCGCTCACGCGGCGATCCGCTCGGCGCCGTCCCTCGTGATGCCCCGGGTCGAGGCGATCACGCTCTTGAGTTTCTTGGACAGTGCCTCATAGAACATGCTCAGCGGAAACTCGTCGGCAAGCACGTCGTCCACGAGCTTGCGCGGCGGCTGGGTCAGGTCCAGGGCGTCGGGGCCCTTGGCCCACTTGGAGCCCGGGTGCGGGGCGAGGTAGGTCGAGACCAGCTCGTAGCCGGCGAACCAGTGCACGAGCTTGGGGCGGTCGATGCCGTTGCGGTAGAGCTGCTCGATGTCGGCGCAGAGCTGGTTGGTGACCTGCGGGGCGCGCTGCCAGTCGATGTGCAGCTTGTTGTCCGTCCAGCGGATGACGTCGTGCTTGTGCAGGTAGGCGAAGAGCAGCTGGCCGCCGAGCCCGTCGTAGTTGCGCACGCGCTCGCCGGTGACGGGGAAGCGGAACATGCGGTCGAAGAGGACGGCGTACTGCACGTCACGGGCCTGCGGGACGCCGTCGTCCTGGAGCTTCACGGCCTCCTTGAAGGCGGTGAGGTCGCAGCGCAGCTCCTCCAGGCCGTACATCCAGAACGGCTGGCGCTGCTTGATCATGAACGGGTCGAAGGGCAGGTCGCCGTGGCTGTGGGTGCGGTCGTGGACCATGTCCCACAGCACGAAGGCCTCCTCGCAGCGCTTCTGGTCGTGGACCATGGCGGCGATGTCCTCGGGCAGCTCCAGGCCCAGCACGTCGACGGCCGCGTCGGTGACCCGGCGGAAGCGGGCGGCCTCGCGGTCGCAGAAGATGCCGCCCCAGGAGAAACGTTCCGGCGCTTCGCGGACGGCGATGGTCTCCGGGAAGAGGACGGCCGAGTTGGTGTCGTAGCCGGCCGTGAAGTCCTCGAAGGTGATGCCGCAGAACAGCGGGTTGTCGTAGCGGGTGCGCTCCAGCTCCGCCAGCCAGTCCGGCCAGACCATGCGCAGCACGACCGCTTCCAGGTTGCGGTCCGGGTTGCCGTTCTGCGTGTACATCGGGAAGACGACCAGGTGCTGGAGGCCGTCGCGGCGGTCGGCGGCCGGCTGGAAGGCCAGCAGGGAGTCGAGGAAGTCCGGCACCTCGAATCCGCCGTCGGCCCAGACCCGCAGGTCCTTCGCCAGGGCGCGGTGGTAGTCGGCGTCGTGCGGAAGCAGCGGGGAGAGCTCCTCGACCGCCTCGATCACCCGCCGGACCGCCTGCTCGACGTCCGCACGCTGCGGCGCGCCCTCGGCCGTGAGGTCGATCGATCCGTCCTTGGCCTGCCAGGGCCGGATCTCCTCCACGGCATCCTTGAGCACGCGCCACGCCGGGTGCTCCACCACCCTGGTCGTCGGAGGAACCCGATCCTCCGTAGCTGCCTGCACAAGAATTTCCGTCATGTCCCATCCTCCACTGGAGAACCTCGCGTCAGGACACCGTATGCATACGAGGTTTCCTCCAGCAAGTGGACCTTCGGGAAATTATCCTGCCCGCCCGCATCTTCACCTCACTATTTCCTGTCCGACACCGGAGAGGCGAACGCTTCCGCACGGGCAGGGCGGGTAGGAAGTCGGGGGACGCACGCGTGTCCCGGGCTGCCCGCGGCCGTCGGCCCGTGTGCTCCCCCGGCCCCGCCGTCGACGGAAACGAGTCCCGCCTTGAACTTCCTCACCATCGGCCACCGCGGCGTGATGGGCGTCGAGCCCGAGAACACCCTGCGCTCCTTCGTCGCCGCCGAGCAGGCCGGCCTCGACGTCATCGAACTCGATCTGCACCTGAGCAAGGACGGCGCGCTGGTCGTCATGCACGACCCCGACGTGGACCGCACGACCGACGGCGCCGGGGCCGTCGCCGAACAGACCCTCGCGGAGCTGCGGGCCCTCGACGCCGGGCGCGGGGAGCGGGTGCCGGTCTTCGAGGAGGTCCTGGACGCGGTGCGCACACCGTTGCAGGCAGAGATCAAGGACGTCCAGGCGGCGCGGGCGCTGGCCGAGGTGATCTCGGCCCGGGACCTGACGGGACGGGTGGAGGTGTCCTCCTTCCACGACGAGGCCGTCGCCGAGATCGCGCGGCTGGTCCCCGGGGTGCGCACGGCGCTCATCGGCAGCCGCTACGGCCTCGACATCGTGGACCGGGCCGTGACAGCCGGCGCCGCCACGCTCTGCCTCAACCTCAGGCGCCTGACGCTGGAGATCGTCGAGGAGGCCCGCAAGCGCGACCTGCGGATCATCGGCTGGGTGGTCAACACCCAGGAGCAGCTGCGGCTCGTCCGGGCCCTCGAACTCGACGGCGCGACCACCGACTACCCGGAGATCAGGCGCACCGGCCGCTTCACGGCCTGAGGGCGCGGCCCGGCGCTCACGTCAGGTCCTTGATCAACAGCTCGAACTGGAGGTCGTCGCGCTGCGGGATGCCGAAGCGGTCGTCGCCGTACGGGAAGGGGGTCATCCGGCCGGTCCGGCGGTAGCCGCGGCGCTCGTACCAGGCGATGAGGTCCTCGCGGACCGAGATCACGGTCATGCGCATCTCGCTGACGCCCCAGGCCTCGCGCGCCTCGCGCTCGGCCCGGGCCATGACGGCCTTGCCGAGGCCGCCGCCCTGCGCCGTGGGGCTGACCGCGAACATGCCGAAGTAGGCGTGGTCGCCGCGGTGTTCGAGCTGGCAGCAGGCGACCGTCCGGCCGTCCTGCTCCGCGGTGAGCAGCCTGCTGTCGGGCGCCGCTATGACCGCGAGCACGCCGTCGGGGTCGGTCCGCTGCCCTTGCAGGATGTCGGCCTCCGTCGTCCACCCGGCCCGGCTGGAGTCCCCGCGGTAGGCGGACTCGATGAGCCGGACGACGGCGTCGACGTCGGCTGCGGTGGCGTCACGGAAGGTCAGGTCGGTGGCGGCGGTGTCCATGCGGGCGTTCTCCGGTCTCTGACGTGTCAGGGGTACCGGTGAGCCTAACTCCACGCGGGTAGCCTCGGGATGCATGGTGCATGTACTGAGCGGTAGGACCCTGCTCCGCCCCACCGATCCCGAGCGTTCCCGCACCTTCTACGGGGAGCGGCTGGGGCTGGCCGTCTTCCGCGAGTTCGGGACGGGGCCGGAGCGCGGGGTCGTCTACTTCCTCGGCGGCGGCTTCCTGGAGCTCTCCGGCCGCGCACGGGCGCCGATGCCGCCCGACCCCGCGGTACGGCTGTGGCTTCAGGTGGCGGACGTGGCGGCGGCGCACGACGAGCTGCGGGCCCACGGGGTCGAGATCGTCCGTCCCCCGGTGCGCGAGCCGTGGGGCCTGGTCGAGATGTGGATCGCGGATCCGGACGGCACCCCGATCGTGCTGGTGGAGGTCCCCGCCGACCATCCGATGCGCTACCGCCCGGGCATCTGAGCCACGCCCCGCCGGGTCCTCCGCCGCCGGCGGGGCGCGCGTGCCGGGCGGGACCCGAGCGGAACGGGCCGGTGGGCGATCACCGGCCCGGGGCGGCGGATTCCGCCGTGCCCCCGCTTCGCGGTGGACGGTGGTCCCGGTGCGGTCGGCCCGAGCGTCGCGCGCCCCGGCCGGTCCCGCCCGCGCCTGCCGCGTCCGCTCGACGCCGCCTCACACCGGGGTTCTCCGGGCCGCCGCGGTCAGCGGATGCCGTCGTCCGGGGCGAGGCTTAGCGTGCTGGAAGGGGTCCCCTTCGTCGGAAGGAACGTCATGAAGCTCGACGCGTCCGTGCCCGGCGGGCCCTGCTGGGCCGAGCTGGGGACCGGTGACCTGGACACGGCGAAGCGGTTCTACACGGAGCTGTTCGGCTGGCAGCCCCGGACGGACCCGCGACAGGAGGCGGGCGGCTACACCGTCGCGCACCTCGGCGAGGCCGCCGTCGCCGCGCTCACCCCCCTTCACCAGCAGGGTCAGCCGTGCGCCTGGAGCGTGTCGTTCGCGGTGACCGACGCGGACGTCAGCGCCCGCCTGGTCACCGAGGCCGGCGGCAAGGTGCTGGTCGGTCCGATGGACGTCTTCGACATGGGCCGTTTCGTCGTGGCCCTGGATCCGTCCGGCGCCGCGTTCCAGCTGTGGCAGGCGCGGACCTTCCCCGGCGCCGACCTGTTCAACGCGCCCGGCTCGCTGGGCTGGGTCGAGCTGCTGACCCGCGATCCGGAACGGGCGGAGACCTTCTACACCACCGTGTTCGGCTGGACCGTCGGCTCTTCGGAGAACTACGTGCAGTGGGGCGTCGGCGGCGCCGACTTCGGCGGCATGATCACGATGGACGAGAAGTTCCCGCCGGAGGTGCCGCCGCACTGGCTCCCGTACTTCGCGGTGGCCGACGTGGACGCCGCCACGCGGACGGCCGTGGAGGCGGGCGGGACCGTTCTGATGGAACCGGCCTCCGTGCCGGACGGCCCGCGGATCGCCGTGCTCCGGGACCCGCCGGGCGCGGCCTTCGGCGTGTACCGCGCGGGCGACGAGGGGTGAGCGCGAACGCGACGGCCCGAGGCCGCTGGTCGTCGCCGGGCCACCCGTGCCCCCGGGGATTCTCAGGAGCCTCGCGCCCCTCGGGCCCCGGCCCGCCGCTCAGACCCGCAGCGTGCGCATGTGGCCCTCGAGCCGGCTGAGCAACTCTCCGAGCAGGTCGGCCAGTTCCCCCTGGCTTCCGTCGTCCAGGGCGGACAGCACCGCGCTCTCGTAGGCGAGCTGCTCGGGCAGGACGCCGTCGACGACGTCCCTCCCGGCGTCCGTGAGGCGGAGGTGGGCGACGCGGCGGTCCCGGGTGTCGCCACGGCGTTCCACGAGGCCGCGCTCGGTGAGCTGCTTGAGGCGTTTGGTGACGGCGGCCCCTGAGGAGAAGGTCTCGCGGGCGAGGTCGCCGGGGGTCAGCTCGCGTCCGGTCCGGCGCAGCGCCCCGAGCAGGTCGAACTCGGGCCGGCTCAGCCCGACGGCCCGCAGGGGCGCGTCCTCGGCCTGCTGGAGCAGGGCGGCACAGCGGTTGACCCGCCCGATGATCTCCATGGGGCCGGTGTCCAGGTCGGGCCGGACGGTCTGCCACTGACGTACGACGGCGGCGACCGTGTCGTTCCTCTCCGCGTCACCGCCCCGGCCCCTGCCCGCGACCCGGTCGTCGCCCCTGGCCCGGTCGCCCGCGCGGCTGTCATCGGCTTGCGAGGTGTCGAGTGTGCCGGCGTCGGCGGGGGTGGATCCGCCGGTCGTCTCGGCGCCTCCGGCGGCGTCCGGGGCGCCGGTCGCGGGGCGGTCCCCCGGGGCGTTCCCGTCCGCAGCGCCCTCCGGTGCCCCGTTCCCGGCCGCCGTCCGTCCCCGCGTCGCCGTCATCGCCGCACGTCCTCCGCTCTCCCACGCGTCTCGCGGCCCAGGAGCAGCCCCTGACGCCGTACCGTCGCCGCGAGCGTACGGTGTCCCGACTGTTCGGCCGTCACGACCCGCTCCTGGGGCAGGGCGCGCTGCCACCATTCGCCGGCCGCCGCGTCGGCGGTGGCGCGGAGATCGACCAGGGCCGCGGTCAGCGCGCGGCGGGCCGCGTCCAGGGCCGCGCTGTCGGGGCGCGGCTCCGCCACCAGGCGGGCGGCGCGTTCCCGGGCCCGTTCGACCGCCGTCAGGGCGCTTTCCAGGCGGTCGCCGGCCCGGCGGTTGGTGACGGCGACCGCGGCGGCGAATCCGACCACCGCACCGACGAGGGTGTCCACGAGCCGCTCGGTCACGAGCCGGCCCGGGTCCTGGACCTGCGCGAACTCGGTGATGAGCAGGGCCATCGGGGTCACGCAGACGCTGCCGAGCCAGTAGTTGCGGCTGATCAGCGCCTCGGCTCCGAAGTTGAGGGCGAGGCAGACCAGGACCAGCGCCGCCTGGGCGAGGTGGGCCAGCGGGACCAGCGCGGCGAAGGCGAGGACGCCGACGACATTGCCGACGACGCGCTGGACCGCACGGCTCCAGGTGAGGGTGACGTTGGCCTGGTAGAGCGAGGCCGCGGTGACCAGGGCCCAGTACGGGCGGCCGACCCCCAGAGCCAGGGAGGCGTAGCCGGCGAGGGCGCAGCCCAGGGCCGTGCGTGCCGCGAGGGGGGCCAGGGGGCCGAGTCGGCGCCTCAACGGCGTTCGGCCTGCGGCGAGTTCGGTGTCGACGCCGAGGAGTTCGTCGTCGTCGACGAGGTCGTCGGGACGCGGGACGGGAGCGGTGCCACGCAGGTCGCGGGCCCACTCGCGCAGCCGGGCCGGGTCGGTGTCGGCGGGGGCCGCGAGGGCGATCTCGGCCCGCACGACGAGCCGTTCCAGGCCGCGGCGCGTCTCTCCGGCGCGCGCCGACAGGAGCGTCTGCCAGGCGGCGTGCACGGCGGCGGCCGCGGCGGCGCGGGCCCGGTCCTCGCCCTGGCCCTCGCCCGCCGCATGGGCGTCGACGCGGGCGGCGGCCGCGTTCAGGGCGTGCGCGGTGGCGCGCCGCTCGGGGCCGTGCGGGCGGGCCGGTCCGGGCGCCATGCCGACCAGCCAGGCCCAGCCGCCCGCGGCGAGAGCCAGTCCCAGATGGCCCGGGACCTGGCCGAGGGTCTGCGGCACGAACAGCGCGGCGGAGCTGATGAAGGTGAGGACGACGTTGCCGGGCGGTCCGAGCCGGGTCGCGTCGCACAGTGCCTTCTGCGCGGCCGCGAGGAGCGCGCCGACGGTGACCAGGACGACGGGCGACGCGGTGAGCGAGGCGGCGAGCAGGGCGACGGCCAGGCCGCCCGTCATGCCGAGCACCACCCACGCCAGCACGCGGGCGCGGGCCGCGTAGGGGCGGTTGTGGGCGTAGAGGGCGCACAGGGATCCGGCCATCGTGTACATCGCCAGGTCCAGCCGTCCGAGCGTCAGCAGCAGCAGGTTGGGCGGCGCGACCGCGGCGATCACGCTCAGGGCGGGCTTGAACCAGATGTCCGAGGGGCGGCCGAGCCGCAGCACACCGGCGAGCGGGAGACGGCGTCCGGGGTCCTTTCGGGGTGCGGGCAGGGGCCGCCGTGGGGGCCGGGATCGCTGGGGGGTCGTACTGCTCATTCCATCAATTTAACATGTGTTTTACCCGTGAACTATTTCGGTGCTCCCCTCGTGCTCCCCGTGCACTCCCTTGCGCCCGCGTGCGCGCGCCGCGGCGTGGGCATCGCATTCCTCGACGACGGCCGCCGAGCGGATGCCGGGCGGACACACCCGGCCGCCGAGCCGTCGGTGACCGTCGAGCGGGGAGGTGCGCGTGCACGGACCGGCTTCGCCCGGCTGGCTGCTGGTCGCGTTGTGTGCGGCTACCGGGGCCTACTGCCTGCTGCGGATGCGCAGCGGGGTCGAGGAGCAGCGCAGCGCAGCGGGCGGCGAGGCGCTCATGGGCTTCGGCATGGCCGCGATGGCCGTGCCGCCCGCCGTGTTCACCCCGCCGGGATGGGCATGGCCCGTCTACGCCGCGGTCTTCGGCGCGGCGGCCCTGCGGGCACTGTGGTCGGCCCGGGCGGGTGCGCACCATCTGCACCATCTGGTGGGGGCGGGGGCCATGGTGTACATGGCGGCCGTGATGGCGGGCACGCCCGCCCACGCGCACGGTCACGGTCACGGTCACGGCGGTGCGGGGGTCCCCCTGCTCACGGGCGTGCTGCTGGCCTACTTCACCGCCTACGTCCTCCTCGCGGGGGCGCGGCTGCTGCCGGCCGCCGCCGCGGGCGGGGCCGCCGTCGCCTGGGGGGACCGGCCCGAAGTGGCGCGGGCGTGCCGCCTGTCGATGGGCATCGGCATGCTGGCCATGCTGCTGACGATGTGAGGGGGAGATTCGCGAGCGTCGTGGCCTGCGTCACGCCTGGCAGGCCGTACGCGGGCATCTCCTCGCCCCCTCCCGGCAAGCGGTGGTGGAGGTGTACGCGTGGAGGCACGGCCGATCCGTGGGCGTCGGCCGCCGCGGTGGCGCTCGCCCGTGACGGGCTGTGGAGCGGGGCAAGGCTGGTGCGGGAGGTCGCCTCCAGCAGCACTCGCCGCAGCTCACAGATCGCCGAACTCCGTTCACCGGAGCTGCTGTTGCCGGCCGAGGAGGTCGCGGACGGGAGCCTGCTGGTGAGGGAGGACGAACGGCCGCAGACATGGTGGCCGACCGGGGCTCTGCCCGACTGGTGGTGAGCACGGGCGCGTTGCACCGTCTGAACCGACGTCAGCTCGATGCCGCCCTCGCACACGAGCAGGGGCACGCTGAGGCACGGCCAGACTGGCTGCCGCACCGTTCGACGGGTCCGGCCTCCGCGTTTCCCCGGGTTCCGGTGTTCGCCGCGTTCCGGACGGGCTGCACCGGTCTGGTCGAACGGTCTGCCGACGACGTGGCCTCGCGCCGGTTCGGCGGCCGGCAGACCAGCGCACTGGCGCGACTGGCGCACTGGCGCACTGGCGCACTGGCGGGCGAACTCGACGAGGAGTTGCGCGTGTTCGGCTTCTCCCCCCGCCCCCCGGGACCATGGTCAGCCGCGGGTGCACCGGTTGCTCTCCGCACCCGACCGGCTCGCGGCTCACCGCGGCCCACAGGCTGCTACGGACGGGCGGCGGCCTCGATCGTTCCGGCGGTCCCGGTGCCGGTGACGTCGGCGCCGGGTCCGCGCGCGCTGGGCCGACCGCCCGCCGGGAGGCCGGGGCTCCCACCGTGCGTGCTGCGGTTCGCGTTCGGCGGGCTCGGTCGGCGAGGATCGCCCCATGCACCCCCCACACGTCGACTCCCCGCCCCGCGCCCCGGCGCGGCGCATGGCCGCCCGTGTCGCGATCGCCCTGGGCCTGTGCTCCGTTCTCCTCCTCGTCCCCGTCGTGGGCGAGTGGGGTCCGCTGATGTCCGCGGACCGCGACGTCGCCCGCACCACCCATCGCTGGGCCGTCGCCGAACCCGAGGTCACCCGGGTCTGCCGCATCCTGACCGACTGGTTCTGGGATCCGGTGACCATGCGCCTCCTCGGCGCGGCGGTGGCCGGCTGGCTCGTGTGGCGGCACAGTGACTGGTGGACCGCGGGATGGCTGGTGGCGGTGTCCGCGCTGAGCACGCTGATCCAGCAGGCGCTGAAGGCCGCGGTGGGCCGCGCCCGGCCGGTCTGGCCCGACCCCGTCGACTCGGCGCACTACGCCGCCTATCCGTCCGGTCACGCCCTGACCGCCACGGTGGTGGCCGGGCTCCTGCTGTGGCTGCTGCACCGGCACGGCGCAGGACCCCTCCTGTGGCGCACGGCGCTGACGGTGGCGGTGATCTCCGTGGCGGGGGTGGGGCTGACCAGGATCTGGCTGGGGGTCCACTGGCCCTCGGACGTCCTGGCGGGCTGGCTGCTCGGAGCCGCGCTGGTGGCGCCGGCCATCGCGGTCCACCTGCGCCGGCATCCCTGACCGGGCTGGCCGGACCCGGCCCCCGGCAGTCGACGCGAGGTCGCCGGTCGCCCGTCCCGGAGCGCCGACGCGAGGACGACGGCTCGACGGCTCGACGGCTCGACGGCTCGACGGCCGACCGGAACACCGGCCCGAGGCGGGCACGAGCAGGTGCTCCCACGGCACGCGGTGACGGACGCCCCCTGGTACACCGCCCGTGCGCGCCGCGGCCCGCACGCATCGAGACCGCCTCGGACTCCCCCGCCGGGTCACCGTCGTCCGCTCACCCCGGTCGACGGGCCGCCGTCATCGCGCACGCCCAGGCACGTCCCCGCGCGCCCGGCACCGGGCGGCCCCGTCGGGGTCCGCCGGCGGCACGTAACGCCGGGCCAGGAGCCTTGGCGTCGCCGAGTCGCGGAGTCGCGGAGTCGGAGTCGCGAAGTCGCGGAGTCGGCGGATCCATAGGATCGACCCCATGACGACCGTGCTGTTCGACTTCTCCGGGACCCTCTTCCGCATCGAGTCCGCCGAGTCGTGGCTGCGCTCCATGCTGCGGGCTACGGGTGTGGCGATGCCCGAGCCGGAACTGGCCGGGACCGTGCGGGCCCTGGAGGCGGCCGGAGCGCTGCCGGGCGGGCCGCCTCCGGTCCGGGTGCCCGACGAACTGGCCGGGCTGTGGCGGGTGCGGGACGAGAGCGCGGAACTGCACCGCGCCGCGTACACCGCTCTGTGCCGTCAGGTGCCGTTGCCCGACCCGGCGTTGTACGACGCGCTGTACGACCGGCACAGGACGCCGGCCGCCTGGTCCCCGTACCCGGACGCCCACGACGTGCTGCGCGGGTTGCGCGAGCGCGGTCTGCGGGTCGGCGTGGTCAGCAACATCGGCTGGGATCTGCGGCCCGTGTTCCGGGAACACGGGCTCGACGCCCATGTCGACGCGTACACGCTGTCGTACGAGCACGGCGTGCAGAAGCCGGACCCGCGGCTGTTCGCGATCGCGTGCGAGGCGCTCGGGGCCGACCCTCACAGCACCCTGATGGTGGGTGACAACCGGTGGGCCGACGGCGGAGCGGCCGCGCTCGGCTGTGCGGTGCAGTTCGTGGACCATCTGCCGGCGGCCCAACGGCCGGACGGACTGCGGCCGGTGCTGGAATGGGCGGGCTGAGCCCGCGGGAACGCGGGTGCACCCGGCGACGGCTTCGTGGACCCCGCCGACGGTAGCCTCAGGACACCATTACGGGAGAAGCACGCCCACTCTGGACGATCCCCCGCGTCGCCCAGAGCAGGCGGCAGCCCGGCGGACTCCGTACCGGAGCCGACCGGGGTTCCTGAGTATAGTTGGCTGGCAGCCAGTCAACGCAGGAGTTACAGGATGTCCCCGCGCAGCGCCTCGGTCAATGAAGAATTGCGGCGGCGTTCCCGGGAACGGCTCCTGCAGGCCACGGTGGAACTGGTGGGCGAGCACGGGTACGAGGCCACGACCCTCGGCGACATCGCCGACCGGGCGGGCACCGCGCGCGGCCTGGTCTCGTACTACTTCCCCGGCAAGCGGCAGTTGGTGCAGTCGGCCGTGCACCGGCTGATGCACCGCACGCTGGAAGAGGCGCTGGAGCGCGAGCCGCACACCGAGGACGGCCGGGAGCGGATGGCCCGGGCCATCGACGCGATCATGGGGCTGGCCCGGGACCGCACGGTGCTGATGCGTCAGCACATGGCGGGGCTGCTCCAGGCCGAGGGCTTCCTTCAGTGCCCGGAGCAGCAGCGGCTGGGCGAACTCCTGCGCGAGACGGCGACCCGGCACGGATCACAGGACGCCGCCCACGACTATCCGATGCTGCGCTCCCAACTGATGGGCGCCGTCTACGCGATGGTGCTGCCGAACGTGCCGCTGCCGCTCGTCAGACTCCGCGCCGACCTGTTCGCGCGCTACCGCCTCGACTGGGATCAGGGCTACCCGCCGGACGCCGAGGCGTCCGGCGGGAGCGGCTGCGGCGATCTGTCCCGCTTCTTCGCGACGGATCCGCCGGCCGGGGATCAGTCGAAGTAGTCCGGCTGGGTCTGGACGTTGAGCTCGCGCAGCCGCACCCGCTTCGCGGGATCCGTGCGCTTGTCGTCGAGCTTCAGCACGTCGAAGCCCTTGGCGATGTCGTTCGAGTAGATGTAGCCGTTGTAGTAGTACGCCGACCACGCGCCGCCGGTCTGGAGGGTGGTGGTGTTCAGCGGACCGCGCTCGAAGTAGGCGATCTCCTTCGGCTTCGTCGAGTCGGTGAAGTCCCAGACGGAGACGCCGCCCTGGTACCAGGCCTGGACCATGAGGTCCCTGCCCTTGACCGGGATCAGCGAGCCGTTGTGGGCGACGCAGTTCTCGGTGTCCGCCTGGTGGCGCGGGATCTTGTAGTAGCCGCGGAAGACGAGCTTGCGCTTGTCCCCCTTGCCGACGATGTCGTAGATGCCGTCGGCCCCGCGGTTCGGCCCGGTCGCCTCGTTGCAGGTGGCCGCGCCGCCGCCGCCCAGCTCGTCGGTGAACACGACCTTGTTCGCCCGCTGGTTGAAGGTCGCGGAGTGCCAGAAGGCGAAGTTGACGTTGTCCTGCACCTGGTCGATGACCTTGGGGTGCTCGGGGTCCTTGATGGAGAACAGGATGCCGTCGCCCATGCAGGCGCCGGCCGCCAGGTCCTTCTCGGGCAGGACGGTGATGTCGTGGCAGCCGGTGGTCTTGGACACCCCGGGGTTGGTCGGGCCGCCGGGGTTGCCGCCGCCGTCCGGACCCTCGCCCGGGAACAGCACGGGGAAGCCGACGACCGCCGCCTTCTCGGGGGCCTTGCGGGGCACCTTGATGACGGAGATGCCGTCGTGCGGGGGCTGGCAGTCGGGGTAGGCCGCGTTGGGCGAGTACGAGGAGACGTAGATGTAGACGTCCTTGCGCTCGGGCACCAGGGTGTGGGTGTGCGAGCCGCAGGCGGTCTCCACGGCGGCGACGTACTTCGGGTTCGCCTTGTCGCTGATGTCGAAGACCTTCATCCCCTCCCAGGAGGACTTCTCGGTCACCGGCTGGGTGGTGCTGTTGCAACTGCTGTCGCTGCGCGAGGAGTCGGTCGACAGGAAGAGCAGATCGCCCGAGACGGAGACGTCGTTCTGCGAGCCGGGGCAGAGCACCTGGGCCACCGTCTTCGGCGCCTTCGGGTTGCTGATGTCGAAGACGCGGAAGCCGTCGTAGTTGCCCGCGAAGGCGTACTTGCCCTGGAAGGCCAGGTCCGAGTTGGTGCCCGGCAGGGCGTCCTTGGGGATGTTCGTCAGGTGCTCGATGTTCGCGGAGTGGACGATCTCGTCCTGCCCGGGTATCTCGCCGTCGGCGATCGCCGCGGCCACGTCGGCCCTGGCGCTCTGCGAGACCTCCTTGCCCCCGGCCTTGCCGTCCCCCGGGTCGGGGGTCGCGGCCGCCGGGACCGCCGCCAGGAGTGCGGCGAGGAGACCGGCGCACGCGGCGGCCGCTCCCAGCCGTCTGCGTCGCGTTCGAGGATCGTTCAACAGGGTCACTGCATCCTCCCTTGTCGCCGTTCGCAAGGAACGGTTCACGGTGCTCCGAAGTATCGTCTTCATCATGCACATATCAAAGGTTGGCAACGCACTCGTCATGAATCTTTCCGTTCAGTGACGGGTCGTGTGGTGCATAGATCCAGACAAGAAGCGATCGTCTTCCCAACTCGCCGATCTCAGGGAGTCGTTGTGCCGGTCCGCCCTATGCCCCTCGCCTCGGTCGCACTGCTGCTGGCGCTCGCCCTCGCGGGCTGCGACTCCGGGCCGGACGCCAAGTCGTCGGCGGCGGACGGCCCTTCGGTGATCGCACCCGGCAAGCCGGGCGACGCGAACCGGACCCTGTCCGCGCAGGAAGCGGCCGAGCAGCGCGCCGACGACGACACCCCCAACGCGGCCGACGTGTCGTACGCACGGATGATGATCACGCATCACGCGCAGGCGCTGAGAATGACCGAACTCGTGCCGGACCGCGCCCGGTCGGCAGACGTCAAGCGGCTCGCCCTGCGCATCTCGGCGGCGCAGGGACCGGAGATCGAGGCCATGAAGGGCTGGCTCACGACGCACGGCAAGAAGTCGGCGAGCGGCGGGCACGAGCACGGCGCCATGCCCGGGATGGCGACCGAGTCCCAGCTCGCCGAGTTGCGCGCGGCACGCGGCAAGGCGTTCGACGCCCTTTTCCTGACCCTGATGATCACCCACCACGAGGGCGCGCTCACCATGGCCGGGGAGGTCAAGGCGCAGGGCAACAACGTGCAGATCGAGGAGATGGCCGACGACGTGATCGCTCAGCAGACGAGCGAGATCACCCGGATGCGGGGCATGCGCTGAGGCCCCGGCGGCACGCCCGGCCCCTGCGGGGCGGGCGGACGCCGCGTGGGGCGTGCCCGGCGTCCGCGCGGCACGTGCGCCGCGTGTGACGCGCAGGCACGTGGGGCGCGTGCGACTCGTGCGGGCCGCCGCCTGGCCGTCCGCACCGAAGGGACACGCGCGAGGCGCGAGGGCGCGGCGCCCTGTCGGCGCGGCGGCGCCGGTGCGATGCTGGGGGTACCAGCGCCCTCCTCCGTACCCCTGGGGCAAGGAGTTCCGCCGTGCTGCGTGTCGCCGTCGTCGGTTCGGGACCGAGTGGGCTCTACACCGCCCAGAGCCTGGTCCAGCGGGACCCCGACGTGCTCGTCGACGTCCTGGACCGGCTGCCCTGCCCCTACGGGCTGGTGCGGTACGGCGTCGCTCCGGACCACGAGAAGATCAAGTCCATTCAGCACAGTCTGCGGCCGGTCCTCGAGCACGAGCGGGTGCGGTTCGTGGGCGGGGTCCGGGTGGGTGCGGACGGGGTGCCCGTGGCGCGCTTGCGCGAGCTGTACCACGCCGTCGTGTACTGCGTGGGCGCGGCGTCGGACCGGCATCTCGGCGTTCCCGGTGAGGAGCTCGCGGGCAGCTGGTCGGCGACGGAATTCGTGTCCTGGTACAGCGCGCACCCGGACGCCGCCGCCGGCGGGTTCGTGCGGGACGTCCGCACGGCCGTCGTGGTGGGCGTGGGGAACGTGGCGGTGGACGTCACGCGGATGCTGGCCCGGCGCGCGGCCGAGCTGGCCCCCACCGACATGCCGCAGGCGGCGCTGAGCGCGCTCTCCGCGAGCGGGGTGAGCGAGATCCACATGGTGGGGCGGCGCGGCCCGTCGCAGGCGCGCTTCACCACCAAGGAACTGCGCGAGCTGGGCGGGCTGCCCGACACCGAGGTGATCGTCGACGAGGCGGAGCTGGCGTCCGATCCGGCGTACGGCGACCCGTCCGGACTGCCGGCGGCGCAACGGCGCAACGTGGAGGTGCTGCGCGGCTGGGCGGCGGCGCCGGCCCGCGGCGCACGGCGGCGGATCCGGCTCCGGTTCTTCCTGCGCCCCGTCGAACTGCTCGGCGTCGGAGGCCGGGTGGGGGCGGTGCGCCTGGAGCGGACCGCGCCGGACGGGCACGGCGCGGTCACGGGCACCGGCCGGTACGAGGACGTGGAGGCGCAGTTGGTGCTGCGGTCGGTGGGGTATCGCGGCACGCCGGTGGAGGGGCTGCCGTTCGACGCCGGCAGCGGCACGGTGCCGCAGGCGTCGGGTCGGGTGCTGCGGGACGGCGAGGCCGTGCCGGGCGAGTACGTGGCGGGCTGGATCAAGCGGGGGCCGACCGGCGTGATCGGCACCAACCGGCCGTGCGCGAAGGAGACGGCGACGTCCGTGCTGGAGGACGCGCCCGCCCTCGCGCGGCGGCCGCTGCCCGCCGATCCGCTCGACTCGCTGCGGGCGGCCGGGGCCGAGCCCGTCGGGTGGGAGGGCTGGCTGGCGATCGAGCGCGCCGAGACGGCGCTGGGCGCCTCACTGGGCCGGGGCGTGGTGAAGCTGCCGGACTGGGCGGCGCTGAGGTCCGCGGCGGGGGCGGCCGGCGGCGCGCGCACCGCGCGCGGGCCCGCCGACCCCTCGCGTCCCGCGAACCGGCCTTCCTGAACCGCGGAACCCGGCGAACCGCACGGGCGGGCGCTGCCCTGCCCCGGCGCCGCCCTCGGCGCCCCCGGCGGGACTGCCGCTGACGACCACGGGCTCCGGAGGGCCGGGCCGCCTCGCCGATCACCGGCAACGGGCGACTCCTCGCCGGCCTCGACG
The DNA here is from genome assembly GCF_024539675.1 of Streptomyces hilarionis. GTDB lineage: Bacteria > Actinomycetota > Actinomycetes > Streptomycetales > Streptomycetaceae > Streptomyces > Streptomyces hilarionis. Next base: position 12,393 of record NZ_JAHHIT010000046.1, on the reverse strand, counting down.
AGCCCCGCACCCCTGACGCCCCCGTGGCCCGGCACACCTGCGCCGCGCACCCGTGACGCCCCCGGCCGCTCCGACGCCCGCACGGCCCGCGGCGGCCGCCGGACTCCGCTTCGGCAGCCGCCGCTCGTCACGGGGACGCCCGCCTCACCGGCGGTTCGTGGGCGGCCGCGCGGACCGCCCACGGTGGCTCAACCCTTCGTACAGGTGGCGCCGTTGAGCGTGAAGACGCCCGGTGCCGCGCTGTCGCCGGTGTGGTTCGCCTGATAGCCGATGGTGACGGCGGCATGGGGCGCCAGTGTGCCGTTGTACGACGCGTTGGTCGCCGTCACCGTCCCGGAGGCCGGTGCGTAGGTGGCGCCCCAGCCGTTGGTGATGGTCTGCCCGGCGGGCAGCGTGAAGCCCAGTTTCCAGCCCTCGATCGGCGAGGCGCCGGTGTTGGTGAGCGTCACGGACGCGGTCAGTCCGGTGCTCCAGGCGCTGGTGGAGGCCACGACCCGACAGGCGCCGGGCTGGGGGTCGGGACCGGGTCCGGGAGCGGAGTCGTCGAGGCCGAAGAACCTGAGGACCCGGGCGCCCATTCCGTCGGCGTAGACACCGTGTCCGACGCCCTGCACGCTGACCGCCTCGACGGGGGCGCGGTCACCGGTGGCGCCGTAGCGGGTGCGGGTCCAGTTGGCCACCGGCGAGTCGGTGGACGCCGGGGTCTGGCCGACGCCCAGCACGTTCGTCCACTGCTTGATCTCCTCCCCGAAGTTCGGGTAGCGCAGCGTGTCGTCCTGCGTGCCGTGCCACACCTGCATCCGGGGGCGGCGGCCGGTGTAGCCGGGGTAGGCGTCGCGCACCAGGGCGCCCCATTCCTGCGGCGTGTGGAGCACCTCGCCGCCGGCGCACCGGCTGTTCCACTCGGAGCCGTCGGTCGTGGCGAAGCAGCCGAACGGGACGCCCGCGAACGCGGCTCCCGCCGCGAACACGTCGGGATAGTCGCCGAGCAGGACGTTCGTCATCATCGCGCCGGACGAGATGCCCGTCACGAAGATCCGTCCGGTGTCGGCCGCGTACGCGCGGACGGTCCAGTCGACCATCGACCTGATGCCGACGGGGTCGCTGCCGCCGTCGCGCCTGAGCGCCTGGGGCGAGGAGACGTCGAAGCACTTGCTGCTGCGCGTGACCGACGGGTAGACCACGACGAATCCGTACCGGTCGGCCAGTCGCGCGTACTCGGTGCCGCTGTACATGGCCGGGCCGGAACCCGTGCAGTAGTGCACCGCCACCAGGACGGCCGGGTGCGCGGTGACGTTCACCGGCGCGTACACGTACATCTGGAGGTTGCTGGGGTTGGCGCCGAAGCCGGTGACCTCGGTGAGCGTGCCGGCGGGGACCGGGCCCGCCGCCTGCGCCCGGGCGGAGGCGGCGGGCGCGGTGAGGGCGGCGGCCGCGAGCAACGAGACCAGGGCCGCCAGGAGGGCCAGGAGCGCCGGACCCGGCCGCCTCCTCGCCGAGGCGGTCGCACAGGGGGTGGTGGTCGACACGTTCTGTCCCTTCTCGATGGCTGCTCTGACGACGGGGTGCGGCAGGTGCATGAGCGGGGGGACGACGGCCCGCGCCACTTCTCCGCGCCACTTCTCCCTCCGGGCCGGACCGGGCCGTCCGGAGGAGGCGGCTTGGCGCCCCCCGGCGGGAGCCTGGCGGCGCGGGGGTCACGGGAGAAACGCGCTCGAAGGCAAGCGTCCGCCTCGCATGGTGGCATGCACACGCCCACCATGGAAGCGCTCCCACGCGATCGGTGCGCCGGTCCTCACCGAGGGGGCGGGACGCGCCGCGACGGCCGGACGTCTTCTGCGCAAAGCGTTGACTAGAAAGCGCTTGCCCCCTACGTTCCGTTCAGCAGTGTGACCGAGCCACTCGCGGCACCCCACAAAGGTCGGCACTGCTCGCATCATCTGTTCAGAAAACAGAACAGCAATCACATATCTGATCCATTCCTTCCTCACGAAGGGACGCACCCCCATGCGCACAGGTCCCCCACGTACACCTGCGCAAAGGTCCGTTCTCCTCGCGGCGTCCGCCGCGCTCGCCGCCGCGGCGGTCCTGACGCTTCCGCCGTCGGCAGGAGCCGCCGAGAGCACGCCCGTCGGATTCGGCGCCGGCACGACCGGGGGCGACGGAGCCGGCGCGGTCACCGTGTCGACCCTGTCCGCGTTCAAGGCGGCGGTGACCGGCGGCGCGGCGAAGGTGGTGAAGGTCAACGGCCTGATATCGCTCGCCGGCCAGGTCGACGTCGGCTCCAACACCACGGTGCTGGGCGTCGGTTCCTCCTCCGGGTTCACCGGCGGCGGGCTGCGGCTGAAGAAGGTGACGAACGTGGTCATCCGCAACCTGAACATCAGCAAGCCGCTCAAGCCGGCCGACGGGATCGAGGTCCAGGCCTCGACCAGGGTCTGGATCGACCACAACTCCTTCTCGGCCGACCGCGATCACGACAAGGACTACTACGACGGCCTGCTGGACATCAACCACGCCTCGGACCTCGTGACCGTGTCGTGGAACACCTTCAGGGACCACTACAAGGGCTCGCTGGTCGGCCACAGCGACAACAACGCGAGCCAGGACACCGGACACCTGAAGGTGACGTACCACCACAACCAGTTCCTCAACGTCAACTCGCGCATTCCCAGCCTGCGGTTCGGCACCGGCCACTTCTACGACAACTACGTCGTCGGCGCCGAGACGGCCGTCCACTCGCGCATGGGCGCGCAGATGCTCGTGGAGAACAACGTCTTCCGCTCGACCCTGGTCGCCGTCACGACGAACCGTGACAGCGACGTGGACGGCTACGCCAACCTGACCGGCAACGACCTCGGCGGAGCCGCGACCGAGGTGTCCCGGGTCGGCACGTTCACCAGGCCGCCGTACGCCTACACCGCCGAGCCCGCCTCCTCCGTCGTCGCCTCGGTGACGTCCGGCGCGGGCGCGGGGAAGCTCTGACGGCCTGTCCGCACCCCCTGGCCCCCCATCCGAAGAAAGGCATCGGGACATGACTTCACCAGCAGTTTCACCGGCACCGCCGCGCACTTCGCCGTCGGCGGCTCCGTCGACGGCCCGACCCGGCGGCCGGCTCCCCGGGCGCGCCCTCACCGGCGGACTCGCCGCGGTCGGCCTCACGGTTGGCATGATCATGACCAGTGGAGCGCTCGCGCCCGCGAGCGCCGCCACCTGGCCGACCCCGACCAGCAGCAAGCCGGTGACCGCCACCATCTCCGTCTCCGGCACCAAGGACTACGGGATGCAGCGCCTGTACGGCAGCGGGGACCTCGGCAGCGGCGGCCAGAACGAGGACCAGGACCCGATCCTGGAGCTCAAGCCCGGCGCCGTGCTGAAGAACGTCATCATCGGCGCGCCCGCCGCCGACGGCATCCACTGCCTGGGCAGCTGCACGCTGCAGAACGTCTGGTGGGAGGACGTCGGCGAGGACGCGGCGACCTTCCTCGGGTCGTCGTCGTCCAACGTCTACACCGTGTCCGGCGGCGGGGCGAAGGAAGCCAGCGACAAGGTGTTCCAGTTCAACGGCGCGGGGACGCTCAACGTCTCCGACTTCGCCGTGAAGAACTTCGGGACGTTCGTGCGCAGTTGCGGCAACTGCAAGAGCGGCCAGTACAAGCGCACCATCAACCTGAACACCATCGAGGCGACCTACAAGGGCGGTCGGCTCGTCGGCATCAACACCAACTACGGGGACAGCGCGACCCTGAAGAAGATCACCATCGTCGGGGACAGCAGCAAGAAGATCGTTCCCTGCCAGAAGTACATCGGCAACAACACGGGCGCGGAGCCGCCCAAGAACGGCGCGGGCGCGGACGGCACCTACTGCAAGTACGCGTCGTCCGACATCACCTACCGGTAGACCCCGCCCCCACGGGCGGTCGTCTCGCCTGCGGCCCCCCGCAGGCGGCCTTTCCCTTCCCCCCACGGTGAAACAGCGGCCGTGCGAAGCGTCCCCCACACAGCGCTTCGCACGGCCGCCGCCGGTCAGGGAGCCGGGCCCAGCACCGCCGCGGCGAGCTCGCGGCGGTGGTGGTCGTACAGGGCGCGCAGTGCGGCGCCGGGCCAGTCGGCCGGCAGGAGTTCCGCGGGCAGCACGGGGTCGGCCAGCAGGTGCCGTACCACCGCCGCGAGGGCCGTGAAGCGGTCGGCCGGCCGTCGCGACCGCTCGACATGGGCCAGCAGGGCGCGCGCCGTGCCCGCCCAGGCGTCCAGCGGCCACAAGCTCTCCGCCAGCTCGCGGGCGGGCGCGCCGGGGCGGGCGGTGAATCGACGGACGACCTCGTCCAGGTCGGCGGGCCAGGGACGCCCCAGGTTGGCGGGGCGCAGCCAGACGCCCTCCCGCAGCTCGGCGAGCCTGAGCTCGCCGAGCCGGGCACGCAGTTCGGCGCGGTCGGCGGGACCGCGGCCGGTCGCGGTGATCACCGGCATCTCCCAGTCACCGTCCCACGCGCACGTGTGCGGGTGCACGGCGTCGTCCTGTCGCCGCTGCCGCTCCAGCAGCCGGTCGCTGAGCCGGTAGACGCCGTCGGTCCTGCGCAGGTCGCCCGCCGCCACCATCCGGCTCAGCGCGGCCCTCACCGTCGACCCGCCGACGCCGAACCGCTCCACCCCCCGCACCAGATCCCTGGCCGCCAGCTCGGGCGGGTGCGCGCCCAGCAGCAGGCTCAGCACCACCGACCGCGCGGACAGCGGCGGCAGGTCGACCTCGCCGGGCTGCGCCGACGCAGACACGTTCATCCGCATGAGCACGTACTGTATGCGCCCGCGATGTTGCACTCTTGCTACAGCCGTAGGCGGAGTGCAACATGTCGGCATGGCCCCGACACTCGCACAGTCCGCGTCCCCCTCGCCGTCCCGTCTTCCTGCGCCGACGCCAGGGGGCGCGACCCACGACGTCACGAACCAGCCGCCGCCCCTGGCCCCCTACGACGCCTCGGCGGACACCGCGCTCCTGGAGGGGCTGCGGCGGGAGGGCGCGGGCTGGGCCGAGGCGGACGTGCGCAGGATCGGCCTGCTGGCGGGCGGCGTCGAGGCACAGGAGTGGAGCGAACTGGCCAACCGGCACGAGCCCGTCCTGCGCACGCACGACCGCTACGGTCACCGCCTCGACGAGGTCGAGTTCCACCCGAGCTGGCACGAGCTGATGCGCGTCGCGGTCGCCGAGGGACTGGCGGGCGCGCCCTGGGCCGACGACCGGCCCGGCGCCCACGTGGCACGTACGGCGGGCGGGCTCGCCTGGGGTCACACCGAGGCCGGACACGGCTGTCCGACGTCGATGACCTACGCGGCCGTGCCCGCGCTGCGCCGCCAGGCGGAGCTCGCCGCCGTCTACGAACCGCTGCTGACCGGCCGGGAGTACGACCCGGGGCTGCGCGTGCCGACCGCCAAGCGCGGGCTGCTCGCGGGCATGGGGATGACCGAGAAGCAGGGCGGCTCCGACGTCCGGACGAACACGACGGCGGCCGCGCCCACGGCGGAGCCCGGGGTGTACACGCTGCGCGGGCACAAGTGGTTCACGTCGGCGCCGATGTGCGACGTGTTCCTGGTCCTGGCGCAGGCTCCCGGCGGACTGTCCTGCTTCCTCGTGCCGCGTGTGCTGCCCGACGGCGCCCGCAACACGTTCCGCGTGCAACGGCTCAAGGACAAGCTGGGCAACCGCTCCAACGCCTCCTCCGAGCCGGAGTTCGACGGGACCGTGGCCTGGCTGGTCGGGCCCGAGGGGCAGGGCGTGAAGACCATCCTCGAGATGGTCAACTGCACCCGGCTGGACTGCGTGATGATGTCCGCGGCCCTGATGCGCAAGACGCTCGTCGAGGCGGGACATCACGTGCGTCACCGCAGCGCGTTCGGGGCGCGGCTGCTCGACCAGCCGCTGATGCGCAACGTCCTGGCCGACCTGGCGCTGGAGTCGGAGGCCGCGACCACGCTCACGCTGCGGCTGGCCGGAGCCGCCGACCGGGCCGTGCGCGGCGACGACGGGCAGGGGGACGAGCGGTCCTTCCGGCGGATCGCCACCGCCATCGGCAAGTACTGGGTGACGAAGCGGGGGCCGGCCTTCACGGCGGAGGCCCTGGAATGCCTGGGCGGCAACGGCTACGTCGAGGACTCCGGGATGCCCCGGCACTACCGCGAGGCGCCGCTGCTGTCGATCTGGGAGGGCTCGGGCAACGTCAACGCCCTCGACGTGCTGCGGGCGTTGACGCGGGAGCCGGCGACGGCGGACGCCCTCTTCGCGGAACTCGCCCTGGCACGCGGTGCGGACGCCCGCCTGGACGCGGCCGTCGACCGGCTGGGGGCACGGCTGACCACGGCGACGCCGTCCGGCGCCCGACGGCTGGTGGAGGAGATGGCGCTCACCCTCCAGGCCTCCCTGCTGGTACGGCACGCGCCGCCCGCGGTCGCCGACGCGTTCTGCGCCACCCGGCTGGACGGCGACTGGGGGCACTCCTTCGGCACCCTCCCGGACGCCGCCGACCTGGACGCGATCCTGCGACGCGCCCTCCCCGGGGGGAGCGGCCGCACCGTTCCCGCCACCGCGAACTGACCCCCGGGCCGCTTCCGCGCACGCCCCCTCCCCCGCTCCCGCAGCCGGGCGCACCGCGGCCACGCCACCGCGCACGGCGTCGCCGCCCGCGCGGACGCCGCGGCTCGGGGCCGGTGGGGCCACGCGGGCAGGTCGCCTCGCCCGGACGGGGCACGCCGTCCACGCAGGTCAGGACGACCGGCCTGGACCTGGGTGGACGGGCCCCCGGGCCGGTCCGGGCTGGTCAAGTGTGGTCAGGCGTGGTCAGGTGTGGTCCGGTCTGGGACGGTCCAGGCCGCTCCGGGCCGCTCCGGGCCTGCTTCGCCGTCCTCGGGGTCAGCTGGTCGGGCGGCCCCAGAGGACGGCGAAGCGGGCCCATTCGACGTCCCACTGGTCCACGCGCCGGCGTTCCAGCCGGCCGCGCACCACGCGCCCGCCCGCGAGGGGCAGGGTCGCCACCCCGACCCCGGCCAGGCCTCCGACGAGGGAGGCGCGCAGCCTGGCCTGCGAGGCGCTGGCCGGCCGGGTCACCAGGCGGCCCTGCGGGTCCGTCCAGACCTCGACCGGGGTGCCCGCGGCGCTGCCGGGGCCGACCCGGACCTGGCCGGTGTGGGCGGAGCCGTCCGGTCCGGTCCAGCCCACCTTGGCCCACACCTGCTCGCCGCTGGAGGAACTGCCGGACGGGGCCTTGCCCGGGGCCTGCTCGGTCAGGCGTCCGACGAGGGGACGCCACTCGACGCGCTCCCGCGCCAGCCCCTGTTCGACGGACCCCGCGGTGGCCGACGCCGCCAGCACCCCGGCGAGGACGGTGAGCGCCCACACGCCGAGCACGACCCAGGACTCCACCGTGTCGGCGCGACGCTTGAGCGGGTTGCGCCGCCAGCGCCACAGCCACACCTTCGGACCACGGAACGCCATCGAAGGCCGCCTCCTCGTGAACACATCAACATCCCGGCCGCCCTCCCATACGCGGCGCACGGGCCTGATGCTCAGGCGAGTCCCCGGGCTCGGCGGCCCCACCGAGGCGAGGTGCGGGCGGGCGCCCTGCGGGAAGGCGGCCGAAACCCAGCGGCGCCGGTCCGCCACACCCGCCGCGACCTGCGGCAACGGCGTTTCCGGAGGTGACTGTCAGTGGCCGGGTGCAGACTGGCCGGTGTCCGGGACGACGAGGTCGAGGACACCAGCGGAGGTGATCGGCATGACCGAGGTACTGCTCGCCGTGGGCACGCGCAAAGGCCTGTTCATCGGGCGCCGGCGCGGCGGCGTGTGGGAGTTCGACGAGACCCCTTACTTCAACGCACAGGCGATCTACTCGATCGCCGTCGACACCCGCGGCGGGCGCCCGCGGCTGCTGGCCGGCGGCGACAGCGCGCACTGGGGGCCGTCGGTGTTCCACTCCGACGACCTCGGCCGCACCTGGACCGAACCGGCGCGCCCGGCCGTGAAGTTCCCGCAGGACACGAAGGCCTCGCTGGAGCGGGTGTGGCAACTGCACCCGGCGGCGGCCGAACCGGACGTGGTGTACGCGGGCACGGAGCCGGCCGCGCTGTACCGCTCGGAGGACCGCGGCGAGAGCTTCGAGCTGGTCCGCCCGCTCTGGGAGCACCCCACCCGCTCCCGCTGGGTGCCGGGCGGCGGCGGGGAGGGCCTGCACACCATCCTCACCGACCGGCGCGACCCACGGGCGGTGACCGTGGCGGTCTCCACCGCCGGAGTGTTCCGCACGACGGACGGCGGGGCGAACTGGGCGCCGTCCAACTCCGGCGTGTCGGCGGTGTTCCTGCCCGATCCCGACCCGGAGTTCGGCCAGTGCGTGCACAAGGTCGCCAGGGACGCGGCGAACCCGGACCGGCTCTACCTCCAGAACCACTGGGGGGTCTATCGCAGCGACGACGCGGGCGCGCACTGGACCGACATCGGCGAGGGGCTGCCGTCCACGTTCGGCTTCGCCGTCGCCGCACATCCCTCGCGGGGCGACACGGCGTACGTGTTCCCGATCAACGCGGACGCGGACCGGGTGCCCGCCGACCGCCGGTGCCGGGTCTTCCGCACCGCCGACGCCGGCAAGAGCTGGGAGCCGCTGGCCTCGGGCCTGCCGCACGAGGACCACTACGGCACGGTTCTGCGCGACGCGATGTGCACGGACGACGCGGATCCGGCCGGCGTGTACTTCGGCAACCGCAACGGCGAGGTGTTCGCCTCCGCCGACGACGGCGACACCTGGCGACAGTTGGCCTCCCATCTGCCCGACGTGCTGTGCGTACGGGCGGCCGTGGTCGGGTGAGCACGAGCGGCCGTGTCCGGCCTGCGCCGAGCCCGCGCGCCCCGGGCCGGACCCGAACCGCCCGGGCCCGGCCCCAACGGCCCGGGCTCACCCCGGGCGCCGCCCACGACGCGGGATCGTTCGACGCGGGCCGGTACCGGCGGTGGGGTCTGCGTGACCTGCGTGTCAGGGGTGACCTGCGTGTCCGGGGTGGCCTACGGCAGTTGCCAGTCGACCGGTTGAGCGCCCTGTTCGGCGAGGAGGGCGTTGGCCCGGCTGAACGGCCGGGAGCCGAAGAAGCCGCGGTCCGCCGACATCGGGGACGGGTGTGCGGACTCGATCGACGGCAGCTCCCCCAGCAGCGGCCGCAGGTTGCGCGCGTCACGCCCCCACAGGATCGACACGAGCGGCTTGCCCCGCGCCGCCAGCGCCCGGATGGCCTGCTCGGTCACTTCCTCCCAGCCCTGGCCGCGGTGCGCGCCCGGCTTGCGCGGCGCGGTGGTCAGGGCCCTGTTGAGCAGCAGGACACCCTGCCGGGTCCACGGGGTCAGATCGCCGTTCGACGGCCTGGGCAGGCCGAGGTCCGTGTGCATCTCGCGGAAGATGTTCTCCAGGCTGCCCGGCAGCGACCGCACCTCGGGGGCCACCGCGAAACTCAGCCCGATCGCCATCCCCGGCGTCGGGTAGGGATCCTGGCCGACGATCAGGACGCGGACGTCGTCGAAGGGCTGCTGGAACGCGCGCAGAACGTTCGCCCCGGACGGAAGATACGTGCGGCCGGCCGCTATCTCGGCCCGCAGGAAGTCCCCCATCGCCGCGATGCGTTCGGCGGCGGGCTCGAGGGCCTTCGCCCAGCCCGCTTCGACAAGTTCATACAGAGGTCGTGGTGCCACAATGCGTCACCCTACTGGCACTCAACCCGCCCGCGTACCGGCACGCATGTCCCCCCGCCCGGGGACCGCCGACGATGTCGGGCCTCCTCCTCGGTCTTCCTCCTCCTCGGCAGTCTTCCTCCCCCTCGTCGAGGCCGGCGAGGCCGTCGAGGCCGTCGAGGCCGTCGAGGCCGTCGAGGCGATACGGGTGGTCGAGGGGGTCGGGGCGTCGCGCGGGGCGTCCCCGGCCGCCCGCCGGAGGAGCCGGTCAGCGTAAGGGAGGAGAGCCCGTTGGGTCGTGGGCCGACCGAGCCACCAGACCGTGGCTCCCCCGCTTCGCCGCTCCCTGGCCACCCCCACCGCCACCCCCACCGCTACCGCCACCGGGAGTCGGCCTTCCTCTTGGGCCCGCGGCCGCGGCCGTCCTGCAGGGCCGGCGGTCCACCGGTCCTGAGGGGCTGCCGGCGGCCCGACCACCGGCGTCGGCCGTGAGCCGGGGCGCCGGTGCGGGCGCCGGCGGCGTGAGCGACGTCGGCGTCCTCGCCGTGGACTCGGGCGGCTCCGGGCTGCGGGTCGCCCTGGCAACCGTCGGGCAGGGCGTGCTGGGCCGGCGCTCGTCGCCGGATCCGGTGCGCACCGGCGCGCGGGGCATCGACCCGGAGGACCTGATGGCCCGACTGGTCCCGGCGGCCCGGGCGTTGGCGGCCGAGACCGGCGCTCCCCCGCCCACCACGGCTGTGGTCGGCGCGGCGGGACTCGGCACGCTGGGCGGGGCGCTGCGCGCCGAGCTCCCCGCCGCGCTGGTCAGGGAGTTCGGGGTCCGTACGACCGCGCTCGCCGCCGACGCCGTCACCGCCTACGCCGGCGCTCTCGGCGCGCGGCCCGGGGTCGTCGTGGCGGCGGGCACCGGGGTGATCGCGATCGGCACGGACCTGACCTCGTGGCGGCGGGCGGACGGCTGGGGGCACCTGCTGGGCGACAGCGGGAGCGGAGCCTGGATCGGACGAGCGGGTCTGGAGGCCGCCCTGCGCGCGTACGACGGGCGTCCCGGCGGCTCGGCGGCACTGCTCGCCCTCGCCCGGGAGCGGTTCGGGCCGCTCCCGGGCCTGCCGGGGCTGCTCTACCCGCGCTCCGACCGCGCGGCCGTCCTCGCCTCCTTCGCCCCGTGCGTGGCCTCCCGCGCGCACGACGACCCGGTCGCCGCCGGCGTGCTGCGAGCAGCGGCCCGGCACCTGGCCGACTCGGCCGCCGCGGCGTGCCCGCCCGCCGATGCGCCCCTGATCGCCCTGACCGGGGGCCTGTTCGAGATCGGCGCCCCTCTCGTCGTCCCCCTGGAAGAGGAACTGGCGGGAGTGCTGCCGCACGCCCGGCGGACGTCCGCCGGGGGCGACCCGCTGGACGGCGCCGTCCGCATCGCCGTGGCGCTGGCGACGGACACGTGCGGCTGGCCGTACGAGGAGACGCTGCTGTCAGTGGCACACCATCCGTAACGCGCCCTGCCCGTCATGCGTCCGGGCCCGTCATGCGTCCTGCGCAGGGACCGTACGTCACCCCGCAAATGGGGGATTACTCCCTCAGGGGGCAAGTCGCCCGGAAAACACGCTGATCACTTCTGATCCGTACGTAACTCATCAGACAAAAGCGGACGGATACCGCTCACGTGCACCCTCCCCGAACAGGGGAGCCCAAGAAGCCAGTAACATGCGTCGCCATGAGCTCCCCCACTGGGCCCGCGTCCGGCCTGCCAGTACGAATGCCGCGACCTCGCCAGCCCGGGCGGCACCGCCGACCCGAGCCGCTGGCGGCTCCCGAGGGCGCGCCGGCGCTCGTCCTCGCGGTGCCGGGCACGCCCGGCGTCGCCACCCGCGGCCTCGCCGAGGAGATCGTGAGCATCGCCCGCTCCGAGCTCCCCGGCCTCGACGCGCGCATCGGCTACCTCGACGGGGACGACGCCGAGTTCCCCACCGTGCAGTCGGTGCTGGTGCACGCCGCCGACGAGCGCACGGCCCGCTTCGAGCAGGCCCGTGCCGCCGGTCTGGACGTCAAGGAGCCCGACGGCCCGGTCGCCGTGGTCGTGCCGCTGCTGGCCGGTCCCGACAACTCGCTGCTGCGCCAGGTCCGCCAGGCCGTCATGGAGAGCCGCATCGCGGCCGAGATGACCGACGTCCTCGGCCCGCACCCGCTGCTCGCCGAGGCCCTGCACGTGCGCCTGTCCGAGGCGGGTCTGGCCCGTGCGGACCGCGCCCGCCTGTTCACCGTGGCGACGGCCGCCGACGGCATCATCCTCGCCTCCGTGGGCGGCGACGAGGCCGTGCAGGCCGCCGGGATCACCGGCATGCTGCTGGCCGCACGGCTGGCCGTGCCGGTCATGGCCGCGGCGCTCGACCAGGAGGGGTCCATCGCCTCCGTCGCGGAGCAGCTGCGCTCCTCGGGCTCGCAGCAGCTCGCTCTGGCGCCGTACCTGATCGGTCCGGAGATCGACGCCACGCTGATCGAGGAGGCCGCCAAGGAGGCCGGCTGCCCCGCCGCCGAGGCGCTGGGCCCCTACCCGGCCATCGGCAAGCTCGCGCTGGGCAAGTACACGACCGCCCTCGGCATCGCGCCGCCGCAGCCGCAGGGCGCGCCGGTCCGTTGACACAGCCGTTAGGACGCCGTCGCAGGCGTGGGGCCCGCTCCGGGTGAGGAGCGGGCCC
>NZ_JAHHIT010000045.1:72646-91706 GCF_024539675.1 Streptomyces hilarionis | reverse complement strand
CCCCCCGCCCCGCCCGGACAGCCCGCCCGTCCCGTCGCGGGGGACGCCACGGGGTGGTCGATGGACGAGCGGCTGTACAACCAGGTCTGGGGCATGTTCGAGGACCTGGCCCGCACCACGGCCGCGTACCGCAGCGCCGTCGACTTCGCCGACACGCGGATGGAGAAGGAGCTCGACCAGGTCCTGTCCGACCCGCGCAGCAGGATCGGCGGGCAGGGCGACGCGGCCCGCGAGGCGGCACAGAACAGACGCCTTCAACTCGTCGACCAGGCACGCGAGGCGCTGGACCGGGATCTGGTCCAGCTCGGGGCCGAGGCCGACGTCGTCGAACCGGCGTTGCCGGCCGCGTTCGCGCGCTGGGACAACCCCGTCTGGCAGGCCTACCGGGCGCCCATGGAGATGCCCATGGCCCTGCGGCTGGGCGATCTCCACCTGCCCGAGAGCGATCCGCTGCGCATCCCGATGCTGGTCCGGCTCCCGCTCGAGCGCGGCCTGTGGATCGACAGCGGACGGTCGGGTTCCTCCGAGGGCGCGTTCGTCGACGCGCACGACATGCGCCGCCTGGCGATGGAGTCCGCCGTGGCGCACGTCGCCCGTCTGCTGGCGGTCCATCCGGCGGGCGAGTTCACCGTGCACGTCGTCGATCCGGCGGGCTCGGGCGCCAGGGAGCTCGCGCCGCTGGTGCGGAGCGGAGTGCTCGCGGCTGCGCCCGCGGCGGGGGCGGCAGGCGTCGCGGCGATCCTCGGGCAGCTCACCGAGCGCGTCGACCTGGTGCAGATGGCGGTGCGCGGAGGTGCGGCCGACTCGCTGCCGCCCGGCTTCGACACCTCCCAGCAGCTCCTCGTGGTCAACGACTTCCCGCACGGGTTCGACGACCGGGCGGTGACCCAGCTGCGCTACCTGGCGGACGAGGGTCCCGCCGTCGGCGTGCACCTGATGATGGTCGCCGACCGGGAGGACGCCGGCGGTTACGGTCCGTTGCTGGATCCGTTGTGGCGTGGACTGCTGCGGCTGACGCCGGTCGCCGAGGACCACCTCGCCGACCCCTGGGTCGGTCACGCCTGGACGTACGAACCGCCGCTCGTGCCGCCCGGCAGCCAGGTGCTCCAGCAGGTCCTCGCGCAGGTGGCCGAAGCGCGCACCAAGTACACGTAAAGGACCCTGACCAGGCAACTTGGTACTTCTTTTGCCAATCGCTTTACCTTTTCTTGGTGGTTGGGGTACTGTTTTCCTCACGGAGGGGAGTACTCCTGCTGCGGCGTACCCGTCAATACGGATCACCGATGATCCCGGGGCGCCGGCCCGCCCCCGTCAGGGCGGGTGGAAGAGACCTCCGGCAGCGCAACGACGCTGATCACCTGCCGTTACGTACTGCCGGAGGCGCAGTGGATGTTTCCGTGACCCTATGGGTCCTCACCATCGTGGGCCTCGCCGCCCTCATCGCGGTCGACTTCTTCATCGGCCGCAAGCCGCACGACGTGTCCATCAAGGAAGCCGGCATCTGGACCGTCGTCTGGATCGCCCTGGCCGGACTCTTCGGCGTCGGGCTGCTCCTCTTCGGCGGCGGCGAGCCCGCCGGCGAGTTCTTCGCCGGCTTCATCACCGAGAAGTCCCTCAGCGTCGACAACCTCTTCGTCTTCGTCCTGATCATGGCGAAGTTCGCGGTCCCGTCCCAGTACCAGCAGCGGGTCCTGCTCGTCGGCGTCCTCATAGCGCTGGTCCTGCGGGCGATCTTCATCGCCGCGGGCGCCGCGATCCTCGCCAGCTTCGCCTGGGTCTTCTACCTCTTCGGCGCCTTCCTGATCTGGACCGCCTGGAAGCTCATCCAGGAGGCCCGGGCCGACGAGGAGGACGAGGAGTTCGAGGAGAACAAGCTGCTCAAGGCGGTGGAGAAGCGCTTCGGCGTGGCCGACCGCTACCACGGCACGAAGCTGTGGATCGAGCAGAACGGCAAGCGGGTCATGACCCCGATGCTGGTCGTCATGCTCGCGATCGGCACCACCGACGTGCTCTTCGCCCTCGACTCGATCCCCGCGATCTTCGGCTTGACGCAGGACCCGTACATCGTCTTCACGGCCAACGCGTTCGCCCTGATGGGCCTGCGGCAGCTGTACTTCCTCATCGGGGGCCTCCTGAGGAAGCTGGTGCACCTCAGCTACGGCCTGTCGATCATCCTGGGCTTCATCGGCGTGAAGCTGGTGCTGCACGCCCTGCACGAGTCCGGGGTCCATGTCCCCGAGATCAGCATCCCGGTCTCGCTGGGCGTCATCTGCTCCGTCCTGATCGTCACCACGATCACCAGCCTGCGGGCCTCGAAGAAGGCGGCCGCCCAGGCGGCGGACGAGGCGGCGCGGACCGGGAGCGAAGGCGCTCCGAAGGACAGCATCGAGGCCTGACCACGGACGACGTAGGAACAACCGCCCCCGGGAGCGGTGCGCGGCGAATTGCCGAGCACCGCTCCCGGTGCTTCGTTGGGAGGTGGGCGTTTCCCACCCCGGGGGGCGCCGGACCGGCCGGAGGCGTCATGAGTACACCGCAGAGGTTCGTGCAGATCCTCGAGTTCGAGACCGACCGCATCGACGACATGCGGGCGCTGTCCGAAGAAGGGGACCAGCGCCTCGCCGGCCGGCCCGACGGCCCGGTCCGACGCCTCGTCCTCAAGGACCGGAACAAGCCCGACCGCTACCTGGTCGTCGTCGAATTCGACTCCCACGAGGCGGCCATGCGCAACAGCGACGACCCTGAGACGGGCAAGTTCGCGCAGTCGATGGCCGCCCTGTGCACCACACCCCCGTCCTTCACCGACTGCGACGTGGTGGAGTCCACCGACCTCAGGTGAGAGGCCCCACCGGGCCCCGGCCGCCCGGACCGGGCCGCCCGCAGCAGGCCGTACGAGCCGGAATGCGAAGCCCGTACGGCTCTGCGACGATCACGTCATGATCGCTCGGCTCACGTCGGTCGCGGCCCGCTGGACGTCCCTCGTGCCCGTGCTGGCGGTCGTCCTGCTGGCACTGACCTGGGGACGCGACCTGCCCGGCGCGGTCGTCGCCCTGGTGACGCTGGTCCTCGCCGGAGCCGTCCTGGCCGCCGTCCACCACGCCGAGGTCGTCGCCCACCGCGTGGGGGAGCCGTTCGGCTCGCTCGTCCTCGCGGTCGCCGTGACGATCATCGAGGTCGCCCTGATCGTCACCCTGATGGCGGACGGCGGCGACAAGAGCGCGACGCTGGCCAGGGACACGGTCTTCGCGGCCGTGATGATCACCTGCAACGGCATCGTCGGACTCAGTCTGCTGGTCGCCTCGCTGCGCCACGGGACGGCCGTCTTCAATCCCGAGGGCACCGGCGCCGCCCTGGCCACCGTCGCGACCCTGGCCACGCTCAGCCTGGTCCTGCCGACCTTCACCACCAGCCGACCGGGCCCGGAGTTCTCCGACGTCCAGCTCACGTTCGCGGCCGTCTCCTCGCTGATCCTGTACGGCCTGTTCGTCACCACGCAGACAGTCCGCCACCGCGACTACTTCCTGCCGATCACCCGGCAGGGAGAGGTGATCACCGCGGACGACCACGCCGGCGTCCCCACCTCCCGGGCCGCCCTGGTCAGCCTCTCCCTGCTCGGCCTCGCCCTGATCGGCGTCGTCGGTCTCGCCAAGGGCGTCTCGCCCACGATCGAGTCGGCGGTGGAGAGCGCCGGCCTCCACCATGCCGTCGTCGGCGTGATCATCGCGCTGCTGGTGCTGCTCCCCGAGACCATCGCCGCGCTGCGCTCGGCCCGCCGCGACCGGGTGCAGACCAGCCTCAACCTCGCACTCGGCTCCGCGATGGCCAGCATCGGACTGACCATCCCCGCCGTCGCGCTGGCCTCCTTCTGGCTCTCCGGACCGCTCGTCCTCGGTCTCGGCTCCACCTACACGGTGCTGCTCGCGCTGACGGTCGTGGTCAGCTCGCTGACCGTGGTCCCCGGCCGGGCCACGCCCCTACAGGGCGGCGTCCACCTCGTGCTCTTCGCCGCCTACCTGGAACTGGCGATCAATCCGTAGCCGGCCGCGGCACGGCGACCGGCGCCGGGCGGGTCTCCGGGAGCAGCGCGAAGCAGCCCAGAGCCAGCAGCGCGATCCCGGTCAGATACGCGCCCACACCCCAGGGGACCGGGCCCGAGCGCTCCGCGAGCGCCGTCGCCACGACCGGTGTGAGCGCGCCGCCGAGGACCCCGCCCAGGTTGTAGCCGAGCGCCGCTCCGGTGCAGCGCACGCGCGGCGGATACAGCTCCGGCAGATAGGCCGCGATCACCGCGAACATCGTGACGAACGCGACCAGCGCGCCCAGGATCCCCAGGAACATCGGCAGCGGCTCGCCGGTCGCGAGCAGCGCGACCATCGGCAGCATCCACAGCGCGGCGGCCGCGCAGCCCGCCAGGCACAGCGGTTTTCGGCCGAAACGGTCGCCGAGCAGCGCCATCACCGGCGTCAGCGTCCCCTTCACCGCCACGGCGGCCATGATGCAGGCCAGCATCGCCGTGCGGCCGACGCCCAGACGCCCGGTCGCGTACGCCAGCGCCCAGGTCGTCACCGTGTAGAAGATCGCGTAGCCGACGGAGAGCGCGCCGGCGGTCAGCAGGACGAGCCGCCAGTGCTCCCGCGCGACCTCGGCGAGCGGCACGCGCGCGTGGTCGTCGATCTCCAGGAATCGGGGGCTCTCGGGCAGCGCCCTGCGCAGCCACAGCCCGCCCACGGCGAGGACGCCGGCCGCCCAGAACGGCACCCGCCACCCCCACCGGGTGAACTGCGCCTCCGTCAGCGCGGCCGTCAGGGTCAGCACCACCGTGTTGGCGAGCAGGAACCCCACCGCCGGCCCGACCTGCGGAAAGCTCGACCACAGGGCGCGCCGCCCGGCAGGGGCGTGCTCGGCGGTCAGCAGCGCCGCGCCGCCCCACTCCCCGCCGAGCCCCAGCCCCTGAAGGAAACGCAGACCGAGCAGCAGCAGGGGAGCGGCCGCCCCGATCGTGTCGTACGCGGGCACACATCCCACCGCGACCGTCGAGGCGCCGGTCAGCAGCAGGGACACGACGAGGACCGGCCGTCGCCCGCGCCGGTCCCCGACGTGCTCGAACAGCACCGCTCCCAGGGGGCGCGCCACGAAACCCACGCCGAACGTCGCGAACGCGGCCAGCGTCCCCGCCAGGGGCGAGAACGTCGGGAAGAACAGCGGCCCCAGCACCAGGGCGGCCGCGGTCCCGTAGACGAAGAAGTCGTAGAACTCGATGGCCGTCCCGGCGAGCGAGGCGGCCGCGAGCCGGGGCAGGGAGGGCGCCGTCACGGTGCGTGCGTCGTGCATGCCGCGTCAACCGCCACC
This sequence comes from Streptomyces hilarionis, assembly GCF_024539675.1. Lineage (GTDB taxonomy): Bacteria > Actinomycetota > Actinomycetes > Streptomycetales > Streptomycetaceae > Streptomyces > Streptomyces hilarionis. The sequence continues at coordinate 86,357 of NZ_JAHHIT010000045.1, read as the reverse complement.
GGTGACCCCGGGTTACGGGGGCGTGCGGGGCGTGGCGCGTCGCGTGGGGGCTCAGTAGGTCACGGTGATCCGCCGCGCCGGACCGTCGACGCGGACCGTTCCCCCGTAGGGGATGACGAGTTGCGGGTCGGTGTGCCCGAAGTCCACGTCGAAGACGGCCAGGGTGTCGGGGGCGTATTCGCGCAGCGCACGCTCGACCGCCGCCCGCTGGTCGGCGGCGTAACGCGCGGCCTGGAGCGGGCTGTTGGGCTGCTCGAACGACCAGGTCTTGGCGCGGGCCGTCAACAGCGCGGGGAAGCGCCGCAGCAGACCGCGCTCGCCCAGGCAGCGCAGGAAACGGAAGACCTCGCGCGCGCCGGGCAGTTCCTCCGACGTCTCCAGGATCAGCACGCCCGCGTCGTACGCCGACTCGTCGCGGGCGATCTCGCGGTCGGCCATCAGCAGCCAGGAGAGGATCTCCAGGTTCCCGCCCCACGTGCGGCCCTCCACCACGCGGTCCGCGTTGAGCCAGCTCCAGCCGCCGCCGGGCCGGGACCCGGGCTCCGACGCGAAGGTGGCGGGATCGGCCCAGTCGCGGTCGACGTCGTTCCAGCGTTGTGCGGGCCGCAGCTCGTAGGGGCCCGAGGTGAACATCGCGGCCCGCAGCGACTCGGCGGTCAGCGGGTGCATGGCCCCGGGCCGCCCGAACTCGCACATCACGCTCCCACCGTGGTAGGCGACCACGCCGCACCCGTACAGGAACGCCAGCAGGTTGGTGTTGTCGCTCCAGCCGAAGAACGGCTTGGGACAGGAACGCAGCAACTCCCGGTCCAGCAGCGGCAGCACGGTGATCTGGTCGTCGCCCCCGGTCGACGTGACGACCGCCTTGATGCCGGGGTCGGCGAACGCGGCGTGCAGGTCGTCCGCACGCTCCTGCGGCGTCGCCCCCATCCGGCGCGTCGCCGGGTACTCGACCGGCTCCAGCCCGAACTCCTCGCGCAGCCGCGCCAGGCCGAGTTCGAAGGGCCGCGGGAAGAGCTCCGCCAGCCCCGACGAGGGCGAGACGACGGCGACGCGGTCGCCGGGCGACGGCTTGGGAGGGTGGACGACCGTCTGCATGCCGGGAGGATACGGGCCGTTCACACGCGCGTGCACCGTGATAAACCGGTCCGAGCGGCGGTCCTCGACGGGCCGCTCCCGACGGACCGGAGGAACCGTGCCCCGCACCCTGGCCAACGCCCCGATCATGATCCTGAACGGCCCCAACCTGAACCTTCTGGGGCGTCGCCAGCCGGAGATCTACGGCACGGACACGCTCGCCGACGTCGAGGCGATGTGCGTGAAGGCGGCGGGCGCGCACGGCGGCACGGTGGACTTCCGCCAGTCCAACCACGAGGGCGAACTCGTCGACTGGATCCACGAGGCGCGGCTGGACCACTGCGGCGTCGTGATCAACCCGGGCGCCTACTCGCACACGTCGGTGGCGATCCTGGACGCGCTCAACGCCTGCGACGGGCTTCCGGTGCTGGAGGTCCACATCTCCAACATCCACCGGCGCGAGTCCTTCCGGCACCACTCGTACGTCTCCCTGCGCGCCGACGGCGTCATCGCCGGCTGCGGGGTGCAGGGCTACGTGTTCGCCGTGGAACGCGTCGCGGCGCTGGCCGGCGCGGGGAAGGCCGACGCGTAAGGACCGGCGTCCGGGACGGCGGTCCTCACCCGGCCGGGATCACAGCCGTCCGGCCCGCACGATCCGCCGCAGGAAGCGCCGGGTGCGCTCCTGCCGCGGGTCGCCGAAGACCTGCTCGGCGGTGCCGCGCTCCAGCACGACGCCGGCGTCCAGGAAGCACACCTGGTCGGCCACCTCGCGCGCGAAGCCCATCTCGTGGGTGGCCAGCACCATGGTCATGCCGTCCTCCTTCAGATCGCGGACGACGTCGAGGACCTCGCCGACCAGCTCCGGGTCGAGGGCGGCGGTGATCTCGTCGAGCAGCAGCAGCCGGGGCCGCACCGCGAGGGCGCGCACGATCGCCACCCGCTGCTGCTGGCCGCCGCTGAGCCGGTCGGGGTACTCGCCCGCCCTGCCGCCCAGCCCGAGCCGCTCCAGCAGCTCCCGGGCGTGTTCCTCGGCCCGCGCGCGGGGGACGCCGTGCACCCGGCGCGGGGCGAGCGTCACGTTCTCCAGCACCGTCATGTGCGGGAACAGGTTGTACGCCTGGAAGACCACGCCGATCCTGCGCCGTACCGCGTCCTGGTCCACGCGCGGGTCGGTGATCTCCTCGCCGTCCAGCCAGATCGCGCCGTCGTCGATGTCCTCCAGCAGGTTGGCGCAGCGCAGCAGCGTGGACTTGCCCGAGCCGGAGGCGCCGATCAGCGCGGTCACCGTGTGCGGGGCGACCTCCAGATCGACGTCGCGCAGGACGACGGAGTCGCCGAAGGTCTTGCGGACGGACTCCATCCGCAGCACCGGGGCCTCGCTCATGCCGTTCCTCCCTGAGAGCGCCGCCGGTCCATCCGGGCCGTCACCCAGTCCGTGAAGCGGGTCATCGGAATGGTGAGGGCGACGAAGACCAGCCCGGCCACGATGTACGGCGTGTAGTTGAGGCTGCGGCCCACGACGATGTCCGCCGCGCGGACCGCGTCGACCGCGCCGCCGATCGAGACGAGACCGGTGTCCTTCTGCAGCGACACCAGGTCGTTGAGCAGCGGCGGCACCTGGCGGCGCACCGCCTGGGGGAGCACCACGTGGCGCAGTGCCTGCCGGTTGGACAGGCCCAGCGAGCGTGCCGCGGCGCGCTGCGAGGGGTGCACGGACTCGATGCCGGCGCGGAACACCTCGGCGACGTACGCCGAGTACGTCAGCGTCAGCGCGGTGCCGCCGAGCCACACGGGGTCGACCGTGACGCCCTGGAGGCGCAGCGCCGGGACGCCCAGGACCACGATCATCAGGTTGATGATCAGCGGCAGGCCCCGGAAGAAGTCCGTGTACGCCGCCGCGAGCGCCCGCAACGGGAAGAACACGGGACCGCGCAGCGTGCGGGCCACCGCGATGAGCATGCCGAGCACCAGCACGGCGACGCCGCACACCAGCAGGAGCCGGACGTTGAGCCACAGCCCGTCGAGGACCTTCGGGAGCGCCTCGCGCGCGTACTGCGCGTTGAAGAAGGTCTCCTTGGTGCGCGGCCAGCCGGGCGCGCTGACGACGACCAGGGCGAGAACGGCGCCGGTGACCAGCGTCGACAGCGCGGCGATCGCCGTGGCGCGGCGGGCCCGCGCGCGCCGGTGGCGCTCGCGCGCGAGCCGGCGCGGCGACGGGGTGTAGGCCGCGCCGCCGGCCTGCGGCATGTCGCCGTCGTCGTCCGGGCCCCCGGCCCCGGACTCCTTCGCCGTGACCGTCACTTGAGCACCGGGGCGTCGACGGCGTCGGAGAGCCACTGCTGCTCGATCTTCGCCAGGGCGCCGTTCTCGCGGAGCGCGTCCACGGCGGCGGTGACGCAGGGTGTGAGGGCGCTGCCCTTGTCGAGGACCAGCCCGAACTGCTCGGGCGCCGCGCCCCGGTTCTCGAACTGGCCGACGACCTCGGCGTCGGTGACCTCGGCGGCGGTGATGTAGAAGGCGGTCGGCAGATCGACCACGATCGCGTCCACCTGCCCGTTCTTCAGCGCCGACTTGGCCTGGTCGTTCTTGGCGAAGACGGCCGCGTCCCGGTCCGGCTTCACCACGTCGTCGATGTAGTCGAGGCTCGTCGTGCCGACCTGGGCCCCGAGCTTGAGGCCCTTGAGGCCGGCGACGGTCGTCGCCGCGGCGGCCTTGGAGCCCTTCAGGGCGACGACGGCCTGGCGGACGTCGTAGTAGCCGGAGGAGAAGTCCACGGCCTTCCTGCGCTCGTCGCTGATCGAGACCTGGTTGACGTCGAAGTCGAAGGTCTTCGCGCCGGGCGCGAAGGCCTTGGTGAACGGCACGCTCTGCCAGACCACCGCGCTCTTGTCGTACCCGAGTTGCCGCGCGACCGCGTATGCCACCGCCGACTCGAAGCCCTTGCCGTTGGACGGCTTGCCGTCCTCGAACCAGGGCTCGTACGCGGGCTCGTCGGTGGCGATCGTCAGCCTGCCCGAGGTCTCGGTGGCCAGCTTGCCCTTGGCGCAGGCGCTCGCGCCCGAACCGGACGGCGCGGAGGCCGCCTTGTCCTCGGGCTGCGGAGCGCAGCCCACGGCGGTCGCGAGGAGGGCCACGGTGGCGCCGGCGACGGCGCGGCGCAGTACACGAGGGGCGGGATGCATGGCCGGAGAGTGGCAGCGAAACGCCTGTTTGTCGAGGTCACACCCTCATCTGTCCGCGATGTGGGAACGGGTGTTGCGTTCTTGTGAACACGTCGGGGAGAGGGCCTGGGCCGCCGGCCGAGGGCGGGGATCGTAGACCGGCGGCCCGATCCGCGCCGGAGCCGTCATCCCGCGCGGGGCTGACACCAGTTGACCGCGCAACCACGTGCGCGGGGAGCGCGCGTGAGGGACCGGCGCGTGCGTGGAATTCACACGGGGCGCGCGCAGGAATGCGCGCGCCCCGTGTTCCGTCCCGACCGGACTCACCACCCGCGCGCGTGCCACTCCGGCAGATGCGGCCGCTCGGCGCCCAGCGTGGTGTCGTCGCCGTGTCCGGGATAGACCCAGGTCTCGTCCGGCAGGACGTCGAAGATCTTCGTCTCGACGTCGTGGATCAGCCGGGCGAACGCCTCCGGGTCCTTGCGGGTGTTGCCCACGCCGCCGGGGAACACCACAGCACGCGCCAACACACGAGGTCACGACGGCGCGTAAACCTGCGGGCCGTGCCTCCGCGCGGCGTCGAAGTGGGCCGACCGCAGCAGATGCCTGTGCAACGAGGCCGGCCGTGCCCTTCTCAGCGGTGACGCGGGCGAGGCAGCAAGGCGAACGCGCTCTCCGCAATCGAAGTCAGGCGGTCAGGGCTGTGGCCGTACGCGCCTACGACATCGGTCCCGCGGATGATGGTCAGCAGAAGGTAGGCAAGGTCGTCGGGATCCGCGTCGGGGTCGATGTCGCCGTTGCGCTGCGCCGCTCGCACACACTCGGCCACCGCCGTCGCGACCACGGAGAAGCAGTCGTTGGCCAGGCGTTTGACCTCGGCGTCGGAGGCGCCGATCTCCAGGGCCATCTTGGCGGCGAAGCAGGCCGCCCCCGCCCGGTCGGACGCGGGGGGTACGTCGGCGGAGAGTGGCACCCCGTGCACGGCGCGGAGCAAGTAGCTGTGCAGTCGTTCCAGGGCGCCCTCGTCCGGTCCGGCGAGCGCCTTCCGCGGACCCTGCGCCAGCCGGGCGAAGTACCCGCCCATCGCCTGCAACAGCACGCCGTGCTTGCCGTCGAACGCGGCATAGAGGCTCCCGCGGCCCAGGCCAGTGGCGGCGCTGATGTCGTCGACGCTCGTGCCGTTGTAGCCCGAGGCGCGGAACTGCCGCTCGGCGGCATGGAGGACGTGGTCGCGGTCGAAGCTTCGTGGTCTCGCCATACACCGAAGGTAAAGCCGACCCGCCGTTATTGACAACCCAGTACAGAACCATCTAGGTTTCTGACTGTTCAGTACACAACCATCCTGAGCTCACCGGACAGGGTGTGTGTACGCCTGGAGCGATGGAGTGCAACCCCTGCCTTTGCGGTCCTCCGTGCCGCCCGACGTTGCGACGCCTTCCAGGCCGGCAAGGCCCGGTCTGATCCTCGCGATCCTGGCGACGGCGAGTTCCATCGCCGGACTGGATCTGTACATCCCGAACGTCGGGCTGTCCTCGGCGTGGGGCACTTCCCGCACCTCGAACAGCCCAAGACGGTCGCCGACCACATCCTCGGCTTTCTGAACAGCTGACCCCCCTCCAACCACCCAGAACTCGAAGGGTTGACCGAACCATGACTGACAAGGAAAGGCAGGAGGCCATGGCTGTGGCGACTCCTCCGTACGCGAGCGACGCACTGGCCGAGGGGACCGTCGACGCGGTGGTGATCGGCGGGGGCGCCGCGGGGCTGAACGGTGCACTGATCCTCGCCCGCTCCCGCCGCTCGGTCGTCGTGATCGACAGCGGCTCCCCGCGCAACGCGCCCGCGGAGGCCGTGCACGGCTTCATCGTCTTTGACGGCACCCCGCCGTCCGAGATCCTTCGACGGGGCCGGGAGCAGGTGCGCCTGTACGGCGGACGCGTCGTGCTCGGCGAGGTGGTCTCGGCCGAGTCCGCCGCCCCGTCGGCGGACGGGGACCTGCGGTTCACCGTCACCCTGGCCGACGGCCGCAGCATCACCGCCCGCCGCATCCTGGTGGCCACCGGTCTCAGGGATGTGCTGCCGGAGGTGCCCGGGCTCGCCGAGCACTGGGGGCACAGTGTGGTGCACTGCCCGTACTGCCACGGCTGGGAGGTGCGCGACGAGCCCATCGGCATCCTCGCCACCGGCCCCGCCTCCATCGGCCACGCGTATCTGTTCCGCCAGCTCACCGAGGACCTGACCTACTTCACCCACGGCACCGACCTGGACGAGGACAGCCGCGCCCGCTTCGCCGCCCGCGGCATCCGCGTCATCGACACCCCGGTCACCGAGGTCGTCGACGATGAGCACGGTGCCCTCGCCGGGGTGCGCCTGGCCGACGGGCAGGTCGTGGCCCGCCGCGTCCTCGCGGTCGCCTCGCCGATGCAGGCCCGCACCCAGGGCCTGGAAGGTCTGGGGCTGCCGGTGAAGGACCTGCCGACAGGTCGCGGTTTCGCCTCCGGCACGGGCGGCGCCACCGAGGTGCCGGGCGTGTGGGTGGCCGGTAACGCCACCGATCTGGTCGCCCAGGTCGGGGCCTCCGCAGCGGCCGGCGCACTGGCCGGCGCCGACATCAACAGGATGCTGGCCACCGCGGACACCGACGCGGCCCTCCAGGGGATCGCCGAGGCAAGCCCACAAGGGGCCACAGGATGATCTTGAAGCCCGGAGATCTCAGCCTGTCGCCCGCTCGCCTCACGGGCAATCAGCTTCCGCTCGTCCGCCCCGTCCCCCTCAGGAGCTACTGATGCCCTTCCTGGCGAACACCCCCGTGGAGAAAATGACCGGGCCTTACGCGCGGCGCTGGTGGGCGCTGCTCGTGCTGTGCCTGAGCCTGCTGATCACGGTGATGGCGAACACGTCGCTGATCGTCGCCGCCCCCGACATGACCACCGAGCTGGGCCTGAGCAGCAGTGATCTGCAGTGGGTCGTCGACGGCTACACCGTTCCGTACGCGGCGCTGATGCTGGTGCTGGGCTCGATCGGCGACAAGTACAGCCGGCGCGGCGCGCTGGTGCTGGGTCTGCTGATCTTCGCCGCCGGTTCGGTGATGGGGAGCATGGTCGACGAGACCTCGCTGGTCATCGTGGCCCGCGCGATCATGGGTATCGGTGCCGCGGTCGTGATGCCGGCCACGCTGTCCCTGGTGGTCGCGACCTTCCCCCGGAGCGAGCGGACCAAGGCCATCACCGCCTGGGCCGCGACCTCCGGGGTGGCGGTAGCCGTCGGCCCGCTGGTCTCCGGCTGGCTGCTTGAGGACCACGCCTGGGGCTCGACCTTCCTGATCAACGTGCCGATCGCCGTCCTCGCCGTGTTCGGCGCGCTCGCCCTGGTACCGCCGTCCAAGGCGGAGGGCATGGGCCGGATCGACTACGTCGGTGGTCTGCTGTCGATCGTCACCGTCGGCTCCCTGATCTACGCCGCCATCGAGGGCCCCCACTTCGGCTGGGGCGCCGGCCCCGTCACCGCCGCCGTGGTCGCCGGTGCCGGTCTGGTCGCCTTCGTCGCCTGGGAGCTGCGGCACCCGCACCCGATGCTGGACGTCCGAAAGTTCGCGCTGCGGCCCTTCAGCGGCTCGATGCTCGCGGTGATGTTCTTCTTCTTCGGCATGTTCGCCGTGCTCTACTACTCGACGCAGTTCCTGCAGTTCGTCCTCGGCTACGACGCCCTGGACACGGGCCTACGGCTGCTGCCGCTGGGCGGTGCGGTGTTCCTCGGGTCCGCGCTGACCGGGTTGTTCACCCCGAAGCTGGGGGTGAAGCCGATGATCGTGACCGGCATGGCCATCGGCGCGGCGGGCATGTTCCTGCTCACCCAGATCGACAAGGGGTCGACGTACGGGGACTTCCTGGCGCCGCTGATGATGCTGGGCCTCGCGCTCGGACTGGCCATCTCCCCGGCGACCGACACGATCATGGGCTCCTTCCCCGAGTCCGAGCTGGGCGTCGGCGGCGGTGTCAACGACACCGCGCTGGAGCTGGGCGGGGCGCTGGGCATCGCGGTGCTGGGCTCACTGCTGGGCACGGCCTACCGCGACGAGCTGACCGACCTGGTGGGCAACCGGCTCCCGGGCGAGGCGATGGAGACCGCCAAGGACTCGGTCGGCGCCGGCCTGGCCGTCGCGGAGCGGGTCGCGCAGGATCCCGCCGCCGGGCCCCAGCAGGCCCAGGCCGCCGTGGACGCCGTCCACCAGGCCTTCGCCCACGGAGTCGCCCAGACCAGCCTCATCGGCGGGATCATCATGGCCGCCGGAACCCTGATCGTCCTCGCGGTCCTGCCGGGCCGGCGCGGCTTCGCGAAGCAGAGCGCCGAGCCGGGGGCCGGGACGACGGCGAGCGAGGCGGCGACTGTGCGGGAGCGCACCGGGTCCACCCACTAGATCGCCGACGGGGCGTCCACCGGATCGCCGGAGCGACGGGCACCGCCTCCGCCGGATCGCCCGCCAGGCGCGTCGGGCAGGAGCCCGGAGGCGCGACACGCGCAGGGCGCGGGCGTGGTCCACGGTCCACGGCAACGCGGATCCTCTGCCGGAACACCTCGCCGTCCTCGGCCTCCGGGCCGCCCCGGGGCTCTCCTGCGGGGCGGCGTGGAGGCCAAGGGCCGTGAGGTGACAGCGGCGGTCGCAGCCCGCTCGAGCCCGAGCGCGGAACGGGCCTGAACGCGCGATCGCCCCCGCTTCGGCTTCGAAACAGGGGCGCTCGGCGTTGGACGGTTACCAGCCTCGTGCGCGCCACTCCGCGAGGTGGGGCCGCTCCGTGCCGATGGTGGTGTCGTTGCCGTGGCCGGGATAGATCCACGTCTCGTCCGGAAGGACGTCGAACAGCTTGGTCTCCAGGCCGTCCATCAGGGAGTTGAACTCTTCCGGACGTGTTGTCCTTCCAGGACCGCCTGGGAAGAGGCAGTCGCCGGTGAACACGTGGGGGTGGCCGTGCGGGTCGTCGTAGACCAGGGCGATCGAGCCGGGCGTGTGTCCCACGAGGTGGCGTGCGGTGAGCTCGACGTTCCCCACCCGGATCACGTCGCCGTCGTCGACCAGTACGTCGGTCGGCACCGGGATGCCCCCGGCGTCCTCGCGGCCGGCGTGGGTACGCGCGTGCGTGGCCGCGACGACCTCGGCGAGCGCCTGCCAGTGGTCGCCGTGCTGGTGGGTGGTGACGACGGACGCGATGCCGTCGTCGCCGATCGTGCCGAGCAGGGCGTGCGCGTCGTTCGCCGCGTCGATCAGCAACTGCTCGTCCGTGGCCCGGCAGCGCAGCAGGTAGGCGTTGTTGTTCATCGGGCCGACCGCGATCTTGGTGATCATCAGGTCCTTGAGCTCGTGCACGTCCGCCGGGCCGCCGACCGTCACCTGTCCGCTGTACGTCATGGCCGCAGCCTATAGCGGGGGGAGGGCCGGCAGCGGCCCGCCGTCGACCGTAAGCGCCGATCCGTCGCGGCGCCCCGAGAGCCACCCGAGAAGGTCCGCCGGAGTGCCGGTGACGGTCACCCCGGGCCCCTCGGAACCCTCGGCCTTGCGTCCGGTGCGCCACGCGCGCGTGCCGTCGCTCAGGTGGGCCGGCGCCACCTCGGGGTGCCCCTCGAACCGCTCCGCGAGGAACGCGATCTCCCGCTCGGTGAACTCCTCGGGCAGGTCCTCAAGCTCCCGGCCGATGCCGAGGTCCACGTGGTGCAGCTCGACCTCCACCCACCGGCGGAAGGGCACCCGGGCCGCCGCGTCGACGACCCCGTTGCGCAGCTCGACCGTGCGCGACCAGTCCGCGGGCACGGCTCCCGCCGCCTGGAAGCGGGCCGCGCTCTCGCGCACGTCCGCGAGCTGCACGTCCAGCGGGCGTGGGGCGTCGCGCTCGATGTCCGTGTCGCGCACCCGGGCGTCTGCGTACATGGGCCGGCCCTCGAGGACGTTCACGAGCGCGTCGGCGTTGCGGGCGAGGTGGGCCAGGACGTGGCCGCGGCTCCAGCCCGGCAGGCGTGACGGCTGGGCCACGGACGCGTTGTCCAGTGCGGCGACCGCGCTGAGGAGCCGGTCGGTCGCTTCGCGTACGGACTCCAGGTCATGAGCGTGATCAATCATGGTCATGACCCTAGCCTCGCCACTCCTTCGGGTGAAGGTGGCAGACAGAGCCCGCAAATCGAATGCGCGTGCTATAAGCTCGATGGCGGCGTCGGGCATGCTGGAAGGCCGGGGATTGTTGTGAACCGGTGAACCCGGGATCCGTCCCGACCGGCGTTGTCAGTGGCTCCCCCTAGTCTGGAAGAGACGGGGCCTCGCCCCTGTCACTTCTCTCAAGAAAGGTGCGGACCGGCGTGGCCGACCGTCTCATCGTCCGTGGCGCGCGCGAGCACAACCTCAAGAATGTCTCGCTCGACCTGCCACGCGACTCGCTCATCGTCTTCACGGGCCTGTCGGGGTCGGGCAAGTCCTCGCTGGCCTTCGACACCATCTTCGCCGAGGGCCAGCGGCGCTACGTCGAGTCGCTCTCCTCGTACGCCCGCCAGTTCCTCGGCCAGATGGACAAGCCGGACGTCGACTTCATCGAGGGCCTCTCACCGGCCGTCTCGATCGACCAGAAGTCGACCTCGCGCAACCCGCGCTCCACGGTCGGCACCATCACCGAGGTCTACGACTACCTGCGTCTGCTCTTCGCGCGCATCGGCAAGCCGCACTGTCCCGAGTGCTCCCGGCCGATCGCGCGCCAGTCGCCGCAGGCCATCGTCGACAAGGTCCTGGAGCTGCCCGAGGGCAGCCGCTTCCAGGTGCTCTCGCCGCTGGTGCGCGAGCGCAAGGGGGAGTTCGTCGACCTGTTCGCCGACCTCCAGACCAAGGGCTACAGCCGCGCCCGGGTGGACGGCGAGACGGTACAGCTGTCCAGCGCGCCGACCCTGAAGAAGCAGGAGAAGCACACCATCGAGGTGGTCATCGACCGCCTCACGGTGAAGGACACCGCCAAGCGTCGTCTCACCGACTCCGTGGAGACCGCCCTCGGGCTCTCCGGCGGCATGGTCGTGCTCGACTTCGTCGACCTCCCCGAGGACGACCCCGAGCGCGAGCGCATGTTCTCGGAGCACCTGTACTGCCCGTACGACGACCTGTCCTTCGAGGAGCTGGAGCCGCGCTCCTTCTCCTTCAACTCACCCTTCGGCGCCTGCCCCGAGTGCTCCGGCATCGGCACGCGCATGGAGGTCGACCCCGAGCTGATCGTCCCGGACGAGGACAAGTCCCTCGACGAGGGCGCCATCCACCCCTGGTCGCACGGCCACACCAAGGACTACTTCGGCCGGCTGATCGGCGCGCTGGCCGACGCCCTGGGGTTCCGCACGGACATCCCCTTCGCGGGGCTGCCGCAGCGTGCCCGCAAGGCGCTGCTGCACGGCCACAAGACGCAGATCGAGGTCCGCTACCGCAACCGGTACGGCCGCGAGCGGGTCTACACGACCCCCTTCGAGGGCGCCGTCCCGTTCGTGAAGCGCCGGCACAGCGAGGCCGAGAGCGACGCCAGCCGGGAGCGCTTCGAGGGCTACATGCGCGAGGTGCCCTGCCCCACCTGTGCGGGCACCCGGCTGAAGCCGCTCGTCCTCGCGGTCACCGTCATGGGCAAGTCCATCGCCGAGGTCTCGGGCATGTCCATCAGCGACTGCGCCGACTTCCTGGGCGAGCTCAAGCTCGACGCCCGCGACAAGAAGATCGCCGAGCGGGTCCTCAAGGAGGTCAACGAGCGGCTGCGGTTCCTGGTCGACGTCGGCCTGGACTACCTCTCGCTCAACCGCGCGGCCGGCACGCTCTCCGGCGGCGAGGCCCAGCGCATCCGGCTGGCCACCCAGATCGGCTCCGGCCTCGTCGGCGTCCTGTACGTCCTGGACGAGCCGTCCATCGGCCTGCACCAGCGCGACAACCACCGGCTGATCGAGACCCTCGTCCGGCTGCGCGACATGGGCAACACGCTCATCGTCGTCGAGCACGACGAGGACACCATCAAGGTCGCCGACTGGATCGTCGACATCGGCCCCGGCGCCGGCGAGCACGGCGGCAAGGTCGTCCACAGCGGTTCCCTCAAGGAACTGCTCGCCAACGACGAGTCGCAGACCGGGCAGTACCTGTCCGGCAAGAAGGCGATCCCGCTGCCCGACGTCCGGCGCCCGCAGGACCCCACCCGCCGGCTCACCGTCCACGGCGCACGCGAGAACAACCTCCAGGACATCGACGTGTCCTTCCCCCTGGGCGTGTTCACCGCGGTCACGGGCGTGTCCGGCTCCGGCAAGTCCACGCTGGTCAACGACATCCTGTACACGCACCTGGCCCGCGAGCTGAACGGCGCGAGGAACGTCCCGGGCCGGCACACGCGGGTGGACGGCGACGACCTCGTCGACAAGGTCGTGCACGTCGACCAGTCGCCCATCGGCCGCACCCCGCGGTCGAACCCGGCCACGTACACCGGCGTCTTCGACCACGTCCGCAAGCTGTTCGCGGAGACGACCGAGGCGAAGGTCCGCGGCTATCTGCCCGGCCGTTTCTCCTTCAACGTCAAGGGCGGCCGCTGCGAGAACTGCGCGGGCGACGGCACGATCAAGATCGAGATGAACTTCCTCCCGGACGTCTACGTCCCGTGCGAGGTCTGCCACGGCGCCCGCTACAACCGGGAGACCCTGGAGGTCCACTACAAGGGCAAGTCCATCGCCGACGTGCTGAACATGCCGATCGAGGAGGCCACGGGCTTCTTCGAGGCCGTCCCCTCGATCGCCCGGCATCTCAACACGCTGAAGGACGTAGGCCTCGGCTACGTCCGGCTCGGCCAGGCCGCGACCACGCTGTCCGGCGGCGAGGCCCAGCGCGTCAAGCTCGCCAGCGAGCTCCAGAAGCGCTCCACCGGCCGCACGGTCTACGTCCTGGACGAACCGACCACGGGTCTGCACTTCGAGGACATCAGCAAGCTCCTCAAGGTCCTGTCCGGCCTCGTCGACAAGGGCAACACGGTCATCGTCATCGAGCACAACCTCGACGTGATCAAGACCGCCGACTGGGTCGTCGACATGGGCCCCGAGGGCGGCGCGGGCGGCGGTCTCGTCATCGCCGAGGGAACGCCGGAGGAGGTCGCCGCGGTGTCGACCAGCCACACCGGCAAGTTCCTGCGCGAGATCCTCGACGCCGACCGCATCAGCGACGCGGCGTCCGTCCCGGCCCCGCGCCGGGCGGCCGCGAAGAAGACGGCCGCCCGGACGACGGTCGCCGCGAAGGCGACCCCGCGCAAGACGGCGACCGCCAAGACCACGGCGGCCAAGAAGGCGGGCGCGGCGAACGACACCCCGGCCAAGAAGGCCGCGGGGTCGGCCAAGACGGTCGCCGCGAAGAAGGCGACGCGGACCCGCAAGGCCTGAGGAACCACCGCGAACGGGCGGCTCCCCACCGGAACTCCTGGTGGGGCGCCGCCCGTTCAGCACCT
>NZ_JAHHIT010000045.1:43373-72546 GCF_024539675.1 Streptomyces hilarionis | reverse complement strand
GCGGCCCTGCGGCCCTGCGGCCCTGCGGCCCTGCGGCCCTGCGGCCCTGCGGCCCTGCGGCCCTGCGGCCCTGCGGCCCTGCGGCGCCTCGCGCGGCGGGCGCTAGACGTTCCCGAGCGCTTCCAGCTCCGCGGCGTACGGGGGTTCCGCGCCCGGCCGGGAGCAGGTGATCGCCGCCGCGCGCGCGGCGAACGTCAGCAGCTCCTGCCAGCCGGTGGCGCCCAGAGCGGCCGGCCCGGCCGGGGACAGCGCGTCCCGCGCGCAAAGCCCGTGCAGCAGGGCCGCGTTCACGGTGTCCCCGGCGCCGATGGTGTCCACCACGTCCACCTGCTCGCCGGGCACCGCGTACACGGCGCCGTCGCGGGTGAACGCGGTCAGTCCGTCGCCGCCCTGGGTGATCACGACGGCCGAGGGGCCCGCGGACAGCCACTCGTGCGGGGTGCCGCCCAGCCATTCGGCGTCCTCCTGCGACATCTTCAGCAGCGACACCGAGGGCAGCCAGCTCTTGAAGCGGGCCCGGTAGGCGTCGGCGTCCGGGATCAGTCCGGAGCGGATGTTCGGGTCGAGCGCGGTGAACAGGCCCCGCGACGCCGCGGTGCGCATCAACTCCTCGTACGCGCTCGCGCCCGGCTCCAGCACGAGCGAGCAGGTGCCGAAGGACACCGCCCGGGTCCCCGCGGGCAGTGCGTCCGGGGCGGCGAACAGCCGGTCGGCGGTGCCCTCGACGTAGAAGGAGTAGGCGGCCGAACCGTCGCCGTCGAGGGAGGCCACCGCGAGCGTGGTCGGCTCGGCGCCGCGCTGCACCGCCGACACGTCCACCCCCGTCTCCCGCAGCCTGTCCAGCAGCGCCTCGCCGAACGCGTCCCGGGAGACGCGGGAGACGAAGGCCGTGGGGGAGCCGAGACGGGCCAGCGCCACCGCCGTGTTGTAGGGGCCGCCGCCGAGCGCCGGCCGCAGACCCGCGAGCGCGCCCGTCCCCTGCGGCACCAGGTCGATCAGGGCCTCACCGGCGACGACGATCACGAGGCGGTTCCTCTCTCTGGCCGACTGCACTGCGGCCGGCTGCTCTGCGGCCCGTTGCTCTCCGGCTGTCTGCTCTCGGGCTGTCCGGGGCCGCTCGGAGCACTGCTCGCGCGGCAGCCGCACCCCGTGCGACGGACGAACGAGCAGGTGAGCCGCCGGCCGGGAAGCTACCCCATTTCGCGGCCGCGCCCCAAAACCGGCGTCGAGCCCTGCGGGCGACGACGCCGGCGCCCGTCCTCGGCCGCTCGGCGGCCGTCGCTCACTCCCAGTCCCAGCCGATGCCCACCATGCCCGACCGCACGCGCGGCTCCACGAGGTGCACCGACCGGTGCCGGCCGCTGAGCGGCAGGTCCTGGTGGCCGCCGCGCGGGGCCGCCGCCGAGTGCTGGGTGAACCGGTGGCAGCGCACGGGCACGGCGAGCTCGTCGAAGCGGATCTGAAGGGCGTACTGGCCGCCCGCCGCGCCGAAGCCGCGCACGTACTCGGCGCAGGCTCCGCCGGTGCCGTCCTCGACGCCGTAGCGGAACAGGAAGGTGTCGCCGGCCCGCAGCCGGGTGTCGAAGAGGAGCTCCGCCACGAGCACGCCGGTGCCGTGGTGGCGCCGGACGCGGCCCGCCCGGCAGTTCTCCAGGGCGTGCACGGTCATCCTGTCCGGCGCGCACCCCGGGTCTCCGTGGTGGACGGCCACGAACCGGTCGACGCCGTCGCGATGGGCGCGCACGATGTGCTGCGACTCACGGCCCAGCAGTTCGCGACGGGCCCCGATGCGGACCCGCTCGTGATGACCCAGTGTGTGCAGTCCGCCGTCCGACGGGCACTCCAGTTCGCCGAGCAGCTGTTCGAGCACTCCCGTGGCCCGCAGGATCGAGCGGTAGGAGCGTCCCGCGGACCGGGCCCCCGCCGCGCCGCCCGGCCCGCCCTGTCCGCCGTGCGCGTCGTCGGCCTCGGCGAGCAGCCGGATCAGGGACTCGTCCGGCAGGCGCAGGATCTCCTCCAGCGCGCGCACCGCGCGCAGCGACTCGGGGCGCTGCGGCCGCCGGGCGCCCTGCTGCCAGTAGCTCAGGCTGGTCACGCCGACCTTCACCCCGTAGCGCGACAGATGGTGCTGGACACGCTGCAACGGCAGGCCGCGGGCCGCGATCGCGGCCCGCAGCGCCACGTGGAAGGGCCCCCCTCGCAGGGCCGAGTCCAGTTCCGCGGTGACGGGGTCGGCGGCGGCGTCCGCGTGCTGTGTGGCGTGCGGCATGCAGGAGCCTCTCTGTGAATGCTCACGACGGCTGGTCGGACCGTCGTGGGGTGGTCGGGGCCGCGACCGTGCCTGCGAAACTCCTTCACATCCGTAAGGCGGCGTTCAGGGCCCCGAGTTCCCCCGCATTGAAGCGTGTCGATGTGGTCCCGACAACACCTGATGGCCGAGTGGCACGTGCGGGTGGCCGAGTCCGCCCCGGCGGATCCCCGCCCTCCGCTTTCCCGCTCTCCCGAGGTCCCGGCACGGACGCCGGGCGTTGTCCACAGCCCCGCCGGAGTGTCACCGCGCGCCAGTAGGGTGTGAGACATGGCCGACCCCTCCAGCTACCGCCCCAAGCCGGGACAGATCCCGGACTCTCCCGGGGTGTACCGGTTCCGCGACGAGCACCGCAGGGTGATCTACGTCGGAAAGGCGAAGAGCCTGCGCCAGCGCCTGGCGAACTACTTCCAGGACCTGGCGGGGCTGCACCCGCGCACCCGCACGATGGTCACCACGGCGGCGTCGGTGGAGTGGACGGTGGTGTCCACGGAGGTCGAGGCGCTACAGCTCGAGTACTCCTGGATCAAGGAGTACGACCCCCGTTTCAACGTCAAGTACCGCGACGACAAGAGCTACCCGTACCTCGCGGTGACGATGAACGAGGAGTATCCGCGCGTGCAGGTGATGCGCGGCCACAAGAAGAAGGGCGTCAGGTACTTCGGTCCGTACGCGCACGCGTGGGCGATCCGCGACACCGTCGACCTGCTCCTGCGCGTCTTCCCCGTACGCACCTGCTCCGCCGGCGTGTTCAAGAACGCCTCCCGCACCGGACGCCCCTGTCTGCTCGGCTACATCGGCAAGTGTTCCGCGCCCTGCGTGAGCCGGATCTCGCCCGACGACCACTGGGAACTGGCCGACGAGTTCTGTGACTTCATGGCCGGCCGCACCGGCACCTATCTGCGCCGCCTGGAGAAGCAGATGGTGGAGGCGGCCGACGAGATGGAGTACGAGCGGGCCGCCCGCCTGCGCGACGACATCGAGGCCCTGAAGAAGGCCATGGAGAAGAACGCGGTCGTGCTCGCGGACGCGACCGACGCCGACCTGATCGCGGTCGCCGAGGACGAGCTGGAGGCGGCCGTCCAGATCTTCCACGTCCGCGGCGGGCGCGTGCGCGGTCAGCGCGGCTGGGTGACCGACAAGGTCGAGGACGTCACCACCGGCGCCCTCGTCGAACACGCCCTCCAGCAGCTCTACGGCGAGGAGCGCGGCGACTCCGTGCCCAAGGAGGTCCTGGTCCCCGCGTTGCCCGACCCGGTCGAGCCGGTGCAGGAGTGGCTCACCGAGCGCCGCGGGTCCAACGTGTCGCTGCGCATCCCGCAGCGGGGCGACAAGAAGGACCTGATGGCGACCGTCGCGCGCAACGCGCAGCAGGCGCTGGTCCTGCACAAGACCAAGCGGGCCTCCGACCTGACCACGCGCTCGCGTGCCCTGGAGGAGATCGCCGAGGCCCTCGACCTGGACAGCGCCCCGCTGCGGATCGAGTGCTACGACATCTCCCACCTCCAGGGCGACGACGTCGTGGCCTCCATGGTCGTCTTCGAGGACGGCCTCCAGCGCAAGAGCGAGTACCGCCGCTTCCAGATCAAGGGCTTCGAGGGCCAGGACGACGTCCGCTCGATGCACGAGGTGATCACCCGCCGCTTCCGGCGCTACCTCGCCGAGAAGGAGCGCACAGGCGAGTGGACCGACGGCGCGGACGCCCTCACCGACGCGGCGGGGACGGCCGGCGCCGACGGGACGCGGACGGCAGCCGCCGACGGGACGGGGACGGCCCTCGGTGAAAACACCACGACCGCCCTCGCCGACGCCGGCGAGGCGCCCCTCACCAGCAGCCTCAAGGACGACGACGGCCGCCCCAAGCGCTTCGCCTACCCGCCCCAGCTCGTCGTCGTCGACGGCGGACAGCCGCAGGTCGCGGCCGCCAGGAGGGCGCTGGACGACCTGGGCATCGACGACATCGCCGTCTGCGGTCTGGCCAAGCGGCTGGAGGAGGTCTGGCTGCCGGACGACGACGATCCGGTCGTCCTGCCGCGCAGCAGCGAGGGCCTCTATCTGTTGCAGCGCGTCCGCGACGAGGCGCACCGCTTCGCGATCACCTACCAGCGCACCAAGCGGGCCAAGCGCTTCCGCGCGGGCCCGCTGGACGAGGTGCCGGGCCTCGGCGAGACGCGCAAGCAGGCGCTGATCAAGCATTTCGGCTCGGTCAAGCGGCTGCGCGCCGCGACCGTCGAGCAGATCTGCGAGGTCCCGGGCATAGGCCGCAAGACGGCGGAGACCATCGCCGCGGCCCTTCTGCGCGCGGCGCCGCCCGCCCCCGCCGTGAACACGGCGACCGGAGAGATCATTGATGATGAGGAACCCGACGACACGACGGGTTCCCCCGGAGCTCCCGTCACGTCGGGCGCCCCGGAGGAACGACGGGGGCAGGAGACATGACCGAGCACGACGCACACCCCACCGCCCAGCCGGAACAGACGCCCACTACTGTGCCCACCACCGGTAACCGGCCCGGCCCCCCAGGGCCCGGCGAGGCCGCCGCCCCGCCCTCCGCGGGCGCCGACGGCCCCCGGCAGGAAGCACGCCATGAAGACGGAGCACAGGTGAGTACGGACGTCACGCCGCCCGGGATCCCCGACGCGGCCATTCCCGAGCTGGTGATCATCTCCGGCATGTCCGGAGCCGGCCGCTCGACGGCGGCCAAATGTCTGGAGGACCTCGGCTGGTTCGTGGTCGACAACCTCCCGCCCGCCCTGATCCCCACCATGGTGGAGCTGGGCGCGCGCTCCCAGGGCAACGTGGCCCGCATCGCGGTCGTCGTCGACGTCCGCGGCCGGCGCTTCTTCGACAACCTCCGCGAGTCCCTCGCCGATCTGGAGTCGAAGAACGTCACCCGGCGCATCGTCTTCCTGGAGTCCTCCGACGACGCGCTGGTGCGCCGCTTCGAGTCCGTGCGCCGGCCGCACCCCCTCCAGGGCGACGGCCGCATCGTCGACGGCATCGCCGCCGAGCGCGAACTCCTGCGCGAGCTGCGCGGCGACGCCGACCTGGTGATCGACACCTCCAGCCTGAACGTGCACGAACTGCGGGCCAAGATGGACGCCCGGTTCGCCGGGGAGGAGGAGCCCGAGCTGCGGGCGACCGTCATGTCCTTCGGCTTCAAGTACGGACTGCCGGTCGACGCCGACCTGGTGGTGGACATGCGCTTCCTGCCCAACCCGCACTGGGTGCCGGAGCTGCGCCCCTACACCGGGCTCAACGAGGAGGTCTCCACGTACGTCCTCAACCAGCCCGGCGCGAAGGAGTTCCTCGACCGCTACGCGGAGCTCCTGCAACTGGTCGCCGCGGGCTACCGCCGGGAGGGCAAGCGCTACGTGACCATCGCGGTGGGCTGCACCGGCGGAAAGCACCGCTCGGTGGCCATGTCGGAGAAGCTCGCCGCGCGCCTGGCGGCCGAGGGCGTGGAGACGGTGGTCGTGCACCGGGACATGGGACGGGAATGACCGCACGTTCTCCACGGCTCGGCCGTCTGCGCAGGGCCGCGCCCGACGGGCGCGTGAGCCGGCCGGTCGAGGCCCGCGGCGGCAAACCGCGCCGCCGCGGCACCCAGCCCAAGGTCGTCGCCCTCGGCGGCGGCATGGGCCTGTCCGCGTCCCTCACCGCCCTGCGCCGGATCACCGGGGACCTCACCGGAGTCGTCACGGTGGCCGACGACGGCGGCTCCAGCGGCCGCCTGCGCGACGAGCTGGGCGTGCTGCCCCCCGGCGACCTGCGCAAGGCCCTGGCGGCACTGTGCGGCGACGACGACTGGGGCCAGACCTGGGCGCGGGTCATCCAGCACCGCTTCCAGTCGCAGGGCGAGATCAACGGACACGCCGTCGGCAACCTGCTGATCGTCGCCCTGTGGGAGCAGCTCGGCGACCACGTCCAGGCCCTGGACCTGGTCGGCAAGCTGCTCGGCGCGCAGGGGCGGGTGCTGCCCATGTCCGCCGTGCCGCTGGAGCTCCAGGCGCTGGTCAAGGGCCACGATCCGCTGCGCCCGGACGACGTGGACACCGTCCGCGGCCAGGCGACCGTGGCGCTGACGCGCGGCGAGGTGCAGTCCGTGCACCTGGTCCCGCACGACCCGCCGGCCGTCCCGGAGGCCGTCGAGGCCGTGCTGGACGCCGACTGGGTGGTGCTCGGGCCGGGCTCCTGGTTCTCCTCGGTCATGCCGCATCTGCTGGTGCCCGACCTGCTGGACGCCCTCATGGCGACGAAGGCGCGCCGGGTGCTCTCGCTGAACCTCGCGCCGCAGCCGGGAGAAACCGATGGCTTCTCCCCGCAGCGTCATTTGGAGGTTTTGGGACGACACGCCCCTAAACTCGCCCTGGACGTGGTGCTGGCCGACGAGGCCGCCGTGCCCGACCGCGACTCGCTGGCCGAAGCCGCCGAACGGTTCGGGGCGGCGGTCGAACTGGCGCCGGTGGCCCGGCCCGACGGAACCCCGAGGCACGACCCGGAGCTGTTGGCCGCCGCGTACGACCGTATTTTTCGGATGCATGGAAGGATCGGCCCATGGCGATGACGGCAGCGGTGAAGGACGAGATCTCCCGGCTCCCCGTCACCCGGACCTGCTGCAGAAAGGCGGAGGTCTCCGCCCTTCTGCGGTTCGCCGGCGGCCTCCACCTGGTGAGCGGGCGCATTGTGATCGAGGCGGAGCTGGACACCGCGATGGCGGCCCGGCGGCTCAAGCGGGACATCCTGGAGATCTTCGGGCACGGCTCGGAGCTGATCGTGATGGCCCCCAGCGGCATCCGCCGCGGCTCGCGCTACGTCGTGCGCGTGGTCGCCGGCGGTGACCAGCTGGCCCGGCAGACGGGCCTGGTGGACGGCCGCGGCCGCCCGATCCGGGGCCTGCCCCCGCAGGTGGTCTCCGGCGCGACCTGTGACGCGGAGGCGGCCTGGCGCGGCGCGTTCCTGGCGCACGGCTCGCTCACCGAGCCCGGCCGCTCGTCCTCCCTGGAGGTGACCTGCCCGGGCCCGGAGGCCGCGCTCGCGCTGGTCGGCGCCGCCCGCCGGCTGTCCATCGCGGCGAAGGCGCGCGAGGTGCGCGGGGTCGACCGGGTCGTCGTCCGCGACGGCGACGCGATCGGCGCGCTGCTCACCCGGCTGGGCGCGCACGAGTCGGTGCTGGCCTGGGAGGAGCGCCGGATGCGGCGCGAGGTGCGCGCCACGGCGAACCGGCTGGCGAACTTCGACGACGCCAACCTGCGCCGCTCGGCCCGCGCGGCCGTCGCCGCCGGGGCCCGCGTGCAGCGCGCCCTGGAGATCCTCGCGGACGAGGTGCCCGAGCACCTCGCGGCGGCCGGCCGGCTGCGCATGGACCACAAGCAGGCCTCCCTGGAGGAGTTGGGCGCGCTCGCCGACCCGCCGCTGACGAAGGACGCCGTCGCCGGCCGGATCCGCCGGCTGCTGGCGATGGCCGACAAGCGCGCCTCCGACCTCGGCATTCCGGGCACGGACGCCAACCTCAGCGACGAGCTCGCCGACAACCTGGTCGGCTGACGCATCGGCTGACGCTTCCTCAGAACGCCGGTGGAGTCGCCCGATCGGGCGACTCCACCGGCGTTTTCCGTGATGCCGAGGCGCTCTTGACTCGATCATGAACTGTCATGAGCCTGGCAGGGTTCGCTGCTGGGGCGGACTCAGGCAAGGGGGGTTCATGAGACGAAGAGCGAGATCGATCCTCGCTGTCGGCGCGCTGCTGCTCGGTGGAGCGGCACTCGCACCCGTCGCCCAGGCACAGCCCGGCGCCACACCGAAGCCCGACGCCGACGAGGTGAAGGTCTTCCATGCCGACGTCACCCAGCAGCAGGTACCCCTGCTGCTGGCGGCGGGCCAGGACGGTCAGGAACTCAGTGAGCAGGTGCCCCGCAGGGGCAGCGCGACGGTCGAGGTCTACCTCACCGACAAGCAGGCGAAGAAACTCGGCAAGCAGGGCGTGCAGCTCACCGAGCACACCCTCTCGGACCAGGCGGAGAAGCGTCTCGACGCGGCCGCCGGCGGGGTGTTCCGCCCCTACAGCGGCAGCGGCGGCCTGCGGGAGGAGATCCTGCGCACCGCGCGGCAGAACCCGGGCCTGACCAAGGTCGTCTCCATCGGCAAGACCGTCCGCGGCCAGGACATCCTCGCGCTCAAGATGACCACGAACGCGAAGAAGTCGAAGGACGGCGCGAAGCCCGCGGTGCTGTACATGTCCAACCAGCACGCGCGCGAGTGGATCACCCCGGAGATGACCCGGCGGCTGATGCACTACTACCTGGACAACTACCGGACCGACCGGCGCGTGAGGAAGATCGTCGATTCCAGCGAGCTGTGGTTCGTGCTGTCGGCCAACCCCGACGGCTACGACTACACCTTCCAGGACCCCGCCCACCGGCTCTGGCGCAAGAACCTGCGGGACGTCAACGGCGACGGCGTGATCGCCACCGGCGACGGCGTCGACCTCAACCGCAACTTCGCCTACAAGTGGGGCTACGACAACGAGGGTTCGTCGCCCAACCCGACCAGCGAGACCTACCGCGGGGCGAGCCCCTCCTCCGAACCCGAGACCCGGGCGCTCGACGCCTTCGAGAAGCGGATCGGCTTCACCTACGGCATCAACTACCACTCCGCCGCCGAGCTGCTGCTCTACGGCGTCGGCTGGCAGGTCGCCACCGACACCCCGGACGACGTCGCCTACAAGGCGCTCGCCGGCACCCCCGACAACTCCGCGGTCCCGGGCTACCACCCGCAGGTCTCCTCGGAGCTCTACACCACCAACGGCGAGGCCGACGGCCACGCGGGGAACGTCAACGGCATGGGGATGTTCACCCCCGAGATGTCGACGTGCCAGACCGCGTCGAACGTCGACCCGAACGACCGCTGGAACGCGGCCGACTGCCAGTCCGTCTTCAACTTCCCCGACGACGAGAAGCTGATCCAGAGCGAGTTCGCCAAGAACGTCCCGTTCGCGCTCTCCGTCGCCGAGTCCGTCGCCCACCCCGACCAGCCGAAGTCCTCGGTCGGGCTGTCCGCGGCCGACTTCACCCCGGCGCCGTTCACCACCTCCTACGCGCGCGGCGCGGCCCAGGAGGTCTCCGTCGTCGTGCGCAGGGCGGTCCGCGACAAGGAGCTCAAGTACCGCGTCAACGGCGGCCGTACGCGAGAGCGCGCGCTCAAGGCGTGGCGGGGCGGCGAGACCTACGGCGGCGACGACAACCTCCACTACGACGAGTACCGGGCAAGCGTGCGCGACGGCAGACCGGGCGACAAGGTCGAGGTCTGGTTCACCGGTGAGACCAGGGCCGGGAAGAAGGTCTCCAGCTCGCACTTCACCTACACGGTCGCCCGGCTGCCCCGGGCCGACACGCTCGTCGTCGCCGAGGAGGGCGCGGCCGCCACGCAGGCGCAGACCTACGTCGACGCGCTGAAGGCCAACGGCCGCAGCGCGGTCGTCTGGGACGTCGCCGCCCAGGGCGCGCCCGACGCGCTCGGCGTGCTGAGCCACTTCGCCACGGTCGTCCACTACACGGGCGCGAGCGCCCCGGGCAACCCCACCCAGCTCGAACTGCGCGCCTACCTCAACGAGGGCGGCAAGCTGATCGAGGCGGGCGAGCTGGCCGGCGGCAACGTCGCCCTCGCCGACGGCACCCCGTCCAACGACTTCAGCCAGTACTACCTGGGCGCGTACTCCCGCACCTCGACCCCCGGCGCCACCGGCTTCACCGGCACGGGCGCGCTGGGCGGGTTCACGGGCGTCCTCGGGGCCGCCGCGGGCAACCCGCTGGACAAGGCGGGCACCTACGGGGTCACCTCGGACGAACTGCCGGCCGCCGCGTTCCCGCAGTTCGCGAGCGCCGGCGCGGGCCGCTTCGCCGGGACGGTCAACCCGTACGGGCCGTACGCGGGCTCGTACATGGCCGCGGCCGTGCACACCGACGACGCCTACAAGCGCCTCACCCGCACCGTCGACCTCAGCGGCGTCGCCGCGGCGAGCAGGCCGGCGCTGCGCACCCGTCTGCTGTGGGACACCGAGCCCGGCTACGACAACGCCGTCGTGGAGATCCACACGGTCGGCGCCGACGACTGGACCACGCTCCCCGAGGCGGGCGGCGCCACCACCGCCGCCGTGCCCGCCGAGTGCGGGGGCGGCTTCTACATCGGCGAGCACCCGTGGCTGAGGCACTACCTCACGCTCGCCTCCGGCGACTGCGCCGCGACCGGCTCCAGCGGGTCCTGGAACGCGCTGACCGGCGCGTCCAGCGGGTGGCAGCAGGTGAACTTCGACCTGAGCGCGTACGCGGGCAAGAAGGTCGACATCTCGATCGCCTACATCACCGACCCCGGCAGCGGCGGTCACGGCGTCCTCGCGGACGACGCCTCCCTCGTCGTCGGCGGCAGCGCCACCGAGACCGAGGGCTTCGAGACGTCGCTGGGCGCCTGGCGGGCGAGCGGTCCGCCCGCGGGCAGCCCGGCCGTGCTGAAGGACTGGACGCGCACGGGCGTGCTCTTCCAGACCTACGGAGCGGTCACCACCGACGACACGGTGCTGCTGGGCTTCGGCCTGGAACACCTCGCCTCGGCGGCGGACCGCAAGGCGCTCATCGGAAAGGCCCTCGACTCACTTGACGACTGACACGCCGAAGTCAACTCGGCGTGAAGGTTCGTGACCGAATCGAGTGATCGGGCCTGTCCGGCCCGGGCGGTCCGTACCCCTACTGGCGGGTACGGACCGCCGTGCCGTGTATGGGCGAACTCGATGTCACTCCGGCCGCCTCGGAGAGGTAGGGTCGGTGGTGGTCGGGGACATCCCAAATACAGCTCGCCGGCACTGCATGGGTCGGCGTACCAACGAGGAGATCGGTTCGTGACGATCCGCGTAGGCATCAACGGCTTTGGCCGCATCGGTCGTAACTACTTCCGCGCGCTGCTGGAGCAGGGTGCTGACATCGAGATCGTGGCTGTCAACGACCTTGGTGACACCGCGACCACCGCCCACCTGCTGAAGTACGACACCATCCTGGGCCGCCTCAAGGCCGAGGTGTCGCACACGGCGGACACGATCACCGTGGACGGCCACACCATCAAGGTGCTGTCCGAGCGCAACCCCGCCGACATCCCGTGGGGCGACCTCGGCGTCGACATCGTCATCGAGTCGACCGGCATCTTCACGAAGAAGGCCGACGCCGAGAAGCACATCGCGGGCGGCGCCAAGAAGGTCCTCATCTCGGCTCCGGCCAAGGACGAGGACATCACCATCGTGATGGGCGTCAACCAGGACAAGTACGACGCGGCGAACCACCACGTCATCTCCAACGCCTCCTGCACCACCAACTGTGTGGCGCCGATGGCCAAGGTCCTCGACGAGAACTTCGGCATCGTCAAGGGTCTGATGACGACGGTCCACGCGTACACCAACGACCAGCGCATCCTGGACTTCCCGCACTCGGACCTGCGCCGCGCCCGCGCCGCCGCCGAGAACATCATCCCCACCACGACCGGCGCCGCGAAGGCCACCGCCCTGGTCCTGCCGCAGCTCAAGGGCAAGCTCGACGGCATCGCGATGCGCGTCCCGGTCCCGACCGGCTCGGCCACCGACCTGGTCGTGACCCTCCAGCGCGAGGTCACCAAGGACGAGGTCAACGCCGCGTTCAAGAAGGCCTCCGAGGACGGCGACCTCAAGGGCTTCCTGACCTACACCGAGGACCCGATCGTCTCCTCCGACATCGTCGGCGACCCGGCGTCCTGCACCTTCGACTCCTCCCTGACCATGGTCCAGGAGGGCAACTCGGTGAAGATCCTCGGCTGGTACGACAACGAGTGGGGCTACTCCAACCGCCTCGTCGACCTCACGGTCTTCGTCGGCGACCGGCTCTGATCTCCGGATCAGGCACGGTGACGTGAGAGCAGGGCTCGGGCGGCGCAAGGACGCGCCGCCCGGGCCCTGACTCGCGTGCAGAGCAGCCCTCTTAGGATCACGAGCACCACCAGTCCTCCCGGGAGCCCACTCAATGAAGACGATCGACGAACTTCTCGCCGAAGGCGTCGCAGGCAGGCGCGTCTTCGTCCGCGCCGACCTGAACGTGCCGCTGGCCGGCACCACCATCACCGACGACGGCCGTATCCGCGCCGTGCTGCCCACCGTCAAGGCGCTGGCCGAGGCCGGCGCCCGCGTGGTCGTCGCCTCCCACCTGGGCCGCCCCAAGGGCGCCCCGGACCCCGCCTTCTCCCTCGCTCCCGCCGCCGCGCGCCTCGGTGAACTCCTCGGCGCGGAGGTGGCCTTCGCGACCGACACGGTCGGCGACTCCGCCACGGCCACCGTCGCCGGCCTCGCCGACGGCCGGGTCGCGGTCGTCGAGAACCTGCGCTTCAACGCCGGCGAGACCTCGAAGGACGACGCCGAGCGCGCCGCCTTCGCCGACCGGCTGGCCGCCCTCGCCGACGTGTACGTGGGCGACGGCTTCGGCGCGGTGCACCGCAAGCACGCGTCCGTCTACGACCTCCCGGGCAAGCTGCCGCACTACGCCGGCCACCTGATCGCCACCGAGGTCGGCGTCCTGAAGAAGCTCACCGAGGACGTCGCCCGCCCCTACGTCGTGGCGCTCGGCGGCTCCAAGGTCTCCGACAAGCTCGCCGTCATCGACGAACTGCTCGGCAAGGCCGACCGCATCCTCATCGGCGGCGGCATGGCCTTCACCTTCCTCAAGGCCCAGGGCCACGAGGTCGGCGCCTCCCTCCTCCAGGAGGACCAGATCCCGGCCGTCACCGAGTACCTGGAGCGCGCCGAGAAGCTGGGCGTCGAGCTGGTCCTCCCGGTCGACGTCGTGGTCGCGCCCGGATTCCCGGACCTGAAGGCCAAGGCGCCCACCGAGCACACCGCCGTCGACGCGGACAAGATGCCCGAGGGCCGGCTGGGCCTGGACATCGGCCCGAAGACCGGTGAACTGTACGCGGCCAAGCTCGCCGACGCCGCGACCGTGTTCTGGAACGGTCCGATGGGCGTCTTCGAACACCCCGACTACGCCGAGGGCACCAAGGCGGTCGCCCAGGCCCTCGTCGACTCGGACGGCTTCACCGTCGTCGGCGGCGGAGACTCCGCCGCGGCCGTGCGCACGCTCGGCTTCGACGAGAACGCATTCGGCCACATCTCGACCGGCGGCGGCGCCTCCCTCGAATACCTCGAGGGCAAGACGCTCCCCGGCCTCGCCGCACTGGAAGGCTGACCCCGCATGACCACTCGTACGCCGCTGATGGCGGGCAACTGGAAGATGAACCTCAACCACCTCGAGGCCATCGCCCACGTCCAGAAGCTCGCCTTCGCCCTGGCCGACAAGGACCACGAGGCCGTCGAGGTCGCCGTCCTGCCGCCCTTCACCGACCTGCGCTCCGTGCAGACGCTGGTCGACGGCGACAAGCTCAAGATCAAGTACGGCGCCCAGGACATCTCGGCGCAGGACTCCGGCGCCTACACCGGCGAGATCTCCGGCGCCATGCTCGCCAAGCTGAAGTGCACCTTCGTGGCGGTCGGCCACTCCGAGCGCCGCCAGTACCACGACGAGACCGACGAGATCGTCAACGCCAAGGTCAAGGCCGCCTACAAGCACGGCCTGACCCCGATCCTGTGCGTGGGCGAGGAACTGGACGTCCGCGAGGCGGGCAACCACGTCTCCCACACGCTCGCCCAGGTCGAAGGCGGTCTGAAGGACCTGCCGGCCGAGCAGGCCGAGACGGTCGTGATCGCCTACGAGCCGGTGTGGGCCATCGGCACCGGCAAGGTCTGCGGCGCCGAGGACGCGCAGGAGGTCTGCGCGGCCATCCGCGGCAAGGTCGCCGAGCTGTACACCCAGGAGCTGGCCGACAAGGTCCGCATCCAGTACGGCGGCTCCGTGAAGTCCGGCAACGTCGCCGAGATCATGGCGCAGGCCGACATCGACGGCGCGCTGGTCGGCGGCGCCTCGCTGGACGCGGACGAGTTCGTCAAGATCGTGCGTTTCCGCGACCAGTGATCCCCGGGTGATCGTGCGGTGATCCGAGCTGTGAGTATGCGGTAGCGGCGATCCGTCGTACCCTTGCGGGGGCACAGCGCCGAGCGGCCGAGCCGCACCGGGACAACGACGCTGTGCCCCTGTCGTCCGAACCGTTCGCCCAATGCGTCATCCGAATCCGAGGAAGTTGGTCCAGCCGTGGTTTTGGGGTTCTCGATCGCCCTGATCGTCTTCAGCCTGCTGCTGATGCTGCTGGTGCTGATGCACAAGGGGAAGGGCGGCGGCCTCTCCGACATGTTCGGTGGCGGCATGCAGTCCTCCGTCGGCGGCTCCTCGGTCGCCGAGCGCAACCTCGACCGCATCACCGTGGTCGTCGGGCTGCTCTGGTTCACCTGCATCATCGTTCTCTGCATCGTGATGAAGACGAACAACTGATCAGCTTCTCACAGGCACGCACATTCCGGTACGTAACGCCCCATGTTCGGTACGCGCAGCTGAGCGCGGCCTATCATGGGGCTTGCGTCCAGGTGTGGAAGCTGTAACTCCAAGCACTGGACGCGCGTTGGGCCTTACGTAGACTGAGGCGCTCGCAGCGAAGCGAAACGCCGACTCGCTTCGCGGCACCATCACGCAGGGAGTTACGACCGTGGCAAGTGGCAACGCGATCCGAGGAAGCCGGGTCGGGGCGGGGCCGATGGGCGAGGCCGAGCGGGGCGAGTCCGCGCCGCGTCTGCGCATCTCCTTCTGGTGCTCCAACGGACACGAGACGCAGCCCAGCTTCGCCAGCGACGCGCAGGTCCCCGACACCTGGGACTGCCCCCGCTGCGGGTTCCCGGCCGGGCAGGACCGGGACAACCCCCCGGACCCGCCGCGCACCGAGCCCTACAAGACGCACCTCGCGTATGTGCGGGAGCGGCGCAGCGACGCGGACGGCGAGGCGATCCTCGCCGAGGCGCTCGCCAAACTGCGCGGCGAGATCTAGCAGCAGGACCGGCCGGGCGCCTCAGGGAGCCTGGCCGCAGTCGTGGCGGGGCCGGGCTGCCGCCCGTCCGCGGACCGACTGTCAGTGGCGCCCTCTACGGTTTTCCCAGCGGTTCCCGTCTCTGCGGTGAACCGGGTGGCCGTGAGGGGGAGTTGTGGCGACGGTCGGACTTGCGCACAGGCGTGCGCCGGCATGGCGCGGGGGGTTCGGGCGGCTGTGGAGCGCCGCGGTGGTCTCGCGCTTCGGGGACGCGCTGCGCACCACCGCGCTGCCCCTGCTCGCCGTGCGGCTCACGGACGACCCCGTGGTCATCGCCTCCGTCACCGCCTGCGCCTATCTCCCCTGGCTGTTGTTCGGGCTGCTCGGCGGAGCCCTCGCCGACCGGGTCGACCAGCGGCGCGCCATGTGGGCCGTGGACACCGCACGCGGTCTGCTCGTCGGCGCCTTCGCGCTCGTCGTGGCCCTCGGTCACGCCTCCGTCCCCCTGCTGCTGGCCCTCGCCTTCCTACTGACCACGTTGCAGACGCTCTTCGACAACGCGTCCACCGCCCTGCTGCCCTCCCTGGTGGACGCGGAGGCCCTCGGCGGGGCCAACGCCCGTCTGATGACCGGCCAGCAGCTCGCGGGCGGCCTGCTGGCCGGCCCGTTCGTGCCGTTGCTGCTCGGCCTCGGCGCGTGCGTGCCGTTCGTGGCCGACGCGGGCACGTATCTGCTGGCCGCGGCACTGGTGGCGTCCCTGCGGGTGCGGCCGCCCGAGCGGGAGCCGCGCCCGGCGGGCAGCACGCTGCGCGCCGAGATCGCCGACGGCCTGCGTCACCTGTGGCGCGACCGCGTCCTGCGGCCGGTCTGCCTGGCCACCCTGGTGTGCAACGTCGGCATGGGCGCCCTGATCGCCACCCTGGTGCTGCACGTGACGCGCTGGCTGCACGCGGGCGACACCGGGTTCGCCGTCGCCATGACGGTCTACGCGCTCGGCAGCCTCGCCGGCGGTCTCCTCGCCCAGCGGATGGCCCGCCGTGTCGGCCGGGCCCGGTCCCTGCTGCTCGCCGGGACGGTCCAGACCGCGTCGCTGCTCCTCATGGGCGCCGTGCAGCACCTGGCCGCCCTGTGCGCGGGCATGCTGCTGCTCGGCTCCATGGGCATGGTGTGGAACGTCCACCAGACGACGCTGATGCAGCAGCGCAGCCCCGCCGGCATGCTGGGCCGCGTCTCCGCCGCGTTCCGGACGGCCTCCACCTCCGGCGCCCCGACGGGAGCGCTGCTCGGCGGAGCGGCGGCCCGGGCCTTCGGACCGAACGCGCCCGCCCTGCTCGCCGCCGCGCTCTTCGCACTGGCCGTCGCCGCGTTGATACCCGCGGCCCGGGCGGACGTACCTGTCGGTGAACCGCTGGACGGCGCCGCGACGGCTCGCGTCGCCCCCTGATCAACTAGGTTGGGACCGGCGGGACGAGCCGTGCGAGACGGCACGGACAGGTGAGGAAGGGCTGAAGTCCGACATGAACGCAGACGGCCGTACGAGGCTCGACCGGACGCCCGAGTGGACCGCTCTGGCCGAACACCGCGCGAAGCTCGCCGAGGTGCGGCTGCGCGAGCTGTTCGACGCCGACCCCGAGCGCGCCGCCGGATACACGCTGCGGGTCGGGGACCTGCACATCGACTACTCCAAGCACCTCGTCACCGACGAGACGCTGCGGCTCCTGCGGGAGCTGGCCGCGGCGACCGACGTCTTCGGCCTCAGGGACGCCATGTTCCGCGGCGAGAAGATCAACACCACCGAGGACCGCGCGGTCCTGCACACCGCCCTGCGCGCCCCGCGCGACGCCGTGATCGAGGTCGACGGCGAGAACGTCGTCCCCGCGGTGCACGCCGTGCTGGACCGCATGGCCGACTTCGCCGACCGCGTCCGCTCCGGCGCTTGGACCGGCCACACCGGGCAGCGCATCCGCAACGTCGTCAACATCGGCATCGGCGGTTCCGACCTGGGCCCCGCCATGGCCTACGAGGCGCTGCGCGGCTTCACCGACCGCGACCTCACGGTCCGTTTCGTGTCCAACGTGGACGGCGCCGACCTGCACGAGGCCACCCGCGACCTGGACCCGGCGCAGACGCTGTTCGTCATCGCGTCCAAGACGTTCACCACCATCGAGACGATCACCAACGCCACGTCGGCGCGCGGCTGGCTGCTGGACGCGCTGACCGACGAGGCGGCCGTCGCCCGGCACTTCGTCGCGCTGTCGACGAACGCCGAGAAGGTCGCCGAGTTCGGCATCGACCCCGCCAACATGTTCGAGTTCTGGGACTGGGTCGGCGGCCGCTACTCCTACGACTCGGCCATCGGCCTCTCCCTGATGATCGCCGTCGGGCCCGACCGCTTCCGCGAGATGCTCGACGGCTTCCACCTGGTCGACGAGCACTTCAGGACCGCGCCCCCCGAGTCCAACGTCCCCCTGCTGCTGGGCCTGCTCGGCATCTGGTACGGCAACTTCCACGACGCCCAGTCGCACGCCGTGCTGCCCTACAGCCACTACCTGTCCAAGTTCGCCGCCTACCTCCAGCAGCTCGACATGGAGTCCAACGGCAAGTCCGTCGACCGGGACGGCGAACAGGTGCGCTGGCAGACCGGCCCCGTCGTCTGGGGCACGCCGGGCACCAACGGGCAGCACGCCTACTACCAGTTGATCCACCAGGGCACCAAGCTCGTCCCGGCCGACTTCATCGGCTTCGCCGAGCCGCTCGCCGGGCTCCGCGACGAACTCCGGGCGCAGCACGACCTGCTGATGGCCAACTTCTTCGCCCAGACGCAGGCGCTGGCCTTCGGCAAGACACCGCAGGAGGTGCGCGCGGAGGGCGTGCCGGAGGAGCTGGTGGCCCACAGGACGTTCAAGGGCGACCACCCCACGACCACGATCCTCGCCCGCGAGTTGACGCCCTCCGTCCTCGGACAGCTCGTCGCGCTCTACGAGCACAAGGTGTTCGTCCAGGGCGCGGTGTGGAACATCGACTCCTTCGACCAGTGGGGCGTGGAGCTCGGCAAGGTCCTCGCCAAGCGCGTCGAGCCCGCGCTCACCGAGGGCGCCGAGGTCCCCGGACTGGACGCCTCCACCCGGGCCCTGGTCGCCAAGTACCGGGAACTGCGAGGCCGTTGACGGAGCCGGAGGCGCGGCAGAACCGATGCGCGCCGCAGGGGGGGGGGCGACGGTTCGCGGGCCGTCGGCTCCCTCCTCGGACCCGGGCGCGCCGAGGCCTCGGCGTCCGGGCCACCGCGCTCGGGCCACCGTGCTCAGGCCACCGCGCTCAGGCCACCGCGCTCAGGGTGTCCGCCAGGCGGCGCCGGGCCGCGCGGGACGCCGGGAGCGCGGCGAGGGCGGCCGCGCCCAGCACCGCCGCGGCGGCGAACAGCGCCAGCAGGGCGGGCGAGGGTCCCTGCGCGATCCCGGCGCCGATGCCGCTCGACCTGCCCTGGACGTCGATCAGCCACCGCGCGAACGGCGCGCCCACGGCGGTGGCGGCCAGGACCGCGGCCGAGGCGGTGCAGCCGGTCGCCGTGACCGTGACCGCGGTGATCTGCCGGGGGGACAGCCCCACCGCCTTGAGCGCGAGCAGGTCCCGCTCGCCCTCGCGCACCGTGCCGCCGATCACGGTGAGCAGTTCGATGAGCCCGATCAGCGCGAGCACGGCGATCAGGCCCGCGACCACCGCCCGCAGCGAGGAGAGCCCGTCGGCCGGGTTGCTCACGGTGTGCACGTCCAGATGGCCCTGCCCTGCGGCGGTCAGCCGGCCGGCGACCTCGCGCGGGTCCGCGTCGGGGCGCAGCCGCAACTGGTAGAGGGTGGCGCCCAGGGCGGGGTCGTTCTCCCGCAGGGTGTCCAGCGAGGTGGAGATGACTCGTCCGGCGTTCTCCGGCTCGATGCTGCGGCCGACGATGTGCAGGATCTGCGGCTGCTCGCCGACGGTCACCCGCACCCAGTCGCCCACCCGCACGTCGAGCAGGTCGAGCAGCCCCTGCCCGGCCACCGCCTCGTCGCGGCCGTGCGGCCGGTCGCCCTCCGCCAGGGCGTACGGGTACGGTGCCCGGCCGGTGCCGAGGCCGCGCAGGGCGATGGTGGCCGTCTGGCCCGGGACCAGGGCCGCGACCTGCGCGCCGGGGTAGGCGGCGGCCACCTGCGGATCGCGCTCCAGCACGGCCAGGGCGTCCGGGCCGCTCAGACCCGAGTCGGCGCGGACGCTGAGCGCCGCCGGGAGGCCGACCTGCTCGGGGCTGCTGCGGAAGCGGTCGATGGTGGTCCAGGCGCTCATCGCGACCACGATCAGCAGCAGCGGCAGCGCCAGCCGGGCCACCGTCGCCAGCGAGCGCGGACGCCTGGCGAACGCCTTGTGCCAGCCGAGCACCAGCGCGGGCGGGAGCCGCAGCCCGAGCGCCCGGCGCGCCACGCCCGACAGGGCCCCGCCGGCCGCGCCGACGGGCCGCGGCACCGGGACCGGCGGCACCCGCCCGGCCCGCCAGGCCGCCAGACCGGTCGTCGCGCCGATGAACAGGACCGCCCCCGCGGGCACCGCGACCAGCGCCGCGGGGGTGGCCGGCAGCCCCTGCCACACGCCGACCGCGTCGCCGAAGCGCCCCGGGATCCGGCTGCCCAGCGCCGAGATGAGGGCCGCCGCGGCCACGGCTCCCAGCAGCGCGTACGCCAGGTGCTGGAACAGGAAGACGCGGACCACCTGGCCCGGCGTGAACCCGATCGCCTTCAGGACGGAGATGTCCCGCAGATGGCCGCGGATGCGGGTGGCGATCGCCCCGTGCACGGCGAGCCCCGCGGCGATCAGCGCGCCGAGCCCGAACAGGGCCAGCACCTGTCCGAGGAGGCGGTTGTCGCCCTGCGCCTCGGCCCGCGCCTGCTGCCACGTCGAGACCTCGTCGACCGTGCCGGAGCCGAGCACGGT
The DNA here is from genome assembly GCF_024539675.1 of Streptomyces hilarionis. Classification (GTDB taxonomy): domain Bacteria; phylum Actinomycetota; class Actinomycetes; order Streptomycetales; family Streptomycetaceae; genus Streptomyces; species Streptomyces hilarionis. Next base: position 52,310 of record NZ_JAHHIT010000045.1, on the reverse strand, counting down.
GACCGCCCGCTGCACGATGTAGTCGGTGTCGTCGGGATCCGACAGCCGCAGTCCGATCACCTCGCCGCGCGGGTCGGGGACGGCGGACGGCAGCGCCCAGACCAGTCCGGGCCGCTCGCCCGGGCGGTAGCGCGGTTCCGCGCTGTCGGCGACGCCGCGGACGGTCAGCCTGCGCGCGGTGCCCGGCAGGGTGAGGGTGTCGCCGGGCTCGGCCAGCAGCGCGCGGGCGAGCCGGCTCTCCAGGACCACGCCGTCGGCGTCGTCGGGGTCCAGCCAGGAGCCGGACGTGAGCAGCGGCCGGCCCATGGCGGGTCGCGCGGGCGTGCCGCGCAGTTCTACGGAGGCGCGCGCGCCGCGCGAGACGACGGTCGCGGACCCGGTGGGATAGGGGCCGGCCACCGACTCGACGCCGTCCAGCCCGGCCAGCTTCCCCACCCGGGCGGACGGGCCGGTGTGCAGAGAGACGTGCGCGCCGTGCGCCTGGGTGAACACCCGCTGCCAGGGGTTGGTGGCGTACCCGAACAACGCCATGGCCAGCAGCAGCGACCCGACGATGCCGGCGGTGGCCAGGACGAGGAACAGCGCCTCGCCGCGGTGGGTGCGCAGATCGGAGTGCGCCCAGCGCAGGACGGCTCGCACCGGCTCAGCCCCTCGTCTCGCGCCGCGCGGCGCGGCGGTCGTCCACCGGCATGTCTAGTCCCTGAGTTCCAGCACGCCGGAGGTCCCCGTGCCGCGGGCGGGCACGGCGTCCAGTGCGGCGTCGTCGGCGATCCGGCCGTCGAAGAAGCTGATCACCCGGTCGGCGGCGCTGGCCAGCCGGGCGTCGTGCGTGACCAGGACGATCGTCTGCCCGCGCCCGTGGAAGCGGGTGAGCAGCCGCATCACCTCGCGGGTGCCCTTGCTGTCCAGACTCCCCGCCGGCTCGTCCGCGAGCAGCAGCGGCGGATGGTTCACCAGCGCCCGGGCCAGCGCGACCCGCTGCTGCTCGCCGCCGGAGAGCTCGCCGGGCATGCTCCGTTCCTTGCCCGCGAGCCCGAGTTCGGCCAGCAGCTCGCCCCGCTCGGCCCGGGCGCGGCGGGGCGAGGCCCCGGCGAGCAGGGCCGGGAGTTCCACGTTGTCGGCGACCGACAGATCGGAGACCAGGTTGAAGAACTGGAAGACGATGCCGATGCGTTTCCTGCGCTCGACCGCCCAGCGCGCCTCGGAGTAGCCGTCGGTGCACTCGCCGTCCAGCCAGAGGCTGCCGCTGTCCGGACGCTGCAACCCGCCCAGCAGGTGCAGCAGCGTCGACTTCCCGGCGCCGGACGGACCGGTGACCGCCACGAACTCGCCGCGGCGCACGCGCAGGTCGACCCCGCGCACGGCGTGCGCCGGGGAGCCTTCGCCGTGGTGGGTCTTGACCAGCCGCTCGGCGCGCAGCAGGGGAGCGGGACTGTCGCTCAACTCGGCTCCTCCAGCTCTTCCTGACACCGTTCCAGCCAGTCGAGGTCGGCTTGCAGGTGCAGCATCGCGCCCTCGATCAGGAGGTGCGCGACGCGGTTGTCGCGGTTCTCGGCGGCGGCCAGTTTCGACAGGGTGCGCATGGTCGTCAGGTACTGGCGCCGTTGTCGGTTGATGAGGGCGATCTGGTCGGCGAGACCGGTCTGCGGGGCGAGGGCCAGTTTCATGAAGAACTCGTCCCGCACCCGCGGTTCGTCCGCCGTCTCCTCGTACCAGGCGCGCAGCTCGTCCCGGCCGGCGTCGGTGAGGTGGTAGATCTTCTTGTTGGGCCGGCTCGACTGCTCGACCTCTTCGCCCTCGATCAGTCCCGTCTTCTCGAGACGGCCGAGGGTCACGTAGATCTGGCCGACGTTCGGCTGAGGGTACGCGGACCCCAGCAGTTGCTCAAGGTCCTGCTTGAGCTCGTAACCGTGGGCCGGGCCGCGCGCGAGGAGAGCCAGGAGGGGCAGGCGCACTCGTGCTGTCCTCCTAGTCTGCGTAATGTGCTCCAGGCCCTAGTATCGCCCATACCTAACAGGTATACATGGCCCCTGACGGAGGGCGAGGGCGCCCGGCGCCGGTGTACAGGGAGGAACCTATGCGGTGGATCCACGCCGCCGGTAGGGGCCTGCTCGTCCTGGCGGTGGTCCTGACCGGTTACGTCGCCTCCGGCGCGCACGCCGACGACGGCTCCCCGGGGGACCGCGGCCCGCTCACCCTGGCCACCGCCGGAGACCTCACCGGCTACCTCGGACCCCTCCTCCAGGGATGGAACCGCACCCACCCCGGCGAGAAGGTCACCCTGGTGGAGCTGCCGGACTCCGCGGACGAGACCCACGCGCAGATGGCCACCGACCTGCGCGGCGGCGACCGCGGCCGGTTCGACGTCCTGAACATCGACGTCAGCTGGACCTCGGAGTTCGCCGCCGCCGGCTGGATCCGCCCGCTCCCGCGCGACCGCTTCCCCCTGAAGTCGTTCCTGCGGCCGGTCGTCGACACCGCGACCTACGACGGACGCCTCTACGCCGTCCCGTACGTGACCAACGCCGGCCTGCTCCTGTACCGCAAGGACGTCCTCGCCGCGGAGGGCGTGCCCGCGCCGCGCACCTGGGCCGAGCTGGAGCACGACGCGAGGACCATCGCCCCGAGGCACGGGCTCGACGGCTACGCGGGCCAGTTCCTGCCCTACGAGGGCCTCACGGTGAACGCGGCCGAGGCCGTCTACTCGGCCGGCGGCTCGATCCTCGGCGACGAGGGCGCCCGCGTCACCGTGAACTCGGCGGCCGCCCGCGAGGGCATCGGGTTCCTCGCCCGGGGAGTGCGCGAGGGCTGGATACCGAAACGGGCGCTGACGTACAAGGAGGAGGAGTCCAAGCAGGCCTTCCGCGACGGCCGCCTGCTCTTCCTGCGCAACTGGCCCTACGCCTACGCCGTCGCGTCCGCCCCGGGCTCCCCGGTCGCGGGCAGGATCGGCGCCGTCCCGCTGCCCGGGCCCGACGGGCCGGGCCGGAGCGTCCTGGGCGGCTCCAACCTGGCCGTCGGCACCCATGCGCGCCATCCCGACTCGGCCGCGCGGCTGATCGCCTACCTGACCGGCGAGGCCGTCCAGCGGCAGGTCCTCGTGCGCGGCGCGCTGCCGCCCGTGCGCGCCGCGCTGTACGACGATCCCGCGCTGGTGCGCGCCTTCCCGTATCTGCCGACCCTGCGCGCGAGCGTCATGCGGGCCGCGCCGCGCCCCAAGAGCGCGCGGTACGACCAGGTGAGCCTGGTCGTGCAGGCGGTCGTGCGGGACGCGATGACCGGGCACGGGACGCCCGAGGACGCCGTGCGGCGGCTCGCGCGCGAGCTCGCGGCCCTCTCGGACCGCTGACCACCCGACCGCCGGCAGGTCCGCCGCCGGGGGCGTCGAGGGGCGCGCCGCAGCTCTTCTAGTTACATGTTAGGTAACGCGACGGCCTCACCTTGCCGCGCGGTGACCGGTTACGTCCCGATATGGATACCCAACTCCTCGGTAGCTTCCGCCTTCTCATTGACACCCGCGCGACATGGCTACTTAACATGCATGCATAACCGCAGGGCTCGCTGCCGCGCTCACCGCCGGGTTGCCGCAGGCCTTGCCGCAGGGTTTTCACACAGACGGGTCAATGGGTTGAACAGGCTCCCTTGGTGGCGTGACGCCGTGATCTACCAGGTCTACGTCCGCAGCTTCCTGGACAGCACGGGCGACGGCATCGGCGATCTCGCCGGGGTCAGGGCCGGACTGCCGTACCTCAAGAAGCTCGGCGTCGACGGGATCTGGCTGAGCCCCTTCTACCCCTCGCCGCAGCACGACCACGGCTACGACGTCGCCGACTACCGCGACGTCGATCCCGTCTTCGGCGACCTCGCCGAGTTCGACCTGCTGATGGCGGCCGCCCGCCGGCTCGGCGTCCGGGTGCTCCTGGACATCGTCCCCAACCACTGCTCCAGCGAGCACCCCTGGTTCCGCGAGGCCCTCGCGGCCGGCCCCGGCAGCGCGGCCCGCGCCCGCTTCCACTTCGCCGACGGCCGCGGCCCGCACGGCGACGAGCCGCCCAACAACTGGCACGCCATGTTCGGCGGCCCGGCCTGGAGCCGGGTCACCGACCACCACGGCCGGCCCGGCCAGTGGTACCTGCACATGTTCACGCCCGAGCAGCCGGACTGGAACTGGCGCAACCCCGAGGTGGCCGCCGAGTTCGACCGGACGCTGCGCTTCTGGCTCGACCGGGGCGTCGACGGCTTCCGCATCGACGTGGCGGCCGGCCTCTTCAAGCACCCCGACCTGCCCGACTCCCCGGACCCTGAGGCCGACGCCCGCACCCGCGACTCGGTCAACCCGCTCGCCTGGAACCAGCCCGAGGTGCACGGGGTGTGGCGGCACTGGCGCTCGGTGTGCGACGCGTACGCCGCGCGCGACGGACGCGAACGCCTGCTGGTCGGCGAGGTGTCCGTGCCCACCGCCCGCGAACACGCCCGCTACGTCCGGCCGGACGAGCTCCACCAGGCCTTCTTCTTCGACCTGCTCAGCGCCCCCTGGGACGCCGGCGCCTTCCGCAAGGTCATCTGCGAGGCCATGCAGGACATCGCCGGCACCGGCTCCACCGTCACCTGGGTCCTCAACAACCACGACCAGGTCCGCACCGTCACCCGCTACGGCGAACCCGCCACCGAGGGCAGCGGCCTCGGCCCCGCCCGCGCCCGGGCCGCCGCGCTGCTGATGCTGGCCCTGCCCGGCGCCGCGTACATCTACCAGGGCGAGGAGCTGGGCCTGCCCGAGGTCGTCGACCTGCCCGACGACGTCCTCACCGACCCGATCTTCCACCGCACCGGCAGCCGCGCCCGCATCCGCGACGGCTGCCGGGTGCCGCTGCCCTGGTCCGGACAGGCCTCGCCGTTCGGCTTCACCTCCGGCGCCGAGGGCGCGAGGCCCTGGCTGCCGCAGCCCGAGTACTTCGCCGAGTACGCCACCGACCGCGCCCTCGCCGACACCCGCTCCTTCTGGCACCTGTACCGCGACGGCCTCCAACTGCGCGCCTCGCTCGACCAGTTGGGCGAGGGCTCGCTGCACTGGCTGGAGAGCGCCCCCGGCGTCCTCGGCTTCACCCGCGGCGACGGCCTCGTCTGCGCCGTCAACTTCGGCACGGCGCCGGTGTCCGCACCGGTCTCCGGCACCCCGCTGCTGTCCAGCGGCCCCTGCCCGTCCGGGGTGCTCCCCGGTTCGACGGCCGCCTGGTGGCTCACCGACCTCTGACCCCGACCGACGCAGGACCTTCCCGCACGGCCCGATCGACCGTCATTTCCCCATCCCCGAAGGGACATCAACGATGATGCGACGACGCACCACCTGGCTCACCGGCTGCACCGCCCTGGTCCTCGCGCTCGGCGCCACCGCCTGCGGAGGCGGCGAACCGGTCGCGGCCGGCGGCGGCGACCAGGCCCTCGGCGGCCAGACCGTCACCGTCGCCGGCGTCTGGTCCGGCAGCGAACAGAAGAACTTCCAGAAGGTGCTGGACGCGTTCAGCGAGAAGACCGGCGCCAAGACGCAGTTCGTCTCCACCGGCGACAACGTCTCCACCGTCGTCGGCAGCAAGATCGAGGGCGGCAACGCACCCGACGTCGTCATGGTCCCCCAGGTCGGCGTGTTGCAGCAGTTCGCGAAGAACGGCTGGCTCACGCCGCTGTCCCCGACCGCCCGCAAGGCCGTCGACGGCAACTACGCGCACGTGTGGAAGAACTACGGCAGCGTCGACGGCACCCTGTACGGCCTCTACTTCAAGGCCGCCCACAAGTCGACCGTCTGGTACAGCCCCGAAGCCCTCACCCAGGCCGGCGTCGAGCCGCCCACCACCTACGCCGACCTGCTCAAGGCCGGGCACACCGTCTCCGACTCCGGTCTCGCCGCCTTCTCCGTGGCCGGGCAGGACGGCTGGACGCTCACCGACTGGTTCGAGAACGTCTACCTCTCCCAGGCCGGACCCGCCAAGTACGACGCCCTCGCCGCCCACAAGCTCCCGTGGACCGACGCGTCCGTGGTCCGCGCGCTCGGCACGCTCGCCGCACTGTTCAAGGACGAGCAGCTCGTCGCGGGCGGTCGGAAGGGGGCCCTGAACACCGACTTCCCGGGCTCGGTGGAGAAGGTGTTCGGGCCGGAGCCCGCGGCCGGCATGGTCTACGAGGGCGACTTCGTCGCCGGGGTCGCCAAGGACCAGTTCGGCAGAACCATAGGCCAGGACGCGAACTTCTTCCCCTTCCCCGCGGTCGACGGCGGCAAGGCCCCGGTGGTCAGCGGCGGCGACGCGGCCGTCGTCCTGAAGGACGGCAAGAACACCAAGGCCGGCATGGCGCTCCTGGAGTACCTGGCCACCCCCGAGGCCGCGGCCGTGTGGGCGAAGGCCGGCGGCTTCCTGTCCCCGAACAAGGCCCTCGACCTCGCCTCCTACGGCGACGACGTCACCCGGGCGACCGCCAGGTCCCTCGTCGGCGCCGGGGACTCGGTCCGCTTCGACATGTCCGACCAGGCGCCGGCGGCCTTCGGCGGCACCAAGGGCGCGGGGGAGTGGAAGCTGCTCCAGGACTTCCTGCGCGACCCGTCCGACCCGAAGGGGACCGCGGCAGCGCTCGAGACCGCGGCCGCCAAGGCCTACAAGGGCTGACGGCCATGACCGCGACCCTCGTGAAGGAGACGGACCCGCCGCCCGTCGCGGCCGCCCGCGGCCCGCGCCCCCGGCGGCGAGGCCGGATCATCGCCCTGCTCTTCGCGTTCCCGGCGCTGCTCCTGCTCGGCGCGCTCGTCGTCTACCCCGTGCTGTTCTCCATCGGCCGCAGCTTCTTCGACGCGTCCGGCACCCGCTTCGTGGGCGGTGAGAACTACACCGAGATGTTCCGCGACCCGGCCACCCTCAACGCCGTGCGCAACACCGCCGTCTGGGTCGTCGTGGCCCCGGCCCTGCTCACCGGCCTCGGCCTCGTCCTCGCCGTCCTGGTGGAGAAGGTCCGCTGGGCGACGGCGTTCAAGCTGCTGCTGTTCATGCCGATGGCGGTGTCCTTCCTCGCCGCGGGCATCATCTTCCGGCTGGCCTACGACGAGGACCCGGACAAGGGCGTCCTGAACGCCGCCGTCGTCTCCGTCCACGACGCGTTCCGGGGCACCTCGCCGTACCCCGAGGGCCGGGCCCGCGAGGGCGGAACGCTGACCCGGAGCCCGGACGGCTCCTACCGGACGGGCACGGGCGTCCCGCCCGGGAACTCCCTCGCCCTCCCGCTGGTCGGCGTCCCGCCGAAGGACCTGCCCGCGGACGCCCGCCCCGCCGGCCCGGCCGCCGCCCGCAAGGCCGCGCCCGGCGAGCTGCGCGGCGTCGTCTACCTCGACTTCACCCCCGGCGGCGGAGGAGAACGGGGCAGGGTCGACCCCCGAGAGAGCGGGCTGCCGCGGGCCGAGGTCGAGGCGGTGCGCGACGGCCGGACGGTCGCGAGCACCACCACGGCCGCGGACGGCTCCTTCTCCTTCCCCGCACTGAGCGCGGGCTCGTACACGCTGACGCTGCCCGCGTCGAACTTCGCCCGGCCCTACGACGGCGTCTCCTGGCTCGGGCCCGCCCTCGTCACACCGGCGATCATCGGGGCGTACCTGTGGATCTGGACCGGCTTCGCCATGGTCCTGATCGGCGCGGGGCTCGCGGCGCTGCCCCGCGACGCGCTCGAGGCGGCGCGCATGGACGGCGCGAACGAGTGGCAGATCTTCCGCCGGATCACCGTCCCCCTGCTGGCGCCGGTCCTGACCGTGGTCTTCGTGACGCTGGTGATCAACGTGATGAAGGTGTTCGACCTCGTCTACATCATCGCGCCGGGCCCCGTGCAGCAGGACGCGACCGTCCTCGCGACACAGATGTGGCTGGTGTCGTTCGGCGGCGGCAACAACCAGGGGCTGGGCAGCGCCCTCGGCGTCCTGCTGCTGCTCCTCGTGGTCCCGGCCATGGTCTTCAACGTCCGCCGCTTCCGAAGGAGTCAGCGATGAACGCGGTACGGCGCGGCCTGGGCAACGGTGTCGTGCAGATCCTCCTCGTGGTGGTCGGCCTGGTCTGGGCGACCCCGCTGGCGGGACTGTTCCTGTCCTCGCTGCGGTCCGCCCAGGACACCGCGAAGGGCGGCTGGTGGACCGTGTTCACCGCCCCCCGTCAGCTGTCCTTCGACAACTACTCGGCGCTGCTCGCCGACTCGGGCATGACCCGGGCCTTCTGGAACACGGTGCTGATCTCGGTGCCGACGACCGTCCTGGTGGTGGTGCTCGCGGCGCTGGCCGGATACGCGTTCGCCTGGCTGGACTTCCCCGGCCGCGACGCCGTCTTCCTCGGCGTGGTGGCGCTGCTGGTGGTGCCGGTGCAGATCGGGCTGCTGCCGGTGGCCAAACTCTTCGGGCAGCTGGGGCTGTTCGGCACGATCCCCGGCGTGGTGCTGTTCCACGTGGCCTACGGGCTGCCGTTCGCGGTGTTCCTGCTGCGCAACTACTTCGCCGAGATGCCGAAGGAGATGCTGGAGGCCGCGCGGATGGACGGCGGGAGCGAGTGGCGGATCTTCACCCGGCTGGTGCTGCCGGTGGGCCGGCCGGCGATCGCCAGCCTCGCCATCTTCCAGTTCCTGTGGGTCTGGAACGACATGCTCGTCGCCCTGCTGTTCGCCGACAGCTCCGCCCAGCCCCTGACCGTCGCCCTGCAATCCCAGGTACGGCAGTTCGGCAGCAACATCGACGTGCTGGCGCCGGGGGCGTTCCTGTCCCTCGTCGTGCCGGTGGCCGTGTTCTTCGCCTTCCAGCGGCACTTCGTGCAGGGAGTGATGGCGGGGTCCGTCAAGTAGGGCGGCCCGAGCGGGAGTTCCGCTCCGGGAGAGCAGGCGCCGCGAGGAGCCGGACGGGGCGGCGAGGGGCGGCGGGGGCCGCAAGCC
>NZ_JAHHIT010000045.1:0-43363 GCF_024539675.1 Streptomyces hilarionis | reverse complement strand
GCCTCCCGGCTGCCGCGGTCGCTGTACCCGCCGCCCCTCGCTCACGCCGAAGCCGGCGGGTACAGCGACCGCGGCAGCCGGGAGGCCGCCGCGGAGTCCAGCAGCCACAGCGTGCGGGACCTGCCGCGCGCTCCCGCCGCCGGGGCCTGGATCTCGCCCGCGCCGGACAGCGCGATCGCCGCCGCCTGCGCCTTGTCCTCGCCGGCCGCGAGCAGCCACACCTCACGGGCCGCCCGGATCGCGGGGAGGGTGAGGGTGACCCGGTTGGGCGGGGGCTTGGGCGCCCCGCGCACGCCGACCACCGTGCGCTCGGTCTCCCGCACGGCCGGCAGCTCCGGGAAGAGCGAGGCCACATGGGTGTCCGGGCCGACGCCCAGCATCAGGACGTCGAACGCGGGCACGGCGCCGTGGTTCTCCGGGCCCGCGGCGCGGGCCAGCTCCTCGGCGTAGGCGACCGCGGCCGCCTCCACGTCCGCGCCGTGCGGACCGTCGGACGCGGGCATGGCGTGCACGCGCTTCGGGTCCACGGGCACCGAGTCCAGCAGGGCCTCGCGGGCCTGCGTGACGTTGCGCTCCGGGTCGCCCTCGGGCAGGAACCGCTCGTCGCCCCACCACAGGTCGAGACGGCTCCAGTCGACGGCGTCCCGGGCGGGCGCGGCCGCCAGCGCGGCGAGCAGCCCGTTGCCGTTGCGGCCGCCCGTGAGGACCACGGACGCCACACCCCGGGAGGCCTGGGCGTCCACGATCTTCGTGATCAGCCGGGCCGCCGCGGCCTGCGCCATCAGCTCCTTGTCGTGGTGCACGACCAGCTGGGGGGTGTTCACTGCGGATCCGCTTTCCTGACCGGGGGCATCTGCGCCGGCGAAGGCCGGTCGGCGTCGCCCGGGCTCGCCGGGGCTGCGGCCGGGCGGGCCGGCGCGGCGTCGTCGGCGCTGTCCGCCGGGGCGGCCGGGTCCGGCACCGTGCGCACCGGCAGGGCCGGCGTGGGCTGGGCGGCGGCCGCGGCCCGCTCCGCCTCGCGCTCCGCGGCCGACTGGCCGCCGAGCCGGTCCACGCCGAAGCGCAGCGCGGACGCGTAGGTGTCGTCCGGGTCGAGCCGGCGCAGCTCCTCCGCGAGCAGCTCCGACGTCTCGCGCCGCTTGAGCGCCACCGCCCGGTCCGGCTGGCCCGGCAGCGCCAGGGTGGCCATCGCCCCGTCCGACCGGTGCAGCGTGATCGGGCCGCCGGTGGTCTCCATCCGGACCTGGGTCAGTCCGGGACCGGCCGACACCGCGCGCCGGACGTGGACGTGGAGCCGGTCGGCCAGCCACATGGCGAGCAGCTCGACGCTCGGGTTGGACTCCTCGCCCGCCACTTCGGCGGACACGATCTCGCAGCTGACCTGGTCGAGAGCGGCCGCCAGCATCGAGCGCCACGGGGTGATCCGGGCCCACGCCAGGTCGGTGTCGCCCGGCTCGTAGCTCTCGGCCCGGGCCCGCAGCTCCTCGATGGGCTTCTCGGCCGTGTAGCTGTCGGTGACCCGGCGCTGGCCCAGGGCGCCCAGCGGGTCGCCCGCCGGGTCGCGCGGGGCGTCCACCGACCACCAGACCACCACCGGCGCGTCCGGCAGCAGCAGCGGCAGGACGACCGACTGGGCGTGGTCGGACACCTCGCCGTACAGCCGCAGGACGACGGTCTCGCCGCTGCCGGCGTCAGCGCCCAGCCGCACCTCGGCGTCGAGGCGGGACTGGGTGCGGCCCCGGGGGGAGCGCGAGACGCGCTTGATGACCACCAGCGTGCGCGAGGGGTGCTCGTGCGACGCGTCGTCGGCGGCCTTGAGGGCGTCGTAGGCGTTCTCCTCGTCGGTGACGACGACGAGGGTGAGCACCATGCCGACGGCGGGGGTGCCTATCGCGCGGCGGCCCTGCACCAACGCCTTGTTGATCTTGCTGGCGGTGGTGTCCGTGAGGTCTGTCTTCATGGCCGGCGCCAGCTCCGTCCGTCTCGCTCGAGCATCTCGTCGGCCTCGACGGGACCCCAGGTGCCCGACGGGTACTGCGCGGGCTTGCCGTTCTTGTCCCAGTACTTCTCGATCGGGTCGAGGATCTTCCAGGACAGCTCCACCTCTTCCGTGCGGGGGAAGAGGTTCGAGTCGCCCAGCAGCACGTCGAGGATCAGCCGCTCGTAGGCCTCGGGGCTGGACTCCGTGAAGGACTCGCCGTAGGCGAAGTCCATCGACACGTCCCGGATCTCCATGGAGGTGCCGGGGACCTTGGAGCCGAAGCGGACCGTGATGCCCTCGTCCGGCTGGACGCGGATGACGATCGCGTTGGCGCCGAGCTCCTCGGTGGCGGTGGAGTCGAAGGGCGAGTGCGGCGCCCGCTGGAAGACCACCGCGATCTCGGTGACCCGGCGGCCCAGCCGCTTGCCGGTGCGCAGGTAGAACGGGACGCCCGCCCAGCGGCGGTTGTCCACGCCGACCTTGATCGCCGCGTAGGTGTCGGTCTTCGACTTGGGGTCGATGCCGTCCTCTTCGAGGTAGCCGACGGCCTTCTCGCCGCCCTGCCAGCCGGCCGCGTACTGACCGCGCACGGTGTCGCGGCCCAGGTCCTTGGGCAGCCGGACGGCGCCGAGCACCTTGGTCTTCTCGGCGGCCAGCGCGTCCGCGTCGAAGGAGGCCGGCTCCTCCATGGCCGTCAGGGCCATGAGCTGGAGCAGGTGGTTCTGGATGACGTCACGGGCGGCGCCGATGCCGTCGTAGTACCCGGCCCGGCCGCCGATGCCGATGTCCTCGGCCATCGTGATCTGCACGTGGTCCACGAAGGACCGGTTCCAGATCGGCTCGAACATGGTGTTGGCGAAGCGGAGCGCCAGGATGTTCTGGACGGTCTCCTTGCCGAGGTAGTGGTCGATCCGGAAGACCTGGTCCGAGCCGAAGACCTCGTGGACGACCTTGTTGAGCTCCTCGGCCGAGGCGAGGTCGTGGCCGAAGGGCTTCTCGATGACGGCGCGTCGCCAGGAGCCGTTCTTCTGGTCGGCCAGGCCGTGCTTCTTCAGCTGCTGGATGACCACCGGGAAGGAGCGCGGCGGCACCGAGAGGTAGAAGGCGAAGTTGCCGCCCGTGCCCTGCGCCTTGTCGAGTTCCTCGATGGTGGCGCGCAGGCGCTCGAAGGCGTCGTCGTCGTCGAAGGTGCCCTGCACGAAGCGCATGCCCTGGACGAGCTGCTGCCAGACCTCCTCGCGGAAGGGCGTGCGGGCGTGGTCCTTGACCGCGTCGTGGACCTCCTGGGCGAAGTCCTCGTGCTCCCACTCGCGGCGGGCGAAGCCGACCAGCGAGAAGCCCGGCGGCAGCAGACCCCGGTTGGCGAGGTCGTACACGGCGGGCATGAGCTTCTTCCGGGACAAATCGCCCGTCACGCCGAAGATGACCAGGCCCGACGGCCCCGCGATGCGCGGGAGCCGTCGGTCTGCGGGGTCACGGAGCGGGTTGGCCCCGGAACCGGAAAGGGGGGACAAGTTCTCAGCCCTCCGAGGGGGCGAGGCGTTCCAGCTCCGCCTCGGTCGACTTGAGCAGGTCGTTCCAGGACGCCTCGAACTTCTCGACGCCCTCGTCCTCCAGGAGCTGGACCACCTCGTCGTAGGAGATGCCGAGCTTCTCGACGGCGTCGATCTCCGCGCGGGCCTGCTCGTACGTGCCGGTGACCGTGTCGCCGGTGATCGAGCCGTGGTCCTCGGCGGCGAACAGGGTCGCCTCCGGCATGGTGTTCACCGTGTTCGGCGCCACCAGGTCGTCCACGTACAGGGTGTCCTTGTACGCGGGGTCCTTCACGCCGGTGGAGGCCCACAGCGGACGCTGCTTGTTGGCGCCCGCCTTCTCCAGCGCGGCCCAGCGCTCGCCGGCGAAGACCTCCTCGTACGCCTGGTAGGCGAGGCGCGCGTTGGCGAGGCCCGCCTTGCCGCGGGCGGCCTTGGCCTCGTCGGTGCCGAGCGCGTCGAGCCGCTTGTCGATCTCGGTGTCCACCCGGGACACGAAGAAGGACGCCACCGAGTGGATCTTCGACAGGTCCAGGCCGCGCTCCTTGGCCTGCTCCAGGCCGGACAGGTACGCGTCCATGACCTGGCGGTAGCGCTCCAGCGAGAAGATCAGCGTGACGTTGACGCTGATGCCCAGGCCGATGACCTCGGTGATGGCCGGCAGGCCGCCCATCGTGGCCGGGATCTTGATCAGCGTGTTGGGGCGGTCGACCAACCAGGCGAGCTGCTTGGCCTCGGCGACCGTCGGCTTGGTGTGGTGCGCCAGGCGCGGGTCGACCTCGATGGACACCCGGCCGTCCTGGCCGCCGGTGGCGTCGAAGACCGGGCGCAGGATGTCGGCGGCGTCACGGACGTCCGCCGTCGTGATCATGCGGATCGCCTCTTCGACCGTCACCTTGCGGGCGGCGAGGTCCGACAGCTGCTGGTCGTAGCCGTCGCCCTGCGAGATCGCCTTCTGGAAGATCGACGGGTTGGTGGTGACGCCCACGACGTGCTGCTGGTCGATCAGCTCGGCGAGGTTGCCGGACGTGATCCGCTTGCGCGACAGGTCGTCCAGCCAGATCGCGACGCCTTCTTCGGAGAGGCGCTTGAGTGCGTCTGTCATGGAATTACATCTCCTACGGGTCGTATGTGAGCGTCAGCGCTGGGCGGCGGCGAGGGATTCCCGGGCCTTCGCGGCCACGTTCTCGGCAGTGAAGCCGTACTCCTGGAAGAGGACCTTGCCGTCGGCGGAAGCACCGAAGTGCTCCAGGGAAACGATGCGACCGGCGTCACCGACGTACTTGTGCCAGGTCAGACCGATACCCGCCTCGACCGCGACACGGGCCCTGACAGAGGGCGGCAGGACGCTGTCCCGGTACCCCTGGTCCTGCTCCTCGAACCACTCCACGGACGGCATGGACACCACGCGCGTGGGCACCCCGTCGGCCTCGAGACGCTCGCGCGCCTCGACGGCGACGTGCACCTCGGAGCCCGTCGCGACGAGGATCACCTCGGGCGTTCCGCCGGAGGCCTCGAACAGCACGTACCCGCCCTTGGCGGCGCCCTCGTTCGGCTCGTAGGCGGGCACGCCCTGACGGGTGAGGACCAGGCCGTGCGGGGCGCCCTTGCCGAAGACCTTCGTCCAGCGCTTGAGGATCTCGCGCCAGGCGATCGCGGTCTCGTTGGCGTCGGCCGGGCGGACCACGTTCAGGCCCGGGATCGCGCGCAGCGACGCGAGGTGCTCGACCGGCTGGTGGGTGGGGCCGTCCTCGCCGAGGCCGATGGAGTCGTGCGTCCACACGTAGGTGACCGGCACGTGCATCAGGGCCGACAGCCGGACGGCGTTGCGCATGTAGTCGGAGAACACCAGGAAGGTGCCGCCGTAGATGCGGGTGTTGCCGTGCAGGGCGATGCCGTTCATCTCCGCGGCCATGGAGTGCTCGCGGATGCCGAAGTGCACGGTGCGGCCGTACGGGCTCGCCTCGGGCAGCGGGTTGCCCTCGGGCAGGAACGACGACGTCTTGTCGATCGTCGTGTTGTTGGACCCGGCGAGGTCGGCGGAGCCGCCCCACAGCTCGGGGATGACCCCGCCGAGCGCCTGGAGCACCTTGCCGGACGCGGCACGCGTGGCGACGGACTTGCCCGGCTCGAAGACCGGGAGCTTCTCCTCCCAGCCGGCCGGCAGCTCGCCCGCGGCGATGCGGTCGTACTCGGCGGCGCGGTCGGGGTTGTTGTCGCGCCACTGCTGGAAGGACTTCTCCCACACGGCGCGGGCCGCCTGGCCGCGCTCGAGGGCGCCGCGGGTGTGCGCGATGACGTCGCCCGCGACGTCGAAGGTCTTGTCCGGGTCGAAGCCCAGGACGCGCTTGGTGGCCGCGACCTCGTCGTCGCCGAGCGCCGAGCCGTGGGCGGCCTCGGTGTTCTGCGCGTTCGGCGCGGGCCAGGCGATGATCGAGCGCATCGCGATGAAGGACGGCCGGTCCGTCACCGCCTTCGCCGCCTCGATGGCGTCGTACAGGGCGTGCGGGTCCAGGTCGCCGTCCGGCTTCGGGGCCACGCGCTGCACGTGCCAGCCGTACGCCTCGTACCGCTTGACGGTGTCCTCGGACACGGCCGTCTCGGTGTCGCCCTCGATCGAGATGTGGTTGTCGTCCCACAGCAGGATCAGGTTGCCGAGCTTTTGGTGGCCGGCCATCGAGGACGCCTCGGCGGAGATGCCCTCCTGGAGGCAGCCGTCGCCGGCGATCGCGAAGACGAAGTGGTCGAACGGGGACTCGCCCTGCGGGGCGTCCGGGTCGAACAGACCGCGCTCGTAGCGGGCGGCCATGGCCATGCCCACGGCGTTGGCGACGCCCTGCCCCAGCGGTCCGGTGGTCGTCTCCACGCCCGTGGTGTGGCCGTACTCCGGGTGCCCCGGGGTCTTCGAGCCCCAGGTGCGGAACGCCTTCAGGTCATCCAGCTCCAGGCCGAAGCCGGCCAGGTACAGCTGGGTGTAGAGGGTCAGGGACGAGTGTCCCGCGGACAGCACGAAGCGGTCGCGGCCGACCCAGTCGGCGTCCGCCGGGTCGTGCCGCATCACCTTCTGGAAGAGGGTGTACGCGGCAGGCGCGAGGCTCATCGCCGTACCGGGATGGCCGTTGCCGACCTTCTGTACGGCGTCGGCGGCCAGGACGCGGGCGGTGTCCACGGCCCGCTGGTCCAGTTCGGTCCACTCGAGGTCTGTGGTGGTCGGCTTGGTGCTCACCCTGGGTCAGGGCTCCTCTCCACATGTCACGCATGTCGAATGCCGGTGCACGCGGCGCCCACCGGCCGTTGTCGAGCCTACCCCCGTGCGAACGTGCATTTTTTCGAGTCATTACAGACTGCCGGGTAGCTTCGCGATCCGCCTCCCGACCGGTGTGTTCCCTGTTCAGCAAGTGAATACGGAGCCGCTCGTACGAGTGCTCAACAGAGTGCCTCCCGGCTCTTCCGCGGGCGTCGTCCAACACGACCCCACCCCCGCGAATATCGGGGTATGGGCAACGTCTACAGTGGCGTGGTACGCGCGAGCCTTTACGGGGAGTTCACACCCGGGGCTTGCTGGGAGTCTCTGTCAGGGGTGTGCGTGACGGCCGTTGAATCCCGTCCAGTGGGGATCGTCGGGGCGAGCCAGAGCCCGAGCCGGCGGCCGGTCGGGGCCCGGGTCAAGGCGTTCGTGGCGCTGACGAAGCCGCGGATCATCGAACTGCTGCTCATCACCACCGTCCCGGTGATGTTCTTGGCGCAGCAGGGCGTACCGGACCTCGGGCTCGTCCTTCTGACCTGCCTCGGCGGCTACCTGTCCGCGGGCGGCGCGAACGCCCTCAACATGTACATCGACCGCGACATCGACGCGCTGATGGACCGCACCTCGCAGCGGCCGCTGGTCACCGGGATGGTCAGCCCGCGTGAATGCCTCGCCTTCGGCATCACCCTCGCGGTGGGTTCCACCCTGCTGTTCGGGCTGACCGTCAACTGGCTGTCGGCCTGGCTCGCCCTCGGCGCGCTCCTCTTCTACGTCGTCGTCTACACGATGATCCTCAAGCGCCGCACCTCGCAGAACATCGTGTGGGGCGGCATCGCCGGCTGCATGCCGGTGCTGATCGGCTGGTCCTCGGTCACGAACTCGCTCTCCTGGGCCCCGGTCGTCCTCTTCCTGGTGATGTTCTTCTGGACGCCGCCGCACTACTGGCCGCTGTCGATGAAGGTCAAGGACGACTACGCGCGCGTGGGCGTGCCGATGCTGCCGGTCGTCGCCTCCAACAAGACCGTCGCCAAGCAGATCGTCCTCTACAGCTGGGTGATGGTCGGCGTCTCGCTCCTCCTCCAGCCGCTCGGCTACACCGGCTGGTTCTACACCGCGGTGGCGCTGGCGGCGGGCGGCTGGTGGCTGTGGGAGGCGCACGGCCTCCAGAACCGGGCGAAGGCCGAGGTCACGGGCGGCAAGCTCAAGGAGATGCGGCTGTTCCACTGGTCCATCACCTATGTGTCGCTGCTGTTCGTGGCGGTCGCGGTGGACCCCTTCCTGCGCTGACGCCTCCCGTACGGCCCGACGGCCGGGGCGCGTGGTCAAGGCCACGCACCCCGGCCGTCGCCGTTGCCGCTACCCGTCGGTAGCATCCTGACCATGGCAGACACCAAGCAGGTTGACGAGGCGGCCGACGCCAAGCAGGCCGCCAGGGCCGAGCGCAGGGCCGCGCGGCTCGCCAAGCGGATCAGCGCGTTCTCCAAGGCGCACGGCGGGGCCGAGAGCCAGATCGCCTACATCGGCGAGCGCGGCGCCCGCATCGTGCTCGTCGGTGAGGACGGCGGCTGGGGCGACCTGGTGGCCCCCTCGGTCGCGGTGGCCGAAGAGGCCGTGCGCAAGGCCGGGGTCACCGCCCACGAGTCCTTCGACGGCGAGTTCGCGGCGAAGGTGCGCACGGGCCCGTACGAGTGGTCGCGGATGGCGGGCATCCAGGTCGGCGGACCGAAGAACGGCTGATCCTCCCGCACGCAACACCTGACACCCGGTTCACCCGTTAGGACCCGTGGAAGCGACGTGGTCCATCTCCCGGGGAGTCCGGATGCTCGAAACGCCGTCCTTGGTGGACCAGTACTGCCACGGCGTCCTGAGAACGGAGCTGGGCCTCGGCACGTTCGAGGCCCAGCTGGCCCGCACCGAGGGGCCGCCCGCGCCGGGCACGACGCTCTTCGACACGCAGACCGGCTTCGCGGTACGCCGCTGGTGCCCCCCGCTGCTCGGCCTGGAACCGCACGCCCCGCCCGCCCGTTATCTCGCCCGGCGTCGTGAACTCGGCGTACTGGAGGCGGGTCGCCGGCTGCTGCGGGGCAGCGGCATCACCACCTACCTGGTCGACACGGGGCTGCCCGGGGACCTCACCGGGCCCGGCGAGCTGGCCGGCGCGGGAGGGGCCGAGGCCCGCGAGATCGTGCGGCTGGAGCTCCTCGCCGAGCAGGTCGCCGACACCTCCGGGACCGTCGAGTCGTTCCTCGCCAACCTCGCCGAGGCGGTCCACGCGGCGGCCGCCGGCGCGGTGGCCTTCACCTCCGTGGCGGGGGTCCGCCACGGCCTCGCGCTCGCGCCCGAGCCGCCCGGTCCGGGAGAGGTGCGGGGCGCCGCCGGCCGCTGGCTGGCCGCCCGCCCGGTCGGCGGCGAGCTGAGCGACCCGGTGCTGCTGCGCCACCTGCTGTGGATCGCCGTCGCCTCGGGGCTGCCCCTTCAGCTGCACGCCGGACTCGGGGAGCCCGGGGCGCGCATCGACCGCACCGACCCCGCCCTGCTCACCGACTTCGTCCGGGCGACCGCCGGGCTGGGCACCGACCTCGTCCTGCTGCACGGCTACCCCTACCACCGGCACGCCGCCCACCTCGCCGGGGTCTTCCCGCACGTGTACGCCGACTCCGGCGCGGCGCTCGTGCGCACCGGGGCCCGCGCGGCGACGATCCTCGCGGAGATCCTGGAGCTGGCCCCCTTCGGCAAGATCCTCTTCTCCAGCGGAGCCCGGGGCCTGCCCGAGCTGCACGTGGTCGGGGCGATGCTGTTCCGCGAGGCCCTGTCCCGGGTGCTGGGGGACTGGGTCGCCGAGGGCGCGTGGTCGCCCGGTGACGCCCGGCGGGTCGCGGGCCTGATCGCGGCCGGCAACGCGCACCGGGTGTACCGGCTGGGCTGAACCGGGAAGACTCGGCGCATGACCAGCCGTACGGACGCGTTACTGGACCGCTTCCTCGCCGGACTGGCGGCGGTGGAGCCGGTCGCCGTCTGGGCCCACGGCTCCCTCGCCGGGGGCGACTACCAGGAGGGCCGCAGCGACCTCGACCTCATCGCGGTCCTGCCGGGCCCGCTCGCCCCGGGCACGGTGTGGGCCCTGGCCCGGCTGCACGCCCGCCTGCGTGGGGAGCCGCTCGCCCCGCTGCTGCACTGTAGCTACCTCACCCCGCGCGGCACGGCCGGCCCCGAACGGCGCCACCTCACCTGGGCGCACGGCGAGCTGTTCCGGCGGCCGGTCACCCCGGTGACCCGGCGGGAACTGCTCGACTTCGGCAGGGTGCTGCACGGGGAACCGCCGCGCGCGCTGCTGCCCCCGGTGTCGGACGGCGCGCTGCGCGACTTCGTCGTCCGCGACCAGCGGGACACCTGGCGGCCCGCGGTCGACGTGGCGCACCTGTGGCGCCGGGACGTCTGGGTCGACCTCGGGCTGCTGACCTTCGCCCGGGCCACGGCGACACTGCGGGACGGGCGGCTGATCACCAAGCGTCAGGCTCTCGACGACCTGCCCGCGCTGGGCGCGCCGCCCGAGGTCGTCGCGGACGTCGCCCGGCGCCGGTACCCGGGCGGCGCGGGCGCGGCGGGCGCGGGAGAGGAAGGAGACGCGGGAGACGCGGCAGGAGCGGCAGAGGGCGGGGAAGCGGGAGAGGGCGGGGAGGGCGCGGGCGGCGCGGACTGGCCGGCCCGCCGGGCCGAGCTGACGCGGGCCTACCTGGCGCCCGCGATCGACGATCTGGTCGCCGCGCACGCCTGACGCCGCCCGCGGAACGGGTCACCCCGAACGGCGGGACCTGTGCCCGTGACCCGTGTGTGACCCGTGTGCGCGTGACCGTGGGGCGCGTGGCCGAGGAGCGCGTGTGAGGGGTTGTGCCTGGTCCGCGCGCGGCGGGTCAGGCGCGGGTGCCGACCGTCGCTTCGGCGGCGGGGCCCGGCAGGTCGACCGGCGTCGCGGACCGTTCCCGCAGCGCCAGCGGGACGCGCAGGACCGCGATCCACACCAGGGCCGAGCCGAGCATGTGCAGGCCGACGAGGATCTCGGGCAGGTCGGTGAAGTACTGGACGTAGCCGATGACGCCCTGGGAGAGCAGCACCAGGAAGAGGTCGCGGGTGCGGTCCAGCGGGGCCTTCGGAGCGTCCACCGCCTTGAGGATGAACCACAGGGCGAACGTCAGCGTCACCACGATCCAGGCGAGGACGGCGTGCAGCTTGGCCACCGTCTCCCAGTCGAGCGGCATGCGGTCGACCTTGCTGGAGTCGCCGGCGTGCGGGCCCGCGCCGGTCACCACCGTGCCGACGGCGATCAGCAGCCCGCAGGCCAGCACCAGGAACCACACCAGCTGCCGCACGGGCTTGCCGACGAGCGGACGGGGCTCGCCGTCCCCTTCCTGGGAGCGCTGCCACATCACCGCGGCGACCGCGATCAGCGCGGAGGCGGCCAGGAAGTGCGCCGCGACGGTGTAGGGGTTCAGGCCGACGAGCACGACGATCCCGCCGAGCACGGCGTTGCTCATCACCAGCCAGAACTGCGCCCAGCCCAGCCGCGTCAGGCTCCGGCGGCGCGGCTTCTCGCAGCGCGCGGCGACGATCGCCCAGCCGATGGCCGCGCACAGCACGTAGGTGAGCATGCGGTTGCCGAACTCGATGGCGCCGTGGAAGCCCATCTCGCCGGTCGTGGTGAGCGAGTCCTCGGTGCACTTGGGCCAGGTCGGGCAGCCCAGGCCGGAGCCGGTGAGGCGGACCGCGCCGCCGGTGACCACGATGACCACCGACATCACGAGCGCGAACAGGGCCGCGCGCCGTACCGTCCGGGGGGCCGGGGTCCAGCGTGCGGCGATGAAGGCGAGGGGGTTGCGCACGGCGGCTACGGCGTCGGCACGGGTCACGTTCAGCACGCCACCATCGTAAGCGCGCCGCTTGTGCACGCTTTCACGAGGGTCCCCCGAGCAGGTCCGCTACTCCCAGCGGAAGAAGCGGCCGGCCGCCGCGAGCCCGGCGACCGCCCACACGGCGAGGATCCCCAGGTCTCCCCAGGGCATGCCGGCGCCGTGCTGGAGCACGTCGCGCAGACCGTCGGAGAGGGCCGTGATGGGCAGCAGGGACAGCACGTCCTGCGCGGCCGGCGGGAACTTGTCGAGCGGCACGATCACCCCGCCGCCCACGAGCAGCAGCAGGAAGACCAGGTTGGCCGCGGCGAGCGTCGCCTCGGCCTTCAGGGTGCCCGCCATCAGCAGGCCGAGCCCGGAGAACGCGGCCGTGCCGAGGACCAGGAGCAGCAGGACGGCCGCGGGGTTGCCGTGCGGGTCCCAGCCGAGCGCGAAGGCGATCGAGGTGAGCAGGATCACCTGGAGGACCTCCGTGACCAGCACCGACGCGGTCTTCGCCGTCATCAGCCCCCAGCGCGGCAGCGGCGAGCAGGCGAGCCGCTTGAGCACGCCGTAGCGCCGTTCGAAGCCGGTCGCGATGGCCTGTCCGGTGAAGGCCGTCGACATCACGGCGAGCGCGAGGATGCCGGGGGCGAGGAAGTCCACCGCCTTGCCCGCGCCGGTGTCGACGATGTCCACGCCGCTGAACAGGACCAGCAGCAGGGTCGGGATCACGACGGTGAGCAGCAGCTGTTCGCCGTTGCGCAGCAGCATCCTGGTCTCCAGCGCCGCCTGGGCCCCGATCATGCGGGGGAGGGGGGCGGCCCCGGGGTTCGGCGTGTAGGTGCCGGTGGCGGTCACGAGCGCAGCTCCTTGCCGGTCAGCTCAAGAAAGACGTCCTCCAGGGTGTGGCGCTCCACCGAGATCCGCTCCGGCATCACCCCGTGCTGTGCGCACCACGAGGTGACCGTGGCGAGCAGCTGCGGATCCACCTTGCCCATGACCCGGTAGGAGCCCGGGGTCAGCTCGGCGGCGGAGCTGTCGGCGGGCAGCGCCTTGAGCAGCGAGCCGACGTCGAGGCCGGGACGGCCGGTGAAGCGCAGGGTGTTCTCGGCGCCGCCCCGGCACAGCTGCTCGGGGGACCCCTGGGCGATGACCCCGCCCGCGTCGATGATGGCGACGTCGTCGGCGAGCTGTTCGGCCTCGTCCATGTAGTGGGTGGTGAGGATGACCGACACACCGTCGGCGCGCAGGTCGCGCACGAGGTCCCAGGCGGCGCGGCGGGCCTGCGGGTCGAGACCGGCCGTCGGCTCGTCCAGGAACACCAGCTCCGGCCGCCCCACGACGGCCATCGCGAGCGCGAGGCGCTGCTGCTGGCCGCCGGAGAGCCGGCGGTAGGCCGTGCGGCCGCAGGAGCCGAGCCCGAGGCGCTCGACGAGCGCGTCGACGTCCAGCGGATGCGCGTGCAGCCGGGCCACGTGCCGGAGCATCTCCTCGGCCCGCGCTCCGGAGTAGACCCCGCCGGACTGAAGCATCACGCCGATCCGGGGGCGCAGGTCGGCGGCCTGCCGGACCGGGTCGAGGCCGAGGACGCGGACCGTGCCGGAGTCGGGTCTGCGGTATCCCTCGCAGGTCTCGACCGTGGTCGTCTTGCCGGCGCCGTTGGGTCCGAGGACGGCGGTGACGCCCGCCCCGGCCGTCAGGTCGAGGCCGTTCACCGCGGTCTTCGCCCCGTACCGCTTCACCAGGGCCTGGACCCGGACGACAGGCTCGCTTCGCATGACCCCAGAGTCTAGGTTCGCGCACCGCGGCCCGGACCGGGGGGTGCGCGAACCGGCCCCGCACGGGGGACGGCCCCCGGCGGGCACGGTCAGAACCCGTCCTCGCGGGGGCGGTGCAGCGGCAGCCACCGCTCGGCGTAGGCCACCGCGTCGGCGACCGCGAACAGCCGGGCGTCGGCGGCCCCGGCCCTGCCGCGCACGACGGTCCGGTCGCGCTCGAAGTCGTGGCCGAGCTCGTCGAAGCGGTCGGAGTCGACGGACACCTCGGTCACCTCCTCCCAGCCGTCCGGTCCGGGCCGTCCGACGCGCACCAGGGGCGCGGGAACGCGGTACTCGGCGAGGTGGAAGCTGGTGCAGGCGTCGTAGCCCGCGCCGAGCAGCAGCACCCGCGCGCCGCGCTCCTCGAGCCGGGCGAGCGGGCTGTCCTCGCCCAGCCGGCAGTGCGGCGCGTGCCCCGCCACGACCTCGGCCGCCCGCGCCCCGAGCGCCGCGAAGGAGGTCTGCGGGTGGGCGCTGCGCAGGGCGCCGGGCCAGGTGCGGACCGTCTCGGGGATCACGCCGACGCCCCGGGAGGGGGTGAGGAGCGGGTCGTAGGCGGGCATCGTCGCCCGGATCGTCTCCCACCAGGCCTCGGGCACCGGCGGAGCGCGCCACAGCGCCGGGTCGGACAGGTCGCCGGTCTGCGTCGGGACCACGAGGGTGCCGTCCGGGCCGAGGGCGTCCAGCAGCGCCCGCACGACCGCCACGGGGCCTCCGCACACCCAGCCGAGCGAGCGCAGCGAGGAGTGCACGAGCAGGATCTCTCCGGGTGCGACGCCGAGTGCGCGCAGCTCCGTCGCGAGGGAGGCGCGGGTGACGAGTGGGCCGGTGGGAGGGGGTGTGGGCATGGTCCGGCAGTGTCCCCGACCGGCGGCGCACGGGCCAGTGCTTTGTCCGCCGGCCCCGGCCCGCCCGGCTCGGCGGGGGCCGTTTTCCCAGGTCAGATTAGGTTGACCTAAGTGACGCAGGGCACCGCCCGGTCCGCGGGACCCCGCTTGCCTGTGCCCGAGGAATTACGCAACAATGGCGTTGTGAAAAACGTCGGCGAGGTTCGGGAGGCCCCCGCGGGGACCCCCCAGGAGGAGCTCGCGACCCGGGAGCGGTCCACCCGCAACCGTGTCGCGCGATCCATCCTGGACCACGGGCCGTCGACCGTCACCGAGCTGGCCGGCCGGCTGGGTCTGACCCCCGCCGCCGTGCGCCGTCACCTCGACGCCCTGGTCGCCGACGACGTCGTGCAGGCCCGCGAGCAGCGGGTCTACGGCGCGCGCACGCGCGGGCGCCCCGCCAAGGTCTTCGCGCTCACCGACTGCGGCCGCGACGCCTTCGACCAGTCCTACGACACCCTCGCCGCGGACGCCCTGCGCTTCATCCAGGAGCGGTTCGGCGGGGACGAGGCCGTCGTCGCCTTCGCGCGCGCCAGGATCGCCGCGCAGGCCGCCGCCTACCGCGAGGCCGTCGAGGCGGCCGCCCCCGAGGACCGCACCGAAGCGCTGGCCAGGGCCCTGACCGCGGACGGGTACGCTGCTACGGCGCGCAGCGCACCGGTCGGCGAGCAGCTGTGCCAGCACCACTGCCCCGTCGCCCATGTCGCGGAGAAGTTCCCGCAGCTCTGCGAGGCGGAGACCGAGTTCTTCTCCCAGCTGCTCGGAACGCACGTCCAGCGGCTGGCGACCATCGCGCACGGCGACGGCGTCTGCACGACGTTCATCCCCAGAGTTTCCACAGCCACCGACAACGCATCCGCAAGCACGGCCGGGAGGAACCCCGCATGACTCTCCCCACGGAGACTGCCCACCCCGAACTCGAGGGTCTGGGTAAGTACGAATACGGCTGGGCCGACTCCGACACTGCCGGCGCCTCTGCGAAGCGCGGCATCAACGAGGACGTCGTCCGGGACATCTCCGCGAAGAAGTCCGAGCCGGAGTGGATGACGAAGCTCCGTCTCAAGGGCCTCCGGCTCTTCGAGAAGAAGCCCATGCCGAACTGGGGCTCGGACCTGTCGGGGATCGACTTCGACAACATCAAGTACTTCGTGCGCTCCACCGAGAAGCAGGCGGAGTCCTGGGAGGACCTGCCCGAGGACATCAAGAACACGTACGACAAGCTCGGCATCCCCGAGGCGGAGAAGCAGCGCCTCGTGGCCGGTGTCGCGGCCCAGTACGAGTCCGAGGTCGTCTACCACCAGATCCGCGAGGACCTGGAGGAGCAGGGCGTCATCTTCCTCGACACCGACACCGCGCTGAAGGAGCACCCCGAGCTCTTCAAGGAGTACTTCGGCACCGTCATCCCGGTCGGCGACAACAAGTTCGCGTCGCTGAACACCGCGGTGTGGTCCGGCGGCTCCTTCATCTACGTGCCGAAGGGCGTGCACGTCGAGATCCCGCTCCAGGCCTACTTCCGGATCAACACCGAGAACATGGGCCAGTTCGAGCGGACCCTGATCATCGTCGACGAGGGCGCCTACGTGCACTACGTCGAGGGCTGCACCGCGCCGATCTACAAGTCGGACTCGCTGCACAGCGCCGTGGTCGAGATCATCGTCAAGAAGAACGCCCGCTGCCGCTACACGACCATCCAGAACTGGTCGAACAACGTCTACAACCTGGTCACCAAGCGCGCCGTGGCGTACGAGGGCGCGACCATGGAGTGGATCGACGGCAACATCGGCTCCAAGGTGACGATGAAGTACCCGGCCGTCTACCTGATGGGCGAGCACGCCAAGGGCGAGACCCTCTCCATCGCCTTCGCGGGCGAGGGCCAGCACCAGGACGCCGGCTCCAAGATGGTCCACATGGCGCCGAACACGTCGTCGAACATCGTCTCCAAGTCGGTGGCGCGCGGCGGCGGCCGCACCTCCTACCGCGGTCTGGTCGAGATCGGCGAGGGCGCGCACGGCTCGAAGTCCAACGTGCTGTGCGACGCGCTGCTCGTCGACACCATCTCCCGCTCCGACACGTACCCCTACGTGGACGTCCGCGAGGACGACGTGTCCATGGGCCACGAGGCCACCGTCTCCAAGGTCAGCGACGACCAGCTCTTCTACCTGATGAGCCGTGGCATGACCGAGTTCGAGGCGATGGCGATGATCGTGCGCGGCTTCGTCGAGCCCATCGCGAAGGAGCTGCCCATGGAGTACGCCCTGGAGCTCAACCGGCTGATCGAGCTGCAGATGGAAGGCGCGGTCGGCTAGTACCGCCCCCCGACAGCAGCAGCAATTTTCTGACGTAGGAAGAGAGCAGACCGACAGCCATGGCTGAGGCTCAGAACATCCCGGTCGGGTCCACCACCGCCGGCCAGATCGCGGTGGCCGCCGAGTCGACCGTCGCCACGCGCATGAGCGCGCCCCCGTCCTTCGACGTCGCGGACTTCCCGGTCCCGCACGGTCGCGAGGAGGAGTGGCGGTTCACGCCGCTGGAGCGCCTGCGCGGCCTGCACGACGGCACCGCCGTCGCCACCGGCGAGGGCGTCAAGGTCGCCGTCGAGGCCCCCGAGGGCGTCGTCGTCGAACTCGTCGACCGCGACGACGCGCGCCTCGGCCGGGCGGGTACCCCGGTGGACCGGGTCGCCGCCCAGGCCTACTCGGCGTTCGAGAAGGCCGGCGTGATCACCGTCCCCAAGGAGACGGTGCTCACCGAGCCGATCCGCATCACGGTGCACGGCGAGGGCGGGGTCTCCTACGGCCACCAGGTCGTCGAGCTGGGCGCCTTCGCCGAGGCCGTCGTCGTCATCGACCACACCGGTGACGCCGTGCTCGCCGCCAACGTCGACTACGTCCTCGGGGACGGCGCGAAGCTGACCGTCGTCTCCGTCCAGGACTGGGACGACAAGGCCGTGCACGTGGCGCAGCACAACGCGCTCGTCGGCCGGGACGCGACCTTCAAGTCGGTCGTGGTGACCTTCGGCGGCGACCTCGTCCGGCTGAACCCGCGCGTGGCGTACGCCGGCCCCGGCGCCGAGGCCGAGCTGTTCGGCCTGTACTTCACGGACGCCGGTCAGCACCAGGAGCACCGCCTCCTGGTCGACCACAACGTCCCGCACTGCAAGTCCAACGTCGTCTACAAGGGCGCGCTCCAGGGCGAGGCCGCGCACGCCGTCTGGATCGGCGACGTGCTCATCGAGGCCAAGGCCGAGGGCACCGACACCTACGAGATGAACCGCAACCTCGTCCTCACGGACGGCGCGCGGGTCGACTCGGTGCCGAACCTGGAGATCGAGACCGGCGAGATCGTCGGCGCCGGCCACGCCAGCGCCACCGGCCGCTTCGACGACGAGCAGCTCTTCTACCTGATGGCCCGCGGCATCCCGGCCGACGAGGCCCGTCGCCTGGTGGTCCGCGGCTTCTTCGCCGAGCTGGTCCAGCAGATCGGCGTCGAGGACATCGAGGAGCGCCTCATCGCCCGGATCGAGACCGAGCTGAAGGCCACCGTCTGATGGCCGACGACCGTGCTGGATTCGTCCGGGCGTGCGCGCTGAGCGAGCTGGCGGAGGACACCCCCAAGCGGGTGGAACTCGACGGCACGCCGGTCTCGGTCGTCCGCACCGCGGGGGAGGTGTTCGCCGTCAACGACATCTGCTCGCACGCGAACGTCTCCCTCTCGGAGGGCGAGGTGGAGGACTGCCAGATCGAGTGCTGGCTGCACGGTTCCTCGTTCGACCTGCGCACCGGCAAGCCGTCCGGCCTTCCCGCGACGCGCCCCGTCCCCGTATACCCCGTAAAGATCGAAGGGGACGACGTGCTCGTCTCCCTTTCCCAGGAGTCCTGAGGCACCCATGGCAACGCTTGAAATCCGAGACCTGCACGTCACCGTCGAGGCCGACAACGCCACGAAGGAGATCCTCAAGGGCGTCGACCTCACCGTGAAGCAGGGCGAGACGCACGCCATCATGGGCCCCAACGGCTCCGGCAAGTCGACCCTCGCCTACTCGCTCGCGGGTCACCCGAAGTACACGGTCACCGGCGGCACCGTCACCCTCGACGGCGAGGACGTCCTGGAGATGTCCGTCGACGAGCGCGCCCGCGCCGGCCTGTTCCTCGCGATGCAGTACCCGGTCGAGGTCCCCGGCGTCTCCGTGTCGAACTTCCTGCGCACCTCCGCCACCGCCGTCCGCGGCGAGGCCCCCAAGCTGCGGACCTGGGTCAAGGAGGTCAAGGAGGCCATGGAGCGCCTCAACATGGACACCTCCTTCGCCGAGCGCAACGTCAACGAGGGCTTCTCCGGCGGCGAGAAGAAGCGCCACGAGATCCTCCAGCTGGAGCTGCTGCGCCCGAAGGTCGCGATCCTCGACGAGACCGACTCCGGCCTCGACGTCGACGCCCTGCGCATCGTCTCCGAGGGCGTCAACCGCGTCCGCGAGACCGGCGAGGTCGGCACCCTGCTGATCACGCACTACACGCGCATCCTGCGCTACATCAAGCCCGACTTCGTCCACGTCTTCTCGGGCGGCCGCATCGTCGAGTCCGGCGGCGCCGAGCTCGCCGACAAGCTGGAGAACGAGGGCTACGAGGTTTACACGAAGGGTGGCGTATCCGCGTGACGCAGCTGCCGGGCCTCCTCGACGTCGAGGCGATCCGCAAGGACTTCCCCATCCTGGACCGTCAGGTCCACGACGGTAAGAAGCTCGTGTACCTGGACAACGCGGCGACGTCGCAGAAGCCGCGCCAGGTGCTGGACGCCCTCAACGAGTACTACGAGCGCTACAACGCCAACGTCCACCGCGGTGTGCATGTGCTCGCCGAAGAGGCCACGGCGCTGTACGAGGGCGCGCGCGACAAGGTCGCGGAGTTCGTCAACGCGCCCTCGCGCGACGAGGTGATCTTCACCAAGAACGCCTCGGAGTCGCTCAACCTCGTGGCGAACATGCTGGGCTGGGCCGACGAGCCCTACCGCGTGGACTCCGAGACCGAGATCGTCATCACGGAGATGGAGCACCACTCCAACATCGTGCCGTGGCAGCTGCTGGCGCAGCGCACGGGCGCGAAGCTGAAGTGGTTCGGCCTCACCGACGACGGCCGGCTGGACCTGTCCAACATCGACGAGATCATCACGGAGAAGACGAAGATCGTCTCCTTCGTGCTGGTGTCGAACATCCTCGGCACGGTCAACCCCGTCGAGGCGATAGTGCGCCGCGCGCAGGAGGTCGGCGCCCTCGTGTGCGTCGACGCCTCGCAGGCCGCGCCGCACATGCCGCTGGACGTGCAGGCGCTTCAGGCCGACTTCGTGGCCTTCACCGGCCACAAGATGTGCGGCCCGACCGGCATCGGCGTGCTGTGGGGCCGCCAGGAGCTGCTCGAGGACCTGCCGCCGTTCCTCGGCGGCGGCGAGATGATCGAGACCGTGTCGATGCACTCCTCGACCTACGCCCCGGCTCCCCACAAGTTCGAGGCGGGCACCCCGCCGATCGCCCAGGCCGTGGGCCTCGGCGCGGCGATCGACTACCTGTCCTCGATCGGCATGGACAAGATCCTCGCCCACGAGCACGCGCTCACCGAGTACGCGGTGAAGAAGCTCGGCGAGGTCCCCGACCTGCGCATCATCGGCCCCACCACGGCCGAGGACCGGGGCGCCGCGATCTCCTTCACGCTCGGCGACATCCACCCGCACGACGTGGGCCAGGTGCTCGACGAGGAGGGCATCGCGGTCCGGGTGGGACACCACTGCGCCCGCCCCGTCTGCCTGCGCTACGGAATTCCCGCGACCACCCGGGCGTCGTTCTATCTGTACTCCACGCCGGCCGAGATCGACGCCCTGGTCGACGGTCTGGAGCACGTACGGAACTTCTTCGGCTGAGGGGTTGGCGAGCGAGCGGATGAAGCTGGACTCGATGTACCAGGAAGTCATCCTGGACCACTACAAGCACCCGCACGGGCGTGGTCTGCGCGATGGCGACGCCGAGGTGCACCACGTCAATCCGACGTGCGGCGACGAGATCACCCTGCGGGTGAAGTACGACGGCACGACGATCGAGGACGTCAGTTACGAGGGCCAGGGCTGTTCCATCAGCCAGGCCAGCGCCTCCGTCCTGAACGACCTGCTGGTCGGCAAGGACCTGGCGGACGCGCAGAAGATCCAGGAGACCTTCCTGGAGCTGATGCAGTCCAAGGGCCGGATCGAGCCCGACGACGCGATGGAGGAGGTGCTGGAGGACGCGATCGCGTTCGCCGGCGTCTCCAAGTACCCGGCCCGGGTCAAGTGCGCCCTCCTCAGCTGGATGGCGTGGAAGGACGCGACGGCCCAGGCCCTGGGCGGAGCCGACGCCGAAAGGAACACGGCATGAGCGAGACCCTTGAGATGAAGCCCGCCTCGGAGGAGGAGGTCCGCGAGGCGTTGTACGACGTCGTCGACCCCGAACTGGGCATCGACGTGGTCAACCTCGGGCTGATCTACGGCATCCACATCGACGACGCGAACATCGCGACGATCGACATGACCCTGACGTCGGCGGCCTGTCCGCTGACGGACGTCATCGAGGACCAGGCGAAGTCCGCCACGGACGGTCTGGTCAACGAGCTGCGCATCAACTGGGTCTGGATGCCGCCGTGGGGCCCGGACAAGATCACGGACGACGGTCGCGAGCAGCTGCGCGCGCTCGGCTTCAACGTCTGACGCACGCCCCGAGACCTGACAGGTGTGGCCCCCGGCAGAGCTGCCGGGGGCCACACCCGTCTGTCGTCCCCCGCGCCCGGGCCGCCCGTCGAGGCGGCCCGGACGCAGCGCCGACCGTCCTCAGCCGAGTCCGCCGACGAGGCGGAACATGAAGTCCTGACGGTTGGTCGTGTTGTAGCCGTACGGATCCAGGCGCAGCCCGAAGTTCTGGTGACGCAGCATGCGGTCGGGGTAGTTCACCGACTGGAACATCACCGTGTCGCCGTACGAGGAGCGCGACACGCAGAAGGTCGCGTCCTGCGAGAACAGGGCCGAGCCGTCGTTGCGTTCGGCGCGCAGGACGAAGCTGCGGTGGCGCAGATAGGCCCCGTCGTCCGTCCTGAAGGAGAGACAGGAGCCGTTGGACAGGCCCCTGACGACCTCGAAGGTGGAGTCGGCGCGGGACTGCGAGCCGCCCGGCGCGTCGAGCCTCACCAGACCCTGGCTCACATGCCAGTAGCGGTCGGGGTAGTTGACCGCCTGCACGGACCGCCGTGCGACGCCCGTCCCGGGGTCGGCCGGCTTCTTCGTCGGCTTCGGCGCGGGCCCGGTGGACGCGCCCGGCGACGAACTGCCCTGCGGCCCGGGCGAGGACGAGGGGGACGGCGACGCCGAGGGCGACGGCGAGACCGAACTCTTCCCGCTCTGCTGCCCCTTGGGCGTCGACGACGTGCTAGCGGAAGGCGTGGCGAAGGAGATCAGTCCGCCGCCCTCCGTCTCGTCGTCCGACAGGGTCTGTCCCTGCCGGGCGGCCGTCTTCTCGTTCCCAGGACGGTCGTTGAGGGCGATGGTGGTCACGCAGGCCACGATGGTGGCCACGGCGAGACCGCCGGCCAACCACAGGCGTCGTGTTCCGGGGGCCCGGGA
Organism: Streptomyces hilarionis; assembly: GCF_024539675.1. Lineage (GTDB taxonomy): Bacteria > Actinomycetota > Actinomycetes > Streptomycetales > Streptomycetaceae > Streptomyces > Streptomyces hilarionis. The sequence continues at coordinate 21,387 of NZ_JAHHIT010000045.1, read as the reverse complement.
ACTGTCCGGGGCCCAGCCGTTCTCCCAGGGTTCTTCCTGGGACGGCCGGGACTTGTTTATTGGCATGCGCTGGTCCTCCAGGGGCGCCCATGGCGGCGGCCGCGGCTGCGATGGCCCGGTGTGTGAACGGTGAAACAGTAGTGGAACCGGTGGCTCGCGTTCATCCGTTTGAGCGAGCGCTTTCCATAACGCTTTTGAATCCGCGCTTGATGTGTACGGGTGTACGCATCACTGTGTACGCTCGTACACATGGGATACCTGACGCTCGCCGGCGCCATCGCCGCCGAGGTGACCGCGACCACGGTCATGAAGTACAGCGACGGCTTCAGCAGGCTGTGGCCCTCGCTGCTGACGGTCGTCGGCTACGTCGTCTCCTTCTTCCTCCTGGCCCAGGCGCTGAGGACCATCGGCATCGGCACGGCGTACGCCATCTGGGCCGGGACCGGCACCGCCGCCATCGCCCTCATCGGACCGGCCCTGTTCGGGGAGACCCTGAACCCCGCCAAGGCCGCCGGCATCCTCCTGATCGTCGCGGGAGTCGTCGTGCTGAACCTGGGGGGCGCGCACTGATGCCCCGCCGTCACGACCCCGAACGGCGACAGCGGATCATCGACGCGGCGATCCGCGTCGTCGGCGCCAGGGGGCTGGCCGGGCTGAGCCATCGCACCGTCGCCGCCGAGGCGGACGTGCCGCTCGGCTCCACCACCTACCACTTCGCCACGCTCGACGAGTTGATGACGGCCGCCCTGCGGCAGGCCAACGAGGGCTTCGCCAAGGTCGTCGCCGCGCGCGGCGGACTGACCGACGCGGACGCCGACCTGCCCGCCGAACTGGCCGGACTGCTCGGCGAGTGGCTCGCCGGCGACCGCACCGGCGTCGAGCTGGAGTACGAGCTCTACCTCGCCGCCCTGCGCCGCCCGGCCCTGCGTCCCGTCGCCGCCGAGTGGGCCGAGGACGTCGCCGCCCTGCTCGCCCGCCGCACCGACCCGCTCACCGCGCGCGCCCTGGTGGCGCTGATGGACGGCATCTGCCTTCAGGTCCTGCTGACGGGCGTGCCCTACGACGAGGAGTACGCCAGGGAAGCGCTCTCCCGCCTCATGCCCCGCCCCCGCCCGGGCGCGCCCGCCCGGCCGCCACGCCGAGGCTCCGGACGCCGCTGAGTGCCGTACCGCTGCCGGGGGGAGCGGAACCCTGGGGGAGCGGGCGGCACGGCGGCCACGCGAGAGGGGGCAAGTCCCGCAGCCGGCAACGGCGTCGGCCCGGCTTCCGACGGCCGCGGCGCGAGGGACGCCGACGGGCCCGGGCGAGGGGCCCGGGCCAGGGGCGCGGGGGCGTGACGGGCGAGGCCCTCCCCGCCTGCGGGACCGCCACCTGAGACACCGCTGCGCGGGTTGGCCTCGGTGGGCTCCCGCCGGTTAGGTTGCCCTCATGACCGACACGACTGCTCCTCGCACCACCGGCGCCGTGGCCGGCGGCCTCGCCACGATCGCCGCCGACGGCACCGTTCTCGACACCTGGTTCCCCGCGCCCGCGCTGGTCGCGGAGCCCGGCCCCTCCGGCACCGAGCGCCTGTCCGCCGAGCGGGCCGTCGAACTGCTCGGCGCGGGCGCGGCCAAGGCCGTCGGCCCGGACGCCCGCCGCGGCGTCGAGGTCGTCGCGGTCCGCACGGTCATCGCCTCGCTGGACGACAAGCCCCTCGACGCGCACGACGTCTACCTGCGCCTCCACCTTCTCTCCCACCGCCTCGTCAAGCCGCACGGCCAGAGCCTGGACGGCATGTTCGGCCACCTCGCCAACGTCGCCTGGACCTCGCTCGGCCCGGTCGCCGTGGACGACGTCGAGAAGGTCCGGCTGAACGCCCGCGCCGAGGGCCTGCACCTCCAGGTCACCTCCATCGACAAGTTCCCCCGCATGACCGACTACGTCGCCCCCAAGGGCGTCCGCATCGCCGACGCCGACCGGGTCCGCCTCGGCGCGCACCTCGCCGAGGGCACGACGGTCATGCACGAGGGCTTCGTCAACTTCAACGCCGGCACGCTGGGCACCTCGATGGTCGAGGGCCGCATCTCCGCGGGCGTCGTCGTCGGCGACGGCTCGGACATCGGCGGCGGCGCCTCCACGATGGGCACGCTGTCCGGCGGCGGCAGCGTCGTCATCTCCATCGGCGAGCGCTGCCTCGTCGGCGCCGAGGCGGGCGTCGGCATCGCCCTGGGCGACGAGTGCGTCGTCGAGGCCGGCCTGTACGTCACCGCGGGCACCCGGATCACCATGCCCGACGGCCAGATCGTCAAGGCCCGCGAACTCTCCGGCGCCTCGAACATCCTCTTCCGCCGCAACTCGGTCTCCGGCGCCGTCGAGGCCCGCCCCAACAACGCGGTCTGGGGCGGCCTGAACGAGATCCTGCACAGCCACAACTGACCCGGTCGGGCCGCCCGGCGGGTCAGGGGGTCGTCAGGACGACCAGCTGTCGGGTGGCCCGGGTCATCGCGACGTAGTGGTCCACCGCTCCCTGGACGCCCTCCCCGTACTTCTCCGGGTCGACGAGCACGACGAGGTCGAACTCGAGACCCTTGGACAGTTCGGGGGTCAGGGAGCGCACGCGCGGCGTGGCGCGGAACGCGGGGTCGCCGATCACGCAGGCGGTCCCGGCCGCGTGGTCGGCGAGCCAGGCGTCGAGGAGCGCGTGCAGCTCGGTGACGGAGCCGTGGACGACCGCGGCGCCGCCGCTGCGGATCGAGGTCGGCACGTTGGCGTCCGGGAGCACCGCCCGGATGACCGGCTCGGCCTCGGTCATGATCTCCTGCGGCGTGCGGTAGTTGATGCTCAGGGAGGCCAGGGCGATCCGGTCGAACCCGATCCGGCCCAGCCGCTCCTGCCACGTCTCGGTGAAGCCGTGCCGGGCCTGGGCGCGGTCGCCGACGATCGTGAAACTGCGCGAGGGGCAGCGCGCCAGCAGCATCTGCCACTCCGCGTCGGTCAGTTCCTGCGCCTCGTCGACGACGATGTGCGCGAACGGGCCGGCCAGCAGATCCGGGTCGGCGACCGGCAGTTCGGCATCGTCGACCAGGCTGACCTGCGCGTCCTCGCCCCGCAGCATCCTCACCAGCCCCTCGCCGTCGTCCCCGTCGGCCCCCGAGTCGGCCACGGCCCGGATCAGGTTGTCCACGACGAGGTCCATGCGCTCGCGCTGGGCGGCGAGGACGGCCTTGTGCCGGCGGGCGCGCAGGGCCGCCTGCGGATCGCCGACGCGATGACGCGCCGCGTCCAGCAACGGCAGGTCGGACACCGTCCAGGCCTGGGCGCGGGCCTGCGGACGCTGGAGCAGCCTCACCTCGTCGGGCTTCAGCCAGGGGGCGCACATCCGCAGATAGGCGGGCACCGTCCACAGGTCGCCCACGAGATCGGCGGCCTCGAGCAGCGGCCACGCCCGGTTGAAGGCCGTCGCCAGCTCCCGGTTCTGGAGCAGGGACTTGCGCAGCAGCGCGGGCGGGGCGTCGCCCTCGTGCTTGTCCGTGAGGATCGTGAGCAGTTCCTCCCAGACCTGTTCCCGCGCCTCGTTGTGGGGCGTGCCCGGGTCCGCCGCGTCGAAGGCGACGGCCCAGTCGTCCGCCGTGAGGGCGATGTCGGACCAGTGCGTGGTGACCGTCATCCCGGTGGCCGGCGGTTCCTCGTAGAACGCGACGGCCCTCTCGATCGCGCGCACCAGTTGCGCGGACGACTTCAGACGGGCCGTCTCCGGGTCGGTCTCGGCCCCCGCTTCGGCGCCCTCGGCGACGAGGTCGCGCAGCGTGCACGTCTGCACCCCCTCCTCGCCGAGGCTCGGCAGCACGTCGGCGACATAGGCCAGGTACGGCCGGTGCGGGCCGACGAACAGCACGCCTCCCCGGCGGTGGCCCAGACGGGGGTCGGAGTGGAGGAGGTAGGCGGAACGGTGCAGCGCGACGACGGTCTTGCCGGTGCCCGGGCCCCCGTCGACCACCAGGGCGCCGCGTGAGCCCGCCCGGATCACCGCGTCCTGGTCGGCCTGGATGGTGCCGAGGACGTCCCGCATCCGGGCCGAGCGGTCGCCGCCCAGGCTGGCGATGAACGCGGACTGGTCGTCGAGCGCCGCCGCGTGGCCGGCGAACCCGTCCGGCGAGAACACCTCGTCCCAGTAGTCGCTGATCCGGCCGCGGGTCCAGCGGTACCGGCGCCGGCTCGCCAGGCCCATCGGGTTGGCGTGGGTGGCCCCGAAGAACGGCTCGGCCGCGGGGGAGCGCCAGTCGAGCAGCAGCCGGCGCCCGGTCGCGTCGGTGAGTCCGAGGCGCCCGACGTACACGGGCTCGCCGTCGTCGGCGCCGACCATGTGGCCCAGGCACAGGTCGAGCCCGAAGCGGCGCAGCGTGCGCAGCCGTGCGGTCAGCCGGTGGATCTCGGTGTCGCGGTCCATCGCCCCCCGGCCGAGCCCGCCGGGCGCCCGGCGCTCGGCGTCGAGGCGGCCCGACACCTCCGCGATCGACTGCTCCAGACACTCGGCGAGAGCCGCGAAGTGCCGCTCGTCGCCGGCGATCAGCTTCGGGTCGGCCTTGTGGGACAGGCGCTCGGGAAGGTCGAAGGCCCCGGTGGTCAGGGGGGTCACGTCATCAGCTCCGGTATGAGATCGCTTGCGACCGCGGTCGGTCCGTGCCGCCGGGTACGCCCATTCTCGCGGGTCACGCGTGCTCGACTCGTCGTCCCGTCGTCCCGGCCCGCGGGCGGCGGTCGGCGACGGGCCGGTCCGTCCCTGCGCACATCGGCCCAGGTCGGAGATTCTGCGTCACGACGGGGGCCTTGCCGCAAGCCCCCCTGTGCGCTATACGTTGAAAGCGGCAAGGAGCGTGTGACCTCCTTGCCTTCGTCGTTTCGCCCTTCCGGGTCTCTTCCTCCCGGGGGCTCTTCCCGGCTCCTCCCCGGTCGCCCCGGCCCCTGCCGGCCCTCCGCGGTCTCTCCCGGGACCCCGCCTCGGCGTCCCCGCCGCCCGGGCCGGTCGTGAATCGGTTCAGATCGCATGCATAGCGGCGGCGGTCCGCGCGCGTCCCAAGGGGTGCAGGGGCCGGACGACGGGTCCGCTCCCGGGGGAAGAGAAGGTGTCGCGTGGATGCCGAGGGGCTGGAGAGCTTCCGCCTGTTCGTGGAGAGCAGATCGTCGGCGCTGTTGAGGACGGCCGTCCTGCTCAGCGGCGGCGACCGGCACGCGGGCGAGGATCTGCTCCAGAACGCCCTGGCCAGGACCGCGGGCCGCTGGCGCCACATCGACGAACCCGAGGCCTACGTCCGTCAGGTCCTCTACCGGCAACAGATCGGCCGCTGGCGCCTGAAGTGGCCCCGGCGCGAGGTCAGCGTCGCGGAACCCCCCGACCGCACGGTCGGCCCGGACGCCGCCTCGGCCGCCGAGCTGCGCGTGGTGATGCGCGCCGCCCTGTCCCGGCTCACCGCGCGCCAGCGCTCCGTCCTGGTGCTGCGCTACTTCGAGGACCTTCCGGAGGCCGAGGTGGCCGCACTCCTCGGCTGCTCGGTGGGGACCGTGCGCTCCACCACCCACCGCTCCCTCGCCCGGCTGCGCGCCCTGGCGCCGGAACTGGCCGCCCTCGGCCCCGCGGACGCCGAGCAGGAGCCGGCGTCCGACTTCTCGCCCGTGGAGGTGCGTCCGTGAACGTCGACGAACTCGTCCGGGCCTGCCTGCGCGAGCAGGCCGAGGAGCAGCAGCCGGCCGGCACCGGGTTCGCCGACCGGGTCCTCGCCCTGCGCAGACGCCGACGCACCCGGCGGTGGGTGTCGGCGGCGGCCGCGGCCGTCGCCGTGGCGGTCGTGGCCCTGCTGGCACCGCGCCTCGCGGACGCCGGACCGACCGACGTGCGCCCCGCCGACGTCATGGAGCCGCACCGCGTCGCCGCCCACCCCGACCAGGCGCCGCCGCGCGACCTGATCGCCGCCGGACGCACGGCGCTGGCCGCCTACTACGCGACGACGGTCGTCCCGCGGACCGCCGGGCGGGGTGTCTCGACGCGCACCTACTGGCTGCTGGACCCGGCGACGAAGACCTATGCGAAGACCACCCGGTGGTCCTGGGTCGCCGTCGCTCCGGGGCTGCGGACCGCGGCCGTCCTGGAGCAGAACCTGCCCGCCGGGCGGATCGGTCTGCTCGACCTGGCCGACGGCGAGGTCAAGCGGTGGATCCCCGTCGACCACACCGTGGGCGGCCTCGCCTTCTCCCGCGACGGCCGCGAGCTGGTCGCGACCGCGTACGACGCGAACCCGGATCTGCGGGTCAGGCGCGAGGACGGCACCGGGGGCTGGGATCCCCCGATGGGGGAGTCGCACCGCACGGGCTTCTACGTCATCGACGTCGCCTCGGGGGCGGGGGCCTGGCGCGAGACCGGGCGCGGCGGGGGCGAGGGCTCCGGCGTCTTCCTGAACAGCCGCCAGGACTTCGCCTTCAGCCACGACGGCAGCCTCGTCGTGTCCGGCCTGCCCGCGGAGCCCGGGTACCAGTTCTTCGACCGGCGGGGGCGCAGGGTCGCCGCGCCGGCCGGCGAGGAACACTGGACCTGGTACGTCGAGGCGGGACTCTCCCCCGACGGCAGCAGCCTCGCCGGCGGCTTCGCGGGCGAGAAGCACAAGACGTCCTCCTGGATCCTGGACCCCCGCACCGGGCGCGAGCGCGTCGAGACGCGCGGCCAGCAACTGCTCTCCTGGGCGGACGAGTCCTCGCTCGTCGCCTGGGACATCGGTCCGGACGGCGACGAGTACCACCAGCGGCTGGTGCTGGTCACCGTCGGCAGCGACGAGGTCGTCCCGCTCAGCGGCTTCCGGGCCACCCAGGACGACACCCTCGGACGCTGGGAGCCGGTCTTTGCGGACCGCTGACCCCGCAGGCCGCGTGGACTGGCCCTCGCCCGGTGTCCGGCCCCGCCCCGCCTCCGGCCCCGCCCCGCTCTTCCGGCCCCGCCGCGCTTTCGGGGCCCGCCGGGCCGGCCGGGCCGCCGGGCTCAGGCCGTCAGACGCTCGTGGACCGCGCGCAGCTCGTCGACGGTCTCCCGCGGGGCCGGGCGCAGCGGTGGGCGCGGCGGGCCGGAGGGGAGACCGAGGTCGCTCAGGAGGGCCTTGGCGGTGACGGTTCCGGGCAGGCCGGACGCCATCATCGCCTCCACCAGTTCGGTGACCTCCTGCTGGAGCCGGGCGGCTGCGGCGGTGTCCCCGGCGTCGAAGGCGTCCAGGACGGCCCGCAGCCGGCCGGGGACCACGTTCGCGACCGTGCTGACGTAACCCGCCGCGCCGACGGCGTACAGGGCGAGGTTGTGCTCGTCGCAGCCCGCGTAGTACGCCAGCCCGGTGCGCGCGAGCACCTTCTGGACCCCGAGGAAGTCGTGGGAGCAGTCCTTCACCGCGACGATCCGGGGGTGCTCGGCGAGCCTGAGCAGGGTGTCCGGCTCGATGCGGGTGCCGGTGCGCCCGGGGATGTCGTACAGCATCACCGGCAGGGCGGACGCGTCCGCGACCTCCCGGAAGTGGGCTTCGACGGCCGATTGCGGGGGCCTGCTGTAGTACGGGGTGACGACGAGCACCCCGTCCGCCCCCGCCTTCTCGGCGTCCCGTGCGAGGTCGACGGTGTGGCGGGTGTCGGAGGTGCCCACGCCGGTGACGATCGACGCCCGGTCGCCGACCGCCTCGCGCACCGCCGCCACCAGCTCCGCCTTCTCGGCGTCCGACGTGGTCGGCGACTCGCCCGTGGTGCCCGAGAGGACCAGGCCGTCGCAGCCCGCGGTCACCAGCCGGTCGGCCAGTCGCCGGGCGCCGTCGTGATCGAGCGCGCCGGAGCCGGTGAAGGGCGTGACCATCGCGCAGAGCGTCCGGCCGAAGACCGCCGGGCGGGCCGGGGCGGGCGTGGGGCCGGGCGTCGTGGCGCCGGGGGAGGAGGCTCTCGTCATGGGAGCAGTCTCGGCCCCACGACTGTGAAGCTCTACTTAATTCTTCTACGAGGTATGGGTAAGGTCTGCTGCGAGCTCGGGGCTCGGCTTAGTGCCGGGCGGGCGGGGTACCCGGACGGCTCCGGGAACCGAGAGGAGGCGGAGCCGTGACCGGCACGACGGACTTGCGGCCCGTGCAGGACGGGCATCGACCGGTCGGCGAACTCGTCGGCCGGGCCACCGAGCAGCTCTCCCGACTCGTACGGCAGGAACTGGCACTGGCCAAGGCGGAGCTGGCCGAGAAGGGGCGGCGCGCCGGTCGCGGCGGCGGTCTGCTCGGCGCCGCGGGCGCGTTCGGCTACGCCGGTCTGCTCGCCCTCTCCGGCACGGCCGTGGCCGCGCTCTCGCTGGTGCTGCCCGTCTGGGCGGCGGCGCTCGTGGTGACGGCGGTGCTGTTCGTGATCGCCGCCGTGCTGGGCATGGCCGGCCGCGCCCAGTTGCGCCGGGCGGCGCCCCCGGCGCCCGAGGAGGCCCTCGGCAGCGTGAAGGCCGACGTCGAGGAGATCAAGGAAAGGGCCCACCGATGAAGAACGAGGCTGCGGCGGACCTGCGTCGGCAGATCGAGCAGACCAGGCATCAACTGGGTGAGACCGTCGAGGAGTTGGCGGCCAGGGCCGACGTGCGCGGACGGGCCCGGGCGCGTGCCGCCGACCTCCGGGACCGCGCGGGCGCGATGGGCGTGCAGTTGCGCAGCTCGGCCGCCGAGGCGGGACGCCATCTCCAGGAACGCGCGAACCGCACCGGTCACGCCGTCCAGGAGCGGGCCGGCCGTGCCGGTCATGTCACGCAGGAGACGGCGACCCGGGCCGGGCACACCGTCCAGGAGCGGGCCGTGCAGGCCCGCCACGATCTGCGGGGCAGGACGTCGCGGGCGGGTCGTGCCACCGGGGACTCCGTCCCGGGCGTGCTGCGGGCGCCGGTCGGGTTCGTACGGCGCCATCCGTGGCTGGTGGTGATCGCCGGGGCCGCGGCTGCGGCCGTCCTGCTGGCCGGGACGCGGGGCGCGAGCCGGTCGCGGGGCGCGGGCGGGGCGCGGCGCCGGACGTGCTGACGCGGGAGCGCCCGCCGTCCGCCGTCGGCGAGCCGCCGCCCGCCTCGCGTCGTCGGGCTCGCCCCCGCGCAACGGCCGTCGGCGGCCCCGCCGAGCGCACCCGTCGGGCGGGGCCGCGGGCCCACAGGTGAATCGGCGCAGGGATCAGGCCCGGCGTCCGCGACCAGCGCGGGCGCCGGGCCTTCTTGCCGCCCCTTCACCGAAAACTCTGCTCGTCTGGACAAAAAAAGTGTTCGGTGAGACGGTGGACGCATGCTGGATGTCACCGTGATCGAGGACCCCGAGGCCGCGGCCGTCTCCCTGGACCCCGTGCGGGCCAGGCTGCTCGCCGAGCTCGGGGCCGGACCCGCCTCCGCCGCGATGCTGGCCGGGAAGGTCGGCCTGCCGCGGCAGAAGGTGAACTACCACCTCAAGGCACTGGAACGGCACGGCCTGGTCGAGCTGGCCGGTGAGCGCCGCAAGGGCAACGTCACCGAACGGCTGATGCGCGCGACCGCCGCGTCGTACGTGATCTCGCCGCTCGCGCTCGCCCCGGTGCAGCCCGACCCGGACCGCTTCCGCGACCAGCTCTCCGCGCGCTGGCTGCTCGCGCTCGGGGCCCGGCTGGTCAGGGACGTCGGCTCGCTGATCACCGGCGCCGCGAAGGCCCGCAAGGGGCTCGCGACCTACGCGCTGGACGGCGAGGTCCGCTTCGCCTCCGCAGCCGACCGGGCCGCCTTCATCCAGGAGTTGACGGCCGGAGTCGGCGCGCTGATCAGCAAGTACGACGCGCCCGGCGCGCCGGGCGGCCGCGATCACCGGATCGTCGTCGCCGTGCATCCCGCCGTCGGCGACCGGCAGCCCCCCGAACCGAACCGATAGGACGCAGGAGCCCACCATGTCCAAGGAATTCGAGATCGCCCGCGAGTTCGAGGTCGACGCCACGCCGGAGCAGGTGTGGGAGGCGATCACCACCGGGACCGGCGGGTACCTGTGGCCGATGGAGCCGCCCGAGCCCCGGGTCGGCGGCGCGGGCCCCTTCGGGTCCGAGGTCACCGCCTGGGACCCGCCGCACCGCTACACCAACCGGGTCCAGAACGTCGAGGGCATCTCCGAGCAGACGCTCAACCAGCTCGACTACACCGTGGAGCCCCGTGACGGCGGACGGCGGGCCTGGGTGCGCTACGTGCACAGCGGCATCTTCGTCGACGACTGGGACAACCAGTACGACGGCGCCGCCAAGCACACCGACTTCTACCTGCACACCCTGCGCGAGTACCTGGTGCACTTCGCGCCCCGGCCGGTCGCCTTCGCCACCTTCGACGGGCCCGAGGCGTCCCGGGCGCCCGACGCCCTCGCGGTCGTCGGGCGGGCGCTCGGGGTCGGCGAGGACGTGACGCCCGGCGCCACGCTGACCGTCCGCGGGCCCGACGCCTTCGAGGCCGTCGTCGACCACCGCGACCGGTACTTCATCGGACTGCGCACGGACCGGGGCCTCACCCGCTTCTTCGGGCGCAACCACTGGGGTCACCCGGTCGGCGTCTCCCTGCACGACTTCACGCCGGGCGCGGACGTCAAGGAGTGCGAAGCCGCCTGGCAGGGCTGGCTGAACGGCCTGTTCGACCGGCCCTGATCCCGCGGGGCCCGGACCCGCCCGGGGCCCGGACCCCGCTCCAGGTCACGGCTCGAAGCGCAGCACCTGCGGGTCGTGGTCGCTGACCTGGTCGTGGAACTCCGAGTTGATGTGCACGCTGTCGTACGCGAGGTCGCAGCCGCGCCGGATCGACGGGCTCACCAGGATCTGGTCAAGGACCTGCTGGTTGCCCTGGTAGTCGTAGGTGTAACGCTCCCGCTTCGGCAGCGACTTGATCGCCGACCACAGCTCGCCGTCGCCCTCGAGGATCTGGGCGGTGCCGGAGAACTCGAAGTCGTTCATGTCGCCGAGCGCGATGACGTCCGCGTTCTTCTGGACGTCCAGGATGCTCTTGACGAACGCGTTGACCAGCGTCGCCTGGGCGTGGCGCTGCACCTCGGAGCTGCGCGCCACCGGCTGGAACTGCGAGGTCAGCCCCTGGTCGCCGCCCTTGGAGTTGAGGTGGTTGGCGATCACGAAGACCGTGCGGCCGCGGAAGACGAACTCGCCCGCGAGCGGCTTGCGGCTGGACTTCCAGGCGTCGTCGCCCGGGGCGACGCGGCCGGGCGAGGCCGTCAGCTGCGCCTTGCCGTGCACCTTGGCGACGCCGACCGCGGTCGTGGAGTCGCCGCCCGCGCGGTCGGTGAACGACACCCGCTGCGGGTTGAACAGGAACACCTGGCGGATGTTGCCGCCCGGCTCGCCGCCGTCCTGGTCGTTGACCGGGTCGATGGAGCGCCAGTCGTACGTCGGGCCGCCGGCCGCGACGATCGCGGCGATCAGCTTGGTCACCGTCGCGCCGGCGGTGACCGTGCCGTCGTCCTTGGCGCCGTTGTCGTCCTGGATCTCCTCCAGGGACACGATGTCGGGCGACTTCAGGTTGTTCACGATCGCGGCGGCGTGGCGGTCGAACGTGGCGTCCGACGGGTCGAGGTTCTCGACGTTGTAGGTGGCGACCGCGAGCTCGCCGCGCTTCTGCTTCTGCGTCGTCTCCCGCTCGAGACCGCCGCTCTTCAGCGTGCCGAGCCGGCCGGCGACGAGGGTGTAGCCGCCGAACTGGTTGTAGTCCAGGGGGCCTTCGGTGACGCCGGTGAGGGTGTCGCCGACGTTCGCGACGGGGAAGTCGGCCGTCGCGCCCAGCGACTGGACCTGGAGCCGGCCGGTGTTCTGCGACGTGTAGGAGCCGTAGAGCGCGCCGCCGCGGCGGGTGGCGTTCTCGCGCGGCTTCACCGTGACCCACAGCTCGCTGTACGGGTCCGTGGCCGTCACCACGCGGGCGTCGGCGACCCGCACGTTCATGCCCTCGAGGGACTCGTAGTAGTCCAGGGCGTACCGGCCGGGCTGGAGGGTCAGGCCGTTGACGGAGCCCGCGGCGGCGGCGTCGCCGGCCGGGGTGTACGCGGCCGGCACCGACGTCGCGTCCACGACCGTCGCGGCCGGGACCGCGTTGCCGCCGGACAGGACCGTCACCGTGGGCTTGACGATCTCCGTGACGGACTGGTTGCCGCTCGACGCGCCGCCGGGCACGTACTCGGAGACCGTGCCCGTGACCGTGACGGAGTCGCCGACGGCGGCCTTCGGGGCGGAACTGGTGAAGACGAAGACGCCCTCACTGGTGGCGGGGTCGGCGTCCGGGTTCGGATCCTGGATCCAGAACCCCTTGGACGAGCCGTAGGTGCGCACGCCGGTGACGATTCCGGCCACACCCGTGACCGCCTTGCCGGCGTAGGGCGATATCCGGGTCGTGCCCTGGATGTCGTGGACGGCCACCGTGTCCGCCTGCGCGGGTGCGCCGAGGGCGACGGTGGAGGCCGCGGAACAGGCGGCGGCGACGGTGAGCGCGGCGAGACGCGCGGACTTCTTGCTCGGCAACTGAATCCCTCCGGGGACGTACGTGAGCGCCGGGACGAGGGTGGAGCACGGAACGAGGGGCCGCGACCGGCGAAGCGGTGCGCGACGCGCGTAGAAAACACGGTGAACAGCTGTGCAGTGAATTTCTACGCGCGTCAATCTCCTGCCTGCTCAGGCCACTTGTCAAGGTTTCGGCCATGTACGCGGGCCGACGGGGAGATGAACCGGGCGGCATGGGCCCATATCCGTCTAGGCTGAGTGGCCCAAGTGGCCCCAGCGGGCCGGCGGCACCACGCGCCTAGGAGAACCAGCCGATGTCAGACAGCTCCCCCCTGCCGCCCGTACGGCTGCACCCCGAAGCGGAGCTGGCGCGCGACGCCCTGTCCACGCCGTTGCTCTCCCGGGCCGCCCTGCTCGCCCGCCGGGCCGGCCCCGACACCCGCGTCGACGCCGGGGGCGCGCTCGTCGAGGAGCAGCTCCCGGCCGCCGCCGAAGCGCTCGGCCTGACCGGCGAGGACGCCGCGGCCTACGCGAGCGAGGCCTGGCGGGTCGCCGTGGACGCCGGGCTCGTTGAGGTCGTCGACGAGGAGGCCGGCACGGTCACCGCCGGCGAGGACCTGGCCCTGCTGACCGCGGGCGCCCCCCACGACGTCCTCGCCGTCTGGCTCGCGGCGCTGGAGGCCGTGCTCGCCGAGGCCGCCGTCCCCGACCTGGACGACCTGATGGAGGCCATGGACGAGGGCGGCCAGGTCGACTTCTCCAAGCTGGACTGGAACCCCGAGGCCGAGGCCGAGTTCCTCGACGGCGTGCTCGGCAACCTCTACCTGCTCACCGCCAGCGAGGACGGCCCCGGCGACGGCACCGTCCCGCTCCCCGCGCTCGCCGCCTCCATGATCGTCCCCGGTGACATGGACGAGCCCACCAACGACGTCCTGGAGCAGGTCTCCGACGCGATGATGCGCCTCGACGACCAGTTCCGGCTGCTGGAACCCATCGGCATCGTCGCCTACCGGCCCGTCGACGAGGCCCTCATGGCCGACCCCGACGAGGAGCCCACCGCCCCCCTCGACGACACCGACGTCTCCCGCTACGGCATGGTCCGCCTCACCCCGCTCGGCCTGTACGGACTGCGCGCCCGCCTCCAGGAGGCCGGCTTCGACGCCCCGGCCGTCGGCGACCTCGCCGACAAGGGCGCCGACGCCCTCCTCGACGGCAGCGCCGGCTACGGCTCGCGCGCCGCGCTCGCCGAGACCGAGCTCTGGCTCGCCCGCCGCGAACCCCTCGCCGCCGCACAGGAACTGCTGGCCGCGGCGCGCGGCTCCGACCCCGGCGCGCCGCTGCGCCGGCTGCGCTGCCAGCAGGCCCTCTCCCTCGTCGGCGGGCAGGCCGAACCCGCCGTGCGCGAGGTGCTCGACGACCCCGAACTCGGCGGGCTCGCCCGGGTCTGGCTGAGCGAACTCGGCGCGAGCGACGTGCCCGCGCCCTCCGAGGACCTCGTCTTCTGGCTCACCGTCGACACCCTCGCCGCCCAGCTTGCCGCCGAGGGCAACTCCGAGGAGCTCCAGGCCCTCGTCGAGGGCCTGGCCCAGCAGCACGGCGGCTTCTTCGCGGCCGCCTGGCGCGTCGACCACCCGGCCACCGCGGACGTCCTGGAGGCGATGGGCCGCCTGCACCCCGACAAGCGCATCGCCAAGGAGGCCCGCAAGGCCGCCTTCAAGGCGCGCTCGCAGCAGGGCGGATAGGAGCCGCCCCTTGGGGGCGCGCTGACGGGATCTGTACGGATTCATGGAACCAGGTCCCCCGAAGCCGCCCCCCGTTCAACTCCCGTTCAGGCATGGACGGGACGGTGTCGCCGAACCGGAGTCCGCCACCCTCCACGGCACTTCCACCGTCTCAGGAGACACCATGTCGCTCACCCGCAGGGACTTCACCCGGCAATCCGCGGCCGCCGGCGCCGGGATCGCGCTGGCGGGCAGCGTCGGCGCCCTCGCCAGCGCGCCGAACGCCCTCGCCGCCACGGACGCCGAGGACACCGCGGACGCGTCGCGCGAGCCGGCGGCCGCCGGACACCACGGGGTCGGCTACGGCCCGCTGCTGCCCGACCCGGCCGGCATCCTCGCGCTGCCCGCCGGCTTCAGGTACCGCGTCGTCACCTACAGCGGCCGCACCAAGCTGGAGTCCGGCGAGATCACCCCGTCCAACCACGACGGCACCGCCGCCTTCTGCGGCCCGCGCGGCGCGACCCTGCTCGTCAACAACCACGAGCTCAAGGGCCCGCGCGCCGGCTGGCAGTACCCGGTGCCCCTCACCGAGGGCCATGTCTACGACCCGGCCGCCGCCGGCGGCTGCACGGTCGTCGAGGTGCGTCCCGGCGGCCATGTCGCCGAGTGGGTCGGCATCGCCGGCACCTCCACCAACTGCGCGGGCGGCGCCACCCCGTGGGGCACCTGGCTGTCCGGTGAGGAGACCGAGGACAAGGCCGGCCAGAACGGCATGACCAAGGACCACGGCTACATCTTCGAGGTCGACCCCGCCGACCGCCGCGCCAACCGCGACCCGCGGCCCGTCAAGGCGTTCGGCCGGTACGCCCACGAGGCCGTCGTCATCGACCCCGGGCACGGCCACGCCTACCTCACCGAGGACGCCTCGGGCCCCAACGGCCTGCTCTACCGGTGGACCCCGCCGGCCGGCTTCCGCCACGGCCGCGGCAAGCTGCGCACCCTCGCCGACGACGCCGGCGTCCTTCAGGCCTTCAAGTGCTTCGACTCCGCGGGCAGGTTCGTCGACGACCTCTCGCGCGCCACGAAGATCGGCACCGTGTACGGCGTCGACTGGGTCGACGTCCCCGACCGCGACGCGAAGTCCGTGTCCGTGCGCAAGCAGTTCGCCGCCGGCCAGGTCACCCGCGCCCGCAAGCTGGAGGGCATGTGGTGGGGCGACGGCGGCGCCTACGTCGTCTCCTCCTACGCCCGTGACGAGAGCCCCGTCCAGCACGACGGCGCCGTCTGGTTCTACGACCCCAAGCGCCGCACGCTGACCCTGAAGGTGCTGCTCGGGGTGAACCCCGACCCGTCGGCCGACGGTGCCTTCGACGGCCCCGACAACATCACCGTCTCCCCCTACGGGGGCCTCGTCATCGCCGAGGACGGCGAGGGCGTCCAGCACCTCTTCGGCGCGACCGACAGCGGCCGCACGTACCCCATCGCCCGCAACGAGCTCAACATCGGCACCGCGGACAAGCCCGAATACAGCGAGTTCACCGGCGTCACCTTCTCGCCCGACGGCCACACCCTGTACGCCAACATCCAGACGCCCGGAATCATGCTGGCGATCACCGGTCCCTGGAAGCGGCAGAAGCGGTGAACGACGACCGGGATTAATTCACTCGCCCCGTCCGCGGCCGCCCTCCTAAAGTAATGCCTGTCCAGGTGCGAAGGCAGGACCTACTTCCACTGATAATGGGGCGGCCGCGGGTTCGAATCCCGCCATCGGCACCACGCGCCGATGTAGCTCAGGGGCAGAGCACCTTGTCGGTTCCGCCGGCCTCGATCTCTGGACACCACAACTTCACAGCACCTTCCGGTGCGCGGGCTGCGGCTCCTTCTTTCCACAGAAAACCATGCCGCCGCCGAACTGATCTCGGGAGGCGCAACATGAGGTGGGTGCCCGGTGCGCAGGCAACGGTTACTTCATTGGATCGGACGGTCGCGGGTTCGAGTCCCGTCATCGACCCCGGGTCGATGTAGCTCAGTCGGGTAGAGCATCTGGCAAAGTCCGTCGCCGACCCCTGATCTCGGGCACCCTCCCTTTGTCGCGCCTCCCCGAAAAAGCGATTCGTCGATCGACGGACTCGACATCTCATGAATTCGGGGGAATTCACCATGGCGCGTTTCAATATCCGTGCCCGCAAGGCGCCGCCCGTCTCGCCCGTGACGACCACGGGCCGCGCGCTGCGCACCCACCAGGGCGGCCGCGGACACGAGCGGGACGCCCGCTCCGAGCTCTTCCTGCTGGCGGTGGCGAACTTCGTCTCCCAGCAGACCTTCTACGAGACCGGCGCCGCCCGCGACGACCGCTTCGCCGCACTGGTGCGCGAGCTCGCCGTCGGCGACCCGACCTGGACGGCCGGCCTGCTGGGCTGGCTGCGCGGCGAGGGAAACCTCCGCACGGCCGCGATCGTCGGCGCCGCCGAGTACGTCCACGCGCGTCTGGCGGCGGGCGCCACCGGCGGCCCCTCCAACCGGCAGGTCGTGGACAGCGTCCTTCAGCGGCCCGACGAGCCCGGCGAGCTGCTCGGATACTGGACGGCGACGTACGGACGCACCCTCCCCAAGCCCGTCAAGCGGGGCGTCGCCGACGCGGTGCGCCGGCTCTACACCGCCCGCTCGCTGCTCAAGTACGACACCGCGGCCAAGGGGTACCGCTTCGGCGACATCCTCAACCTGGTGCACGCCTCGCCGGATCCGGCCAAGCCGTGGCAGGGCGACCTGTTCCGGTACGCCCTCGACCGCCGGCACCACCCGGAGACGGCCGAGCCGCCCGCGTCGCTGCCCGTGCTCGTGGCGCACCGCGAGCTGATGGCGCTGCCGCCCGCCGAGCGGCGCGCGGTCGTCACCGGAGCCGACGGCGCACGGCGCCTGGCCGAGGCGGGCATGACCTGGGAGGCGCTGGCGGGCTGGCTCCAGGGACCGATGGACCGGGCCGCCTGGGAGGCGGTCGTCCCGTCCATGGGAACCATGGCGCTGGTGCGCAACCTGCGCAACTTCGACGAGGCCGGCGTCGGCGACGAGACCGCCGCGCGGGTGGCGGCGCGGATCGGCGACCCCGCGGAGGTCGCGCGCTCGCGGCAGTTCCCGTTCCGCTACCTCGCCGCGTACCGGCACGCGCCCTCGCTGCGCTGGGCCTACCCGCTGGAGCAGGCGCTCGGCCACTCGCTGGCCCGGGTGCCCGCGCTGCCGGGACGCACGCTGGTGCTCGTCGACCGCTCGGGCTCGATGTTCTACGCGCGGCTGTCGGACCGGTCCGACCTCAACCGCGCCGACGCCGCGGCGATCTTCGGGACGGCGCTCGCACTGCGGGCGGCGGACGCGGACCTCGTCGAGTTCGGCACCACAAGCCATGCGATCACGTTCCGTAAGGGGGAGTCTGTGCTGAAGATTCTGGAGCGTTTCGGTGACCTCGGCGGCACCGACACCACCGAGGCCGTGCGCCGGCACTACCGCGGGCACGACCGGGTGCTGATCGTCACCGACGAGCAGTTCGCCCCGAGCCGCCACGGCGGCCCGACCGAGCAGGTACCGGCCGACGTGCCGGTCTACACCTGGAACCTGGCCGGACACCGTGCGGCGCACGGCCCGTCCGGCACGGCGAACCGGCACACCTTCGGCGGCCTGTCCGACGCGGCCTTCCGGATGGTGCCGCTGCTGGAGGCGGCCGACGACACCAAGTGGCCGTGGCTGCCCGAGGACCGGGCGGCCTGAGGGCCGGGCGGCCTGAGGGCCGCCGCTGCTCGAAGGGCAGAGCGGGGCCCACCGCACGGGCGCGGGCCGGGGACGACGGAGTCCTCGGCCCGCGCCCTTGTTTCGCGCCCGACTGATATCTAACATTTCAGTTCATGGAGCCTGTGCCGCGCACCCTGCTCAGGGACCGTGCCTACGCGTCGATCCGTGACGCCATCGTGGCCGGGGTCATCGCCCCCGGCGCGGTGGTGCGCGACGTGGACCTCGCGGAGCGGCTGGGGCTGTCCCGGGCGCCGGTGCGCGAGGCGTTCGCGCGGCTGGTCGACGAGGGACTGCTGGAGAGCAAGCCGCAGAGTTACACGCGGGTGACCCCCGTGGTGGCGGCCGAGGTGCGCGACGCGGCGGCCGTGGTCGGCGCGATGCACGAGCTGGTCACCCGGGTGGCGGTGCCCAGGCTGTTCGCGGCGGACGTCGAGGGGATGCGCGCGGCCAACGAGCGGTTCGCCGCCGCGGTGGACGCGGGCGACGTGGACGCCGCCCTGCGCGCCGACGACGAGCTGCACGACGTCCTCGTCCGCGCCGCGGGCAACCGCGCGGCCGCCGCCACCGTCGCCCGCTACACGCCGCTCATCCGGCGTC
The DNA here is from genome assembly GCF_024539675.1 of Streptomyces hilarionis. Lineage (GTDB taxonomy): Bacteria > Actinomycetota > Actinomycetes > Streptomycetales > Streptomycetaceae > Streptomyces > Streptomyces hilarionis. The sequence goes on along the minus strand of NZ_JAHHIT010000045.1, from coordinate 2,791 downwards.
TGGAGCGACGGCGCTTCGGCGAGGGCGGCGCCTGCCGCTCGGCCGGACTGCACGGACGCCTGATCGAGGCCTGCGCGGTGGCCGACGTGGACGAGGCCGTCCGGGTCACGGCGGAGATCTGGCGCACCTTGGCCGACACGGCCGACCTGCCGGACCCGCCGGGCCCGGCCGACCCGGCGGACACCGACTGATCCCAGGAGGCCCCCATGGCCGCGACGTCCCCCGCCCTCTCCTCCCACGAGCGCTATCCCCTTCTCTTCGGCCCCTCGCCCGTCCACCCGCTGGAACGGCTCACCGCCCGCCTCGGCGGAGCCGCCCTGTGGGCCAAGCGCGAGGACTGCAACTCGGGGATCGCCTACGGCGGAAACAAGACCCGCAAGCTGGAGTACCTGATCGCCGACGCGCTCGCCCAGGGCTGCGACACCCTGGTGTCGATCGGCGGGGTGCAGTCCAACCACACCCGCCAGGTCGCCGCCTGCGCCGCCCGCGCCGGACTCGCGTGCGTCCTGGTGCAGGAGAGCTGGGTGGACTGGCCCGACGCGGTGTACGACAAGGTCGGCAACATCCTGATCAGCCGGCTGGCCGGGGCCGACGTCCGGCTCGTCCGGGCCGGGTTCGGGATCGGCTTCAAGGAGAGCTGGGAGCTGGCGCTCAGGGAGGTCGAGGAGGCGGGCGGCAAGCCCTACGCGATCCCGGCCGGGGCCTCCGATCATCCGCTGGGCGGGCTGGGATTCGCCGGATGGGCGTACGAGGTCGCCGAGCAGGAACGGCAGGCGGGCGTGTTCTTCGACACCGTGGTCGTCTGCTCCGTGACGGGTTCGACCCAGGCCGGGATGGTCGCCGGGTTCGCCGCGCTGGAGGAGGCGGGCGGCCGTCCCCGCCGCGTCCTCGGGATCGACGCCTCGGCCGAGCCGGCCCGCACCCGCGAGCAGATCGCCCGCATCGCCCAGGGCACGGGCCGCCTGATCGGCGTGCGCCGTGAGCTGACCGTGGACGACGTCGAACTCGACGAGCGCTACCACGCGGGCGTCTACGGCGTCCCGGACGCGACCACCCTGGAGGCGATGCGGCTCGCGGCGCGGACCGAGGGCATGGTCACCGACCCGGTCTACGAGGGGAAGTCCATGGCGGGGCTCGTCGACCTGGTCGCCCGCGGCGAGATCGACCGCGGGGCGACCGTCCTCTACGCGCACCTGGGCGGACAGCCCGCCTTGAACGCGTACAGCGCGCTGTTCTGACGCCCTCGCGCACGCGGAGCCACGAACGCGCGGGCGTCCCGTCCACCGCCGGTCCCCGTTCCCGTCCCCGCTTCCGCCTCGCCCCGCTCCCGCCTCGCCACCGTCGGGGGCGGGACGCGGCGGACGGCCGGGCGGGCAGTGGCGGAGCGTGCGGGCCGTGGTGGAGCATACGGCCGTGGCGACCCGGTGCGGGCAGCGCGACCGCCCCGGTCGCGCCGCCCGGGGCGCGAGCGGGGACGGTCCCCGTGGCGGCCGTCGCCGGCGCGCGGAGACCGTGCGCGAGGAGTGAGTGCATGACGCAGGCCAGACCCATGCGCGCGGACGCCCGCCGCAACTACGCGCGCCTGCTGGAGGCGGCGGCGGAAGCCTTCGCCGAGCACGGGGAGGGCGCGTCCCTCGATGACATCGCCAAGCGGGCGGGGGTCGGCTCCGGCACGCTGTACCGCCATTTCCCGACCCGGCAGGCGCTGCTGGAGGCGGCCTACCTCGACCGGATCGAGGCGCTCGCGGCGCGGGCCGACGAACTGGGCGGGGAGCTGCCGCCCGGCGAGGCGGTGACGGCGTGGCTCGAGGAGCTGTGCGTCGGCACGCTCCAGGTCCGCGGCATGAAGGCCCTGCTGGGCTCCGCCGTCACGGACGGCGCGGCGGAGGCGGTCACCGGATGCGGCACGCGCATGAAGGCGGCGGCGACCGGGCTGGTGGAGGCGGCGCGGCGCGAGGGGACCCTGCGCGAGGACGTCGATCCGATCGACCTGCTGCGTCTCGCCCACGGGGTGGCGACGGCGTCGGAGCTGGCCAGGGGCGACGGCGAGGTCATCCACCGGTACGTGACGCTGCTGACGGAGGGGCTGCGCCCGGCGCGGTGACGGCGAGCGAAGCCCGGCCGGCGACCGCGGGCGCCCCGGCGTGACGGCGGGCGCCCGCGACCAACACGCCCTAGAGGGCCTCGGCGCCGGGCTTCACCATGTTGCGCACCGTGCGCGCCTTCACGAAGGAGCCGATCGCCGTCATCTCCCACTCGCCGGAGTACTGGCGGATCAGCTTGGCCATCAGCACGCCCGTCTGCGCTTCGGCGCCGGTCAGGTCGAAGCGGACCAGCTCCTCCCCGGTGGCGGCGTCCAGCAGCCGGCAGTAGGCCTTGGCGACCTCGGTGAACTTCTGGCCGGAGAAGGAGTTCACGGTGAACACCAGCCCGGTCACGTCCTGCGGGAGCCGGCCGAGGTCGACGACGATCACCTCGTCGTCCCCGCCGCCCTCGCCGGTGAGGTTGTCGCCGGAGTGCTTGATCGCGCCGTTCACGATGGAGAGCTTGCCGAAGTAGCAGCTGTCGATGTGGTTGCGCTGGGGGCCGAACGCGATGACCGAGGCGTCCAGGTCGATGTCCTTGCCGCGGAACGCGGGCTCCCAGCCGAGCCCCATCTTGACCTGGGAGAGCAGCGGACGGCCGCCCTTCATCAGGGAGACGGTCTGGTTCTTCTGGAGGCTCACCCGGCCCTTGTCCAGGTTGATCTTCCCGGCGCCCGGCGCGGCGGCGGGCGGGGCCGGGGGAGCGG
>NZ_JAHHIT010000044.1 GCF_024539675.1 Streptomyces hilarionis | reverse complement strand
CACCGAGACGCACTCCCCGCCACCCCGCCCCTCCCGCTCCCGACGGTGGCACCTGCACGAAGACAGGAGATCCCCATGTCCGCGCTCCGCGCCCGGCTGACGGTGATATTGCTCGCCGCATGCCTCCTCTTCGCCGGCCAGGCCCTGACCACACCCCAACGGGCCGACGCAGCCGATCCGGGTTACCTCATGGTCCACTTCACCGGTGAGGGGGCGACCAACCAGCAGATGTACCTCTCGCACAGCACGGACGGCCTGCACTGGAACGACCTCAACGGCGGGGGGATGGTCCTGCGCTCCACCGTCGGCACGAAGGGGGTGCGCGACCCCGCATTCGTGAGATCCCCCGACGGCAGCAAGTACTGGATCATCGCAACCGACCTGTGCATCGGCTGCGGGCAGGACTGGAACTCCTCCATCAACAACGGCAGCCGCAACCTGGTGGTGTGGGAGTCGACGGACCTGGTCACCTGGTCGCAGCCGTGGCTGCTCAACGTCGCCGGCGCCATCCCCGACGGCCGCAACGCCTGGGCGCCCGAGGCGATCTGGGACCCGCAGACCAACGACTACGTCCTGTACTGGGCGACGAACGTGCCCCGCGACGGCAAGACGAAGCACCGCATCTACTACGCCCGCACCGGCGACTTCCGCACCATCACCACTCCGCAGACCTACATCGAGCGCCCCGGCACGCAGGAGATCATCGACACCCAGATCATCGAGATGCCGACCGGAGTGGGCGGCTACCGCTACGTACGCGCTTCCGGTGACGGCCAGATCACCCTCGAGGGCAGCAACTCCATCCTCGGAACCTGGACCCGGCTCGGCGACCTCTCCGGCATCGGCCTGACCGGGTCGATGGTCGAGGGCCCGATGTGGATGAAGTTCAACGGCACCGACAAGTGGGCCCTCTACCTCGACCAGTACGCCTCCGGCGGCGGCTACATGCCGGTCCTGACGACCGACCCGTCCAACCCCGCCTCCTACCAGAGGCAGGCTTCGGGAAGCTACAGCATGGGCGGCACGAAGAAGCGCCACGGCTGGATCATGAACCTGACCGCCGCCGAGGAGAGCCGCGTTCTCGCCCGCTGGCCCAACACCCCCGCCCAGCGGCTCCAGTCGTACAACTTCCAGGACCGTTACGTGCGCCAGACCGACTTCGACGTGCGCATCGATCCCGGCGTGAGCCCCGCCGAGGACGGCCAGTTCCGGCTGCGCCCCGGCCTGGCGGGCACCGGCACCGTCTCCTTCGAGTCGGTGAACCACCCCGGCTACTTCCTGCGCCACTTCACCTTCGACTTCCAGCTGGTCCGCAACGACGGCAGCAGCCAGTTCGCCGCGGACGCCACCTTCCGCAAGGTGGCCGGCCTCGCCGACGCCGGCTGGTCGTCGTTCCAGTCGTACAACTACCCGGACCGCTACATCCGCCACTACGCCTACGAGTTGCGCCTCGACCCGATCACCACCGCGACGGGACGCGGCGACGCCACCTTCCGTGTGACGAGCTGACCCCACGTCGACAAGGACGAGGAACGCGCTGACGACACCGGGACGCGACCGCTGCCGGCCCTGGTCGGCCCCAGCGGGCGCCGGCACTTCCCGGAGTACGCCGGCGCCCCCCCCGGGTCCGTGAAGCCCGGCCGAGATCCGCGTGCGGGCAGATCCACCGCCTGAGATGCGCCCGGGACCGCCCGACGTCGTGGGCCGAGGACACCGACCGACTCGCCGCCCCCCCCTGGAGCCGGCGAGCACCCAGCACCGGGCCCGGTGCCGCAGAGCACAGACTCCGGCACCGGGCCCGGCAGCGCCGAGGCAACCCTCGCCGTCCGCGCCACCGGACACCGAGCGTGCGTCGACGTACCGCACCCCACCCTCTGGAGGAGCCCTTCATGATCAAGCCATTGTGGATGCGCAGCGTCAGACGCGCGCTGCTCGCCGCCGGTGCCACCGCCGCCCTCGCCGCCGGCCTGCTCACCGCGACAGCCACCACTTCGCAGGCCGCGACCCAGGGCCCATGCGACATCTACGCCGCGGGCAACACCCCCTGCGTAGCGGCACACAGCACCACCCGCGCCCTGTACGGGGCGTACAACGGCCCGCTGTACCAGGTCAAGCGTGCCTCCGACAACGCCACCAAGAACATCGGCCTACTGAGCTCCGGCGGCTACGCCGACGCCGCCCAGCAGGACTCGTTCTGCGCGAACACCAGCTGCGTCATCACCGTCATCTACGACCAGTCCCCCAAGGGCAACAACCTCACCCAAGCGCTGAGGGGGCACTGGCCCGGGCCGGCGGCGGGCGGGAACGACAACCTGGCCAACGCGTTCGAGGCGCCGGTCACCGTGGGCGGCCACAAGGCGTACGGCGTCTACGTGGCCCCCGGCACCGGCTACCGCAACAACAACACCAACGGCATCGCCACCGGCGACCAGCCCGAGGGCATGTACGCGATCTTCGACGGCACGCACTTCAACGGCGGCTGCTGCTTCGACTACGGCAACGCCGAGACGAGCGGCAACGACGACGGCAACGGCACCATGGAGGCCCTCTACTTCGGCAACAGCAAAGGCTGGGGCTGGGGCAGCGGCAACGGCCCCTGGGTCATGGCCGACCTGGAGAACGGCCTGTTCTCCGGCGTGAACCGCGGATTCAACGCGGGCGACCCCAGCATCGACAACCGGTTCCTGACCGCCATGCTCAAGGGCGGCCCCAACCAGTGGGCCATCCGCGGCGGCAACGCCCAGTCGGGCGGCCTGTCCACCTTCTACAACGGCGTACGCCCCAACGACACCGGCTACAACCCGATGAAGAAGCAGGGCGCGATCATTCTCGGCATCGGCGGTGACAACAGCAACAGCGGCCAAGGCACCTTCTACGAAGGCGTCATGACCCAGGGCTACCCCTCCGACGCCACCGAGAACGCCGTCCAGGCCAACATCACCGCGGCCGGCTACACCAGCGGCTCGACCAGCACCGGCTCACTGACCCCCGGCTCCCGGATCTCCCTCCAGGCAACCACCTCGCCCTGCTGCACCTCGCACTACCTGCGCCACGACGACGCCGACACCAAAGTCGTCATCTCCAGCATCAACACCGCCAGCCCGGCCACCGACAAGGCCGACGCCACCTGGATCGTCCGCAACGGTCTCGCCAACAGCTCCTGCCTGTCCTTCGAGTCCGCCGACAAGCCCGGCCAGTTCCTGCGCCACTTCAACTACCAGCTCTATCTGAACACCGACAACGGAGCTGCCGCGTTCGCGCAGGACGCCACCTTCTGCCCCACCACCGGCAACAGCGGGGTCGGAAAGTCGTTCCAGTCGTTCAACTTCCCGACGAAGTACATCCGCCACTACAACTACACGGCCTACATAGCCGGCAACGGCGGCGCCAACACCTGGGACTCCACGACGTCATGGGCCCAGGACACCAGCTGGCTCACCACCTCTCCCTGGAGCTGACGAGCAACCGGCCTCGCCAAGGAGAGGTGATCTGAGAGAAGGCACTGCTCACCCCGACACGCCTGCCGAGCGCATACCGCGTCCACGACGCACGCACGGTCTCCACCGTGCGGCGCGCACCCGGACCATGCACTCGGCAGGCTTGTCACATCCGCAGTCGCAGAGATCCATCCCCGCGCCGTCGACTCCACCGTCGTGACGCGGCGCTGTCCACCGGCGAGGTGGCCATCGGTGCTCGCGCGACCGGTCGCGTCCACGCAGAGGTGGGCGGCGTCCCTCGGGCCCCGGCGGGCAATCGCCGGCAGCGTCGCACGTCAGCTGCTGCGCTTCTCAGGGCCGGGCGCCGTCCGGGACGCCGGAAGCGGTTCCGTCGGGACCACGTGGGAGCGCGTTCGGTAGCGACCGCGGAACTCCTCCAGCAGGGCGTCGGTCGCGTCGGCTCCGCCGGCCACGGCGGCGTGGACGTCCCGGAAGTAGTCCTCGTATCCGGCGGGTGTGTACAGGCACAGTGCCCTGGCGGTGAGCGGGCCCGCGTTGCGGAAGCCGTGCGGGGTGCCACGCGTGGCGGCGAGCAGGTGCCCTGGTCCGGCCACCACCTCGCCCTCCCCGGTGTGCAGCGTCAACTCGCCCTCCAGCACGTAGAAGTACTCGTCGTGGCCGTCGTGCACGTGCGGCCTGGCGCCGATGACGCCGGGTGCGAGGCTGAACTCCTCGAAGGCGAAGTGCCCGGCCGTGTGTGCGCCGGTGAGCCGGAAGAAGTGGGCGACACCGGCGACGTCGATGAGCTCTCCGTCCTCGGGACGGCGCAGCAGCGGACGGGCCGGATCGGGCGTTTCGTGATCGCTCATCACGCCAGTGTGAGCCGTCGGACCGTCGGTGGCGACGCGGGAAATCGGGGGAGACAGATCGTCGTCGGCGTGGTTACGATGCGCGGGATGAAGACCTTCTCCACTCTCGGATTGGGGGAATCATTCGCGCAAGGTGAGTGCTGATGGCACATCACTTCGCGACGGAGATTCCGCCCCACCTGTCGATGTGGCAGCGCGTGCGCGAGTACGCCGTGCCACCGTCCATGATCGAGGAAGCGGCCGCGCGGCGTGCGGTCGGCGACTGGGCGGGGGCCTGCGCGGCCGCCCGCGTCTACGTCGACCTCGATCTGCGCGCCGTGCGCGACCGTCACGGCACCGATCTCACCGCACGGCTCCGTCAGGATCTGCGTCGGCTGGCGCCGGACCTGCTGCGGTGGCACATGCCCCGCAGCGCCCCGGACGGACGGCTCCGCCCCGGACTCACCCTCACGCTTGCCCGCTACCGCAGACCCGGCGGCGCGCCGCTGCACCTGGTGGTGCGGACACCGCCGGCCCGGGCGGACGGCGGGCAGCACATGTCCCTCGCCCTGTGGGAGGGCCCGGGGAGCGGCTCCCCCGGCCGTCATCCGCATCCGCATCCGCATCCCGAACGGCGCTTCCGGCTGGACCTCCACCGGCATCTCTGGGACGCGGACCGGGTCGGCGAACTGGCCTGGCGGTGCGGTGTGGACGGGCTCCGTTCCCGATCGGCACCCGACCCCGGTCACCCACCGGACGATCCGTTCCCCGCGGACGCGACCGAGGGTCGCGTGGGCCTCGACTCCTGCTGGGCTGTGGGGAGGTGGGCCGCCGAGGCCGAACTGCTGTTGCGCGCCGAGGGCCTTCCCCGCGGGGCGTTCACCGTGCGGCTCGGTTCGCGGAGCCGCACGGTGCTCGAACTCGTCGCCCCGGACGACAGCCATGTCCCCGCGCTGCGGCCCCTGCCCGAGGACGCGCTGCCACCGCACGAGGTCGCCGTGCTTCCGGTGCTGCCGGAAGCGGCGGCCCGGGTGCTGCCCGATCTGGAGCTGCTGCGCGCCGGGCTCGTGCCGGCCGAGCGTCTGCACCCCCTCCTCGTGGACGTGCTGGCGCCGAACGGCTCCGCGTCCGCGGGCTCCTCCACGCGACCGCCGGGCGATCCGCATCGTGTGGAGTGCCGGGGCGAGGTCCACCGGATCGCGCTGCGGGACGGCGTGCTGACCGCGGTCGACCACGACCGCGACCAACTACGGCGCGAGGAGATGCTCGTGGCGCTCGGCGGGCCCCCGCTGCCGTGCCTGCGGGCGATCGACGCGGTGCACCGCGCCCCGGAGGCTCTGCCCGCGGTCCGGGAGCGGCTGGGCCACGGTGACGTCACCGGGGCGTTCGCCGTACTCGAAGGGCTGCTCGGCCCCGGCGCGATCCTGCGCGACGGGCCGCTCCGGGACGAGCTGGACTCGGCCATGGCCCGCCGACTCGAGCATGGCCTCTTCCGCTCGGGGTTGCAGTCCGCGCACCTGGCCGCCGGTGACGCGGGCAGCGACGGCGTCCCTGGCGCGAGGCGGGCCAGATCGGACCACCGGCCCCGTCTGGAACGCCGTACGCCGCCTTCCGTGCGCCACAAGCTGAGCAGCCGGTCGCGGCCCCGCATCGGTCTGCTTCCCTGACCGACGCGCCGGCCACGCGCGCCGGCCCCCCACCGTCCGGCCACACCGTTCCTCCGCCGCGCGTTGCGCGCACCCCCACTCTCGACCTCCGGAACGGACCTTTCCGCTCCCTCGATCCTCTCCAGGTGATCCCATGACTTCCAGCACCCTCCTGCACACCCCGACGCCGTCCGCCGATCCCTCCCCCTCCGGCCGGGCGAAGGAGACGGGCGCCCAACTCGCCATTGCCGACAGCCTGTTGACCCTCCTGCGGACGACCACCACCGAATCGCGTCCGGACGAACAACTCGAAGCACTCACCATCGCCGTCGCAGCGGACCTGCCCGTGCTCTTGTGGGGCGAGCCGGGCATCGGCAAGACCGCGGCCCTCACCCAGCTGGCCGCTTCCCTCGACCTGCCGCTGACCACGGTGATCGCCAGCGTCCATGAGCCGTCCGACTTCTCGGGGCTGCCGATCGTGGGCGAGGACCCGGCGGTCCAGGGCGTGCCGATGGCTCCGCCGCAGTGGGCCGTCGACCTCGTGCGCGCCGGACGCGGCCTGCTCTTCCTGGACGAACTCTCCACCGCCACACCGGCCGTTCAGGCCGCCCTGCTCCGGGTCGTCCTCGAACGCCGGGTCGGCGCGCTGCAACTGCCGCCGGGTGTGCGGATCGTGGCCGCCGCCAACCCGCGCGCGTCCGCAGCCGACGGGTGGGAACTCAGTCCGCCGCTGGCCAACCGGTTCGTCCACCTGTACTGGGTGCACGACCAGGAGGTGGTGGTACGCGGGCTCGGTGGCGTCTGGCCCAGGGCGGAACTCCCCCGGCTGGCGCCCGAGCGTCTGCCGGAGGCCGTGGCGTTCTCCCGTCGCGTGGTGTGCGGATTCCTGGCCGCCCGGCCGACGCTGATCCACCGGTTGCCGAACAGTGAGACCCGGCGCGGCGGTGCCTGGCCGTCGCCCCGCAGTTGGGACGCCGCCCTGACACTGCTCGCCTTCGCCACGGCCGCCTCGGTCTCCCGTGACGTCCTGGCTCTGCTCGTACGCGGTGCGGTGGGTGACGGAGCAGGGCTCGAACTGTGCGCCTATCTGGACCGGATGGACCTGCCGGATCCGGAATCCCTGCTGGCCGATCCCGCCGCCGCGGTGCTGCCGCAGCGGGGCGACCTGCGGCAGGCGGTGCTGGATTCGGTCGTCGCCGCCGTCGGTGCACGGCCGGAACGCAGGCGCTGGGAGGCGGGCTGGGCCGTGCTGGTCCGCGCGCTGGAGACCGGCGCTGCGGATCTGCTGGTCGGCCCGGCATCGGCCCTGGCCGGGCTGCGTCGCGACGACTGGGAGGTGCCGGAGACGATGGACCGGCTGGCCGCGGTGATCGGCCTGGCCCTTGCGGCGGACCGGTCGGTGCGGCGGGTCGGCGTGGTGGCCACGGCCGGCCGTCCGGGGGCGGGCCGGTGACCGCTGTCCAGAAGCCTCCGGTGCCCCGTCCGCTGCCCCCGCCCGCGCCGCCGCGTCCCGTCCGGGCCACCCCGCTCAGGCCACCGAACGGCTCCGGCGGGCAGGCCGAGGCAGCCGGCCTCCCCCTGGACACGGCCAAGTTGCTCGCCGCGCGGCTGCACGCGGTGAAGGTGCGCCCCTACCTCGCCGACGCTCTCTTCGCGCTGCACGTGGTGGAGGAACGGTCGGTGCCCACGATGGCGGTGGACGCGCACTGGCGCTGCTACGTGTCCCCCGCGTTCGTGGCTCGCATGCCGGTGGAGGAACTGGCGGGCGTCTGGGTGCACGAGGTGTCCCACCTCCTCCGGGACCACCACGGCCGGAGCGAACGCTACGCACAGCAGCACGAGGCGTTCGGTCCGGGCGAGCGGTTGCGGCGGAACATCGCCGCGGACTTCGAGATCAACGACGACATCTACGGAGACGGTCTGCCCCGGCCGACGGGAGCGGTGCTGCCCGGGCTGCTGCGGTTGGCCCCGGGGCTGCTGATGGAGGAGTACCTGCGGACCGCGTCGATGGCCGGGCTCGCGGCGGATCTCGCCTGGCTGGACTGCGGAGGCGGCGCCGACGGACAGGAGCGGCCGTGGGAACTGGGTCCGGAAGGGGCGCACGGACTGACCCGGCAGCAACGGGACGCCGTGCGTTTCCGGGTCGCGGAGGGCATCAAGGGGCGGCCCGGCGAGGCCCCGGAGGGGTGGCGCCGGTGGGCGGACCAGGCGTTCCATCCGGCGCAGCCCTGGCGACAGTTGCTGGGGGCGGCGGTCCGCTCGGCGGCGGGTGCGCCCGGAGGCGGCGAGAACCACAGCTACCGGCGCCCGTCCCGTCGCTCCGCCAGTGTCCCCGGGGTGGTGCTGCCGAGCCTGCGCCGGACACCACCCCGCGTGTGCGTCGTGATCGACACCTCCGGCTCGGTGAGCGACGCCGAGCTGGGCAGTGCACTGCTGGAGGTGGCGGCGATCTCGCGGGCGGTGGGCGGCCGGCGCGACCTGGTGTCGGTCGTCTCCTGCGACGCCGCGGCCGGAGTCGCCGTTCCTCTGTGCCGCGCCGAGAACATCGAGCTGGTCGGCGGCGGAGGCACGGACCTGCGGTCGGGTTTCGCCCGGGCGCTGCGCTCCGGGCCGCGCCCGGACGTGATCGTCGCGCTCACGGACGGTCAGACGCCGTGGCCCTCCGCGCCGCCGCCCTGCCGCACCGTCGTCGGTCTCTTCCCCCGCCCCCTGCGCGCCAGGGACGAGGAGAATCCCGACTACGTGCCCGAGACCCCGCCGTCCTGGGCGCGCGTCGTCCAGATCGGCTGAGCGGGCGAGCGGCGGCTCTCACCGGCCGCCGCACCGCGCGCGACCGATGCCCCGGGTCCCGGGATGCGCTGCGCGACAGCCCCTGGGACTGCGCACCTGGCTCGTCGACCCGGACCCGCGATGTGGAGCGGCACGTCCCCGTCGCCCGGACGGGGAACCATGCCCCCAACCCCACCCGCCCCCGCAGACGACCATGCACCCGCGGCTGCCGATACTCCCGGGGGAGTAATCCGCACCCCCGGCCACCCCGGGCAGTACCGGCGGGCTCCCCCTCCCGTCCGACGCCAACACCTTCCCGTGCCGGAAGGCTGACAACTGAAACGGTCGTAGTCGTAGCGAGGGAGATCTGCTCATGACGGTCGGGAAGACAACCACGAAGGGTGGGGGACGCAGGCGAGCCGTGCCCTGGGTGCTGCTCGGGCTTTGGGTGGCCGCACTCGCGCTGGTCGGCCCGTTCGCGGCCAAGATCGGCGACGTGCAGCACGACCGGGCCACCGACTACCTGCCCTCCAGCGCCGACTCGACCCGAGCGGCCCGCCTACAGGACGCGCTGCCCGGGGGCGAGAGCACCGAGATGGTGATCGTGTATCACCGGGACGGCGGGCTGAGCGCCGACGACCGGCGGATGGCGGCCGGGCAGGTCGCCGAGATCGCCCAAGCGCATGAGCTGGTCGGCGGGACGCCCAAGGGGATTGCGTCCGACGACGGTACGACCCTCATGTACCCCGTCGTCAGCAACGAGCCCGGGCACGACGAGAAGCTGCGGGACGCGCTCGTCGAGGACGTCCGCGGCATCGCCCGCGACCAGGACGGGCTGAGCGTCGAGGTGGGCGGCACCGCAGCGCTCGGCACGGACGCCGGCAAGGTCTACGACTCACTCGGCGGGCCACTGCTCTACACCACCGTCGCCGTCGTCGCCCTCCTGCTGATCCTGATCTACCGCAGCCCGGTGCTGTGGCTCGTGCCGCTCGTCGTCGCCGGCATCGCCGACTACATGTCGATGGGCGTCGCGTACGGGCTCCACCAGGCCTTCGGCACCACCGTCACGGGCCAGAGCTCCGGCGTGATGACGATCCTCGTGTTCGGCGCGGGAACCGACTACGCACTGCTCCTCGTATCCCGCTACCGGGAGGAACTGCGGCGCATCGAGCGCCCGTACGACGCCATGGCCGCCGCCCTGCGCGGTTGCGGGCCCGCCGTGCTCGCCTCCTCCGGCACGGTCGCCGCCGGCCTGCTGTGCCTGCTCGCCGCCGATCTCAACAGCAGCCGCGGGATGGGCCCGCTCGGCACGGTCGGTGTGCTGTGCGCGCTGATCGCGATGCTGACACTGCTCCCGGCCGTTCTCGTCCTGCTCGGGCGGCGGGTCTTCTGGCCGCTCGTCCCGGCCTACGGCAGCGAACACAAGGCGCGGCGCGGCCTCTTCGCCGCGATGGGCGACTCCGCCGCACGCAGGCCGCTGACCGTGCTCGCGACCGGAGCCGTCCTGCTCGGCGCACTCGCCCTCGGCACGCTCAACCTGCCGGGACCGGTCAAGCAGGAGGACTCCTTCGTCACCAAGCCGGAGGCCGTCACCGCCATGCAGACCCTCGCCCGGGCCTTCCCCGAGCGCGGCATCCAGCCCATCGACGTGATCACCCCGGCGGACCAGGCCGACCGGACCCTCGCGGCGATCCGGGACACCCGGGGAGTCGAGAGCGCCGAGAAGGGCCGTACGGGAGACGGCTGGGCCGAGATCTCCGTCATCGCGAAGGACGCACCCCAGTCGGCGGGCGAGACCGCCACCATCAAGTCCCTGCGCAGCGAACTGAAGGGCTCGTACGTCGGCGGGGACAGCGCCCAGCAGATCGACCTGGAGGACACCAACAGCCGGGACACGAAGATCGTCGTACCCCTGGTCCTCGTCTCGGTGCTGCTCATCCTGTTCGTCCTGCTGCGCAGCCTCGTCGCGCCGCTCGTCCTGGTGGCCGCCGTGGTCGCGGTCTGGGGCGCGGCCCTCGGAATCGGCGGGCTGGTCTTCGGGCCGGTCCTCGACATCAAGGGAACCGATCCGGGGCTCGGACTGCTGTCCTTCGTGTTCCTCGTCGCCCTCGGCGTCGACTACGGCATCTTCCTGATGCACCGGATGCGGGAGGAGTCCCTGTCCGGCGCGGAACCGGCCACCGCCGCGCTCACCGCGCTGCGCAGCACAGGCGCCGTCATCGCCTCGGCCGGCCTGGTCCTCGCCGCGACCTTCGCCGTGCTGATGAACATGGGGCTCGTGCAACTCGTCGAACTCGGCTTCGTGATCGCCGTCGGGGTACTCCTCGACACCTTCCTCGTACGGACGTACCTGGTGACCAGTGCCAGCGTCCTCCTGCGCCGGAAGGTGTGGTGGCCGGGCGGCCTCTCCCGCGAACCCGTGCCCGGCGCCGGGCCGTCCGAACCGACCGAGCCGCCGCGGCAGCCGGAACAGGTCGGCGCGCCCTGACCTGCCGGGCTCACCACAGCCGACCGGGCGCCTCCCCTGCTTTTGGCCGGAGAGGCGCCCCCATGACGGAAGATGGAGTCGTGCAGGATCGGGAAGCGACCTCAGCCGCAAGGGACTTGAGCACCACCGTCGTACGGGGGGACGCGCGGCCCCGTCGGATCGAGCGCGTCATGGCGGTCGTCAACCGCGACCCGCTCACCGCGCCGCACCGCGCCCGCAACGACGCGTTCCTCGCCGTCGGCGTCGCCGTGCTGGCCGTCGTCTTCGCGCTGCTCCTCGACGACGGACTCCCGCCCGGTCCGCCCGGCTGGGCCCTGCTGGCCGGCGCCCACGTGCCGCTGGTATGGCGGCGCAGCCGTCCGCTGCTCGTGCTGCTCGTGGTGGCGGCCTGCGTCACCGCGTATCACGCCCTCGACTACAACCACGCCGTGCCGATCCCCGCGACCCTCGTGGCGCTCTACACGGTCGCGGCGACCGGTACGGTACGCCGCTCGCTGCTCACCGCCGTCGTCGTCCTCGGCCCGACGCTGGTCATCAACACCTTCACCAACCCCGACGGGGCACTGGAGCTTCTGCGGATCTCCGGCTGGGTCATCACCGTCCTGTTCGTCGGCGTCGACGCCCGTTTCTACCGCCAGTACGTCGCCTCCATCGTCGAGCGGGCCGAGCGGGCCGAACGGACCCGCGAGGAGGAGGCTCGACGCCGGGTCGTCGAGGAGCGGCTGCGGATCGCCCGCGACCTGCACGACCTGCTCGCGCACAGCATCACCCTGATCGGGGTGCGGACGTCCGTGGCGGCCCACGTCCTCACCGCGGATCCGGACCGGCTCGACCGCAGGGCCGTGGCCCAGGCGCTCGACGACATCGCGGAGACCTGCCGGACGGCCCGGGGCGAGTTGCGTACGACGCTGGAGGTGCTGCGGGCGGACGAGACGAGCGTGAGCGTCGGAGGGGAACGCGAGTGGGCGGACGAACCCGGCTCCGGACCGAGTTCCGGTTCCGGGCTCGGCTCTCCGGACGGGCGTGGGCCGCTGCCCGGGCTCGACGGGCTGGGCGCGCTCGCGGAGGCGGCCAGGGTGGCCGGGGCCGAGGTCGAACTGTCCGTCCACGCGGACGGCGTGCCGCCCTCGGTGGGCGCCGCCGCCTACCGGATCGTGCAGGAGGCGCTCACCAACGCCATACGCCACGGGGGGCGCGAGGACCTGACCGTCCGAGTGGGACTGCGGGCGGCGGGAGGGACCCTGCGGGTGACCGTCACCGACGACGGGGCGGGACAGGGAGTGAGTGGCGCGGTGCGCTACGGGGTCGGGCACGGGCGGGGAGGCGTCGGCGGCGCGCCGGGGTTCGGACTCGTCGGGATGCGTGAGCGGGCCCGCAGCGTGGGCGGCACACTGGACGCCGGTCCCGGTCCCGCCGAGGGCTTCGAAGTGACCGCTCAGCTGCCGCTGCCCCGGGAGGAACCCTCGTGACGGCTCCGACGCCGATCCGCGTACTGCTCGCCGACGACCAGACTCTCGTACGCGCCTCGTTCGCGATGCTCGTCGCGTCCGCCGGCGACATGGAGGTCGTCGCCGAGGCGGGCACCGGGCGGCAGGCCGTGGACCTCGCCCGTTCCGCGAGGGCCGACCTCGTCGTGATGGACATCCGCATGCCCGACCTGGACGGCATCGAAGCGACCCGTCTCATCGCCGCCGACGAGGACTTGGCGGGCGTGAAGGTGCTCGTGCTGACGACGTACGACACCGACGAGCACATCGTCGACGCTCTGCGGGCAGGGGCGTCCGGCTTCCTGGTGAAGGACATCCGGCCGGCCGAACTCCTCGACGCCATCCGGACCGTGGCCGCCGGGGACTCCCTGCTCTCGCCAGGACCCACCGCGCGGCTCATCGCCCGCTTCCTGCGCGCACCCGACAGGGCGATGTCCGCGGTGGGCGGCCCGGACGTGCTGTCCGAGCGGGAGCGGCAGGTGCTCACCCTGGTCGCGCGCGGGTTCAACAACACCGAGATCGCCGAAGCGCTGGGGCTCAGCCCGCTCACCGCGAAGACCCATGTCAGCCGCATCATGGGCAAGTTGGAGGCACGCGACCGGGCGCAGCTGGTGATCGTGGCGTACGAGTCGGGGCTCGTGACACCCGGGGCGGTCTGAGCGCCGCCGCCAAGTCCCCTCCCTACGAGGCGGTTCGGCCGTCCGGCCGGGCCCGGGCGAGGACGGGGAGCGGTGCGTCCCGGGCGGACAGTTCTTCCGCGAGTTCCATACAGCGCAGGCGGGCCGGGGAGAAGTCGTAGGGCATCTTGCCGGTGGCTTCGACCACGCTCATGGAGTCGGCCTCGCGCCTGCCGGGGCCGAGGTCGGTCTCGCGCTCGCCGTCATCGGCGGTGGCAGGGTGCCACGTGTCCCAGGCGTCGAAGAGGGCGTCGTCGTCCCCGCCCAGGCCGGACTCCTCGATGGCGGCCAGCAGGGCGCTTTCGAACGTGTGCCGCTCGACGGCCACTTGAGCCACCCGTGGGTCATCGACGGCGACACTGTCGTCGAGTGCCGCCTCGGCGTCATCGATGCGGTCGGACTCCTCCCGCAGAGCGGGATGCGTGGCCAGGACGGCGAAGCGGGTGGCCTGGACGGCCGCGCCGAGCGGGCCGAAGATCCGCTCAGTGACCAGCAGACTGTCCAGGTCCGCCTGACGCAGGGAGCCCTCGGGCAGGCCGTCGAGGCGTTCGGTGACGACGTCGGAGAGCAGACCCAGCCGGCTGCCTTCGGTGCGCATCCGTTGCACGGCGGTCCGTTGCCGCCGCAATTCCGCCTCCTGCTCGGCGAGGGTTTCCTCCAACCGCTCCAGGATGGGCGCGATACCGTCTCCGCTGTCCGCACCGGCGGAGGCCGTGCCGGTCGTGAAGGCGTCACGGATGTCGTCCAGGGCGATCCCGGCGTCGGCCGTCTTGCGAATCCACAGCAAGCGGATCATGTCCTCGTACCCGTAGCGGCGGCGGTCATCGCCGCCCCGCTCGGGCTCGGGGAGCAGGCCGATCTCGTGATAATGGCGAATCGCCCGTGGTGTGCAGCCGACGAAGGCCGCCGCGTCGCCGATCTTGACCTGACGGGGTGGCATGAAGGACGAGTGCATGAGCGGGGACCTTTCCTCAGGGCATCGGGACGTCGGTCCACCGGACCACATGCCGCTACGGAAGGTGCAACCCCCTGCACGCGGCCGGCGGAGCGCACCTCGGTGGTCCGCGCGCCGTCCGTGCAGCTCCAACGCCTTACGGCACCAGCCGGGCACGGCCACCAGGGTGGTGGGGCGGCAGAGTGGGAGCGAACGTCGCGGGTGCTCTGCGCGAGGACGGAAAAGCCCGGCGCGTCCTCCCCTCACGCTGGGCGGCCTCACACGCTGGGGGTCCACGCAGGACAGGTGGGCCACGCGTGGACGACCACCGCTTCCGGCGCAGGCAGCCGGCTCGCGGTGATGATGTCGTCATGACCATCACTTTCCGGATCCCCGCGGCCAGCCCGGAACTCGTCGGGTTCTCGTACTCGCCGTCGATGGAGGCGGTGCTGAGCCTGCACGTGCTGGTGGAACCCAAGCACCATCCCGTCCAACACGCCTGGGTACGGGCCATGCGCAGGCTGTCTCCGGCACTGAAACGCGAGATCGACGTGTTCTCCTTCGCCTACCGTTCCTACTTTCCGGAGTTCTTCTTCCCGTCGCCGACGGGTGAACTGCTCGGCTTCGAGGACGAACTGCGACGACTGCGCTCGGTCGACCCGGAGCTGGTGCAGCTGGAGTTCGCAGTCGCGCTGGGTGGTGAGGCGTTGGGGGGCGGGCCCGGCAGGAACCCCGCTGCCCTCGACGAAGCCGACGTCCGCCGTCGACTGGACGAGCAGGCAGGGGCAGCGGGCGACCAGAGGCTGGCCAGGCTGCTGCTCGATGAGCCTGCCTCACTGTTGGAACGGTTTCTGAAGATGCTGGAGCACTACTGGGAGGAAGCGTTCTCACACGAGTGGCAGCGCATCGAGCCGGGGCTCGCCGAAAGCGTCGCCGAGGCCGGTTGTCAGATCGCCGAGCACGGTCTGTTCACCCTGTTCCGTGGCCTGTGGCCGGAGGTCCGCTGCGCACCCGAGGCCGGGCGGGTCTGGATGGAACGACCCCACGATCACGACGTCGAGATCACGCCGGAACGGCGGCTCGTCCTCGCTCCGAGCGTTTACGTATGGCCGCACGTTCGCGTCAACTGTGACGGCCCCTGGCCGCTCGGGCTGGTGTTTCCCGCGTCCTCCATCGTCCGGGAGGCCCGCCCGCGTATCCCCCCGGCGCGGCTGACGGGCATCCTCAGGGCGCTGGCCGACGACACCCGCCTGCGGACCCTGCGGCTGATCGCCGAACGGCCCCGCAGCACGCAGGAGCTCGCTCCCCTCGTCGGAATCACCGAGGCCGGTCTCTCCAAGCAGCTGCGCCTGCTGAATGAGGCGGGTCTGGTCGAGCGCCGCCGCGAGGGCTACTACGTGCTGTACCGGCTGGTCCCGGAGCAGGTGGCGGCTCTCGCACCCAGCCTGGAGGCGTTCCTGCACGCGAGCCACCCCACTGATTAGCGTCATTCTCCATCAGTTGATCAGGTGCTCGCTCGTTCCGACAGTGGGGGCATGACACTCCTGAAGGACCGGAACTTCCTGCTTCTGTTCGTGGGTCAGGGCATCTCACGTTTCGGCGACGGCATGTTCACCGCCACCACCGCGTGGATGGCCTGGTCGCTCACCCATGATCCGGCGGCGGTGGCGCTGGTCACCGTGGCCGCGTACGCGCCTGCCTTCGCGGCGACGTTCGTTGCCGCTTCCTACGCCGATCGCTACGACCGGCGACGCCTGATGATCCTCACGGACGTGCTCCGCGCGGCTCTGGTGGCTGTCGCCGTGGGCCTGTTCGCTTTCGGATCGGTGAACCTGACCGTCCTGGTGGCGGCGACGGCGTCGCTGGCCCTGGTCGGGGCCCCGTTCGCTCCCGCCCGCAACGCCATCGTGCCGCAGATCGTGCCGCCCGCCCTTCTCCAGCAGGCCAACGGGCTGCTCCAAGTGGCCTTCCGCGCCGCCTTCTTCGTAGGCCCGTTGGTACTCGCGCCCGTGCTGGCCGTTGCTTCCCTGACAGCCGCTGTGGCACTCAACGGACTGACCTTTCTGCTCTCGGCGGCCGCCGTCGCCGCCCTCCGGGTGCGCGCTCCCGCCCACCGCGACCGGCCTGCCGGGCTCCGCTCCGACCTGGCGGCGGGCCTCAGGGCGGTTCGGTCCGAGCCGGACGTACTGCTGGTGATCGTGACCTTCGTCCTCGCTCTCACCCTTACCAGCGGTTTCCTGACCGTCGGCCTGGTGGCCTTGGTGGGGCAGGGCGGCCAGTACGGTCTGCTCCTGGGCATCGCAGGGCTGGCGGAGGTGGCCGGAGCCCTCCTCCTTTCCAGGGTTTCGATCCGCAGGCTCGCCCTGGTCGCCATACTCGCCTGGGCCCTGCTGGGCATCTTCCGACTTCCGCTGGGTCTGGCCGCCTCTCCGGTCATGGCAGCCGCTCTGCTGGCGCTGACAGGGCTCGCCTCCGCGCTGACCGACATTCCGCTGATCGCACTGGTACAGCAGCGCATCCCGGACGGCCACCTCGCCAAGGCCCTCGGTCTGTGGGAGGCCGGCATCGCCGGCGCCCTCGCCGTCTCCCCGTTCATCGCGGCGACGACTCTCTCCCTGGTCGGAGTGAGGGCAGCGTTCATGCTGTCGGGCGCCGCCCTGGTGACACTTGCCCTGGTGGCCTGCACGATCCTCGCCAGGACCACCACCGAGCGGCCCGACCGGCCGGATGACCGGATGAGTGCTCCAGAGCGAGGCCGGCACGGTTTCATCGCCTCACCCGAAGAACCAGGCGCTTCCCCACGCTGAACCCGACAGCGAAATCGTCGCTGACGACCTCGCGCAACGCGTCCAGGGCTACGGCCTGTGCAGCAGACCAGGTGCGCTCAATCGTGGACTTCCCGGCGGCGGACGGGCCGATGAGGACCACCCGGCTGGGCGCAGCGGCCCCGAAGCTGTCCGCTCCGCTAGCATGTTCGGGCTCACGATCATTATGTGCAAATATAACAAATCGGCTGAAAATTGATATCTGGGATAACGCGAGGTTCCTCGCGAAAAGGCGACCGTCCGGCGGTTCCATGGCGGCAACCACGCACCATGCTGTGGGCCGCGGTGACCGTGGTGGGCCTCGGATTCCTCATCGCACTGGAGATCGCCTCGCGTCGCTACGGCGAGCGCGGGCCGATCACCGACCAGGCGCGAGAGGTGATCTTCGCCCCCCGGTCGGGGACCGTGCTGTACGCCAGCATGGCGTTGATGACGGTGGTGCTCACCTGGCGCCAGCGGTTCATCGCGCTGGGCGCGGCGGTCGGCATCGACGTCGTCTTCTGGCTCGTGCGACGGGCTGTCGGCGCCGAGATGATGTTCGGCAACGGCGCACTGTGGGTGACCCTGGCCTGCGGCGTCATCGCCGTCACGCGCCGAACCGGCCGGGAGCGTGCCCTGCTGCTGAAGGGCGTGGGACTGGCCCTGCTCCTGGTGGCCGGCCGCAAGAGCGGCTACACCTGGCTGCTGATCACGGCGAAGACCCGCCCGATGGTACTGGACCAGTACGTGGCCACCGCCGATCACGCCCTGGGCAACCCGTCATGGCTGGCGGGCCGGATCGTCGCAGCCACCGGCACGGCCGGCGCCCACGTCCTCGAGTGGGTCTACATCCAACTCCCCGTGGCGGCGGTCGCGGTCGCGCTGTACCAACTGCGCAATGTCGCCGTCGAGCGCCGCTTCCCGGGCCATCACCTGGTGCGCACCTTCCTGGTCATCGGCCTGCTGGGGCCCGGCATCTACATGCTCTTCCCGGTGGTCGGACCCGTCTTCGCCTACGGCGCCGACGGAGGGCACTGGGCCATGGCCAACCTCTGGCCGGACACACCGCCACCGGTCGGCACTTTGCGGCCGATGCCCTTCAACGACGTCACCCCACGCAACTGCATGCCCAGTCTGCACATCGCATGGGCCACCGCAATCTTCATCCATGCCCTCAAGGGCCCGTGGGCGTTGCGATGCGCCGGCGCGTTCTGGCTCATCGCCACACTGGGAGCCACCCTGGGCTTCGGCTACCACTACGGTGCGGACATCATCGCCGGTGTGGTCTTCACCCTCACCATCGACATGGCGCTGCGCTCGCTCGACCGCGGCTGGGACCGATCGGCGAAGCGGTTCGTCGCCTACGGCGCAGCGGTCTTCACCGGCCTCTTGGCGTCCTACCGCTATCTGCCGACGGAGATGGCCGCCCATCCGTGGCTCTTCGGACCGCTGCTCGTGCTGGTCCTGGCCTCAGCGGTGTACGGCTATGCGCGGATCACCAGGCTGTCCGAACAGACGGCCGTCTCCGCCCACCTGCCGGAACAGCGACGCGAACCCCAGCCCGAACCGGTCTGAGCGGCGGGGCGAGCCAGGCAGAGGCCGGCTCACCCGGCGCGCTGGGTCGTCTCCCCCGCCTGAACGGGTACGGCTGGCAGGGGGACGGTGCAGGAGGCGCAACGCCGGGCTCGGGCGGGCACGGGGCTGAGGCATTCGGGGCAGTCCCGTTTGGGGGCCTGGACGTCCTGGTGCGGGGCGAGGCGCTCGTGGAGCTTGTTGATCGGGAGCACGACCAGGAAGTACAGGGCGCCGGCGAGGAGGAGAAAACTGATCGCCGCGTTGATGAAGGCGCCGTAGGGGAACTTGGTGGCGCCCACGATGAAGGTCTTGTGACTCATGTCGCCGGTGGCACCGCTGGCCAGCCCGACGAGTGGCGTCAGAAAGGCGCTGACGAAGCCGTTCACCACGGCGGTGAACGCCGCCCCGATGACGATGCCGACGGCCAGATCGACCACGTTGCCGCGCAGAATGAAGCTGCGGAAGCCCTTCACCTTCTCACCCCTCAGAGACCTTCGACGTCGACGGGCGGTACCGAGTCCGCGGTCGGCTCACCCTGTTCGCCTCGACTGCCCGGCCACCCTTCCTCCATGCCTGCTCCGCCGCGCGACGCGGTGACCTGTCGGATGCCGAGGCCACGTGCGTCGACCACGCCGTCACTGCCGGCGGGCATCGGGTCGGCCGGAGCCGCGACTGTCCGGTGAGCGTGGGGGCAGGGCGTGGCAGACGTGGCTGTGGGAATGCGCATCCGGCGCAGGAGCCCACGGGGGGGGTGCGCTTGCGCAGTGCTGCGCCAGGCCAATGCTCTCGGGTGTGGGTCCATGGCCTTCGGATACTTGCCTGACATGAGACTTCCGGCGCAGTTGCGTGACACTGATCGGTTGCTGACCAGACGGGCCGCTGCCCGCATCCCGCCCGGCGTCGGCAAAGCCCTCTCCGCGGTGGAGGAGATGGCCGAGAGCTCGAAGCTGTGGTGCGGAGCCGCCACCGCGATGGCGTGGCTGGGCGGGTGGCGCGGCCGCAAGGCTGCCGCGGCCGGCATGGGCGCCCTGGTGGTGGCACAGCTGGTCTCCAACGGCGTGTGCAAGCAGCTGGCCGACCGGCCCCGGCCACCGAAGGAGTGGTTCCCTCACGACGAAGCGGACGACCGCCCCGACTCCTCGTCCTTCCCCTCCGGTCACACCGCCGCCGCGGTCGCGTTCACCGCCGCTGTCGCCCCGACGTGGCCGGCCGCCGGCGCTGCGTGCGCAGTACCGGCCGCCATGGTGGCGCTCGAACGCGTGCAAAGCGGCGCCCACTACCCCAGCGACGTCGCAGCCGGCGCCGTCATCGGCCTGGCCGGCGCCTGGCTCACCCACCGCACCCCGCGCCTGGTCCTGCGCCGCTGGCTCTGAGAGCCGGAAGCCCGGGCGCATATCCCCATGACCCGTCGGCCGGGCATCCGAGAGCGCGCCCACAGCGCGAACAGATGCACCCCCGGTCATCACACCGTCTGGTCGCCGACGCCACATTTTGCGGCATCGCTGCGGCCATTGGCCGACAAGGAATGGCCCGTCTCGACGCCGGCGCTCTGGCGGGCCAGGGGCGCGACGGAGGGATGGCTGCCGGGCTGAGCGACCGCGTGGGCAGCTTTTGGCGTGCGGGGCCGTCCAGGCGCAGGTGATGCTGCTCTCGATACCTGCCCGTCCGGCTGTGCCGCCACGGGTTCCGAACGCTTCCGCTGTACCGTCTTCGGCCTGCTGCGCCGTCGGGGCGTCGACGACGACCGGCGCGGGACCTGCCACGCCTCGCGCGTACGCGCCGGCCCGCTCGGAAGCTCCCGAGCGGGCCGGCCGCGTGCCCGACGGCCCCACCCACCAGGCACACCCCACAACAGCCGTCCGGGCCACCGCCGCACCCCGTCAAGCCGCACCTGCCGGCTCCCCCGCGGCAGCGAGGTCAAACCAGCGAGGTCAAACCCTGGAACGTGCCTCGCACGTACTGCACCAAGCTGAGCCGTCGGCCGTGAACTCTCGCATCCTGGGTACCCGCTCGCTCGCCAAGCGGCCAGGCGCGTAGGCGGTCCGGGCCACCAGCACGAGGAAGTGACAGGGGGTGAGTGCCGTGTCGGACGCGCAGCCCTACCCGGCCGGAGCCGGTCGCAACACGCCGCACGCCGGGCAGGAGCCGGTGGGCGAGCTGGTGCGGCGGGCCTCGCAGCAGCTGACCGAGCTGGTGCGCGGCGAACTGAGGCTGGCCCAGGCGGAGATGAGGGAGAAGGGCAAGCGCTACGGCAAGGGCGGCGGCCTCTTCGGCGGTGCCGGCGTCGTCGGCTTCCTGACGCTGGAGGCGCTCGTCGTCACGGCGATCGCGGCGCTGGCGGTGCCGCTGCCGGTGTGGGCGGCGGCCCTGATCGTCACGGCGGTCCTGGGTGTGATCGCCGCGGTCCTGGCCATGAGGGGGAAGAAGCAGGTGGAACAGGCCGCGCCGCCCGCGCCAGAGCAGACGATCGAGAACGTGAAGGCCGACGTGGCCGAGATCAAGGAGAGTGCCCAGCGATGACCCAGCCGCCTCACGACGAGATCGCCACGTCCGAACCGGGGGAACTGCGCGAGCGGGTCGACCACACCCGCGACAAACTCGGGCTCACGATCGAGGCGCTCGCGGGCAAGGCCGACGTCAAAGCAGACGCCCTGGGAAGGGCCTCCGAAGTCAGGGAAAGGGCCGCGGCCAAGGCCGGTGAGCTGAAGGAGAAGGCCGCCGAGCTGGCCCACCAGGCGCACGACAGGCTGCCCGACCCTCTCAAGGACACGGCCGCCCGAGCCGCCGAACAGGCACGGACCAAGACGGCCGCGGCCGGACGGCTGTGGCAGGAAAAGGCCCCCGAGCCACTGCGGCAGAAGACGGCCCATGGGGCGCGGTCGGCCCAGGACAACCGCAAGGTGCTGCTGGCCGCGGCCGGCGCGACGGCCCTGGTGTGGCTGGCCTGCCGCCGCCGGCAAGGGTGAGCCAGCAGGCAGGTGACCGACGAAGACACCGTCGGCAAGGGCTGCTCGCCGTCACCGGCCTGGCCGGCCCGAAACCCGCTCGGGAGAAGGCCGCAATGCCGCCATGGGCATGCGACAAGCCCGGCAGCCCGCGCAACCGGCCTTCCCACTCACGGCCTGCACCTCCACGAAGGACGCTCACTGTCATGTCCGATCAGCATGCGGCCACCACAGTCACGGCCGCAGCAGTCATCGCCGCCCTCCTGATCGCCCGCGCAGCGGTGCTCCGCCAGGCCAGCCAACGCCACCTCGCCCGCACCACCCCGACGCGGGACGACCGCACCAGGGCTCGCACCACCGCACAACCTCCCGCCGCGACTTCCGACGACGCCTCCCACGCCGTACGAGAGGACGAGCGGTATGTCCACCGCTGCTGGCAGCAACTCCGTACCCGCGCCGAACCGCCCGACTGACCCACCCGCGGTCGCAACCGGGCCTACCGCCCGATGCCCTGCCTCCCCGGACGCCGGATGTCCGCGTACGGCGAGCGCTCAGTTGTGTGTCCGGCACGTTGTCCTTGTGCCGCGCTTCGGCACGTCGAGCATCACCATCCGTGTCGGCTGTCGTGCCGGGCACTGCACTGACCGGATCGTCGCGTCCTCGATCCCACGTCAGCGGTAGGCAGCCGGGCAGGGTGCGGCCTCGCCGTCGTCGGTCAGTGCGAGGCGCACCGTAATGCGCTTGCCGACCGGCGCCCGCCGCGCTTCGAAGCTCTCGGCGACCGCCATGACGATCTCCAAGCCATGTCGGCCCACCCGCCCGGCATCGGCGGCCCCGGCCACCGGCAGGACCGGCGCACAGTCCCACACCACGATCTCCACCGCATCACCGGCGATGCGCAGGTCCATCTGCACCGGCCCCGGCGCGTACTTGCGGGCGTTGGTCACCAGCTCACTGACCACCAACTGCGTCAGGTCCATCGCGCGTGGCGAGACGTGCAGGCCGTGCTCGGCCTGCACGCGCGTGAGGAAGTAGGCGGCGAAGTGGCGCGCTTGGGCGATGCCCGTGCCCTCACGTTCCAGGGCCAGCGTCGCCTGCACGGCCCGCTCCCCCGGTCCTGCGTCATCCTCACGCACCGAGACTGCTTCCATCGCGGCTCGACTCCCCCCGCCCGCTCACGCCCCCCACGGATACCCCTCCCTGCATACGGAGCAGACGCCGTGCGACCTCAATGCCCGGGCATCGTCCGTGCTGTGGCAGACGAACGCGCGAGGTAGAAGGGTTCCAGGATCACCGACATCGCCGAGGAACGGACGGCGGACACCGGACGAGCCGCTCAGCCGGTCCTGCTGTCGTTCGTCTCCCACGTCACGGACGGCATCCCCGCAGGGACTGCGGTGTCAGCTCGGCGACCGGGCGCCTCACGCGTGCGAAGAGCGCGGAGAGCCGTGCACAGGAGACGCCGACGGTGTCAGGCCGACGTCGAGGCCGCCGAAGGCTTCGCGGATGTCGTCGCGTCGCTCCCGGCGGTTGGCGCGTGTGCAGACACGAGTCGCCGACCACGCACGAGTTCGTCAGGCGTCCGCGAGAAGCGGATCATATGGGGTGTTTCTGCGGCGGCCCGACATGAAGGAAAGGAACTCCCCCACGAACGCGCTGCGGTCGTAGGTCCCGTCGGTGGCGACGAGGTCGCGGTGGAAGGCAGTGCGGAAGAGCCCCCGGTGTTCGTCCGCGTCGATGGTTCCGCTGTTGTCCTTGTCGGTGGCGTCGAAGAGCACCTCGGCGACGCGGATGAGCGCGGGACCGGCGAGGGAGGGTACGGCGGCGGCGTACTCGTCGGCGCTGACCCGGCCGTCGCCGTCCGTGTCGAGGACGGCCTGGAGTTCGCGCCACCAGGCGGCGAAGGCGTCGTAGAGCCGGGTCTCCTCGGGCTCGTCCAGGTCGAGGCGGGTGGCCAGCTCACGGGCCATTGCGGCGAGGTCGGGCCAGTCGAGGTGTCCGTCGCCTGTCTGGTCCAGCACCTGGCGGAAGAACTCATCCGCCGAGCGTCGGCCCTCTCCCGTCGCCGCCGAGGCGGTGGGGACCGGGGCGGGACCGGTGTCACCGCTCAGCGGTGTGAGGAGTCGGAGCAGGGCCGATGCCTGTTTCATGCGGGTGCGCAGCGCGGTCGCGGTCCGGGCGCGGGAGTCGTCGCTGTCGGGCGGGAGGGAGAGGGTCTCGATGATGGTTTCGGCGTTGATCCAGCCCTCGGGCAGGAAACGGGTGAGCCCGGCGGCGAGGTAGGCGCCCTGCATGAGCGTCGGAGCGCCGGGCATCTTGGGCAGACCGGCCTTGCGCCGGTAGGGCTCGGGAAGCGAGGCGACGGTGATCGCGCCGAGGAGCGGACCCACGACAGCCCGCCCGGCCGCCCACAGCGTCGGCGCGCCGTCGAGCAGTGCGGGGGCGGGCAGATGGTCGAAGAGTCGGTAGAGGATGATGCGGGCTGCCTCGGTGTTCTCCAGTTCGTCCTCGACGACCTTGTCGAAGTACGGCCAGAAGTCGTTCAGGTCCTCGGGGAGTTCCCCGGCGTCGCCGTCGAGCGCGGCGAGGAACGCGCGGTACTCGGCGTACATGTGCTCCATGGTGTCCTGGTCGAGCGGCTGACCGCTCAGCCGGCACATGGTGACGGCGCTCTCATAGAGGGTGGCGACCACCCAGGCGCGGGTCGCGCGGTCCATGGCGTCGTAGCTGCGGCCGCGGGAATCGGAGCCGCTCATGCGGGCGTGCAGCCTGTTGAGGCGGGCGGCCTCCCGTTCGCGTACCCCCGGGTCGGCGTCGAACATGCGCCGCATGCTGAGGAAGGTGTTGCGCAGCCGACGCCATGGGTGGGCGACGAAGGTGGAGTTGTCGGCGAGGGCGGCGCCGATCTGCGGGTGGGCGGCCTCCAGCACGGTGGCGCGGATGATGGCCAGAGCCCAGCGCGGGTCGTCGAAGAAGGCGCTGAAGTGCCGTTCCGGACCGAACAGGGGGGCCTCGGCGGCCGTTCCCGTGGTTTCGGTCGTCATGACGGGTCTCCGTTCGTCTGGTGCGGCACGCCGCCGAAGCGGCGGTCACGGCGTCGGTAGGTGCGCAGGCAGGTCAGAAAGTCAGGGGCCCGAAAGTCCGGCCAGAGCGCTTCGGGGAAGACCCACTCGGCGTAGGCGACCTGCCAGAGCATGAAGTTGGAGATGCGCTGCTCGCCGGAGGTGCGGATGACGAGGTCGACGTCGGGGGTGTCGGGAAACGGAAGGTGGTCCGCGAAGAGCCGCTCGGTCACGTCGTCGGCGGACGTTCCGTTGCGGATCAGCGACTTGGCCGCCTCGACGATGTCCCGGCGTCCGCCGTGGTCGAAGGCGACGGTGAGCGTCATCCCCCGGTTGTCGGCGGTCAGCGTCGCCAGATCGTCGAGATCCCGGGTGAGTTCACGGGGGATGCGTGGGTCTGCGACCCCGAGGAAGCGGCAGCGGATACCGCGCGCGAGCAGCAGCGGCGCGTGCTTGCGGACGACCTGGCGGACCAGGCGCATCAGGTAGGTGACCTCGGTGCCGGGACGGTTCCAGTTCTCGGTCGAGAAGGCATACAGACTCAGCCACTCGACTCCGGCCGCACGGGCTGCTTCGATGATGTCGATGACGGTGGTCTCCGCGGCCCGGTGGCCCGCGGTCCGGGGAAGCGAACGCCGCTGTGCCCAACGGCCGTTGCCGTCCATGACGCAGGCCACGTGCCGCGGCACCGCACGCGCCGAGCCGCCCGCCGGCCGCTGCTCGCCGCCATGCTGTCGCCCACTGGGCCCGTCTGCCGGCACCGCGCGTGGACCCTGGACGTCGCGGTCCGTCGCACCCCTCCGTGCATCGCCCGCAAGGGCACGGTCGGCCTTACCGCGCTCAGCCACGCCCACCCCGTATCGCCCGTGCGCACGCCCTCGATGGGGCATTCCCTCCCAGAAGTCTGACGGCACGACAGGGGGCCGACCGGCCGAACGGGGGGACCGTCACCCTTGGCTCGTACGCCCGATTTCCGGCAGCGTCGGCAACGGCCGGTTGAATCCGTGACCGGTGCCGACCTGCCGCGCCACCACCGATCGCGATGGCGTGAGGACCGCACGGGCAGGGCCGGTGCTGCCAGCGAGGTCGACGATGAGTTCGACTCGATCGTGTCGCCCCGGCAGAGCGCCGCGCTCGACCGGGCCGTCGACCGCTTACCCGGCGTTACGTTACGGGGGGGGACCTTGGCGAAGTGCGCGTGCGGGGCGAGTGAACTCGACGGCGTGCGCCCACGGTTCGTACACCGGACGGGCCGCTCCGAGCAGTCGGGGCGCTACGTGTGGAGCAGCCCGAGGGTAATCAGCGCCAGGACGAGGAACAGGACTCCGCAGCCGATCAGGACGTCACGCACGACGGCTCGCCGGCCCTGCGGGGTGTCGGTCCGCCACCGGGGATCGACGGACGCCGTGCCGTTGTCGAGGTTCTCCGCGAGACGCTGCGCGTCCTTCAGGTGGTACACCACATAACTGGTCTCCGACGTGCTGGAGGTGGTCTTCCGCTCCTTGCTCCGCACTCCATGAGCGGAGGCGACCGCCCGGACATGCTTCGGCCGCACTCGCCACAGCGGGGCTATGTGCCAGCCTCTCAACCAGATGTCGTCATCAGCCGTCATCGGTCGTGACTCTACGGCGTGTCAGGCACCGCGGGGAATACGGCGAACGACGGGAGCGACCGCGCACGCCGACGCTGTGAGGCTCCGAACGCGATGGCCGCCGGCGCATCCAGTTCACTCGCTCCCCTGAGGGACGTGGAGTACCTTGCCACGCGCCATGGCCGACGGCGACGCGGGTGCGCTGGCCACCGGAGAGGGTGCCGATCTTCGCGTCGAAGGGCACGTTGCCCGCGCGGACGATGTCCTCGGCGGCGCGCTGGTCCCAGCCGGGGTTCAGCTCTCGCCCCATCCGCAGGGTCTCCGCCACGGTGAAGCGACGAAACAGCGGCTTCTCCTGAGCGAGGAAGGCGGTGCGCCGTCCGGACCGCGCCGAGCCCGGCTCCTCGCCGAACAGGCTGAGCGTGCCCCGAGTGGGCTTCAGGACATGGGCCGCGCGGTTCAACAGGGTGGTCTTGCCCGCCCCGTTGGGGCCCACCAGCCCGCAGATCCTGCCCGCCGGAAGCCGGAAGGCGCACTCCCGCAGCGCCCAGCCCCGCCGGTAGCGCATCCCCAGTCCGTGCGCTTCGAGCGCCGGCTCCCCCGTGTACCTGACGTCACTCACCCGTGCTCCTCGTTGCCATGCCGCCGGTGACCGCCGTGGTCCCCGTGGCGTACTGCTTCTCCAGGGCCGACGCGACCAGCGCGGCAACGTCCTCCTGCTCCAGACCGGCCGCGGTGTTCGGGTTGACGCCGCTCTTCTCGGCGCCGTCCTTGGCGGTGGGCAACCGGTCGCCCGGCACCAGGACGCCCAGACGCAGCGCCTGCTTGGTCTGCCGCACGATCTGCTGGAAGGCAGGGACCCCGCTCCGCCTGTCGATGCGGCACTCCACGGCCGACGGGGTCAGCGGGCAGTCCGGGAACAGAGCACGCGGGCCCGGACGAGGCGGGTCCCTGCCGTTCCGGTCGGCGGCCGGATCCGGCACTGAGATCGCCGACCGGAACGCCAGGCGCTGGCGATGGTCGGCCACGAGTCCCGTCGGCCACGGCCCGGACCTCGTTCGAGCGCGGAGGCACCGGTGTGGGGCCGGCTTCGGATTCGGTTGCGGCCGGTCGCGCAGTTCCCCGCGCTCCGGACTCGGCTTACGGCTGGTCGGGTGGGTCCCCGCGCCGCCGGCCCGGTCCTGTTCCCGCCGTCGCCGAGGCGAGGCCCTCGCGCAGCTGCAACGGTGCCATGCCGTGCCATCGGCGGACAGCCCGGCGCAGGGCGCGCTCGTCGGAGAAGCCCGCCCGGCGGGCCACCTCGCGGAGGGTGAGGTGGGGACGGTGCAGGAGCAGCTCGACGCGCTCACGGCGGACGCCGTCGACGATCGCCTCGTAGGAGGTGCCGCAGTCGGCCAGGCGGCGGCGCAGCGTCCGCTCGCTCGACGCGTGTCTGCGGGCCTGCTCGGAGAAGGAAGGGACGATCGGGAGGCTCTGCGCGACGGAGATCTCCAGGATCTCCAGCAGGTCCTGCTGCCGACGGCGGGAGGCCATCTGACCTTCGAGGAGTTCGAGGGTCGAGGCGTAGGTGACCGGATCACGGCCCGGCATCGGCCGGTTGATCCACGCCTGCGGTACCACCAGCCGGTTACGGGAGGCGCCGAAGTGCAGGGGGCAGCGGAAGAGGTCGCGGAACGGCCGGACGTCACGCGGGGCGGCGAAGGCGAAGTGCACCTCCTGCGGGGCGAGGCCTGCGTCGGCGGCGAGGCGGCCCATGGTGACGACGCTCGAGAACGCCTCCTCGACAAGGAAGACGGCGACGTTCGGGTCGACCATCGGGTCAGGGAGGTCGGCTCGTACCACGTAGTCGGAGCCCTCCCGGCCCGCCGACCAGACCGTCATCGCCCCCGACACGTTCTGGAATCGCACGCCCGTCTCGATGGCGACCCGGAGGGTGTCGCCGGCGAGCATGGCGAAGCCCAGCAGCCCCCAGGCGGTGAGGTGCTGCGCGGCTCCGACCCGCAGGCCCAGGTTCTCGTCCCCGGTCAGTTCGACAGCGCGCCGGATGACGGCACTGCCCTGGCGGTAGGAGACGCGCAGGGCCGCCGAGCGCATCAGGGTCTCGGTGAGACCGACCTGGGCCAGTTCCGGCTGGAGGTCGACCCCGTACTCCTCGGTGATCTGGCCCAGGTAGCGCAGGATGTTCGGCGAGATCGTCGCCGACGTGCTGCGGGTGGTGCCGTTCTCCGGACGGGCTTCCTCGGTCATGGCTTCTCTCCAGGGCCGTGTTCGCGACCACTGTAGGCATCTGCGTCCGTTTTCGGCCGCGCTAGCGGGTACGGATCCAGACGGTCTTCTCCCTGGTCCACTGCGCGAAGGCGTCAGTGGAGCGCTCCGCCCCGCCGAATCCGGACTGTTTCCAGCCGCCGAAGGGGGCGGTGATGTCGCCCTCGCTGTAGCAGTTGACGGACACCACTCCGGCCTGGATGCCGCGGGCGAGACGGAAGGCGGTGTCGAGGTCGTGGGTCCACAGGGAGGCGGCAAGGCCGTAGGGGGTGGCGTTCGCCGTCCGGATCGCCTCCTGCTCGGAGGCGAAGGTCTGGACCGTGACCACGGGGCCGAACAGTTCCTCGGTGAGGACCCGGCTGCCGGCGGGGGCGCCGGCGACGACGGTGGGCGGGTAGTAGGCCCCGCGCGGGTGCAGACCCGCCGGCAACCCGGCGGTGTGGGCCACGGCTCCGCCCGCCACCGCCTCGTCCACCGCGCGGGCGACCCGGTCTCGCGCCGCAGTGCTGATCAGCGGCCCGGTGCGGGTGTCCGGCTTGGCCGGATCGCCGATGACCAGGGCCCCGGCGGCGGCCGTGAAGCGTGCGACGACCTGGGCGGCGATGTCCTCGTGCACCAGGATCCGGGAGCCGGCCGTGCAGTTCTGGCCCATCGTCAGGAACGCGGCAGCGATCATGTCGTCGATGAGGTCGACGCCGAAGTCGAGCGCGTCCGGCATCAGCACCTGGGGGCTCTTGCCGCCCATCTCCAAGGAGACGCGTTTGAAGTTGGTCTCCGCGGCGTCGACCAGGATCCGCCGTCCGGTCGCCGTCGAGCCGGTGAACGAGAGCGCGCCGATCCCGGGGTGGCGGGCGAGCGCCCGGCCGGCTTCCGGGCCGTAGCCGGGCAGCACGGCGAGGGCGCCGTCCGGCAGTCCCGCCTCCCGCGCCAGCCGGGCCAGGTGGAGGGCCGAGCGCGGGGTCGCCTCGGCAGGCTTGAGCAGGAGGCTGTTGCCCGCGGCGAGGGCGGGCCCGATCTTCCAGGCGGCCATGGCGAGCGGGTAGTTCCAGGGGAGGACGGCGGCGACCGCACCGACAGGTTCCCGGCTCATCAGACCCAGATGGTCGTGGCCGGTGGGAGCGGTGCGGCCGAAGACCTTGTCGGCCGCCTCCGCGAACCAGCGGATCGACTCGATCGCGCCCGGCACATCACCGGTACGGCACTCCGTGATGGGCTTGCCTGCGTCCTCGCAGTCCAGGCGGGCCAGGATCTCGGCGTCGCGCTCCATCAGCTCGGCGAGGCGCAGCAGGACCGCGGCCCGCTCCCGGGGCGGCCGAGCCGCCCACACCCCGCTGTCGAAGACGCGGTGCGCCACTTCCACGGCCGCGTCCACCTGGCCCGCGGTGGTGGCGGACAGGGTGTCGAGGGTCTCCCCCGTGGCCGGGTTGACGACGGTGAGCAGGCGGCCGTCCGGGCGGGTGCTCGTGTCGGTGTTCACGGTCATGCCTCCTTCACCATTTCCCAGCGGCCGTCGACCTGCCGGGCCAGACCTCTGCGCCGCAGGTCCTCCAGGTACCTGGCCAGACCGCGTTCGCCGCGCTTGCGGAAGAGCGGGAGGAGACTGGGGAGAAGATTCGGCGCCAGCATGGAGAAGCGGACCAGAAGCGATTCGCCGACGCGTGGATACGCCTCGAGCCGCGGCCGGTCGAGCAGGCTCACCACCGCGGCGACGACGTCGGACGGCTGCTGCGGCGGGTCCTGGAACTGCAGGGAGTTGCCGCCGTCGACGGCCTCCCGGCGCAGCATCGGGGTGTCGGTGGCCGAGGGCAGTACCGAGCCGACACGAATGCCCTTGGCGCCCAGGTCGAGGGCGATGGACAGCATCGCGCCGCGCAGCCCGAACTTCGACGCCGCGTAGATCGGGGTCTCCCCCTGGGGGAAGATGCCGGCGAGGGACAACGTGGTGACGACGCGGGGGTCGGCGCAGGCCCTCAGCAGGGGAATGGCCAGCCGGGTGACCACCAGCGGGGAGACCATGTTGAGGTCGATCTCCCGCTCGATGGACTCCACGGGGCGCACGTCGAACCGCTCGGTGCTGGTCATGCCGACGTTGTTCACCAGCACATCGAGACGGCCGAAGGCGGCGGCGACCTGCTCGAAGAGATCCGCGACCCCCGCCCGGTCCAGCAGGTCGCAGCCGAGACCCAGGTGACCGTCCCCGGGCAGGGCGTCCGCGACCCGCCGCGCGCGCTCACCGTCGATGTCGACGACGACGCACACCGCGCCGCCGATCGCGAACCGCCGGCACAGCGCGCTGCCGATGCCACCCGCGCCGCCGGTCACCAGCATCACCTTGCCGGTGTAGTCGTAGCCGCTCATGCCAGCGTCTCCCTGCTGCGGTCGGCCCGCACGGCCGGCGGGCGGCCCTCGGTGGGCCAGCCCATGGCGGCGGCGGCCTTGGTGACGTACTTGGTGTACGCGGCGCTGTCGACGTATCCGGTGTGGCGCGGGGAGTCCACGAACCGCAGGCCGCCGGTCAGGTCCGGGCGGTCACCGCGAATCATGCCGGCGAACCGCGCGGCGTTCGGCAGGCCCCGACGAGTGTCCTCGACGAAGCCGGCGATGAGCTGAGC
Organism: Streptomyces hilarionis; assembly: GCF_024539675.1. Classification (GTDB taxonomy): domain Bacteria; phylum Actinomycetota; class Actinomycetes; order Streptomycetales; family Streptomycetaceae; genus Streptomyces; species Streptomyces hilarionis. The sequence continues at coordinate 61,015 of NZ_JAHHIT010000044.1, read as the reverse complement.
CTGGGCGTCGAAGAGCTGGTAGGCGCCGGAGTTGGTCTCGATGAAGCCGACGCCGAAAAGCCCCTCGTGCTCGCGGGAGAACGACGACAGATACAGGTCAGGGTGCTGCTCGTCGCCGAAGTAGGCCTGTGCGACAGGCACCTTGTGCACATAGCCGGTCGCCAGGAGGATCAGGTCGAAGTCGTTGCTGCTGCCGTCGGTGAAGTGGACGGTGCGGCCCTCGGCGCGCAGGATCCCTGGCCGCGCGGTGATGTCGCCGTGCTGAAGGTGGTGCAGGAGCAACGAGTTGACCGTGGGGTGGGTCTCGAAGAGCTTGTGGTCCGGCTTTTGCAGGCCGAGGCGGGTCGGATCGCCGTTGACGATCCGCAGCAGCGCGCCGAACAGCCTCTGCTCCAGCCACTTCGGCATCCGGGGTCCGACGCCTTCGAGGGTGTCCACGGGCCTGCCGAACAGGTGCTTGGGGATGAACCAGTAGCCGCGGCGCATGCTGATCTCCGCATGGTCGGCGGCCCGGGCCGCGTCGCAGGCGATGTCGCAGCCGGAGTTGCCCGCGCCGACCACCAGGACCCGCTTGCCGCGCAGTTCGTCGCCGCTGCGGTAGCCGACCGTGTGCCGGATCTCGCCGCTGAAGTCACCCGGGATCTCCGGGATGTTGGGGTGCCACTGCGAGCCGGTGCAGACCACCACCTGCGCGTGCCGGCTGGAGCGGCCGTCGGCACGGGTGACCGTCCAGGTGCCGTCCGCGTTCTTCGCCACCTCGCGCACCGCGGTACCGAACTCGATGCGTTCCGACAGCCCGTACGCGTCGGCGAACGACGTCAGATACGACAGGATCTGCCGCTGCGGCGGGTAGTCGGCGAAGTGGTCCGGCATCGGCCAGCCGCCGAAGCCCGAGAGGGTCTTGCTGGAGATGAAATGGGCCGACTCGTACATCGGGCTGCCCGGGTTGTCGATGTCCCACAGGCCGCCCGGCCCGGTGTGCCGCTCGATGTGCGTGTAGGGCAGCCCTCGCTCACCGAGCGCGCGTGCCACTGCCAGCCCGGCGGGACCGGCGCCAATGACACACGTGTCGCATTCGGACTCCTTCACAAGTCCACCTCCTCTGGTCGCCACGTTGGCTTGGGAGGAACGTAGGCAGCACGCAAGCACCGCGGGACTGGCCCGTGCGGCCACAAAGGGGGCTGTGGCGGCCACCCCGCTGACCGCCCCGGCGCGCCCCGGACCGAGGCCCCTGCCGCTCGGCCGAGGCGAACCCGCCCCGCAGGGCACCTCCAGCCCATCCGTTCTACGACTGCCGAACTGGTGGCTCCCGCTCCGGGCGTCCGTTTCCGGCCGCGCGCCCTCGGTCTCTGCCCCTGAGCTCTCGCTCCTGTCCGCCGAGGTGTCGAGCTCCTGATCGCCCGGGCCGTCGGCCCCTCGATCCGAGCCTTTCGCTCCAGGAGCCCGGCTTCCGGCTCCGGCCCCCTGGCGCTCCTGGCTCTTGGCTCCTGGCCCCTGGCTCCTGGCTCCTGGCTCCTGGCTCCTGGCTCCTGGACCGTCCGCTTCCGGCCACCCGATCCATCCACTCCCGGCCACCCCCACCGTCGGCTCCTCGGCCTCGGCCGCCGTGGGGTCTCGACCCGAAGGCCTCGGCTACCGGTCCCGGCCGTCCGCGGCTGGCCGCCAGGGTCCCCCGTCTGGCCGTCGGTGTCCTCGGGCAGGTCCGTCCGGATTTCTACGGTTGCTCCAATTCGCGCACGCCGGCCCGTCCACGGTCCGTCACAGGAAGAGGGTCTCCCCATGACCGCATCCGTCGGTGCGACGGCTCCGCCCCGGTCCGTGAGTGGGGGCTCGCTCTCGGGAGCCCGTCGGGTCACGGCCACCGTCTTCGCCGCCCAGGGCGCGGCGGTGGCCGCCGTGTCCACCACCGTGCCCGCCGTGGAGAGCCGCCTGGGGCTGTCGGACCTGGCGATGACCGCCCTCACGATCGCCCTGACCCTGGCCGCGGGCACCGGCAGCTTCGCGGGCCTGGCCGCCGTACGCCGCTCGGGCCCCGTCCCCGTCATGCGCGCGGCGGTGCTGACCGCGGCCGCGGCCCTGCTGTTCGTGGCATGGGCGCCCGCCCGGGCCGCGGCCTCTGCGGCCTACGTCCTCTTCGGGCTGGCGCTGGGCGCCATCGACGTGTCCGTCAACACCCGCGCGGCCACCGTCGAACGCCACTACGGGCGCAGCATCCTCTCCTCCTTCTACGCCGCATGGAGCGCCGCCGGCGTGGCAGCCGCGCTGCTGACGGCGGGCGTCTCCCGGCTGGGCTGGCCTGTCCCGTACGTCCTGACCGCGCACGCCGTACTCGTGGCACTGCTGGCGCTGACCGTCCGGCTCCACACCCTCAAGCCCGTGCCCTCCTCGTCCAGCGACCGACCGGCGCCGGACGAGGCGGTTCCGGGGCGAGTGTGGGCGCGGCTCGTTCCCTTCGGCGTCGTTCTGCTCGTCGCCTACGTCGTCGACTCCACGGTCGCGGCCTGGTCGACCGCCTACCTTCACCACACGCTCGCCGCGTCGCTGGCCGCCGCGCCGCTCGCGTACGCGGCCTACCAGGCGGGCACGGTGACCGGCCGGGCGGGCGCCGACCTCATGGTGCGCCGGGTCGGGCCGCCGGCGGTGGTCCGCACCGCGGCCCTGGTCGCGGCCGTCGCCCTGGCCGGCCTGGCGGTGGCTCCGAGCTGGCCGTACGCGGTCGTCGCGGCATGCTGCGCGGGCCTCGGCATAGCCGCCCTGACCCCGTTGTGCGTCGCCGCGGCCGGCCGGCTGCGACCCGACGCCCCTGAGACGGTGCTGGCCCGGCTCAACGTCTTCAACTACGTCGGCGTACTCGTCGGAGCCGGCGCGAGCGGGGGCCTGGGGGCCACGGGCCACTTCCGCCTCGCCTACGCGATACCCGCTGCACTCGCCGTGGTCCTGGTGGCCACGGCTCGCTTCTTCCGCCCGACCGCACCCGGGCCGCCGCAAGCCTGGACGACCCGCCGCGCGGGCCCGGCCCCCGTCCTCCCCGTGGCCGTGGACAGAGGCCGCAGGCCTTGACCGCGGGCAGGGTGCACCAGGCTGTCTTCCTCGTTGTGACCGACGTCCAGCACCGGGATCACACCTCTGGAAGACCTGAGCCGGCCCGCGAAAGCGCGCGCTCAGCTACGGGAGCCGTGCGGGGCGGGCGGCGGGCCGGGGGGGCGGTCGGCATCTGCCTGGGCGAGGAAAGCGATGGCGCACCGGCGAGCAGCGACGGCCCCGCCAAAGGGGGCGGCCGGCCCGGATCAGCTGCTCGACGGGCGCAGCACCGGCGCTCGCGGAGGCGAGGGGATTCCCGAGGCTCGGTCCTCATTCTGCGTTCGCGGGTGCGCCCCTGCCCGCCCTTCCCTCGTACCTGCCCGGAGCATCTTGTTCCGCACAGCCGTCCGAGAGCATGTGCCCCGGGTGGACGGGGCACAATCAACGCCGCAGGCCCTGACCTGGGCACGCCCGCGCACAACCGAGGACACCGTGACCGACATCGACACAGCCGACCAGCCGGAGCAGTTCTGCGTCGCGCAGCGCCTCGTCAACGGCGTCCGCGTGGTGAGCGTCCAGGGCGAGATCGACCATGACGTCCAGGAACTCCTTACCGAAGCCCTGCTGCCCGGGGACGACGACGGCACGCCGCCGCGGATCGTGGCGGACCTCAGCGGTGTGACCTTCATGGACTCCACCGGCATCAACGTCTTCGTCACCGCCCACCAGGCCGTCGACGCCACCGACGGCTGGGTCCGCATCGTCGGCGCGCAGGAGTCCGTCCTGCGCGTCCTCGAAATGGTCGGCGTCGACGCACTCATCACCTGCCACCCCACCCTCGAACACGCCCTGCACCCCTGAACCCCCGCCACTCGGGTGCCCCCGGGCCCGAGGTGTCGCCCGGACGCGTGTGCCACTGCACGGCCGCCTCCAGCTTCTGACGCACCGGCTCCGGCAGAGGCTCGCCGACCGGCGCTCAGTAGATCACCGCTTCGGCGATCGCCAGCAAGGTGACGTCGGTGTGCAGAGAGAGCTCGCACAGCAATTCGAGAGGGGCAAGGCCCTTGGGAACTCCGCCTCAGCCGACCTGCCCTGTCGGCCGCACCGTGATGTGGTTGATGTCCACGCCCGCGGGCTGGTTGAGGGCGAACACGATGGTGTCGGCGATCTGCTCCGCGGTCATCGTGGTGGCTGCCTCGGGGGTACCGCCGCGGGCGTGCCAGAAGGGGGTGTCCACGACGCCGGGGGCGACCACGGTGACGCCGACTCCGTCCTGGCCGACCAGGAGACGGGTGTTCTCGGCGAGGGCGTGGGCGGCCCACTTGGTGACGGAGTAGAGGTTGCCGGGGGTGTGGCGGACGCCGGCGACCGAGCCGATGATCACGATGCGGCCCGTGGAGGCCCTCAGGTGGGGCAGGGTCTCCTTGATCAGCAGGACGGGGCCCAGGACGTTGGTGAGGATCATGGCGCGCATGTCCTCAGGGGCGTGGGTCTCCAGGTTTCCCGGCAGGGAGAAGCCGGCGTTGGCTATGACGTTGTCCAGCCGGCCCCAGGTGTCCAGCACCTGGTGGACGGCGTCTGCGACGTCATCTGCCTCGCCGGCGTCGCCGGTGATCGTCAGCAGCCGCTCACCCGCCCCCGCGGTGGTGGCGAAGGCGGCCAGCTTGCCCGCGTCGCGTCCGGTGACGGCCACGCGGTGCCCTTGCTCGAGCAGGGCACGGGCGGTGGCGGCGCCGATTCCGGTCGAGCCACCGGTGATCAACGTGACGGGTTCCATGGGACGGCCTCCTCGGCGACGGCGTTATTGGGGCGGCAAAGCGCCTGCACTCTACCCAGCGATCTTCGACGGACGCTCCCGGCTTTCTCCGGCGGCTCCGCACCTGACCGCCGATCAGGAATTGGGCAGAGGGCAGCTCACGCCGCCCCTCGGGGGGGGGTAAGCGCACCGGCCGGGCAGCGCCCGACCGCTCTACCGCGAGGCCGCCGCCGGCTTCGTGACCGCATCCGCTATCCGCAGCACCATCTGGAGCTGGCTGGCGTCGCGGTGCGTCGGCGTCCACGAGTACACCGCGCTGCGCCGAAGGTCCCGCGTCGCCATCATGGCCGAGTTGTACCCGTACCGCTCCCCCGTCTTGCCCCACAGGGCCACGCCGTTGACCGTGACCGTCTGGAGGCCCACGCTGTAGCGGGCCGGGGAGCCGTCCACCATCCGCACTTCCGGTGCCGGCAACTCGAACATCTTGTCCAGCGTCGCCCTCGGCAGCAGTTTGCCCGGCGTGAACAAGGCGGTGATGAAACGGTCCAGATCGCGCGTCGTCGAGAGGAGTTCGCCCTCCCCCCACGCCTCGGACTGGTTGTACTCCGTCACGTCCCGCAGCGTGCCGTCCGACATCGCCAGGTAGCCGTGGACGTGCGGGCCGTGGATCTTCGGGTCGTTGCCCGGGAAGGACGTGTGACACAGGCCCAGCGGGCGCAGGATGCGGTCGCCGATCACCTTGCCGTACGGCTTGCCCGTCACCTTTTCGATCAGCAGCGCCGCCAGGACGTAGTTCATCCCCCGGTACTCCTGCTTCGTGCCCGGCGTGAACTTCATCGGGGCATCCTCGGGCAGAGTGTCCACGAGCTGCATCGGCGTCCATTGGTCGTAGCGGTGCTCGAAGACCTGCTCCGGGGTGTCGGTGCGCTGGGAGTCGGGGATGCGCTCGTCCGGCAACCCGCTCGTGTGGTTCAGGAGTTCAGCGATCTTGATCGGGGCGTAGCCCGAAGGAAGCAGGCCTGGCAGGTAGTCCTGAACCGGCTTGTCCAAGTCCAACCGACCCTCGGCCGACAACTGCAGAACGGCCGTCGCCACGAAGACCTTCGTGATGCTGCCCGCCCGGAAGGTGTCGTCCTGGCGGACCGGTACACCCGTCCTTCTGTCCGCTACGCCTGCGGTGCCGTACCAGTATCCCGCCTTGCCGCTGACGAGCAATTGAGCAGCCGTCGCCTGCGGGTGGTCCAGATCGGAGATCGCGGCCCGAAGTGCCGCCGTGTCGAGCGGCGGGAGCGCGGTGGACGCGGAAGACGTCGCGGATGACGGTCCGGCAGCCGCCACGGCAGGGGGCGTCACGGTCGCGAGGAGGGCGGCCGTCAGCGCCGCACCCACGAAGGCCCGGCGGGAAAGGAAGGTCGAAGTCATGACGATCATGATTCCGAAAAGCCCTCGCCGTGCCATCCGGAAACACCCCCACCTTCCCCCTACACGCCCCTGACGATCTATCAGGGTCGCCCTCCAGTGCCCGCGGACGGATGCTGGGAGGTCAACGGGTGCTCCTGCCGACCGCCGGAGCCGACGACGCACGCTCCCGGGCCGGTGGAACCCTGGAGGGCCAACCGTTGACCTCTCCCCTGCTCGGGACGCCGGACAGCCGGTGGTCGAGGCACGGAAGAACACCAGCGGGTCCAAGGCCGCACCACACGGCTGCCGCCGACGGCCCTCACGGCTCAGTTGATCCGCTTCTCGACCATGCGGCCGCGCTCATCGGTGCGCGTACGTCTTGTGCCGCACCGCCTCTCCCCACAGCGACCCAGATCGTTTCGCGCCTTTTCCGGACCTGCTGCCGGGGGCACCCGCTTCGGTTCACACGTCGTCCATTGCTGTGCGGATGTGATTCCCCTCGACATATTTTCCTCATTTTCAGCCAATTCGACGACACATCATTGATCGAGTTCGCATGGCGGACACCCCCATTTCCCTGTCGTCCGGTACGCCGATCGAAGCCGGACCCCGTTCGAATCGAAGATCACGCTGGTATTATCTCCCCCTCGGCATAGCAAAGTTGAAGCGCCGACATCGGCTGGGGGGCGCCCATGGGGAAGCTGCGTGATCTTTTGGGAGAACTCCCGAAGGCTGTCACCCCTACGAGGAGCACCAACCGCAGGAAGGTGCTCCTCGCCATTGCGATCAAGGCGGGCACCCAGGTCGACATCGCGCGGCGCACGATGCTTTCGCAGGCCACGGTGTCGGCCGCGGTGCGAGAACTGGTCACGGCGGGACTTGTGCCCGAGGTCAAGACGGAAGGGAAAGGCCGCGGCGGCAAAGTCTCCCTCGTCCCCGTCGACGACGTCGGCGTGGGCGTCCACCTCGGGTGGAACCACACCATGGTGGTCGCCCGCAGACTCGACAAGGAATTCGACCAGGTCAGCGTCCGGGTCAGCGCGCAGGGCGTCAGCAAGGGCTGGCACAGGGCGTTGCCCGAGGTCAAGGAGATGATCGCGGAGGCCATCGAGGAGACGGGCCGGCGACGGGCCGACGTGCTGTCCCTCGGCATCGCCCTGCCCCGGATGATCGACCCGCGCACCGGCGGGTTCACCCCGCCGATCCTGCCGCCGTGGCGACCGGGCGACGACCCGGCCGGCGACCTGGGAGCCTGGCTGGGCGTACGCGCCGTCGTCGACAACGACGCCAATCTCGGCGCTCTGGCGGAACAGACCTACGGAACCAGGGAGAACGCGGAGACGGTCGTCTACGTGAAGGCGTCGACCGGGGTCGGGGCAGGCATCATCGTGCACAACAACGTGCTGCGCGGGCACCGGGGCATGGCCGGGGAGATCGGCCACCTCACCGTCGACCCCGACGGAGCGGTGTGCCAGTGCGGCGGGAGAGGCTGCCTGGAAACGGTGATGGGAGCCGATGCGCTGATCGCCCAGGTCCGTGCCGCGCGCACCCGCAACAGCGCTTCAGGCCCCGAGACCCTGGAACAGGTCATCAAGGCCGCCGACGAGCAGGACGCGGTCTGCATGCGGGTGATCCAGGACGCGGGCCGCCGTCTCGGCCACTCACTCGCCCAGCTGTGCAACCTGCTCAACCCCGACCTCGTCGTCGTCGGCGGCCAGCTCGCCGAGAGCCGACTGCTGCTGGACGGCTGCAACGAGACACTGCGCCGCTTCGCGTTGCCCGGCGCCGTCGCCGACGGCGGCGCTTTCACTCTCGCGTTGAGCGAGCTCGGTACCCGGGCAGAACCCCAGGGGGCACTCGTCCTGGGGCTGCGCGGTCAGGAGAACGCGGGCAGCGCCCCTGCATAGCGCGTTGCGCCACCCACACGGTCGCCCGCAACCGCCGCCACGGCCAAGGGCCAGGACCAACGGAAAACGGAAAACAGTCAACGGCCAACGGCCAACGGCCAACGGCGAGAGAAGCACTCGTCGGGGATTCCCGATCCGTAGCGTGCTGCTCAAGTCCCGCCACCATGGTCTTGCGCTCTTCAATGTGGTGCAGAAGCGTGCCGATTCACCCCGCCCTCTCTTCGAATGAGCGACAACAGCCCATCGAACGGAATCCTGCCCGAGTGACGTCACGGCATCGGGCCGTTCCCCGCCTTCGGCGGATACGAGGACCGGGCGTTAATCAGCAGGCCAACGGCCGGGATCCCGCCGTCCGGTTCGACACATGACGCCCTGTGGGAGTGGCTACACTCCACTCGGGAGTGGAATCACTCACGCCACTCACGCACTTGTCTTTCTCGGGGCGCTTCCCGCCCTTGACCCTAGGCGGACACCATGACTCATAAACCTGTCGCCGCATCGTCATGTGCACGGGAGCGCGACGAATGGGGAAGTGCGGAGCATGCGGTGCAGACCGGAGCAGTGGCGTCACCGGACCAGCCGACGGAGTACGAATCCCCCCAGCTCATCGACCTCGGCCACCTCCGCGAGGTGACGCTCGGCAGTTCGCCCAATGGCAATGCCGACGCCAACGCCCAGTACTACTGGTAGCACCTCGGGTTGCCGTCATGTTCAAGTCTGGCCCCTCGGTCCCCGCCGTGGAGAGCCGGGAGCCCGGTCCAGGACCGCGCCTGCCGCGCGACCCCGCCCTCGCTGCCGTGCTTGCGCCCACTGGTTCCCGCCCGCTCCCGACCAGCATCCCAGCGCCCGGAGCAGTCAGGGTGTGGCCCGGCGAAGGGCCCCTGTGGTCGTGGGGACCGTGGCACCCGGGCGAGGTACGCACCGCCACCTGCGCGCAGGCCCGCCTGGTCGCCGTGGGCCAGTGCCTGGCCGACGCGGCGACCATGCGGCGAGACCTGGAGCTCTCAGCCGCAGACGGCCACTGGGAACGTCTCACACGGTGGCCCGGCGCATACCTGCTCATCGTGAGGCACGACCAGGGACGGCTCACCGCCTACACCGACCCGGCCGGACAGTTCCCCCTCTACTACGCGCAGCGCGGAAACCGTACGGTGCTGTCCACACGTGCCACCACCACGGCGCTCCTGGCCGGAACCGCCGACGCCGTCGATCCGACCACACTCGCCGCGCACATCGTGTGCCCCACGGTCCCCGAACTCGTCGAAGGCCGCACCGCCTTGGCGGGCGTCCGGGAACTCGGCGGTGGACAGACGTTGTGCATCGACCCCTCGGGGGGCCTCCGCCGCGGTCCTTACGGAGACTTGGGCCTCAGCCGGAGCGGAACGGGCTTCGCGGAGACCGCTGATCGGCTGAGGTCGGCACTGACCGCCTCCGTGTCGCTGCGCGCGGCCGACGCCACCCGTCTGACCGCCGACTTCAGCGGCGGACTGGACTCGACGTCACTGGCCGTCCTCGCGGCACACGCCTCGCCACATCCCCTGGACGCCTTCGTCTACCACCATCCCGAGGCACCGGCCGGCGACCTCGAACACGCCAGCGCCTACGCCGCGGCGAACCCGGGCATCCGGCTGCATGTGACCCGTGGCAGCCCGACGTCACTGCCCTACAGCGAAATGGACGACCAGGATCCGACGGACCAGCCGGACCCGGCAGCGGTGATCGGCGCGCGGCTGCGCCTTCGCCTGGCCCACATCGCGGAGGGGGGCGCCGGCATTCATCTGACCGGGGAGGGCGGCGATGCTCTGCTGGCGGCACCACCCTCCTATCTCGCAGATCTGCCGGCTTCCGCCGGAATGCGCAGACTCGTGCGTGACGGACGCGCTCTGGCCCGCATGCGCAAAACCTCACCCGTGCAGACCGTCTTACGGGCCCTACGGCTCGCCCGCACACCGAAACGGCAGGCCTTCGACATGCTGGCCCTCCAGCTGGAACGGCCTGCGCGGCACGACACGCACTGGCTGGAGGCGGTCGCCTGGTGGCCACCACCCGGCCCTGAGACGACCTGGCTGACCACCGGCATGCGCCGCCGCCTCGCCGAACTCGCCTCCGACTGCGCCCGGTCCACGGAGTCCGAGACTGCCTTGGCGACCACGCCGGGTGCCCGCGCCGTTCTCCACGAGCTGCGCAACTCGGCCACGGTACAGCGCCAACTCGTCGACAGAGCACGCCCGGTGGGTACCTGGCCCCATGCGCCCTTTCTCGACGGGGAAGTCGTCCGCGCCTGCTTGAGCCTGCCCCTGCCACTCAGGACGGACCCGTTCACCGTCAAGCCACTGCTGGCGGCCGCACTGGCCGGGCTGGTGCCCGACGCCGTGCTGCGACGGACAACGAAGGGGGACTACTCCGCCGAGAACTACAGAGGCGCCCGCCTGTCCGCCAAGGACATCCGTGCACGACTTGCCTCTTCCCCGCTGGCCGACTTGGGCGTGATCGAGCCGTCGCGGGTGATCGCCTCGCTCGACCGTGCGGCCGCCGGGCTTTCGGCTCCCTTCCCCGCACTCAACCGCCTTCTGGGCGAGGACATGTGGCTGATGTCGCGCACCGGCGGAAAGGAGCCGACGTGACCCGACTGAACGTGCCCGGCCACGTGCACGAGAGCGTCGCACCGCACGGCGGAAGCGTGCTGCTGGACGTGCGCTCCGGTCATTGCTTCGCGATGAACGCCATGGCGCGCGTCCTGTGGCGGGAGTGGAGTCGTTGCGAGGACTTCGACACCGCGGTGAACGTACTGACGGCCCGGTACCCCGCGCCGCAGCACGACCGGATCCGCGAGGACGCCCGGCGACTCGCGGACGACCTGATCAGCCGCGGTCTTCTCGCCGCGGACAGACCGCAGTTCCGGCCGGGGCCCCCTCCCGCGACGGCGAAACCGCGACCGTCCGCGTCGAGCGGGTCCGACGACGAGGGGGAGCCCTCGGCTCAGGGCTCCCCGACGGCGGCGACGACCTTGATGGCAGCCGTCCCGACAGGACGCCGCGACGCCCGACTGCGCGACAACCTGGCGGCGACAGCAGCGGGTTCGCTCGGTCTCCTGGCCGCCCTCCTCCTGATCCGGCTCCCGTTCCGCGCTCTCGCGTGCCTGGTGAACTGGATCGACAGAGGATGGTGCAGGCGGGAAGCCACCTCGCAGGAGGCGGCGGACGCCTTGGCCGCTGTGCGCGCCGCCGCCTCGTACTACCCAGGGCGGGCCGCATGCCTGGAGGAGTCACTGGCCACCCTCGCGGCGCTCGCCTTCCGCGGACGGCGAGCGGTGTGGTGCATCGGCATCGCCGACGATCCCTTCCGCTTTCACGCATGGGTGGAGGCACAGGGGGTTCGCGTCATCCCGACGGGAGAGTCCGACGAGGCCGACTTTCGTCGTGTGCTCTCGTTCTGAGCCTACCCATGGGGAATCTCACGCCGAAGGGAGTAGCCGATCTTGACCGCCGCGAGGTGCGTTCGAATCGAATCCTCCCGACGCCGTGAAGCGCGTTCTACTGGAAAGTTGTAAGAGCCGGATCCCGATGTGGGCCGCATTCCCCTTCAGTGAGACGTGTTTGTGCGCTAGTCTCTGCATGAGAAAGGGGCGGCCGCCGGTGTCCGGCAACCGCCCCCGTTCAGAGGGTCAATGCATCCCTCAGGCGCGCGGCAAGAGCGCGTCGAGCACTACCGAGTCACCGTATCCCTGAGCCAGCACGCTCAGGATCGCGATGACGACGATGATGACCACCCGCACGTGCTGCCAGCGCACAGCGACCGTGCAACGGGTGGTCATTGTCATCTTCATGACCATGTGAAACCACCTCCTTCCCCCACTCGGTCGCCGCCCGTTCCGAGGATCCGGGATTGCCTGATCGACTCCGTGTGGCTACCAGTGTTGCCCCCAATTGAGAGAAAGACAACGTGCATTGACGGCACCTCAGCAACCTCACCGGCCTCAACTACAGCGGGAATCGGGAGGACGAGTTCGAATCCCGGTAACGGCGCGTCGAGATGTGCGGCAAGTCGGTGAACTGAAAGGTAAGAGCGCTCTCAACGAGCGAAATGATTCCGGGCCCGCAAGAGCTCGGCACGGCCGCGCGCGATAGGTGATCGAAATGCGGGCTGCCGACGGGGAACCGCCCGTCGAGCCGCCCTTTCTCGGCGAATCGAAGCCTGCCGACTCCCAAACGTCGCCCTGCTCGGCGAACCGACGGAAACAGCTTGCGCGTCAGCGCGCACCCCTGAAACCGGAGCACTCCTCGATGCATGCAGTGTGATGCACATCACTCTGCCGCAGTCCCGCCGACCGGCCGTTTCCGACTTCAGGCCCGCCGGCGTTTCGTTGACCGGGACGCCGTCGGAGGGCGCCCGTCGGGAAGACCTCCGCGGTTCGCACAGGACGCGACAGATCGAGACTGGTACGTTCCGCCTGACGCTCACCGCTATGCTCACGCCCTGCGAGGACGAACACAGGCGGTCAAGACAGCTCGTGTGCTGGCTATTTGGGCGTCTTTCGCACTCTTCATGCGCATCGTCACTGGTCTGACGGGCGACTTCCGAGGCTGGCTGACCACTGCGGTGACGTCCGGGTCGGTAGTAGCCGCCTCGACCCTATCGACTCGACCCAGGGCCACCGCTGACGCCGTCCTCCCCACCGGCCGCGTGAGGTGGGTCGCCTCCAGGCAGTGGCGGCCTCACCCGGCGAAGGATTGGGATCGCACCCGTCACAGCGAGACCTGCTCGCCCACGGTCAACCGTCACGAGGCAGCCCGTAGGGTGAGTGGATGCCAGGGCGAGATGCGGAAACCATTCGGGCGGCGTTGCCGGCTCACACGATCGAGGTCGGGTCCGATCCGCTGGATCGACCGATGCGGAACTCCGTTGGCGGGTGGCCGTTCCTCGACGACACACAGGAGTGGCCCTCGTGCTTCTGTGGGGAGCAGATGGCCCTGTTCTTCCAGCTCGACGTACCCCTGGACCTGGGCCCGTTCGGCGGAGACCACCTACTGGTCTTCCACTGCCGTGCGCACAACGACGCGGCGGAACCCGAGTTCGCCGATGGCCGGCTCGTGCCCGAGTATTGGGATGCTCCCCAACCGCCCTACCCGCGTCCGTTCTGGCGCGTCCTGCTCCAGCAGCACGCGGTGCTGCCCGCTGCGGAGGCCGAACCGTCCGTATGCGCAATGCCGCTGACGCTCCAGCCCTTCGTGGACGCCCCCAACCCACGCGGACTCGGAGCCCAGAAGTTCAAGGTCGGCGGCACACCCTCCTGGGCACAGGATCCCGAGTACTACAGGTGCGCGTGCGGCGCCGATCTGGAGTACCTCTGCCAGATTCCGGAGGGCATGGAGTTCGCAGTCCACCCCGGCCAACCGGAGCAGCCCTACAGCGTGGGGGCCGATACCTACGGGCTGTTTCTCGGCAACGAGGTCTACCTGCTGGCGTGCCCGGCCCACTGCCATCCGGCGGCAGTATGGCCCGTGAACCAGAACTGAGCCTCGGCATCACCGGCCCGCACCTTCCCGTCCGCGCCCTCGCGACGAACCCTTGCACGCGTGCCGCAGGCCGAGACCGGACAGCCCACAGAAGGACCTCTGCGTCGAGCTGGTCGTGAAGATGCAGCACAAGGCAGCCGAGCTCGAGCAGCTCAGGCGGACCGGGCCGCGGCGGTGTCGCGGAGGAGTCCGGCGAAGGTCAGGGCGGCGGGGGTGAGTGAGTGGTCGGCCATGCGCACCAGGAGGATGCGACGGATCGGGGCGGGCGGCTGGAGGGGCAGGACGTTGACGCCGGGGCGGATGCCCTCCAGGGCCAGGGTGGGAGCAAGCGCGACACCGATGCCCGCGGCGACCATGGCCTGGGCCTCCTGGTAGTCGTGGGCCTCGTAGGCGATCTGGGGCTCGAAGCCGACGGCGCGGCAGCCGCGGACCAGGGCTTCGGCCACCGGGTGACGGTCGGCGCGGGTGATCCAGGGGTCGTGTGCGAAATCGGCGAGTGAGGCGGAGTCGCGGTCGGCGAGTGGATGGTGGTCGCCGACGAGGAGGGCCGGCGGGTCGTCGAGGAGTGGGGTGACGACGATGTCCTCCCGGTCGATCCGGCTCCAGTCGTAGTCCCACATCAGCGACATTTCGATCTCCCGGTTCTCCAGCATGGCCCAGAGTCCGGCGATGCGGGCGCTGCGGACGGTCAGGCGTACGTCGGGGTGCGCGTCGCGGAAGGCGATCACGGCCTGCGGGAGGAGCGAGGCGCCGACGGTGGGGAAGGTGCCGATGCGCAGCGTGCCCGCGCGCAGGCCCGCATAGTCGGCGAGTTCGTTCTCCGCGGCTTGCAGTTCGCGTTCGATCCGGTGCCCTCGTTCGGCCAGCGCCCGTCCGGCGTCGGTGAGGGTGACGCCTCGGGCGTGGCGCTCCAGCAGGGGCTGGCCCGCCTCCGTCTCGAGGCGGCTGATCTGCTGCGACACCGCTGACGGGGTGTAGTTGAGGGCGCGGGCGGTCGCTGTCACCGAGCCGTGCCGGGCGACCTCCGTGAACAGCAGGATGCGTCGGACGTCGAGCATGCCGGAACCTCCAGCGTTCACTTCACCTTAATGGCCATGCAGATTTCCGAGATTGTACTTCACGCTGCCGTAACTCACCGTGGAGGACACCACGCACGGCGGGACCGCCGGTGGACTTCCCCTTCCATGGCTGTGAGGAGTCGGTTGTGCTGCGTCTGCAGGGCGAGATGATCCGCGGAGGAACCAGCAAGTGCTGGATCTTCGACCACCGAGACGTGGACGCCACCGGCGTGGACGTCGACGCCTTGCTGCTCGCCGCCTTCAACGCCGCCGACCCCCGCCAGATCGATGGTGTGGGCGGCGCCTCCTCCACCACCTCCAAGGCCGCCGTCGTACAGCCGTCGCCCCGACCGGGCGTTGACGTCGAGTACGCGTTCGCTCAGGTGGGGATCGGCGACGAGCGCGTGGAGTGGGCCAGCAACTGCGGCAACTGCGCCACCGCCGTGGCCCTGTACGCCGTCCACCACCACCTCGTGCCGATCGCGTCGGACACCACCACCGTCCGCATGCTCAACGTCAACACCGGGGCCCGCCTGACCGGTACGATCCCCACTCCCGCGGGGGTGGCTCCGGAGGAGGGCACGGCCGTGGTGCCCGGTACCTCGGCACGGGGTGTGCCCGTCCTGCTCGGGTTCGAGGACCCGGCGGGCTCGACGACCGGCCGTGTCCTGCCGACAGGACGGGCTCTGGACGAGCTGACCGGACCGGACGGTCCCGTCGAGGCGTCCTTGGTGGATGCCGGCGCGCCGGCCGCGCTGTTCGAGGCCAAGGCGTTCGGCCTCGACGGCACGGAATCCCTCACCGCGTTCGCCACCGCGGTACCCGCCCTGACGCTGCTGCGCCGCCAGGCCGCGCTGGCCATGGGCCTGGCCCGTGAGGGCGATCCGGTCAGCCACGCGGTCCCCAAGGTGGGCGTCGTCGCCCGCCCCGCTCCCTATCGCACCGCACAGGGCGTAGTCGTCAACCAGGACGAGTACGACCTGGCCGTGCGCATGGTCTCCATGCACGCCCCGCACCCCGCGATCGGCCTGACCTCCGCCGTGGCCCTGGCCACGGCCGCCGCCACCCCTGGCACCCTCGCCCACCGCGTCGCCCGGCAGACCGCCGACGGCACGCTGCGCCTGGGCACCCCCGCCGGCGTGATCACCACCCGAGCCGTTCCCGCACCGGAGGGCGCGTCCCCCACGGTGCTCCTGCACCGCGCCGCCCGGCGTATCGCCCGAGCCGAACTCCTCGTTCCCGTCCTGGAAGGACGCCCCGCATGAGCCGCAACGACGCCGCCCCGGGTACCGTCACCGCACCACCGGACCGCATCCGCCGCATGCTGTCCCACCTCTACGTCCAGTGCCTGATCGCCGTCCTCCTCGGCGCCGCCGTGGGCGCGCTGTGGCCGTCCGTCGGCGCTGACCTCAAGCCCCTCGGTGACGGCTTCATCGCGCTCGTGAAGATGTTCATCGCACCGATCATCTTCTGCACGGTCGTGCACGGCATCGCCTCCATGGGCGACGCCCGCGCCGTCGGCCGCGTGAGCCTGAAGGCTCTGGTCTACTTCGAGGTGCTCACGACCGTGGCCATGGTGATCGGCCTGGTCGTCGTCAACGTCGTCAAGCCGGGCAGCGGTCTGCACATCGACCTGTCGACCCTGTCCACCAAGGGCCTGCCGCCGGAGGCGACCACGGCCCACGAGGGCTTCGCCGGGTTCCTCCTCGCCATCATCCCGGCGACCTTGGTCAGTGCCCTGACCGGCAACGAGATTCTGCCGGTGCTGCTGGTGTCGGTGCTGTTCGGCTTCGGCCTGCACGCCAGCGGAGAAGCGGGCCTGGGCATCGCCCGGGGCGTCGAGAAGTTCTCCACGGTCCTGTTCACGCTCATCCGCTGGATCATGCGGCTCGCCCCCGTCGGCGCGTTCGGATCGATGGCCTTCACCATCGGCCACTACGGCCTGGGCACCCTGCGCCACCTGGCCCTGCTGGTCGGCTCGTTCTGGCTGACCGCCCTCTTCTTCGTCCTCGTCGTCCTGGGCACCGTGATGCGTCTGAACGGACTGCGGCTGTGGCCCTTCCTGCGCTACATCAAGGAAGAACTGCTGATCGTCCTGGGCACCTCCTCCACCGAGCCCGTCCTGCCCCGCATGATGGGCAAGCTCCAGCACGCGGGCGCCTCGAAGCCGGTCGTCGGCATCACGCTGCCCGCCGGGTACTCGTTCAACCTCGACGGCACCGCCATCTACCTGACCATGGGCTCGGTCTTCCTCGCCCAGGCCCTCGGCATCGACCTCACCCTCACTCAGCAACTGACCATGCTCGCCGTCATGCTGCTCACCTCCAAGGGCGCCGCGGGCGTCACCGGCTCCGGCTTCATCGCCTTGGCCGCCACGCTCAGCGCCGTCCCGCACGTCCCGGTCGCCGCCCTCGCGCTGATCTTCGGCGTCGACCGGTTCATGTCCGAAGCCCGCGCCCTGACCAGCCTGGTCGGCAACGGCGTAGCCACCCTTGCCGTCGCCCGCTGGGAGGGCGAGCTCGACGAGGACCGCGCCAAGGCCGTCCTGCGCGGAGAGATCCCCTACGTCCCTGCCCCGGCCCCCGCCTCTGCCCCCGCTCCGGGTACGGTGCCGGCCGAGCCCGATCCGAAGGAGATGCCCGAGCTCGGGGCGGTGCCCCGGCCCACCCGCGACCCGGTACCCACCGCAAGCTGACATGGCGTCGCCGCGCCGGCCCGGAGCATCCGCTCGGGGCCGGCGCGCCCGCGTCCCCGCGGAATGCCGTACACGCCGTACATGCCGTCCGTGCGGCCTGATCGACAACGTCAGGCCTTCACCTGCGGGTGCGAACCTTCCCTCTCCCCCGACGCTTGGCGCCGTGCTCGTCACCTGCGAAGAAGGTTCGGCCGGGTGGTTGCGGCGCGTGCCTCCGTTCGACCGCGATCATCCGGGCTCCGCGTGCGGTCCGCAGTCGTGGGCGATGCCGGTGTCCACGCCGATGTCCCGCACACCGCGTCCGTCACATCGGCTCCGCACGCGTGTCCCACCGCAGAGCAGATCCCGGCCCCCTGCCGTCAGGGCTGGAAGACCTGCGCGAGATGGCCGGCCAGTCGCCTGCCGTCCGGTGGGGTGAGTCGGCTGCCCAGGTAGCCGTCCGGGCGGATGAGGAAGGCCGATGGGCCGCGGGCCCCGTAGGCGCGGGCGAACTCGCCCCGGGCGTCGCGGTAGACCGGCAGGAGCGTGGTGCCGACGCACGCGCGGCCGCCGAGCAGTACGCAGGTCTCCACCCGTCCGTGGGACAGAGTCGTTGCAAGGGCCGCGAGTTCGTCGAACCCCCGGGTGTCCTGACCGCCGTCGCCTTCGTCCTCGCCGTCGTACAACAGCAGGACGTGTCCGCGGCCCCGCAGCAGGTCGTACAGGCGCAGCGGATAGCAGGCGATCTCGGTGGTGAGGCCGGCGCAGTCGGGAGCCCTGTCGCCGGCCTGCGGGCCGGGCGGGACGACGCTGGGAGAATCGTCACCGGGCCGGCCCACGATCGGGCTGCCGCGGTAGCCGACGAGGAGCTGGGCCTCGCGCAGCATCACGGTGGCCGGGTCCGCCGGGTCGGCCTGGATGCCCGCGGCGGCGTGCCGGACGGTGCGGCCGACGACTTCGGCGCCCACCGGGCGGCGCTCGGCGTCGTAGCTGTCGAGCAGCCGGCCGGCGGCGGTGCCCTCGACCACGAGAGCGAGTTTCCAGGCGAGATTGAAGGCGTCCTGGATGCCGGTGTTCATGCCCTGCGCGCCGGTGGGCGGGTGGATGTGCGCGGCGTCCCCGGCCACGAGGACCCGGCCCCGGCCGTAGCGGTCCACCAGTCGGTGGCTGATGCGGAAGACCGAGGACCAGCGCATCGCGTCGGCGGTGGTGGGGCGCGGCGACAGCCGGTCCAGGACGGTCTGGATGTGCGCGAGCGTCGGCGCCACCCCGCCCTCCAGGCCGTGTGCCACCTCGCCTCCGCCGGGCTCGGGGCGGTCGGCCTTCCGGGCCGCCGACAGCTCGGCGGGCACCGTCATCGACATCCGGTAGCGGCCCGGCCCGGGCAGCGGGATGCACACCAGCACGTCGTCGACGCTTCCGTCGGCGGCGCGGTGCATCGCGCGCACTCCGTACCCGTGCGGCAGGTCCCAGCCGACCTCGACGTCGGCAAGCATGTACTCCTCGGGGAAGGCGCCGCCTTCGAAGCCGAGGCCCAGGCCCTTGCGGACGGTGCTGTGCGCGCCGTCGCAGCCCACCAGGTACCGCGAGCGGACCTCCTCCTCAGAACCGGAGGAGTCGACCAGCCGGCTGGTCACCCCGTCGGCGTCCTGGGCGAAGGAGAGCAGCTCGGTGCCGCGCTCGATCCGGGTTCCGAAGCCGGCCAGGAACTCCTCCAGGATCCGTTCGGTCTCGTACTGCGGCAGCGCGGCGAATCCATAGGGCACTTCCGGCGGCAGGACCAGGTCGATCCGGGGTTGTTCGACACCGTTGACGTAGGTCAGCTGGCCGCGCATCGGCACCGCCGCGTCCAGCACGGCGCGTACCAGGCCCATCCGGTCCCAGAGCTCCAGCGTGCGGGGTTGGATGCCGACAGCCTTCGCGTACGGCAGCCTGGCCGGCAGCCGGTCGACGATCCGGCAGGCGATCTTGCGCCGCCGGAGTTCCGCGGCGGCGGTCAGCCCGACCGGGCCCGCGCCGGCGACCAGGACGTCCGGTGTTCGGGTGTGCACCAATGGAACCTCCCCGGGCGTGCCTCCGTATCTGCCCCGAGAACATTCGGCGATTCGATCGTCGCAGTTCGATCGTCGCAGGCGGCCCGGGCCCCGGCCACCGCTGGCCGCGCGCGGGTCGGGAGCAGAGGCCGACCGTCATGGCGGAGGATGGACGCGTGTACGAACCCTTCGACGATCCCGGGCTCCGTCGCGTCTCGACGGGCGAGTACCCCTGGTGGGACGACGCTCTTGCCCTCCTGAACCGGGACCTGGCAGCGACTCTTCCCGACCAGGGCCCGCTGCAACTGGTGGCCCAACCCTCCTACGAGACGGGCGAGCCGGAGTACGTCTACGTCGCGTTGGCCAGCGGCGAGTGGCACGGCAGTCACCTGTACCCGAAGGTCGCCGACGACCCTGCCCATGCCTTGGCGATCGTCGCCGACGCCGCGCAGGACACCGTCGCGGAGTGTCTGTGGCAGGCGTGGCCGCTGTGCGTCGAACACAACCTGGGCATGCACGCACGCGAAGTGGAAGGGCAACTCTCCTGGTGGTGCTCCGGAGAGGGGCCCCAGCTCGGACCGGGCCACATCCGGGCGGCCGTTGGCGCGCTCGACAGCTCCTCGGCGCTCAGGTAGCCGTCCTCCCCCGGGCCGAAGCCAGGCCGGGACAGCGCCGTTGCTTCGCGATGCTGGTCGCGGGAGCCGAGTTCAAGAGCGGCCTGCCGGTAGAACGTGACACGGTGGCGGCACGGACCCGTCGACCTCCCCTGACCGCGGGCAGGTGATCGGCGTGACGGGGCCGCCACGAGCAGGCAAGCAACGCTCTGACCGCCCCGGATCCGATCCGAGCGCTGCACGAACAGTTCAGCGTCGCTTTCCGGTCTCCGGGGCCGCGGCGCTCTGGCCGGCGCGGTGCATCGCTTCGTACAGCGCGGCGTCCGTTGGTGGGTCCGGGAGCGGTCCGCGGGCCGGGGCCTGGAAGGACTGGATCATCCAGGCGACCAGGCGGCGCCAGGCGTCCGGGGCGGCATCGGCCGTGGCGCTGAGGACTCCGGCGTTGGCCATCAGGAGCAGCACGAGATCGCGGCTGGTGAAGTCCTGGCGCAGGTGCCCGCTGTCCTGGGCGCGGCCGATCAGCTCCAGGAAGCCCTCGTACGCCTGGGCATGGTGCTTCTCCAGTTCCGGGACGCCGGGGAAGTTCATGGTGAGGATGTCGGCGAAGCCGCGGTCGGCGGCCTGCATCGCGCAGACCGTCTCGATGTAGCGGGTGAAGCCGTGCCACGGGTCAGGGTCGGCCAAGGCGGCGTCGGTGGCCTGTGCGTACGCCTTCATGCGGTCGGCGAAGACGGCGGCGAGCAGGTCCTCCTTGCGGGGGAAGTGGCGGAAAAGGGTGGCGATCCCGACTCCGGTCTCCCGTGCGACCGACGCCATCGAGGCGTTCAGTCCGTCGCGCCCGAAGACCGTGCGCGCGGCGGCGATGATCCGCCCTCGGTTGCGCTCTGCGTCGCTGCGCTTGGACTGACCTGCGGAAACGGTCGCGTTTACGTTGGCTTCGGGGTGCGGGTCCGCAGGGCTCATGACGATCAGACTAGCAAACCGGAAGGCCTTATCCGGTTCTCGTGTTACGGTGACGGCAGAGAAACGGATAGGGCTTTCCGGAAAGAAAACGGATAGCTCTATCCATTTACGCCTCAGCGAAAGGCCTCCCCATGTCCACCATTGCCATCGTCGGCGCCGGTCCTCAGCTCGGTCTCGCCATCGCCCGCACCTTCGGCAGTCAGGGCTACGACGTCGCACTGATCGCCCGCGACCGGGCCAAGCTCGAAGGCCTGGCCGCGCAGCTGGCCGCTGAGGGCGTCAGCGCCGCCGCGTTCCCCGCCGACGTCCTCGACCGCTCCGCCCTCACCCAGGCGCTCAAGGACGCAGCCGCGCACTTCGGCGGCATCGACGTCCTGGAGTACTCCCCCGTCGGCGGCCTCCAGACCGTCATGACCACCCCGGGCGCCACTGAGCCGGCCGACGTGCAGCACGAGATGGAGTTCCAGCTCTACGGAGCCATCGCCGCCACCCGCGCGGTGCTGCCCGCCATGCGAGAGGCCGACGCGGGCACCCTGCTGTTCACCACCGGCGCCGGCTCCGTCGACCCCGTGCCGCAGATCGCCAACGTCAACGCCGCCGCTGCGGCCCTGCGCAACTGGGTCATCAACCTGCGCAAGGAACTGGACGGGACCGGCGTCCAGGCGGCGCACGTCGCCATCAACGTGTCGATCGGCACGCCGGCGGTACCCGGATTCCCGACCGCCCAGCCCGATGAGATCGCCCCGGTCTACTGGGACCTGCACACCACCCGGCGCGACCAGGCTGAACTCGTCTTCAGTCGCTGACGCCGGTCAGCCACCCGACCCCCGCACGGCACGCAAGGCGCGCACGGGGCCCAGCGCGCCTCCGGAGCCGTGGGCGATGGGGCCGTCGGGCCTGCGCACGACGCGGCCCGACGCTCTGCGGGCCGGAGGCGGTGCTGCGCTTCCCCGACAGTTCCGGCCGGGCCCCTAGGACAGGGCGCAGCCGCGTGAAGATGCGCTCCCCCCGGTTCGGGCGGACGGTGGAGAGATGGCACATCCACTCGTACCCCCTGGAGAGACCCCGCCCGCCGAGGGCTCGATCGCGGAATCGCATCACGAGCGGCCGGACGGCGGGATCTGGGAGCACCCCTATTTCTGGCTCGCTCTGATCGTGATCGGCTCGCTGATCGTCGCCGCGTTCTTCGTGGCGAGGATCGGCGGCCTGTGACCGGTCCGAGAGTCCGGCGTGCCGCCGGGGCAGTCCCGCCGCAGCGGCCGCAATCGTCGCGTTTCGCTTCGACTGGTTTCTTCTGGTTTCTTCCACGTGGCGGGCTTCGGCGATGACGCCCCCAGCGCCCAGGGCATGCCTGCCCTGGGCGCACCGCTCTGCTGCCCCGCGCCCGGTCACGGTGTCTGGTGGCGGTACAGCCGTCCGTGGTTGCGCCACCAGAGCACCTTCCCGTCGGGTCCGCGCACGAAGTCGGAGCGCGTGCCGATCGGCCGGCCCTCGGCGTCGAGGTCGAGTGCGAAGTCCCGCTTGTAGAAGGCGGCTCCCAGCTCGGTGGTCGGGTCCTCGACCGAGTCCTCCTCTTCGGAGGCTGCTTCGTCCTGCCCGGCCGGGCCATGGGCCTTCTGGCTGCCGTGCAGCCGTCCGTCCTGACGGGTCATCTCGGTGACGACATCCTCCATGGCGCCCTCGTCGTTGATCCGCTGGGCCATGTACCGGCCCTCGTAGGGCGCGAGTTCCTGGCCGCGCAAGGCCATGGCCGTGGCCGGCAGGTTGGTCACACCCGCGTACCGGTTGAGGGCCCAGTCGTCGGTGAACAGCTCGTCCCTGAGCCGCGTGCCGCCTTCCGAGTTGGTCAGCAGCGTCAGTGCGAAGCCGCGGCTGGGAACCATCATGAAGCCGGAGATCTGGCCCGGCCAGGTCCCGCCGTGCTGCACGACGCGGCGTCCTTGGGCGGTCGGACGCAGCATCCAGGTGACTCCCATGCCGTCGAGCTCCACGACCAGCGTGCCGCCGGGCCCGGGAGTGGAGCGCATCTCCTCCAGCGATTTCCGGCTCAGCACGCGTGTTCCGTCGGGGGCCGTACCGTCCCCGAGGTGGAAGCGGGCCCAGCTCAGCTGGTCGCGCACACTGGAGATCAGGCCGCCGGTCGGTGCGAGGCTGCGCGGCTGGGGCCAGAAGGCCGGTTTGAGCACGGCCTTGCCGTCGACGACGTCGTGCGACGCGGCGACGTTGAAGCCCACGATCTCGTCGCTGGAGAAGCGGGTGTGGTCCAGGCCGAGGGGATCGATGAGCAGTTCCCGCACGGCTGCCTCATAGCTCTTGCCGGCCACCACCTCGATGATCCGGCCGGCCACGCACAGGGCCGCGTTGTTGTAGGCGAACACCTTGCCGGGCTCGGTCAGTTGAGGAAGGCGCGCCATGGACGCCACGAAGCGGGCCAGTGCGTCGTCGCCGGGACCGAAGTCCTGGTAGTCGTCGCCCAGCCATCCGGCACTGTGGTTGAGGAGCTGGCGCACGGTGACCTGCGACGACGCGAACGGATCGGCCACCGCGAAGTCAGGGAGGTAGCGGCGTACCGGGGCGTCCAGTTCGACTTTGCCGCGCTCGGCCAGCCGCATCAGCGTCGTGCCGGTGAAGGTCTTGGTGGTCGAGCCGACCCGGAAGACGGTGTCGCCGTCGACCGGAACCGGGTGGTCGACGTTGGTGACGCCGTAACCCTTCACGTACTCCTGGCCGTTCAGAAGGACGCCCACCGCCGCGCCGGGAATCGCGTACGTCCGCATGGCCTCCTCGATCTTGGCGTCGAGGGCGCTGAACAGGGGGTTCCCGGTGCCGCCCGTGCCGCCTCCCTGGGGCGCGGACCGCGGGGATCCGGCCGCCGGCGGCGCGGTGGCCAGCGAGGCGGTCGCGCAGCCGACGGCCGCGGTGCTGAGAAAGCCGCGGCGGGACCACCGTGGGGCCCCTGGACGTCCGGGCGACACGGCGGAGCGCGGAGTGTCGGAGCCGGCCGGGAGCAGATCCTCACTCACTGGTACCGGCTCCCTCGCCGTCGATGGCCAACGACGGCGGTTTCACGGTGTTCACGCAGCTGGTGTCGGGGTGCTCGGGGTCGTCGAAGAAGGAGGTGATCACCTTCGCCCCGCACGGCGTGTCGTACGCGCCGTGGGCGACGCCGGCCAGCGTCACGACGGTGGAGCGTGAGAGCGTCCGGGCCACGTAGCGCCCCCACTGCGCCCCGGTCTGCGCGTCGAAACTGCCGGAGACGGCAAGCGTGGGAATGTCGCTACGGGTGACCTCGCGCACGGAGTCGGGCGCCTTCGGAACCTTCCAGACCCCGCATGCCTGGCGCAGGAACGGCAGCTGGGGCGCCTGGGCCAGGACCGAGCCCGGGAGGTCGGGAAAGGCCTGCCGGCCCTTGGCGAGCTGTTCCTGGGGTGTCTCGAACGGAACCCACTCGCTGCACCAGACGCTGAGCGACAACCCGTGAGCGAACTTCCCCTGCGAGCCGGGCAGCCAGGCGGACGCCCACTGCTCGGCGATGCGCTCGGGGACACCGTGGGCCAGCTCGTCCACCCCCACGGCGAAGGTCTCGGGAGCGTGACTGGCACGCACCATCCAGTTCAGCAGCGCACCGCCGTCGAGGACCACCTTCACCCGGCCGGCCTGTGGCACCGTCACGTGCATGGTGACCGGATGAGCCTCCAACTGACGCACCATACGCAGGTAGGTGGCGCCGATGTCCGGGTAGCGCTGCCGGCAGGAGGCCTGCGCCGCGCAGGCGCTCACGATGTTGTCGAACGCCTCCTTCATGCTGCTCCACGTCCATCCGGGCGTCGCCACGGACGGCGGTACGACGCCGTCGACCGTCACGGAGCGGACGCCTTCGGGGAACATGCGCATGTAGGTCAGCGCCAGTTGCGTGCCGTAGGAATGCGACAGGACGTTCCACTCCCGGATTCCCAGGACCCTGCGCAGATCCGCCGCGTCGGCGGCGTTCTCCCGGGTGTTGTAGGCCGCCAGATCGATTCCCTGGGCCGCCAGCCGGTCGTGGCAGCGAGCCGCAGCCTGGGCGTAACGGTCCCCGGTGGAGGGCGCGTTGTAGAGGAGGTGGACGCGCTCGCCGTAGAACTGGTCGATCTCGGGACACGTCAGCGGCCGTTCGGACGAGTACGTCCCGCGCTGGGACAGGACGATCAGATCACGGTCGCGGTTCAGCCCCGCCTCGGTCAGTCCCGTGATGTCTGCCAGCGCGTCCGCGCCGGGGCCGCCGGTGAAGAACACGATCGGGTCGGCGTGCGGCTTCGGGGACGCGGAGCGCACGCGTGCAACGGCCAGGCGAATCGTGCGCGACGACGGGCGGGCCCGGTTCTCCGGGACGACGAGGTAGCCGCAACTGGCGCCCTCCAGCTCTCCGTACGTGGTCGGGCAGGGAGCGGGCGTGAACCGCGACGACGGCAGGGCACGCGCCGCAGCAGGCTGGGGCAGGGCGAGGACGGTGCCCGGGAAGATCCAGTGGCCCCGGTCGCTGGACGGGTATCCGTGCCGCAGGGCCTCACGCTCGATGGTCTGCCGGTTGAGGTCGTAGACGCTGTCCCACCGCATGGGGTCGCCGAGGGCCTGCTGGGCCATGTCCCACAACGTGTCGCCGGAGGCGACGGTGCGCGTTCCGCCCTTCGCCCCGGCAAGCGCGCCCCCGCCGGCCGGTCGTCCCGGCGACAGGCCGGGCTGCGGCCGGCTCGACCGGCTGGTGGCACCCTCCCCCGCTGCCGGCTTCTGGCGCGTGGGGGCCAGGCCGGATGCGCCGTGGGCCGGAACCGCGGTGAGCATCGTCAAACCGGCCAGGAACATGGCGGCTGCGGCAGCGGAGCCGCGGTTGCGTATGGACATGTCGTCCTTTCGAGGAGTGCCGGTGGCTCCGCGAGGGAATGCCTGCGGCTCCGCGAGGGAATGCCGGGGGCTGCGCGCGGACACCGCTCGACGCGTCACACATGGTCGGGGTCGTCAGACGCCATCCTGCAAAGCCGATGCGCGCCCCGCACCGCGGCAGGCCCAAAGGGGTCAGGCAGACCCTTGCCCCGGCTGCCGCTGTAGCCGCTGCCACACTTGGCGCGCTGCCCGACCGCGCGCACCTCCGCCCTGCGGACCGCGCGCGCGGGACGGGCGGCCCGGCGAGCCCTTTCCACTCCGCCACCGTGCCTCGTACGGCGCCTTTGCAGAGCCTTTTACGAGGCCATCGGCCGGCGCCTCAGCGCGCGAAGACCGCCGTCGCCACCGGCACTGCCAGCAGCAGGCTGAGCCCGATCAGGGGGAGCCGGTCCAGCCACAGAATGGCGGCGAATTCGCGCAGGGTCGCGGCCAGCCAGTACGTGGGAGACGTCGGCGCGCCCACGACGTGCACGGGCACGCCGACGCGGCGGGCCAGCAGGGTCGTGCGATAGACGTGGAAGCCGCTGGTCACCACCGTGGCACGGCGGCCGGGAGTGGCGCCGTCCATGAGGGCCACGCTGAAGCGGAGGTTCTCCCCGGTGTTGACGGAGCGGTCCTCGCGCACGATCCGGTCGGCGGGCACTCCGCGTTCGCGCAGATAGTCGGCCATCGCCTCCGCCTCGGAGCGGACCTCGTCGTCGCCCTGGCCGCCCGAGACGACGAACACCACACCCGGCGTGTCCGGTGCGCGGGCGGCGTCGAGCGCGAGGGCGCGGTCCAGCCGGCGGGTCAGCAGCGGGCCGGGCCGGTCGCCGTTGAGCCCGGCGCCCAGGACGACGACATGGGTGGTTTCCGGCAGAGGGGTGCTGCGGCCCCGGACGCACACATAGCCGGCGAAGACCAGGAAGAGCAGGGTGAGATATCCCGCGGCCGCGTTCACCGCCACCACCAGGGCACCGAACGCCTCGCCGCCGGTCGCGTAGAAGACCGCGTCGAGGCCGAGTACCACCAGCACCGCGCAGCCGGCGGCCCCGGTCGCCAGCAGGGCCGCCTGCGGTCCGTAGCGCCGGACCAGAAGGACACCGTCGGCCACCAGCAACAGGCCCACAACGAGCGCCAGGAGCAGCGCGGCCAGGGCGAGAACGGCGGCGAGGGTCGGGTGGGCTGCGGCCGTGCGAGCGGCCACGCCGAGCCCGGCAGAGGTCGCCGCGAGGCAGAACAGGACGGCGGTGGAGAACCGGTGTGGCGCCAGCAGGGCGTTGACGACTCCGCCCGCGGCGAAGACGACCGCCGCGAGATATTCCGGGTACTCCGGCATGTGCCGCACCGCTCCGCTCTCCCACCCGCCGGGCCCCTGCCCGCACCCGCCCGTGTCTCGTCGTCCCGGGACCCCGGACGGTACGGACGGCTGCCGGCCATCATCCCAGACCTGCTGGAGTGCGCCGAACGCGGGCTTGTCATGGGCCCATGTATGCAGGGGTACCGGACGGTCAAGCGGGGCCGGCTCGGCGCGCTCGGTCTGGTACCGAATGCCGCCGTGCTGTGCACGACCCGCCATCTGGCCGCCGCTGTCGAGGAGTTGCGGACACTGCCCGCCGATGAGCGCGAGCACGGCGTCCTGGACGACAACGTCGCCCGCGTCTCCCCGGTCAAGCACGCGAACCGCAACATGCTGGGCCGCTATGGCTTCCGTGCCTTCCCGCTCGACGGAGGCCTGCGTCCGCTGCGCGACCCGGGTGCGGGCGGTCTCAACTAGGACGAAGAGGAATGAGAGGAGCCAACGGGTTCGGCAGGCGGCCCGGTCAGCCGTACATCGCCACGCAGTAAAGAGTCGCAAGCGCGCGGTCGATGGGGTGGGGCTGCGGCTTGCCAGAGGAGTCGAGCCTGTTCCACTCTGGAGTCGGGACCTCAGTGGAGCGGTCGTGGCGAACTGCCCTCCTGCTTCGCGGCCTTCTCTAAGATTGCTGCCATGCTCACGACCACGAGAGGGACGCTTCGCGTCTCGGGGGTCCTCGTTGCTCTCGCCGCGGTGACCAGCGGCTGCGCGCGGGACACGCACACCGGCACCGCGGACGACTCCTCGACGAAACGTGCCTCCACGTCCGCGCCGGCGTCGCACCGTGGACTGGGTGACATTCTCGTCGGCGGGCAGGCCGTCACCGGTTCGCAGTCCACCAACCTCGCGAAGGTCCCCTACCGGCGCACGTACGCGGACGGCCCGCTCTATGCGCCGGTCACGGGCTATAGGTCGTTGGCCTTTGGCAACACGGGTCTCGAGGCCCTGTACAACGACTCCCTGACTTCCGGCGCGCCGCGTGACGTCACGACAACCATCGACCCCGTCGTTCAGAAAACCGCGTTCAACGCGCTGGGCGACCAGCAGGGCGCCGCCGTAGCGCTAGACGCGAATTCCGGAAAGCTTCTCGCCCTCGTGAGCACCCCTTCCTACGACCCTGCGCAGTTCAGCGGCAACAGTGAGAAGGACGCCCAGGCGTGGAAGTCGGCCACCGCCGACAGCCGTTCACCGATGCTCAACCGGGCCCTGAAGCAGGCCGATGCGCCGGGGACGACCTTCAGCGTCGTCGTCGCAGCCGCAGCCCTGGATCAAGGCCTGTACGCAACGGCGGGCGACGCCACCGTCAGCCCGCTCACCTATGTGCTCCCCCTCTCGACCAAGCGAGTGAAAGGCGCATCGTCGCAGTGTGAGAACGCCTCGATCACAGTGGCGCTGCGCCGCTCCTGCACCAACGTGTTCACCAAGATGGCCGTCGACCTCGGGCAGAACCGACTACGCGCCGCGGCGCAGAAATTCGGCTTCGACGACGACACCCTCATGGTTCCCCTTCCCGTTGCCACAAGCACCTCCATCCGTGACGACACGACGGCCCCCGAGACGGCCCTTGCCGGGATGGGGACCGGCGACGTCAGGGCAACTCCGTTGCAAATGGCGCGAGTCGCCGCAGCCGTCGCCAACGGCGGTCAAGTGATGGCCCCGCGCCTGGTGGAAGAGACTGCGAAGGCGGACGACGCCACGCAGCAGTCGCAGGCCGCTGACGGTGCTGTCTCCATCAAGGCGATGTCGCGGAGCACTGCTGACGCGTTGCGGGCGGCCCTCGGGAGCAACGGACAGACGGGGTGGGTCCCCTGCGGCAGGGGGAACTCGGCCGCCTCGTGGTTCATCGGCCACACCAAGGCGACCAACGGTCGGCATATCGCCGTAGCCGTCCGCGTCGGCGGCCTGCCCTGCGCGGCCGACGCCGACGCGGTGGGCGGCGGCCGGGCGGCGGCCGAGGCGGCGAAGAAAATCCTCGCGAGCGTCTCCTGACATCGGCCGGTCACTACGCGGCGCTGCATCCCCAACGGCGTGATCCGGGGAGTCACTCAGCCGATGCTTGGGGGCCACTCGCCTACTCAACCAATCGAAAGTGCACGATGGCGATCGTGTCGGTCGGCTCGATCCGGGAGTAGTGGAACCGCAGTCTGTCGTGAAGCTCGGCGAGATCACGGAAGCCGTCCGCCCGGGCGTCCGACTCGCTCAGCTGGGCAACCGTCTTGGCCGTGACCTGCGTGACGAGTCCCGGCAGCGTCACCTCGTCGTCCAACTCGAACACCAGGCTCACCGGGCCCGTCCCCACCGGGTCCCGGAAACGGATCGTGGTCGTCTTCCGCCCCGCGCGTACGGCGTCGAGATAGTCGGGGTGGAAGTACAGGGTCTGAGACGCCGTTGAGTGCTGCCTTGAAGTGCTGTCGTTCATTCGGCGCACCCTAACCGAACGGGCAGACCTTGCGCGCCCACAATCCGGTGGATGACTTCGGCCTCGAGTGCTGCACAATTCCGGTCACAGCAAGGGAGCTTGAGCGCGAGGTCACCGGTAGCGGCACCGGCGTCCGCGGTGGCCGTCTTCGAACTCCTCGACCCCTTCGACCCCCTCGAACTCCGCGAACTCCTCGATGGGTGCCCTCGGCGCCCAGGCGTGGGTCGCGGTGCCGGTGCCGACCCCTTCCGACATTTACATAGACTATAAATATAAACTTGCTATGCTTCGTGCATGAGTCGCCAAGACACCGCTCCCGGCGCGTCCGCCGCCATCGGGGCTGCCCTCTACGGCCTGGCCACCAGAGCCGCGCGGCGCCTGCCCCGGGACATGAGCCTGACGTCCGCCGCCACCCTGGCCACCCTGGACCGGACCGGTCCGCGGCGCATCACCGATCTGGCCGCGGTCGAAGGCGTCACTCAGCCCGCGATGACCTCCCTGGTCCGGGTGATGGAGGAGTCGGGCCTGGTCGAGCGGCGGGGCGACGCAGCCGACAAGCGGGTCACGCTGGTGTGCCTGACCGAGGCCGGCGCTTCCTACGTCCGGACACGGCGCCAAGCGGGCGTCCACGCGCTCGAGCGGTTGATCGGTCAGCTCACCGACGACGAGGTCGAGGCACTGGTGGCAGCCCTCCCGGCGCTGAAACATCTGGCAGAACTCGAATACCGGGACCGCGAAGAGCCGAAGCAGTGACCGGGCAGCCGGTCGACGGGGCCGCGGTGAAGGGGGTCCGTGCGGCGCGTTCCGAGGCGGGGTTGCTGGTTCCCGCCCTGATGTTCATCTCTCTGGTGGTGGCGGCGGTCGCCAGCCTCGGGACGCCGCTCATCACCAGCGTCGCGACCTCGTTCCACGTCTCGCTCGGCAGCGCGCAGTGGACGCTGACGGTCGCGCTGCTCAGCGGGGCCGTCGCCACGCCGGTCCTCGGCCGGCTCGGAGCCGGCCCGCACCGGCGGGCCACGATCCTCGCCACGCTCACGGTGGTCGTCGCGGGCAGCGCGCTCACCGTGCTGCCGCTGCCGTTCCCATGGCTGCTGGCCGGCAGGGCGGCCCAGGGCGTCGGGCTCGGACTGACGGCGCTGATGATGGGCGTGGCCAGGGACCATCTCCCCGAGGAGCGCAGCGCGGCGGCGATCGCCCTGATCTCGGTGGTCTCGATCATCGGGGCCGGCGTCGGCTACCCGCTGGCCGCCCTGCTCGCCGAGCTCGGCGGGGTGCGGGCCGCCTACGGCTTCGGCCTGGTCGTCACCGCCGCCGCCCTCCTGACCGCGTGGCGTTCCATGCCCGAAGCCCCGGAGGGCCGTTCCGCCCGGGTGGACGTGGCGGGCGCGGTCGTCCTGGCCGCCGCGCTGTTCCTGGTGCTGTTCCTCGCCGGCGAACGGGGTCTGTGGAACAGTCACCTTGCTGTGGCGGGGAGCCTCGCCGTCGTCGCGGCGGCGCTGCTCTGCGGCTGGACCGTCATCGAGCTGCGCAGCACGACGCCCCTGGTCGATGTGCGGGCGGTGCGGCATCCGGCGGTCGCCGGGGCGAACCTCGCCATGTTCGTCGGCGGGATCGGCATGTACCTCCTGCTCACGCTCATCACCCGGTACGCGCAGACGCCGCACGGCGCCGGCTACGGCTTCGGGCTGACGACCTTCGTCGCCGGGCTGGTCCTCGTCCCGTTCTCGGTGCTGGGGTTCGTCGCCGGCAAGCTCACCCCCCGACTCCGGACCCGGATCGCCGGCCCCCTGCTCCTGGCCGGCAGCGCCGTCGTGGTCGGCGGCGGGTTCGCCCTGTTCGCGGCGGCCCGGTCGGACCTGGTCGAACTGTTCGCGGCGATGGGCGTGCTCGGCTTCGGCGTCGGCGGCTTCTCGGCCGCGATGCCCGGCGTCATCTTGGCCGTGACCCTCAAGAGCGAGACGTCCAGCGCCATGAGCTTCAACTACGTGGTCCGCAGCGTCGGTTACTCCCTGGGCAGCGCCATCGGCGGCCTGATTCTCGCCACCGGGACCGGCCCCGGCCGCCTCTTCCCCGACGACGGCGCCTACACCACCGCGGCACTGGTCGGTATCGGCTGTATGGCGGTCACGACACTGGCAGGCCTCGCTCTCGCCCGCCGACACTTGTCCGAGACTCATCCGTAAGAGCCAGACTCACTCATCCCCACTCCGGAGGTTCCATGCCCAAGGGCTACTGGGTCAGCGCCTACCGCACCATCGCGGACCCTGAGAAGCTGGACGCCTACAACGCGCTGGCCGCTGCGGCCGTCAAAGCCGCGGGCGGTCGGACCCTCGTCCGTGGCGGTCGGGTCGTGGCACACGGCGCCGGAATCGCCGAGCGCACCGTCCTGGTCGAGTTCGACAGCTTCGAGCAGGCCGTGGCGGCGTACGAGAGTGCGGCCTACCAGGAGGCGCTGGCCGCCCTCGCCGACGGCGTCGAACGCGACTTCCGCATCGTCGAAGGCAGCGACTGACGGAGGCCAGGGGACCGAGTGCGGCATGGCGGCATCCGCTGAACCATCCTGGACAAGGCCGACCGGGCCCGCAACCGCAAGTAACGCGGCTCGCTTGGCGGTCGGCCGCCGAAGTTCGACCGGATGGACGACCACGAGCGTTACGCCGTCAAGTGCGGTACTGACCGCCTCGAAAAGGCGCCGGGAAGCCACGCGACACGACACGTTCGCGGTGCGCCACGAGGCGACGGTGTCGCGGCCGTCAACGAGTGGCCGTGACACCCCTTGCGGCAGGACCTCAAGCGCCTTTCTCAGCCAGCGCCTTGATTCCGCAAAGGGTGGCTTCCATCCCGGCGCGCAGCTCCTTCAGCCGGAAGGCGATGATCTCCTTCTCCCGGTCCGGCCAGCGTTCGAGGGCCAGCGTGACTCCGCTGCGGGCCGGCCCGATGCGGGCCGACTGCCGCAGTCGGGTGCCGCCGCCCTCGGCCTCGAGTTCGTAGCGCCAGGACGCCATGGAGGTAGCCGGATCCGACGTCGGCTCGCCAAACCGGCCGTCCGCATCCGTGACCGCCCAGGCGAACACCTGTTGCTCGTCCAGCTCGACCACATGGGAGACGGTCCGCCACTCGCCGAGCTGCTGGTGATGGTTGTAGCCCTCGAAGCACGCACCCACCAAGGGCCGGTCCGCGCCGTCGAGCCATTCGACCCGCTGTAGTTCCGGGCTGAGCCGGGCAGGCAGGCGAATGTCGGTCACCAGATCCCAGACCCGCGGGACAGCTGCCTCGACATGAACATCACAGTGCACGCTCGGACCGTCGATATAGCGCACGTCGCCCCCTCGATGTCGGATTCCCTGATGATCCACGGCCTTGATCCACTTTCACAACAGGCCGCCCTGGTCCGACTCCTGATCATCGCGCCTTCGGGACGGCGCTGCTTGGGCACTGAGCCCACGGTGGCCTTTCTCACTCGGTCCGTCCGCTGGCACAGGGACGCGAGGCCGCCTGCCGGCGGGTGAAGACAGTCGGGGTGGAGCCGGCGCGCCGGTGCTCGTCGTCGCCCCGGCCGCGCCGCGTCCTCGATGCCGGCGCGCGGTGCCGTGTACCCGTATGGCACGCCGCAAGAACGTGCGCGGGGATGTCGATCCCGGCAGGCTCTGTTCGACGCAGGGGTGAGAGAAGGCCGTCGACACGAGAGGCGAAAGCCATGCCCAAGGTCCGCGTACACAACGTCACGATCTCCCTCGACGGCTTCATGGCCGGTGCGAACCAGCGACTGGACGCTCCGTTCGGCGACGGTGTCGGCTGGGGTGACGACCTGCACAGCTGGTTGATCTCCGCGGCGACGGACTCCGCCGCGGGGAAGAGCGGAACCGACGTCGACTACTTCGCCCGAGGCGAGCAGAACATCGGTGCCACGATCATGGGGCGGAACATGTTCGGGCCGCAGCGCGGGCCCTGGGAGGACGAGTCCTGGCAGGGCTGGTGGGGCGACAACCCGCCCTACCACCACGACGTTTTCGTGCACACCCACCACGTGCGCCCGACGCTGGAGATGGCGGGCGGAACGACCTTCCACTTCACCGACGAGCCGTTGGAGACGGTGTTGCAGCGTGCGTTCGACGCGGCGGGCGGCGAAGACGTCCGGATCGGCGGCGGCGCGGCGGTCATCCGGCAGTATCTGGGCGCCGGGTTGATCGACGAGCTCCACCTGGCGATCGCGCCCTTGCTCATCGGGCGCGGGGAGCGGTTGCTCGACCATCTGGGGGACGGGATCGACGGCTACCGGGTGTCCGAGCTGGTCGGCTCGCCGACCGTCACGCATGCGGTGCTGGTCCGCCGCTGACACGCGGGCAAAGGGTCGCCGGGGTGGGTGGGCGGGCTGCCGCACCGCCTCGGTGGACGCCCGGCGCGGGTGACGGGTTTTCCGTTCGCTGTGAGGCCCGTCACTTCGACGTCGAGGGGGGGCGGCCCGCGTCGGCCGCCGCCGCGTCCATGCGGGCCCGAGTTGAACGAGACACTGCGGCGGGCGAGGCCCGCCCGTGGGAGCGGAGGCTCAGAAGAGTTCCACGCGGGTCACGTTGACCAGCGGCTGCGTGAAGATCTGGGCGTCCAGCAGTCCCTGCTCGATCTGGTGCTCCGCCTCGAAGAAGCGGTTGTCGCGCAGGAGCACCCCGCCCAGGAAGGGCATGTTGATGCTGCCGGAGCCGTCCACCGGGAACGAGCCGGAACTCGCATCGATGGTGCCGTCGGGGTTGAGCATCCGCACGAAGAGCTTGTCCCCCGGCTGGATGGTGTTCTCCAGGTCCACCCGGTCGCCCCGCATCCCGAGATTGACGGTGACGGTGGTGAGGATGCCGTCCGTCACGAACCGGTTCTCGATCTCGGCCCGCAGGTCCGGCGTCAGGGGCTTGCCCTCGGCCAGGATCATGTTCAGCGAGGGAATCCGCAGCAGACGGCTGGCGTCGACCGCGTAGTCGTGCGAGAAGTCCGTCACCACCCCCGCCGCGTCCCGTACCTCGACCTGGACGATCTCCCCCAGTTCCAGTGCTGTGGCCGACATGGTCGTTCCTTTCCCGGTGCGCCCGCCGCCCGCTCGGACCGGCTCGGGCCACCATCAGCGTCATGCCCGTCAGCGGCTCCGCCGAGGTACCGGGGCCGCCGGCTGCGCGGTGATCCGCGAGCGCGGACGGCCGGCGTGGCACCGGACAGGACGGCAGTCGTGACCGGCGGCGACGTGCGGTCCGTACCGTCCTTCGACGGTACGGACACGGCGTCAGCGCACCGTCATTCCGTCGTCATCGACAGCGGCCCGTGAGGGACACCGCGAGCGGGCCCCTCCCCCGGCGGTTCCGCAGCAGAGCCGCGTGCTCACAAGTCCACGCGACGGCAAGGGCGTTGACCTTCACCGACGTCCTCCGCCCCGGCGGTCCACAGCGCCGGACGCGGCCCGCCCTCTCGGTCGCGGAGGGTGGCCGCCCCTGCTAGCGTCGACAGGAGGAGGGGCCGAAGCAAGCACGTCACACGCGCATCGGGATGACGTCGTGGCCGGTTCACCAGGTGAGGAACTCCTCGCGGCAGTGCGCACGCAGTGCGTGGTCCTGCTCGACGCCGCACGACGCTCCCTGGAGTCGGCGGGCCGACTCGAACCCCTCACGGCCGCGGGCGACGAGTGGGCCGGTACGGCCCTCGCCCCTCATCTGCTCCAACGCCTGCCGGACGTGGACGCCGGTCAGCCCGGCGTCGCCGCCCTGCTGCGCGGACTCGGCCGCCTCGGCACACCGGAGGCCTCCGGGGGCCCGGTCCACGTCGGCCTGCACGGCTGGGACGCGGCCGGCGGCCCGGGGCAGGGACGGGGGCCGGCGCTCGCCCTGCGGGTCGACACCCCCGGCGGGACTCCCCTGGCCGCGGCCGTCGCGGTCACCGGCGGCCCCGCCGGCCCGCTGCTGTGGGTCGTGGCGTCGGGCTCCGGCGCCGCCGAGGGCGCGGTCGTGGGAGCCGACGGGGACATCACCTGCTCGGCGAGCGGGACCCTGGACGGCCGGTTACTGCTGACCTGCACCCTGGACGGCACGGTCGAGGTGGTGGAGGCGAGCCCGGGGGACAACGTCTCGCTCACGCTGTCCGGCCGGCCGGCCGACCTGCTGGCCGCGCGCGGCGTCGGGCTGCGCCTGGGCGACGCCGCCCTCCAGTGCGACATCGTCGTCGGCGCCGAGGGAGGCGCCCACGCCAAGCTGGACGCCCGCCTCCCGGCGGCCGCCCTCGTCTTCGACACGGGCATGGCGCAGGCACTGCTGGGGCGTCTGGAGCTGCCGGTGGGCTTCTCGTTCGGTCTCGCCGAGGGCGGCGCCCGGCTCAACGACGACCCCGGGCTCAAGGTGTCCCTGCCCACGCCCGGCCCCATCGGCCCCCTGGCGCCCAAGGCGCTCGCGGCGATCCTGGGATTCGAGCAGGGAGCGGAGGCGCTGACCCTGCGCCTCGGTTTCGAGGCGGACGTGCGCACGGCGGTGTCGGCCGTGCCCGCCCAGGCCGCACTGGACGGCCTCACGACGACCCTGCCCGTGCGGCTGGGCGCGGAGGCCCTGGGCCCCGACCTCGACGGCATCACCGGAGGACCGCCGGACGGCGTCTCGATCGCGGTCACCGCCGGGCCGATCGCCGCGGCCGGTCTTCTCGACCTCGGCAGGCCGGGCGAGTACACGGGCGCGCTGGTCGTGCGGATCCCGCCGATGTCGGTGAGCGCGTTCGGCGTCCTCGGCCTGCCCGACACCTCGACGGGAACCCCGCTGTCGTTCCTGGTCGTCCTCGGCGTGCGCTTCCCGCTGCCGGGCATCCAGGTCGGCTTCGGGTTCGCCGTGTCCGGGGTGGGCGGCATCCTCGGAGCGGGACGCCGTATCGACCGGGACGCGCTGATGGCCGCCGTGGCCGACGGCCGTGCCGCCCCGCTGCTGTTCCCCGCCGACCCCGGAGCCGCGCTCGCCACCCTCGGCGACACCATGTCGGCCCTGTTCCCGGCGTGCCCGGGCAGATTCGTCGTCGGGCCGATGTTCGAGCTGTCGTGGGGCGGGCGGCTGCTGCGGCTGGCGCTGGGCGTGGTCGCCGAGCTGTCGGTGTCGGCGGGCGACGGCGGCGACGCGGCCCCGCCCCGGTTCACGGTCCTCGGCAAGCTCACCTTGATGGTGCCCGACGAGGTCGCGCCGCTCATCACCGTGCAGGCCACCCTCATGGCCGACATCGACATCGCCACACCGGCCTTCACCGCGTTCGCGAACCTGACCGGTTCGCAGCTGGCCGGGCTGCCGCTGACCGGCGACCTGTACCTCCTCGTGCGGGGCGGCTCCGATCCGGCGTTCGTGTTCAGCGCCGGAGGACTGCACCCCGCCTACCGGGCGCCCGCCGGGGTGCCCGCGCTGCGGCGCATCGGGATGCGGCTCGGGATGCCGCTCGTGGAGCTGCGCTGCGAGGCGTACGTGGCGGTGACGTCCAACAGCGTGCAGTTCGGCGCCCGCGTGGAGCTGTCCGCCGAGCTCGCGGAGTGCGGGCTGTCCGGGCACTTCGGGTTCGACGCCCTCTTCGAGTGGGACCCCTTCCACTTCTCCGTCCACGCGTCCGCCGCCGTCGCCGTGGAGGTGATGGGCGAGACCCTCATGGGGGTGTCGCTGGACCTGCTGGTGGAAGGTCCCGCGCCGTGGCGGCTGAAGGGAACGGGCCGGGTCGAGACGTTCCTGTTCGACGTGCCCTTCTCGATCGACGAGACCTGGGGCGGTCCGCCGCCGGTGGGGCAGCCGCCGCCCCGCCTCGGGGACCTGCTGGCCGCCGAGTTCGCCAAGCCGCAGTCCTGGCGGGCGCAGGCCGCCCCCGAGGTGCTCGCGGGAGTGCAGCTGACGCAGGAGGCCGCCGACGGCATCGCCGCGGGCACGGTCGTCCACCCGCTGGGCACCCTCCAGGTCCGCCAGCGCCTGATGCCGCTGGAGGTGCCGATCGACCGGTTCGCCGGAGCCGGCGTCCCCCGGCAGACCTGGTCGGTGTCCGAGCCCCGTCTCGTGCGCCGGGACGCGCAGGCGGTCGTGAGCGACGCGACCGACATCCGCCCCGTGACCGAGCAGTTCGCCCTCGGACAGTTCCAGACCCTGTCCCACGAGGAGCAGCTGAGCCGGCCGGCGTTCCAGGACATGGCGTGCGGGGTGACGTTCGGCGCGGGAGGACTGCAACACGCCGACGGGCCGCGGACCGTCACCCTCGAATGGGAGGTCAAGTCCTTCGTGGCGGAGGGGGACGAGGCGCTGGCCCCGCTGCGGACCTGGGACGGCCTGTCCGGGGTGCAGCAGATGCCGCTGGGCGAGCGGTTCCGGCTGGACGACTGGCTGCGCCCGCCCGACGAGCGGGTGGAGACCGGCCCTCAGCCCCTCACCACGGCCTTCGCGTCCGACGTGGCACCCACCGCACGCGTCGCGGACACGCCGTCGTTCGCCGCCGAGGCGCAGGCCCGGGCGCTCGCGGCGACCCTGGACGCCGCCGCCTCCTTCGGCCGCCTGGCCTCGGTGTCCGTCGTGGAGACCTGGGAGCTCGTGTGATGACGTCGCTGCGCTTCACCTCTCACGTCCGGCCCGCCGTCGGCGCCCGGCTCGGCGCACCGCCCGCGGGCGAGGTGCGCCACCGGCTGACCTCGGCTCTCACCCTGACCGCCACCCCGCAGGACACGGCCGAGGTCACCGGGCCCGAGCTGTCCGTCGTCGGCCCCGAGTCGGTGATCGGCGTCGACCCGGGACTCTTCGGACGCCGTACGCCCGCGCCCGGGGTGACCGACGCGGTCGCCAACGACCTGGTGTCCGTCGACGTCTCGGCCGTGGACCTGCCGTGGCGGTTCACGGCCCGGGCCGCCGACGAACAGGGCCGGCTGCGGCCCTGGATGGTGCTCGTCGTCGTCGAGGCGTCGACCGGCCGGCTACAACCGGGCGCGCCCCTGCCGGTGCTGCTCACCCGGCGCCGGGAGCTGCCCGACCTGTCGGAGTCCTGGGCCTGGGCCCACGTTCAGTCGGCCGTCGCCGACCCCGCGGACGCGGGCGCGGTGCCCGGAAGCGACATCGCCCGGCTGGTCTGTCCCCGTCGGCTGACGGCCGGGAGGCCCTACATCGCCGCGGTGGTCCCCGCCTTCGGGGCGGGCGTGGCGGTGGGCACCGGCGCCGACGTCGATCCGGAGACCGCTTCGGGGCCCGCGTGGACCGTCGCCGCGCCCGGGGACGGCCCGGACGACCCCGTGAAGCTGCCCGTCTATCTGACGTGGCAGTTCTCGACCGGTCCCGAGGGCGACTTCGAGCAGCTGGTCTCGCGGATCGCGCCGCTCGAGGGCGAGGCCGCCGAGGGCTTCGGCAGCAGGCCCGTCGACGTGTCGGCGCCCTGGCCCGACGAACAGCCCGACCCCGCGCGGGCCGGCGCCGTCCTGCACGTGCAGGGCGCGCTGCGCGACATCTCGGCGTCGGGCGAGACCCCCGCGCCGCCCGAGAGCGCCGATCTGCGCGAGGCCCTGGCCGACGCCGTCGACGCCGGCGCGCCGGCCGTGCCCGCGGGCGGTCGGGGACCGGCCCGGCCCGGCGCGCTCGCCCCGCCGCTCTACGGCGGCCCCCACGCCGGACGCGAGACCGTCGACCGCACACCCGGCGCCGAGGACCAGGACTGGCTGTCCGCGCTCAACCTGGACGTACGGCACCGCATCGCCGCGGGCCTCGGCGCGGAGTTCGTCCGCCGCAACCAGGAGGAACTGATGGCGTACGCCTGGGAGTTCGCCGGAGCCCTCCGCGAGGCCAACCGCGACCGCGCCCACGGGCGCCTGTCCGAGCGGGTCGCCGCCTCCGCGCACCGGCGCCACGTGGCCACGCTGACCTCCGCCGAGCTGGTGGCGCTGAGCGCACCCGCCCAGCACCGCGTCAGGTCGGTGCGCCGGGCGCAGCTCAGTGTCACGGCCGGCGCCGAACTGCACGTGAGCCGGCTCGCCGACGGCTTCGCCGGCACGGCCTTCGCCCGGCTGACCCGGCCCAGCGGTCCCGTCGCCCGCCGGGCCGTCGCACCCGCCGGGGCGTTCCCCGGGTCCGACGAACACATGCCGCGCAACGTCCCGCGTCCCATCGGCCTGGCCCGGGCCCTGACCGACGCGTCCGCCATCCGCGGGCTGGCCGGCGCGGTGTCGGTGCCCGT
Source organism: Streptomyces hilarionis (assembly GCF_024539675.1). GTDB lineage: Bacteria > Actinomycetota > Actinomycetes > Streptomycetales > Streptomycetaceae > Streptomyces > Streptomyces hilarionis. The sequence continues at coordinate 21,215 of NZ_JAHHIT010000044.1, read as the reverse complement.
GGCGGCGGACGTGCTCCAGGAGGTCCCGCCACCGCCCGCCCAGCCGGTCGCGGGCCTGGTCTCCCTCCAGGTCCAGGCGGTGTCCGCCGCGGAGGACCGGCTGCGGGCCACGCGCTCGCTCACCTCGCTGGAGGTCGTGCGTCTGGTCGCCGAGGCCAACGGGTACACCGCGCCCGCCGCCACGATCGACAGCGGGCTCGACGGCCTTCCCTTCCGTGCCTCCCTCCGCGCGGCCGACGCCTCCGAGGCCGTCTCCGCGCTCGTCGACACCGGGACGGCCGCCATGGCGGCCGGGTCCCTGCGGACCACGCTGGCGTCGCTGACGGACCGCTCGGCCTCCGACGAGCAGGGCCACCTGCTGCTGCACCAGGGCTGTGGACCCGATGTGGGAGGGGCGGGCGTACGCGTCGACGCCGAGGGGTTCCGCCAGCGCCTGGTGGACGGGATGAACCCCGACGGCCTCGTCGGCGCGCGCCTCGCGCAGCGGGTGGCGCTGCCGTCCGGCCTGGGGGACCCGCACAGCACCGAGGACCTGACGCGCGCACCGGACTTCCCCGCGCCCCTGGCCATGGCCCTGCTCGCGGACGCGCCCGACTGGTTCCTGCCCGGGCTGTCGGCCTTCCCCACGGACCGGGTCCGTCTGGTCGCGGCCAACGCCCCGTTCATCGAGGCCTATCTGATCGGCCTCAACCACGAGATGAACCGGGAGCTGCTCTGGCGCGAGTACCCCAGCCACCGCCGGGCGACGACCTTCCGGATGTTCTGGCCGCACCCCGACGGGGCCCAGGACCTGCCGCAGATCGCCCTGTTCGCCGGCGGCCCGCTGGGCAGCCATCTGTCGGCCGACGCGGGCGAGTTGGTGATCCTGCTGGTCAGGGCCGAGCTGCTGCGCCGCTATCCCAGGACCCTGCTGTTCATGGTGCCGGCCCGGGCGGCGGACGACGGGAGCCCCGCGGGACTGGAACCGGACACCACGCGCTGGAGTCCGCCCGTCTTCGCCCTGCCCGTCGACGCCGCCACCACCGCCTACGCCTTCCGCGGCTCGCCGTCGGAGATCGTGGGGCCGCCGGGCGCCTACTTCGTGTTCCAGGAACACGCCTATCAGATGCGGTTCGGCTTCGACCTCGACGAGGCGCCCCTGAACAGCTGGAACGATCTGTCGTGGCCGCTCGTCGCCGACGCACGCGGCTTCGCGTCCGTGAACCGGGCCATCGCCTCCCCCGCGGGCAGCGACCTGGCCTGGGGTGCGGACGCCGCGCAGACGGCGGCCATCGCCCTCCAGCGGCCGGTGCGCGTCGCCCGCCATGCCTCCGAGCTGGTGGCGCCATGAGCGGCGAGGACGTCACCAGGGCCAGGTTCGCGGCACGCGCCCAGTACCGGGCGAGCGAGGCCGCCCAGCGCCGCCACTCCGACCTGGTGGCCTGGCAGACCTCGGCGTCCAAGGAGCTGACGAGCCTGGGCTCCGCGGAACACCTGGCGGAGCGACGGGACCGACTGGCCGCGTTCCTCCCGCAGTTGGAACAGGACGTGAACGCAGCCAAGCAGGCGATGTCCGACGCCGAGGCGCTCAACGACCTCGCCGCCCTCCAGCTGGCGCAGGCCCTGACGGACGCCGAACCCCTGTGGCCGGCGGAGGACCCCCTGCTGCCCGTCGCCCTCTTCCCCCTGCGTCTCGAAGTGCGGTACGCGCCCGTCGACGCCGGCGTCGAACTGTGGATCCGGGCCTACCCGGACGACGTGCACGTCGACGCCTTCCAGCCCGGACTCACCCCGCGCGAGGCCGACGCCGCCATGACGTACTGGCGGACCGTGTGGGACCTCGACCCCGCCGCGGACGCGACGGCGGCGGCCTGGGACCGGGTGCTGAAGACCCTCGGCGCGGCGCGCGCCGCCTGGGCCGTGGAGAGCCTGCGCCCCCCGGTCCCGCCGGGCACCGCACCCCTGGAGTTCCCGCAGGTCCCCACCGCGCCGGAACACGCCACCCGCGCCCCCGGCTCGCTGCTGCTGCCCGAACGGCTGGTGTTCTCCGGGTACCGGCAGGACGCGCTGCGCTGGCGCGTCGAGGGCGAGCCGATCCCACCGGACCTGCCGCTGGGTTTCGACCCCGCCGCGGTCGGAGCCCAGGCCCCCGACCCGGCGGGCGACAAGGTGCCCTGGACCGGACCGAGCCGCTGGCTGATCGACTTCGACGAGGCCGTGCGGGTCGGGATGGCGGTGCGGGTGCCGCTCACGGGCGGCGACCTGGCACACGATCTCGTGACCGCGGTGGGTGTGCGCACGTCGGCCGGCGCCGACGAGGACGCGGCGAAGGTGGCCGACGCCCTGCGCTCCCACCAGTACACCCGCGGCCTGGCCTTCGTCCCGCCCGGCGCCCCCACCAACAACACCCCCCGCAGCCGCTCCTCCTGGTCGAGCCGCCCCGTCATGCGCCGCCCGGAGGAGATGGCCGAACGCCGCGCCGCGCACGATCCCGACGGTCCCTCCGACGCCGCGCGCCTCGCCCGTGCCCTCGGCATCGACGGACGGCCGGTGCTCGCCCTCGCCGACGGCGACGCCTCGCACGAGGAGCCCCGACGACGGGCCGCGCAGCGCCTGGTGACCCTGACCGCGGCGATCAACGGATGGGGACAGGCCGTCTCCACGGAGGCCGACGAGACACAGGAACCGACCGCCTGGCCCCTGGCGCTGCGCGAGGCACAGCCCCTCATGGACCACGCGCTCACCTGGGTCACCGGCCGCGGACCCCTGCCCACCGTGCGGTTCGGCAACCAGCCGTACGGCGTGCTGCCCGTCAGCGCGACCGAGCTGTGGCAGGGCGACGACGTCCCCGTCCTGGCCCTGGTGGCCGTCCGCTCGCTCCTCGACCTGGCGGCCCGCGAGCCGGTCGGCGCGCGGATCGGCGCCGGTCCCGACCAGGACGCCGCCTTCCTGGACGTGCTCAGCCGGGTGCCCCGCTCACCGACCGTGAGCCTGACCTCGTTCGACATCGACCCCGAATCGACCCAGCCCACGGTGTTCGGCTGGATCGACGCCCAACTGGCCGCCCGGGGAGTCGTCCCCAGCGACACCCCCGGCCGGGGCATCCGCACGGCCACCGAGCCGAGCGACGCACTCACCGCCCTGCTGGCCGGTGACGTCTTCTCCGCGGTCGCCGAGCTCGTCGCCAAGGTGCGGGCGGCGCAGGACGCGCCCGCGGGGCAGGAAGTCGACCTGAACGCGGAGTTCGACGCGTTCCAGGCACGCTTCGGCAGCGTCTTCCCGGAAGGCGACGCCGTCAGCCCCAGCGTGTTCGTCCAGCTCGTGTGCGGCGTGGGACTGTTCTGGGGGCTGCTCCTGCGGGGCGGCATCGCCGCGAAGATCCGCGAGCTGCGCGACGCCGGCCAGACGGAGGCGGCGGACCTGTGGGGCGAACTGATCGCCGCCATGGACGACTGGTCGGCCCAGGTCGAACTGCTGCGCCCCGCCACCGCCGAGGACCTCTTCCGCGTCGACGCCCACATCGCCGAAGCGACCGACCTGATCACCCACCGCGTGGACGCCTGGGCCACCTCCTTCGCCACCCGACGCCTTCAGTCACTGCGCGCCGAGAATCCGACGGGCCTGCGCGTCGGGGCCTACGGATGGCTGGAGAGTCTCGCGCCACAGGCGCCGGGGCATCGCGCCGCCGCGGACGGCTGGGTCCTGGCGCCCTCGCTGCACCACGCCGTCACGGCGGCCGTGCTGCGCTCGGGCTGGCTGGCCCACCGCCACCGCGAGGCCTTCGCCGTCGACCTCACCGCGGCACGCATCCGGCGGGCCCGCACCGTCCTGGAGGCGGTGGCGGCGGGCCGGCCCCTCGAAGCCGTCCTCGGCTACCAGTTCGAACGCGCCCTGCACGACCGCCACCTCGACCACCTCGTCCGCCGCTTCCGCAAGAGGTTCCCGCTGGCGCGGGTGCCCGACGCGACGACCCCCGAAGGACAGCGCGAACAGCAGGCCGTGGGCGCCGGGCAGGTCGTGGACGGCGACCTGCTGCTCCGCGGCCGCGCCCTGCTCGCCCAGAGCCCTGCGGACGAGCTGTTCACGGGAGTGTCCGACGAGGACCGCGCGGCCGTCCTCCAGTTCTGCGCGGACCTGGAGGACACCGTCGATGCCGTCGCCGACCTGCTGACGGCAGAAGGCGTCCACCAGCTGGTGGGCGGCCGCCTCGAGCGCGCGGCCGAGTCCGTCGACGCCATCGGCCGCGGCGAACCGCCCCCCACCGACCCCGAGGTCCTGCGCACACCCCGCCGCGGGACCGGCGTCCACAACCGCTTCGCCGTGCGGCTGCCCGCCGCGCCGCCGCCGGCCCAGGAGGACGGATGGGGGCCGGGCGGCGGCCTCGCGGCCCTCGCCCCGCAGGCGGAGGCGTGCGTGCGCGGCCTCCTCGGCCCGGCGAACGACCGGCAGTTCGCCGTGCGGGTGCCCGGCGCGCCCGGACAGTCGTCCCAGGTCGCCATCGTCGGCGTCGCGGCCCTCGGCCTGAGCGCCCTCGAAGCCGTCGCCCAGATCACCGAGCCGATCGCGGCCTGCCCGGCGGCCCGACGCGCCCTCGCCCAGGTCGCCGCCGAGACCGGCACACCGCTGGAACTGCTCGATCACGTCGACAGCCCCGACATCGACGACCTCGCCTGCCTGGCCGACCAGGCTCGCGGCGTCCTCGCGGCCGCAGCACCACTGCTGCCCGGCCACCTCACCGACGAGCCCACCGCCGGCTGGGACACGGCCGACCTGACGGACCTCCACACCCGCGTGAGTGTCTGGACGGACGGCGTCGACCAGGCGCTGTCCACCCTGCGCAAGACGGCGGCGGCACTGGCGGGCGGCCCGTCGCCGACCGCGGCGGCGGCCGTGGACGCGGCCGTGTCCGCCCTGTCCGGCCTCGGCGTCGCCGCGGCGACCGCGTTCTCCGCCCCCGCCCCCGAGGCCGGCGCCGACGCCGACCGGGCCCGCGCCGTCGCCGACTCCGCCCTCGCCCTGGCGCAGGCCACCGAACGGCTCCTGCCGGCCGCCAAGCCGCCGCCCGACGAACCGGACGCCCGCGCCTCCTGGTACACGGACGTCCTCACCGCCGTCCGCGCCCTCGTCGGCGACTGGTTCACCCTGCCCCTCACCTGGCCCGCCCAGCACGCGAGCGACGTCCTCTCCGACGCCCAGCGCCCCGCCGACGCCACCGACGACGCCGTGCGGGACTGGACGGTCGGCCGCCACGGCGTCCGGCCCCGGCTCGCCGCCGCCGACGACCTCCTGACGGCCGCCGAGATCCTCGCCGGCGCGACGCCGGCGCCCACCGTGGTGGGCCAGGCGCCCTTCCGGACGGGGGCCGCGTGGATCGGGCGGGCGCCGACCACCGAACGCCGCGCCGCCACCGTCGTCCTGCGCGACGCCTCCCGGGGCCTGAACACCGCCCCCGACGGCACGGAGCACTGCGCCGGACTGATCCTCGACGAGTGGACGGAGACCCTGCCGTCTCCCCCGGGCGCGTCCGGCCGGCCGGAGGAGATCGCGGCCGCCGCCTTCCACGTGGACCGCCCCGACGCCCGCGCCCCGCAGGCCGTGCTGCTGGCCGTGCCGCCCGACACCGCCCGCCCCTGGGTCCTGGAAGATCTGCACGCCATCGTCGAGGAGACCTTCACCCTGGCCCGGGTCCGCACCCTGGACCGCCTCGACCTGCCCGAACTGGGCCGCGCCGTGCCGTGGTGACGGCACGGACCGCACGACGACGAAAGGGCCGCCACCATGGGATTCGGCTCCCGCATCGAGTCGCTGCCGCGCAGCCACGACATCGAGGAAGGTCTCACCGCCCGCGCCTTCGACGCCCTGTGGTACCTCGCCCGCCAGTGGCAGTTCGGCGAGTTCCGCGGCGACGACACGGGCTCGCCGTACATCTGCAGCGTCGAGGGGACCGCGCACCATGTGACGGCCTGGCGCTCCCACCCCGGCGACCAGCCCGGCGTCTGGCGCCCCTTCGACCCCACGACGACCCATCTGGAGGCCCTCGTCGAGGCCGAACCGGTCGACGACGTCCGCTTGGCGGCGCTGCGCCTGGAAGGCGGCAGACGCCTGCGTGCGCCGCTCGACGCCGCGGGCAGGAGCGCGGCCGCGGACGCCGTGGCGGCGGCCTGCCCCTGGGACGACGCGGGACTGCCGGCCCCACGCGGCCTGACCGCTGTCCTGCGCCGCCTGCTGCCCGACCCGCTGCGCCTCGCCGCACTGCTGTCCGACCCCGATCCCGGCGCCCGTCTCGACGCCGCGGGAGTTCCCGCACAGGATCGCGCCGCGGTGCTCGAACTGGCCGCGCCCTGGCTCGAATGGTGGGCCCCCCGAGCCGACGCCGTGGGCCTCGGGGCGGCCCAGGACCCCGACGTCGCCGGGCCGCACCAGCCCGCCCCCTGGAACATCCACCACCTCGACCACGGCTTCGACCTGGCGGCGCCGACCGCGCCCTCTCCCCTGCTGCGAGCCGCGGCGTACCGCAGCGGCCGGCTCGACTGGCCGGAGTTCGACGACACGGCGGAAGCACTCACCGGCGATCCCGGCCCCGGCGAGACCTCCGAGGTCCAGACACTGGCGATCCCCACCCCCGCCTCCTTCGCCGGGATGCCCGCCAACCGCTTCTGGGAGATGGAGGACGCCGTCGTCGACTTCGGCGAGACCGACGCCTCCGTCCTCGACCTCGGCCGGCTCATGCTCGTGCAGTTCGCCACCGTGTACGGCAATGACTGGTGCGTCGCCCCACTGCGGCTGCCCGTCGCCTCCGTCACGGAGGTCTCGCAGTTCCTCGTCGCCGACGTCTTCGGCGGCCTGGAGGCACTGAAACCGTGCAACGCCGTCGACCACAGCTGGCGCCTGTTCTCCCAGGGCGGCGCCTCGGACGAGGCGGACTCCAGCTTCTTCCTGGCGCCCGCCCTGCCGGGCTCCCTACAGGGTCCGGTCATCGAACAAGTGACCTACCTGCGCGACGAGATGGCCAACGTCGCCTGGGCCGTCGAGAATCTGGTCCCCGACAGCGCGTCGCACGCCGTCGACCGGCTCCAGGAATGGTTCGACCGCTCCGCCACCGCACCCGCACCCGCACCCGCACCCGCACCCGCACCCGCAATGCCCCTGGCCGCGCCCCGCTACCTGGTGTCGACCGACGTGCCCACCCACTGGTTCCCCCTCGTCGCCGAGCAGCTCTCCGACGGCGAGTCGATCAGGCTCCGCCTGACGGGCGTGGCCCGGCTGGTGGACGGCAGCGTGCGACCCGCCGATCCGCTCGGCAGGCTGCTCGCCGACCGGCCCGTGGCGTCCGCCGAGCCGGACGAGCGGCTGTGGCTGTACGAGGAGGACGTACCGCGCACCGGCGTGCGGGTGACCCGAGCGCCACAACTGGTCCGCGCCCATGACGGCGCCACCCGCACCTGGGTGGGGCGCAGCGTGTCGGCCGGAGCAGGGGAGGCGTCGAGCGGACTCCGCCACGACGTGCTCGCCGAACCGGAGCGGGAGGAAGGCTGAACCGGGTGGACCGGGCACCGCGAACGACCAAGTGGACGGTCACCGCAGACAGAAGAAGCAACCGCAGGAGACGGCGCCGCCGACGCCTCCGCTACGGCAGAGGCTCGCCGCGCAGCCTTCGCCCGATCTCCTCCCACCGCTCCCCCGTCATGACCCGCTGCAACGCCACGGCCAGATCGCCCAGGGTCACCACGCCGCTGTCCGGCGAGGCGAAGGGCGCGAGGTGGTTCCGCAGCTCCGGGGCGTCCTCGGCACCGGCGAGGACCGTGTCGGGGGAGGCGCCCCGGACGTCGAAGTCGGAGACGAGCAGCCCGGCCCAGGTGTGCGCCTCGGAGGCGGTGTCCCGTACACCCCGGTCACTCAGATGGCTGCGCGTCACGTTCAACTGGTCATGCGCCGAGAGGGCGAACAGCGCGTGAGGCGGGTCCTCGCCATGTTCCAGGTCGTCGCCGCTCAGCCCGAGGAAGCCGTAGCGTCCGGCGGGGTGATAGGCGTCGAGCCGCAGTCCGCTCTCCACCTCGCCGATGGCCGCGAGGTCCCAGGGCCGCAGACCCAGGTCCCCGGCGATCTCCGCCATGAACAGGAAGAACTCGTCCGGCAGTTCGCGCGTGAAGCGGGTACGCGGCGGAACGTCGAAGCGCCCGTAGACCAGCCAGGCGCAGTCGACCACGCCGTCGACGTCGGCCAGGCCGCGGAAGTGGTCGACGGCCGGTTCGCGGGTGAAGTCGAGCGCATTGGTGAAGGGCTCCCGGTGCACTCTGACCGTGCCGAAATCGTCCGTGTCGCGCGCCGACGGGAACACATACAGCGTCCGCTGGTCCGACTCCGGCTGGACCGGGTCGGGAAGGAGCACCGCCGGCTCGTCGCTCTGCGGGATCACCGACACGTGAGGAGCCTGGGACACCGTCCTGGTGGGCACGTGGACGGTCATGAAGGGACCTCCGAAGATGGGCTGGAAGGTCAGCACCGTGGGCCCCGCCGCCACGGTCATGCCGGCTCCCCTCATCCACTCGCGGATCATCTTCTCGGTGTGGCCCGGACCGAGCGTCGGAACGCGGCGCCCGCGCCTGAGGTCGAACAGCCGGTTCAGTCCGCCCACCGCGATGACGTCGTCGGACACCTGAAAGACCTGCTTGCCCGCCAGAAGCGAGGCGCCACTGTGACCGAAGGCCAGTTCCGGATAGACGTCCGGCCAGGAGACCGTCGGGTGCCACCGCTCTCCGTCCGGCCCGAAGTCCACACGGTTGAGGACCGATCCGGTGGCGAAGAACACGGAGTACTTGTCAAGGTCCATGACCGGCTCGCCTCTCCACGGTGTGTCACCGCCGCCCGCGCCACCGGGTGACCGGGGCCCGGAGCGGTCCCGCGAGGGTCGGCGCACGTGGGTCTGTTCCGCATCGACTCCGGGCGCGGCGAGCGGGAGCGGGAGCGGTGGAGCCTCAAGGTCGCGCGAACGCCGGCACATCAGGCCTTTCCAGGGTATCCGCCCCTCGCCCCCGCCGCAGGCGGGGTGCGTCGGAGGGACCGGGCCCTCGGGATGGGCGAAGGCGAGTCGTTCAGGCCGTACGCGGCGGCCCATCGCTGCGCTTCAGCGGGACGGCGCTCGCTGTCGGCCTCGCCTGCCCGCCGCCCTCGGCGCGGTGGCCGAGTTCCGGCATGCATATGATAGGTAGACCTACCTACCTACTGTGGAGTGTGATGAGCGGGACCAGCGTGAGCGCGGCGCGTCGTCGGCCGGCCCGGCAACGGCTGCTGGAGGCGGCGGCCAGGCTCTTCTACGCCGATGGGGTGGCCGCCACGGGAATCGACACGATCACGGCCGAGGCCGGCGTGGCGAAGATGAGCCTGTACAACAACTTCTCCTCCAAAGCCGACCTGGTCCGGGCCTACCTGGACGCCCGGCACGAGGAGTGGCTCGGTCTGTACCGGGCGAGGCTGGCGCGGACCGACGGCCCCCGCGAAGGGGTGTTGGCGGTCTTCGACGCCTACGCGGACCATGCGGCGTTCGCCTACGAGCACGGCTTTCGCGGGTGCGGCCTGTTGAACGCCGCCGCCGAGCTCCCGGCCGGTGACGAGGGCCGGGCGGTCGTCCGCGCCCACAAGGAAGAGGTCGAGCAGCTGATCGCCGGCCACCTCGAGCAGCTGCTGCCCGGCCGGCCCGGCGAGGCCCGTGCGGCAGCCGAGCACCTGTCCTTCCTGCTGGAGGGCGCCATGGCCCGCGCCGGCCTGGAGGGCGACGGCGAGCGCCTCCAGCACGCCCGCTCGATGGCCGCGGCGCTGCTGGACCGACGGTGACCAGCCTCGACCACGGCCGGTCCGCGGGGGTCGGCGCCCTGTGCGTGCTGGCCGCCTCCCTGCTGTGGGGTACGACCGGCACGGCCGCCACCTTGGCCCCGGACGTGGGCCCCCTGGCCATCGGCGCCGGCGCCATGGGCCTGGGCGGGCTCCTCCAAGCTCTGATCGCCGCCCCGCAGATCGCCCGCCGCACCGCCGTCCTGCGCGGGCAACGCGGCACGGTCCTGCTCGGCGCCGTCTCGGTGGCGGTCTACCCCCTGGCGTTCTACAGCTCCATGCACCTGGCCGGAGTCGCCGTCGGCACCGTCGTCTCCATCGGCACCGCCCCACTCGCCTCCGCCCTCGTCGAACGCGTCGTAGACGGCCGTCGGCTCACCCGCCGCTGGATGCTCGCGGCCACTCTGGGTCTCCTCGGCACGGTCCTGCTCTGCGTCGCCGAAGCCGCCCACGCCACCGACGCCGCCTCCACGACCGGCACACTGCTCGGCATCGGCCTGGGACTCCTCGCCGCGGCCGCCTACGCCCTGTACTCCTGGGCCGCGCACCGGCTCATCAGCCGCCGCATCCCCTCTCGTGCGGCGATGGGCGCCGTCTTCGGCATCGGCGGGCTCCTCCTGCTGCCCGTTCTCGCTCTCACGGGCGGGCCGCTCATCGCCTCCTGGACGAACGCCGCCGTGGGCGCGTACATGGCGCTCGTCCCGATGCTCGCGGGCTATGTCCTCTTCGGCTGGGGACTCGCCCACGTGGCGGCCAGCACCGCCACCGCCCTGTCCCTGCTCGAACCCGCCGTCGCCGCCGTCCTCGCCGTCCTGGTCGTCGGCGAACGGCTCCCCGCCACAGGCTGGGCAGGCATCACCCTCGTCATCGCCTGCCTCGCCGTCCTCACCACCCCCGCCCCGACCCGCCCTTCACGCGAGGGGCCACGGAACGTCGCACACCACCACGACCGTCCCGCGCACACCGCAAGCGCAGCCCAGGAGCAGTGACAGCCGTCCATGACGCGCCGACCGGCGGTGCTCGTCGCTGCCTCCGGTACTGCCGCGGTGACGCGTGGAGGGCACGACCCGAAGTCGCCGAGGCACCAGCACCAGCCATGCCAACCGTGCGGCGGAGACCACAGCGGGAAGAATTTGCTCTCTCTTGAGCTTATGCGGGAACCAATTGAGCCCGATTGGCATCAAGCGCGTATCTGTCTTCGTCCGCTCCGGCCGGACCTCGAGTGACCCGACAGACTCCCTGAACGCGCAGGAGGAACAGTGCAGCTTTCACGCAACATGCTGGGCACTCTCGTGGTGGGCGGCGCATTGACCCTGACGGTGAGTGCCCTCGCCTACCCGTCGATGCTGGGCCTGAACACCGTCTCCGCCTCGGGCGACCGCCTCATCGCCAACACCCAGTGGGGACCGTTCACCGAGAGCGACCGGGCCTTCGTCGTGGCGGTGCGCGCGGCCGGACTGTGGGAACACCCCGTCGGGCAGATCGGGCTGCAAAAGGGCCAGAGCAAAGGGGTCCTGACAGCCAGTCAGCACCTGATCGACGGGCACGCCGCGCTGGACGAGACGTGCCGGAAGATCGCGCCGATGCTGAACGTCGTCCTGCCCAACATCGCCAGTCCCCAGCAGCAGGGCTTCGTGGCCACCCTTCAGGCCGCCCAGGGCAAGCAGTTCGACGTCGACTTCGCCAACATCCTGCGCATGACGCACGGCTCGATCTTCAACACGGTGGCGAAGGTGCGCTCGACGACGAAGAACACCCTGGTGCGCGCTCTGGCCGACCAGGCCAACGACACCGTCCTGGACCACATCACGGTCATGGAGAAGACCGGCCTCGTCGACTTCGACACCACGCTGTTCACCCAGACCACGCCGCCGAAGCTGCCCAAGACCGACATGACCCCGCCGGTCCCGCCCGCCGGCCAGCCGCTGGTCGTCCTGCCCCCGCCGCCGAACGCCACCTCCACCCCCGCCGACCTGGGACCGGCCATGAACGGCCCCGCCGTCGGCGGCTAGACCGGCGCCGGGGACCCGAGCTGCTGCGGCCGCACCCGAACGCCCCAGGCCGGGGCGGGTGCGTGCCGGTGAGTGCTCAGCCGTCATCGAGCGGCTGAAGGTACACCTCGTCCACGAAGCACCAGGCCCACTCGTCGCCGTCCTCGACGGAGCGCATCAGCGGATGTCCGCTGGCCTCGAAGTGCGCCGTGGCATGACCGTGACGTGAGCTGTCGCAACAGCCCACGTGTCCGCAGGTGAGGCACGCTCGCAGGGCGACCCAGTCGTGACCGAGAGCCACGCACTGCCTGCATACGTCGCTCAGCGGCGCGTGCTCCGGTTCGGGGGTCTCGATGTGCGCGCATGCACGCCCGTCCGGCCGGCCGCCATCGGGGCGCAGGGTCCACTTGACCATGAGGTCTCCTCCTTCGTCGGCTTGCGCTCACGGCTGCCCTGCCGATACTTCGGTCCCTACCGGGCTGTCGGATGCGAGCGCTCGCAGGGCGGACATGCGGGCGTCCCCGCCCCTTGCCGCGGACAGGCGGGTCTGGTTTCGTACCGTGCTACAAGTTCGCGATCACGCAGACACGGGGAGACACGAGCGGCGTGGGCCGGGAAACACAGGCGCGGACCGGGGACTCCCTGCCGGAAGGGCTCGGCCGGTCGATACGGGAGACCTCCCGTGCCATCGCCGCGCTCCTGGACGGCGCGACGGACATGACCGCTCCTGTACCGGGGCTGGAGTGGACCGTCGGCGAGACGGCCGCCCACCTGGCACTGGCCAACGCCCTGATGGCCGATGTCGCGTCCGGCCAGGAACGTTCCTACGGAGACGGCACGCCGCAGAGTCTCGCGGCGGCCAACGCACGGAGTCTCGTCGAGTTCTCCGAGCGCACGGCGGAGCCGCTGGCCGCGATGATCGTGGAGCAGGCCGACGCGTTCCTGGACGCGGTGGACCGAGCCGTGGCGGACGGAACCGCGGGCCGGACGCTCCTGACCCCGCTCGGTCCCATGGACCACGGCATCCTCGCCTCGTACCTGCTGACCCACATGCTGGGCCACGGTTACGACCTCGCCCGCGCCCTGCGCCGGCCGCACATGATCGACGAGATGCGGGTCGCCCTGTGCCTGCCGTTCCTGAAGACGGCGATGCCGCGCGTCGCCGCGGCCTCCGCCTCCACGCTGACGGCTCGATACACCCTGCGCGTCCGGGGCGGCGCACCCTTCGGTGTCACGTTCGGCAACGGCACGGTCGAGGTGCTGCCCGAACCGCCGGAGCGATCGGACTGCACCATCCTCACCCAGCCGGTCGCCTTCCTCCTCCTCGCGCTGGGACGCCTGGGCCCGTTGCAGGCCATGGCACGCGGAGGCGTCCTCGCCTGGGGCCGCAAACCCTGGCTCGCCCCCCGCTTCCCCACCCTGTTCGACGCACCCTGACCTGGCGAGCCTCGACCCGACGTGCCTTGATGGATCCGGTGCCGAGATCGTCCGCGGAGCCATGGCGGTGTTCGCCGGCTGCGCGGTGAGATGCCATGACTGTGACAGGTCCGCTTGTCCCAGTGATACTGCTTCGCCTGCTGTTCGGGCTGCCCGCCCGGGAACGGCGGCCTTGCTGGAGGTGAGGTGACGCATGGACATCGAGCTGACGTACGACATGCTCGGGAACCGGTTACGGAAGATCGGTGACGCCACGATCGCCTACGACCAGTTGGGCAACCGGCCTTGCACCCTTGGCACGTGGGCACTCGAGTACGACCGGCTGGGGACGCGTCTGCGCAGGGTGGGCGACGTCCAGATCACGTACAGCAGATGGGCCGGCCTGCCTCTCACCGTCGGCCGGTGGAGCTGTGAGCACAGCAAGCTCGCCTCGCGCCTGCTGCGCATCGGCCCCTACGAGCTGGGATACGACCACCTCGGCAGCCGAGTACGTGCGATCGGCGCTCTGGAGATCTTCTACGACCGGCTCGGGTCCCGCCCCCATCGGGTCAGACTGTCGGGCGAGGTTGTGTCGCTGTCCGACGACCTCCTCCTGGCGCTCTTCCTCGTTCTGCACTGGCAGGAGCAAGCGTCGAGTGCGGCGTCTCGGCGAGAGTGAGTCGGCGCCGGACACAGCTCTCGGTATGGCCATCCGTTCGATGACGCGGGCTCAGGCGCCTCATGTGTTGGGGCAGCAGGGTCACGGGCACGCACTGTCGTGCGCGGTGGGATCGGCCGGGACCCGCACGTCGTCCCGTGGTACTTCTTCTTCCCTGAGCGGTACGGCTGGTCGGCGACGATGCCGTCGATCGGCACCACCGTGCCGTCGAGGATTCTGCAGCTGTTCGTGGGGTGTCGCAGCATGTCGTCCATGGTGCGTACCGCATCCGTACGCCATCCATCAGAGCCCGAAGAGGAATACCTTCACGATGAAGTGGATAATAACGGCCGCTTTGTTCGATATCGCCTATCCCCCCACCTTGCGCATCGCGGCAAGCTTTGAGGGCACCGAAGAAGAAGCACGCTTCAGGTTTCGAGAACTACTGAACTCATACGACGGGGAGGCCAGAAAGGTGACGAGCCGCGAAGTGTTCAAATTCTCGGACAATCAATACCTTGTACGCGTCAAGGGTCGTACCAAGGAGTTCGCATACATGATGCAACTCGGAGAACAGGTCGTCGACACCCGGGATCCCGAGCTTCCGGACTCGGTCGGGTGACCGGACGGACCCACGTTCGGAAGGCAGGACCGGAAGTGCTGCGTCTTCTGGTCCTGCCCGACCGGTGTCGTCGTCGGTGAGAAGCCACCACCCGCTCGTACGCCCGTTGTTCGAGTACAGCTCACCGGCGGTGTAGCAGGAGAAGTAGCTGCGCCCCCGGTACAGCGTGCTTTCCCCTCTCCTGATGGTCCGGAGTCGTGTCGACGGCCCGAGGAGTGACTCCCATAGCGGTGCGACTCGGAAACTTCCTGATCGACTGCATGCAGACCGCTCTTCGTTTCTGGTCCCCATCGGGGCGGGCTGTCGTCAATTCAGCCCCTCACGACTGTTCGCACGCTGCCGCAGATGCCACACCTGCCGCGCGCGCCTCGCGCCGATGCGAGCCTCAGAGTGCTCCCGCTCGTATGTCCATGACGCCGCCGACGTCCTGCTGATGACGAGCGAACCCCGTGCGCTCTTCGAGGCAGCCGGGCAGGCCCTCCGCGCCGTTCACACGCGAGGCCGGTTCAGCAGCCGTGACAGCACGATGGCGCTCTCGGTCCGCTCGACGGGAGCGGTGGCGCGCACGCGCTGGATGGCCTGTTCCAGGTGGTGGATGTCTCTGGCGAGCATGTGGACGACCGCGTCGGCGGCGCCGGAGACGGTGCACGCTTCGACGACCTCGGGGATGCCCGTCAGGGCCTGGCACAGTTCGGCCGGTGTGGGATTGCCGGTGCAGTAGACCTCGACGAAAGCCTCGGTATGCCAGGCCAGCGCCTGAGGGTCGACGAGGGCGGTGAATCCGCGGATCGCGCCGGTGGCCACCAGGCGGTCCAGACGCCGCTTGGCGGCCGGCGCGGACAGCCCGGCCGCCTTGCCGATCTGGGTGTACGTCGCACGTGCGTCGTGCAGCACGCAGCGGATGATCGCTTCGTCGATGGCGTCCATGACCTCACTCCAGACGTCGGAGCCCGTGGGGTGACGCAAGAAAAAGCCATGGGCCCGCCGACATTGCAAGAAAACGACAGCAGGCAGCAGCAAATGGCGATTGTTTGCGTTGCCCGCCGACCATAGTCTCCGGCTTGACCTGATGTCATGTGACGGGAGCGGTGTGGAGATGACAGCGAGCCTGAGCGATGTCGAGGCCTCGGCACTGGCCGCGGTGGACGAGGCGGCCATCGCCCGGTTGCTGCTGGAACTTCTCGCCGTCCCGAGCGTGACGGGGAGCGCCGCGGAGTCCGAGCTCCAGCACGTCCTGGCCCGGCGCCTGGAGCGGATGGACCTCGATGTCGACCTGTGGTCCATGGATCTGCCCGAACTGCGCGCCCATCCCGGTTTCCCCGGCAGCGAGGCCCCGCGCACGGAGGCATGGGGACTGGTGGGCGCCACGCCGCCCCAGGACGACGGGCCGACCCTGGTCCTCCAGGGGCACGTCGACGTCGTCCCTCCCGGTGACCTGGCGCGTTGGGAGGGCGACCCCTTCCGCCCCCGGGTCGTCGGGGACGTGGTGCACGCACGAGGAGCGTGCGACATGAAGGCGGGCCTGGTGGCGATATGCGCCGCCCTGGCGGCGATACGGGAGGCGGGCGCAAGACTGCGCGGCCAGGTGTCCGCGCACTGCGTGGTGGGCGAGGAGGACGGCGGACTCGGCGCGTTCGGCACTCTGCGACGCGGCCACACCGGTGACGCCTGCGTCATCACCGAACCGACCGGCGGCGCGCTCATGACGGCGAACGCCGGCGCCCTCACCTTTCGCATCGAAGTGCCCGGCCGGGCCACCCACGGCAGCACCCGATACGCGGGAGTGAGCGCCATCGACGCCTACCTGCCCGTCCACCGTGCGCTCGCCCGTCTGGAAGCCCGCCGCAACGCGGACGCCGACCCGCTCATGTCCGAATACCCCATCCCCTACCCGCTGTCCGTGGGCACGGTCCACTCCGGCGACTGGGCCAGCAGCGTGCCCGACCTGCTGGTGGCCGAAGGAAGACTGGGCGTCCGGCTGGGCGAGGATCCGGCCCGGGCGCGTGCCGATCTGGAAGCGTGCGTGGCCGAGGCCTGCGCGGCCGACCCCTGGCTGCGCTCCCACCCCGCCACGGTGACGTGGCCCGGCGGCCGGTTCGCCAGCGGACGCCTGCCCGCGGGGCATCCGTTGGCGGCCCGGGTCGGCGAGGCGCACGCCGACGTCACCAACGGCCCCCGGCCTGTCGAGCGAGGCGCCCCGTACGGCAGTGACCTGCGGCTGTACGCCGGGGCGGGCATCCCCACCCTCCAGTACGGCCCCGGCGACGTACGCCTCGCACACGGTCCCCAGGAACAGGTCCGCGTCAGCGAAGTCGTCACCGTCACCCGGCCACTGGTGCTCGCCACACTGCGCACGGTCGGCACCAGGTAGCAGCCGCCCCCGCGGCTCCGGCGTCAGGCAACTCGGTTGTCCGGGGACCCACTGCCGGGTTTCGCGACGGCGATCTTCAGACGCCTGCTGCCGCGGTCCGTCACCCTCGGATGCCCGGTGCGCCGGTACATTCCGGCGATGGCCGCGCACTGAAGTGCCATGGCCAGCGCCATCGCGAGACAGATCCCGGGCAGCCCCGCATCCGACAGGCCGTAGGCGAGCGCGAGTTGGAGGGTCACACCGCACACCGTGATCCGCGCGAGGGCAGGGCTGCCACCACTGCCCTCGAACACCCCGCCGAGCGCGATGAAGCAAGCGAGAAGCACCAAGTACGGCCCCAGGCACCGCAGATAGAGCGCCCCCGCCTCGGCCACCGCTCCCTCGCTGCCGAACGCCCGCATGATCCATGGCCCGGCCGCGAGGAGTACCAGCGCAGCCGTGAACGCCAGCGATCCGGCGAGGAGCACCACCTGCCGTCCGATGACCCGTCGCTCGTCGCGCCCGGCGCCGAGCAGATGGGCGGTGCGGATGGCCGCAGCCTGGCGCACCGCGTAGAAAGCCATGGTCGCGACGTACATGGCCTTCGTCGCGATGCCGTACGCGGCGACCTCGCTGACGCCGATCCGGGCGACGACGGCGACGAGCGCGAGCGCCCCCGCCATGCGGGCGACGAAGTCGGCCGACATGGGAAGCCCGGTCGCGGCGGTCCTGCGCACATCGGCGCCGAGCGAACCGGTGCGGTCCAGGGCCGCCTGGGCTGCCCGCCGCAGTACGTCGTTGCGGTGCAGCGCCGCGAGGCCGCAGACGAGCGCGCCCGTCCGGCCCAGCACGGTGGCGATCGCCGCCCCACGCACGTCGAGGTCGCATCCGAGGATGAGCAGGGGATCCAGCCCGAGAATCAGACCGTTCGCGAGGAGCGCCAGCTTCATCGGGGTGCGGGTGTCGCCCGCGCCCTTGAGGATGCCGTCCACGACGTTGGTGGCGAAGAACACCGCGATTCCTGGCAATGCGATCGCGAAATAGCCGGTGACGAGGGGCAGCGAGTCGCTGCTGCCGCCGCCGAGCACGAGGTGGCCGAGCGGTTCACGGCACAGGTATCCGCCGAGGGCGACCACCGGCGTGACGAGTGCCCACAGGGCCCATCCGCCGCGCACCGCGGAACGCATCGCCGCCCGGTCCCCCGCTCCTCTGGCTCGCGCGACGAGCACGGTCGTGCCCGAGCCGGCGACGAGGATGACGCCGAGCAGCAGGTTCTCGACGTTCGTGGCGACAGCCACCGCAGCGACAGCGCTGCCGCCGAGCCGGGCCACCCAGACCATGTTGACGATCCCGGCCGTGACCCCCGCGAGCAGTTCGCAGTACACCGGATACGCGAGCGACACCAGCCTGCGTCGGTGCTCCGCTGCCTCCATGGACGATCCCCCTCTTTTCGCTGTACCTCGAATCGAGGTACAGCGAAAAGAGATAGCATGACGGCACGGGACGGGCAAGACCGCGGAGAGGCACCGGGCCGACGGTCACAGGAAGGAGCCGGGGGCATGCTGGAGTTGTCGATTCTGGGTTTCCTCTTCGCGGAGCCTCTGCACGGATACGAGGTGAAAGCCCGCATCCAGGGCCTCAGCGGCCACATCCGCCCGGTGAGCGACGGAGCGCTCTATCCGGCTGTCTCCAGGCTGGTGAAAGCGGGTCTGATCGAGCAGCACACCGAGCCGGGAAGCGGCGCCGCGCCCCGCCGCGTCCTGTCCCTCACCGAAGCGGGCCGGACCGAACTGCTGGCGCGGCTGCGGCACCCCAAGGAGGCCGAAATCACCGACGGGCAGCGCTTCTTCACGCTGCTCGCCTTCCTGCACCACCTCCCGGACCGCGCGGAGCAGGCGGCGGTGCTGCGCCGGCGGCAGGCCTTCCTCGACGTCCCGGCGAGCTTCTTCTACCGCGAGGGCGAGCCCGTGCGAGCCGAGGAAGCGCCCAGCATCTTCCAGCAGGGCATGCTGCGCATCGCTCGCGCCACCGGCGCCGAGGAGAAGAAGTGGCTGGCCGAGGCCATCGGCAGCCTGGAGGACTGACTCCCCGCCCGGCCTCTCCCCTTACCTCCCCTCTCCTCTCCCGTCACCTCCCCTCTCCTCTCCCGCCGTCACTGCCGCAGGCGGGACGCTGCCGCCACGACACGGTCCCGTTCCGACGTGGTGAACAGGCCCTGGGCGACCCAGGCGCCGGCGAGCGCGCGCACCGCGGCGGTGAACCGGGCCGACGTCGTGAACGGCGCCTGCTGCCAGAGGACGTCGAGGAAGGTCAGGCCGTCGCCGCGGGCGCGGTTGGCGACGCCTGAGTCCGTCCCGCCGAACACCACGGACGGCTCCGCCCGGCGGAAGTAGGCGTGATAGCGGGCGTCGTCCGCCAGGTGGAACGGGGCCAGGGTCAGGCCGTGCGTGGTGAAGTGCAGCGGTCTGCCCTCCGGCCGGACGCAGTCGGCCAGGTCGCCGCGGAGCCTGAAATCCTTGTAGAACGAGAACTCCCGCAGTGTGCTCGCCTCGCTGCGGGCGACCAGCAGGACGGGCCCGTAGAAGAGCGACTGCACGCTCGGGTCGTCGGGGGTGCGCTCGACGCGCAGCCGGTAGGGAGCGGAGACGGTGACCCGGTCGCCGCGCTGCCACGTCCGGCTCAGGGTGAGGTGGCTGCCGGGCGTCGCCCGGACCGTTTGCACGACCCCGTTGACGCCGACGGTGAAGCCCGCCGTCGCCCAGGAGGGGACCAGCAGACGCAGGTCGAAGCTGCCGCCGCCCTCGCGGAAGGTCAGGGTGCGCACTCCCTCGGCCGGATAGGGACTGCTCTGCTCGATGACGAGCCCCCGCTCCGGCCAGCGCAGAGTCGACGCGAGGGCGAGATTGACGTACAGCGCGTCGCCCGCGGCGGAGCGGAAGAAGACGGAGTCCTGGTACTTGGTGTGGTTCTCCATGCCGGTGCCGCCGCAGCAGGTGCCGATGTTGTCGTACTCGCGCACCGCGCCGGGGCCCATGCCGACGAAGTAGGTGACCTCCGGGCTGTCCTGGCTGGGGGCGTCCCGGCGCGAGGCCAGGATGTGGTTGGTCAGGGCCCGCTCGTAGTAGTCCATGTAGGCGGGATCCGGCGTGCGGAAGAACAACTGCCGGCTCAGCTTGAGCATGTTGTGGGTGGCGCAGGTCTCGGCGTTGTCCTGGCCCAGAGTGGCCGCGACGGCGCCTCGGGCCTTGAACAACTCGCCTTTGCCCGTGCCTCCCGAAGCGTAGGTCCGGGGACCCACGACCATGGCCCAGAAGTTGCGGGCCGCGGCCGCGTACTCCTCCTCGCCGGTGTGGTCGGACAGCCGCGCGTAACCGGTGAACTGGGGGATGTGCTGGTTGGCGTGCCGGCCCTCCAGCAGGTCGCGGTCGGCGGCGCAGGCGTCCAGGAGCGGGGTGTTGTCGAAGCACCGGGCCGCCGCCAGATGCTCCTCGCGTCCGGTGAGCGTGTACAGGTCGGCCAGGACCTCGTTCATGCCGCCGTACTCGCCGGCGATGTAGATCGACCACATGCGATCCAGCTGCGCCTTCGGCAGCCGGCCGAGGCGGCTGTGCACCCAGTCGCCCATCGCCGACGCGATGACGAGCGCCTGCGCGTTGCCGCCCAGCGTGTGTGCGTCGAGGAGCCCTCGCAGGATCTTGTGGCAGGTGTAGTAGGGCGCCCAGATGGTGGGGTAGGTCGCGTAGCTCTCCAGCAGGATGAACTGCGTCTCCGGGTACGCCGCGAGGTAGCCGGGATGGCTCGGCTTCGGCGATCCGTGGTCGGCCGTCGCCCGCTGGCACTCGCCGAGCGAGGCGACGAGATCGTCGAGTTTGGCTTTGAGCGCGGCCTCCCGCGTGTCGGCGTACGCCTGCGAGACGAGGGTGAGGAAGTGGCCGCCGAAGTGGCCGCGCAGGTTGCCGTCGGCGGTCTCCCAGCCGCCCGGCGGCCGGGCGCCTCGGGTGTCGAGTCCGGCGTTGGCCCGGAAGACCGCCAGGATGCGGTCGGCGGGATAGACCCTGGCGAAGTCGAGCATGAGGTCGCGCTTGCGGCGGAAGACGCCGTCGCCGAGGCTGACCTGGCCGAGGGGGAAGGGCTGCACCGCCCAGGTCGAGGGGACGGCCGCGGAGCCCGCGGACGCGACGGCGGGTTCCGCGGCCGCGGACCGGTGGGTGGACGCGTTCGCGGGCCGGGCCGCAGCCGAGGTCGCGTGCAGGAGCGGCGCGGCGGCCGCGGTCCCGGCGGCCAGCCTCAACAGGCCTCGACGGGTGGGAGGTTGGAACATGCTCGGACTCCGTTCGTGGGGGCGGTGCCGGGCGGTGCGGGGCGCTGGGG